>JAPNUR010000003.1 GCA_026627385.1 Bacillota bacterium | reverse complement strand
CAGCCGCATATCCCACGTTCAAGAAGAAGGGCCGCCATGACAGCTTTTCGCTCACGAATGATCCATTCACCGTCAAAGGCCGCAAGGTGCATATCCCGAAGCTGGGGTGGGTGCGCATGCACGAACCCTTGCGGTTCGTCGGGAAAGTCGTGGCGGGCACGATCTCACGCACCGCGGATCGCGGGTTCCTGAGTGTCACCGTCGAGATCCCGGATCCGCCTGTCGTCCGCCGCGAAAACCAAGCGGTGGTCGGCGTTGGCGACCCTCTCGACCGGCGAGAAGGTTGCGGGACCGAAAGCCTATGCGACGGCTTTGAAACAACTCCGCCGGTTATCGCGACACTTCAGCCGCCAGATGGAAGCCGCTAAAGTCCGCGCCGGGCTAAAGCCCGGCGAACCCATTCCGAAAGGAATGCACATCCCCTGGTCGGAGAACATGCGGAAAACCCCACGGCGCATCGCCCGGCTCCATGCCCGGATTGCGAATATCCGGGCCCATGCGTGGCATCCACTCACGACCGATCTCGTCGAACGTTTCGATGTCATCGCCATCGAGGATCTGAACGTGGCCGGAATGCTCAAAAATCATCCGTTGGCCCGGGCGATTGCCGATATGGGCTTTGGCGAATTCCGTCGGCCACTCGCATACAAAGCGGCTCAACGCGGCAAAACGGTGGTTATCGTGAGCCGTTGGTATCCGAGCAGCAAAACGTGTGCGTCGTGTGGATACACAATGCCGAAAATGCCGCTCACGATGCGAGAGTGGACGTGCCCAGCATGTCACACGCCTCATGATCGCGACATCAACGCGGCGATCAATTGACGGCGAGTGGCCGAGAGTTCGGTGAGGGGCTCCTCACCCGTTCCGGCGTAAGCCGGACTGCTCGGTGACAGCCTGGGGAGTGCCCGCCCGTGGACGACCGGCCAATGGCCCTAAGAAGCGGTGGCATCATGAACCAGGAAGGTGGCAACAGATTTGATCAGGAATGGTCAGAAATGAATAAGTCCATCAGAACGGTTACGCCTGCTGCCGCCTTACTGCTATGCACGCGGATGAAGCAACGCGTTCACCGCCTCACGCACTCTGCGATCCCCGGCACGGATGGTAACGAGCGACTCATGGCGCCTTCGTGTGTCTTGAGCTTCCTAACCAACCCTGTGGCACGAATTTTGGCGAATCGGTATGACTCCTCGCGCCCACTTGCTCTCTTCCGGACCATTCTCCTACTCGCACCTTCTTAAGTCGTTTCAAAGGGGCGGGTTAATAAAGGTGCAGGGCATCCATTAACGACGACAAGATTGCGGACGACAACTGCTCTTCATAGGGTTGAGGCACACCTTCCGGAAATAGACGCGTCCGTGAAGTTCTACCGCACTCCAACCACCAACCGCGCTCATCCAAACGAAACGACACCGGGCCACGGACCGTATCGATGGTCGCTGCGCGAACCCGGAGCAGATCCTGCGCGGCCTGGGCCACGGCCGCCCTTAGCCATGCTGGTTCGGGATCTCGAACGGCATCGACCGCAAGAGGCACCACTTCGAGAACAGCATCGATTGCCAGCCGTGAGACCAAGTCAGAACTCCCCGCCACAATGCTCCACGGGAGATCGACATCGCTGGCCACTGCCCACGCATGATCTTGGGGCCACCAATAGTGCGGGGTTTGATCGTAGGTCGGCAGCCAGTAAAGCGCATCCTCCAGACGCCCACGGTAAACAAGGTAGTCCCGCCCGGGAATTCGGAGGCCAGGGCCACGACGTGCTGCGGCTGGCACCGGATCCGGCACAGGCACCGCCCGGTTGTTGGAATCTAGCCACATGGCCACATCCCAGCCCAAGCCGTCCCACAGTGCGAACATCACCACGTCAGGGGTCGCGGTGTAGGATCGCAATACGTCCACGAGGTGCTCAGCTTGTATTTTTTCCAAGGTGCCGCATCGCGGCGGCTCGCCGCGCCAGGGACGTCCTCCTGGGGGGCAACGAGACGGCAGCGCCAGATGCGCAAAATCGCTCGTGGCGGTCATCGGTACCCCATTGCGCATGGCCACGTCCGCCCAGCGAACCAAGGACCCTCCTTCCGTGTACGCGGGGTGCAATAACCGACCGTAGGCGGGAAACCCGCTGGGCGCCAGGGCCACGAGCCGCGGTTCCCAAAAGTTGGCTAACCGCTCAGTCATCCACTGGATTTCAGAGGCATCGACACGCCAGTCCACCTCGGTAAGCCTCCTCTCCCGTTTCCCGGGATTTCGCACGACATCGTGCCACGCCGCGCTTATGCCCTGCATCTGTCACGTGTCTTACGAGCACCCCTCCGTGCGACGGTCACTGGCCAGCGCCCGGACTCACCTGCTTTAGGCGTCACGCGACCATTAGGACTCCGCATTCTTGTTGCTATCGCGGTGGATCAGGAGAGCCGTGCACGTCCGTCCTGCCCGTGCCGCGATGCCGCTGACGGATTTGATCAGGATGAGAGGTGTGCGTCCACCGGTGGTCCCCATCCGTGAATCACGTATCCCCGGTGTTGTCGTCCATCCGGATCCCGCCACGCGAGAAAGGCATCAGGTCGCCGGCGGCGCGGATAGCCCCACCGCAGAACCAGTTGCATGGCCACCAGCGCCAGCAGCAAGGACCCGCTGACCGCGTGACGCGGCAGGAGAAATAGCACGACGCCGTACACCAGCATCCAGAGTCCAGTCCGCTCCATGAGCGGGCGCGCTGGAATCCATTGCGCACTCGCTGCGTCTAACCGTCGCAGGTGATATACGCGTTCCGTGCGTTGGACTTCATGCCACGCGGCCACGGGACGCCATCGCCCAACAACAATGCCGGCCGCCAGGCTTCCCGTGCTGGCCCACACCCCCACCAGAGCCAGCGGATGGCCCACCCCCACGGACGCTACGCCCGCCGCGACTAGGGCGACTCCACTCGCGCCGAGCCAAAGTCGAAGCCACCAAGGCCAGTGAAGTTCATAGACCCAGAGCGGCACCATGAAGCCGCCTCCTTCCGTCATCGAGGGCCGCAAGCCTGTCACTCACCGCTCAGCGCTGCTCGGGTCGCCTCGATGCCCATCACCGGAGTTGGGGCGGATCGGCCCCGGGGGGCCGGGTCTTTAGGAGAATGCCCACCGTGGCAATCGCGTCTAACCCGAGTACCCCTAAAACACCGAGGGTGTCCGCCGTCCCAGCCGCAATGGCCAGCAGCGGAATCGATAACGCGTAGACAGGAGCCAAGTAATTGAGCGGCCACGGCCGCGTGGACCGGCGCCACGCGCGCAGGACCTGGCGCCGCTCGCGCGGCGACAAGCGATCCCACTGGGGATCATGCCAGGGTTCGGGCTGCCGGGTTCCGGGCCCTGCAAGCGTGGAGCGACGCATCAGCTCGACAATTTGCGCGACCGCCTGATCATCGTACTCTGGACCTAAGTCGCGGTTTGCCCGGACAATGGCCAATAATTCCGCCTTGAGGTCCTCGTGATCGGTTCCCGCCACGAGTGAGACCCCTCCTTTCACCGTCACTCGATCTGGCCTGGCCCCGGATTTCTCGAACCGGGGCAGTGCCGACTTCGCGGTCAAATGTCTAACTCCTCAATTGTCGGTCGATCCGCGTTGGCTTGCAACGCCTCGAAAAACTCTGGGGGCACCTGATCGCGCAGCGCGTCCAGCGTCGCCACCACGATAAGCTGCGCCTCCTCCGATCCCCCGCTCGGCCATGGCCCGCCCAGCCACCGCTCCGACCATCGCCGCCACTGATCCCACGGCGCTCCTCCATTGCCCCACGCGCGCCACGTCTCAGGGTCCAGCCAAATCGCCCACTCGGGCATGCGTCGCACGTAAAGCGCAAATTGCCCCTTTCGCGTACGATAGACACGAAACACTTCCACACGCCCGGATCCGCTGGGATGCCGCCACTCCCCCAGAAGCGCACCCCAAAACCGCTGGGTGCGCATCCCGTATCCCGTGTTCACACGCACGGTCACTTCATGATAACCGTTGCGATGATTGTCTTCCATTTCCACAAAGCACCGCAGTCCGCGCGTGACAGCGGCGGACAAATTGCCTCCAGCGAGAGCTTGCGCCCGCTCGTAGAGCGGCAAGTCCTCTTCGGCCACGTAAATGGTCTTGTGGGGCATAATCCTCCCTCCTGGCATAACCTGCGTTGTCGCCCCATCGCGCACCACCTTCGCTACGATGGCTTTCATACCACCCCGACACGGCACGAAACCGTCTCATACCAAGCAATCGGACGGCCCATCCATCCTGCCGACACGCTCGCCAGAACTGCGGCCCTGCCACCCACCTCAGGGGATCGCCTATCGGGACCGGAGTCGGGGATGATTGGGATCGGGAGCCCGGGTTTTAACCAGGATCCCGATGGTCGCCAGCGCGTCGAGGCCTAACACCCCCATCACCCCGGCCGTGTGGGCAGTACCGGCGGCGACGCCCAAGAGTGGGATGGACAGCGCATACACCGCCCCCAACGCCTCATTTAGGGATCTCGGACGTGAAGGCTGGTGCCAAGCGCGCATCACACGTCGCCGCCGCTCGCGTGGCGAGAACCGCTCCCACGCTGGATCGTGCCATGGTTCTGGCGGTTGGCGCGGGACAGCCGGGGTCGACCGCCGAACAGCCTCCAGAATTTGCGCCACAGTCTCGTAGTCATAGTCAGACCCTAAGTCGCGGTTCGCGCGGACTATCGCCAGCAATTCTGCTTCGAGATCGTCGTGATCCTTCTCCGACACGAGCGTCGTTCCCCCTTTCCCTGGAACGTGACCTTTTGTGGCAGCAGTACGGCCGCAGGTTCGCATACCGGTAACCTGGCGTCAAACCCCCTCCAAGTTCGAGAGCCTCGATCGCGGAAACATCGGCATACGCCTGCCACACGTCGAAACACTCCCGCGGCACCTGACCCCGCAACGTGTGCCCGGCATCCACCACTGTGAGTGTGGGTTCCTCCGAGATCCAGCTGGGCCACTGTCGGCTCCCAGAATCGCTTCCACAGGTTCCAAGGGGCCTCTGCATTGCTCCATGCGCGCCAGGTCTCCAGATAGACCCAAATCGCGCATTCACCAATGTGTCGCACGCAATCCGCAAATGGTCCCTTGCGCGTGTGATGGACACGAAACACTGCCACACGCCCGGATTCGCAGAGATGCGGCCATTCCCCTAGCAGGGCTCCCAAACCGTTGGGTGCGCAGCCCGTACCCCGTATGCACACGCACCGTGACTTCATGATAGCCGTTCCGATGGTTGTCTTCCATTCCCACAAAGCGCCGCGGTCCGCACGTGACAGCGGCGGACACATTGTCTCCCACGAGCGCTTGTGCCCAGTCGTAGAGCGGCAAGTCTTCTTCGGCCTCGCAAATGATCTCGTGGGGCCTGATCCTCCCCCCAGGCCTAACACGCATCATCGCCCAATCGCCGCCTCCCACGCCATCACCCACATCGTGACTCTCCCCACGACGGGCTGACCCATCAGGGCGGCGCGCCGAGATGAGCGAGCGCCGTGGCCCATCCAGGCGGAATCGCAGTCCCGGCATCGTCCAACGGACAAATCGGGTGGCAGCAAGTCGGTCGCGTAACGCCGTCATCGCGTGGCGATGCACGGGTCCTTGCACAAAGGCCTCCAGGGCGGCCTCCGAGTCCCAGACCGATAACGTATAGTACTCCTGGTCACGAACGTTCCCAGCCACGCTATAGCCGACCAATCCCGGGCTGTGCCGAAGCGCGCCCAGCACACGCCACACCTCCCAGCCAAATGGCGGCGCATCGCGAAGGCCGCGGAGGCGCAGCAGCGTCAACAAGACCACGTAGTCGCGTGGGGCCACCGGGGCGTGCCGCCATTGCCAGCGTCGGGTGTACACCGTGGTCTCCCTCCTTTGCGTGCCGCGCCCCGTTGTCGCGCCCAGAACCCCTGGCTGCGGGTATCCGTCGTGACCGACATCACCGCTTGACGACGCGGCCAAAATGATATTATGTATAAGTATAATTATGTGTATAATCAATGGCAACCCCGAAACCGGGCCACGATGCCCTCGTGCGCACGGTGTGCTCTGGGTGATGCTGGCTCATCAAGCAGGGCTAGACCGTGTATCGGGGTGATGCGCGGCCTCATGATCACCCGCATCAACGTTATGGGTATGCGAGGAGTGACAGAATGCCTAACAAGACATTGCGCGTGGAGCGAGTCACCAAACGTTACGGTGCGCTCACCGCGGTGAATCAGCTCACGCTCACCATTCGGGCCGGTGAGGTGTTTGCGTTGCTCGGTCCCAACGGTGCGGGCAAGACGACCACGCTGGAGATGATCGAAGGTCTCCGTCAGCCCGACGAGGGGCGTGTCTGGTGGGGAGATGTAGATCTCGCACAAAAACCAGCCTATGCGCGGCAGCGATTTGGCGTCCAGCTTCAAAACAGTGAATTTTTCGAACTCCTGACGGTCCGCGAAACGCTCGAGCTGTTCCACAGTTTGTACCGTCAACGGTTGGCGGTCCCCGACCTCATTGTCCGGCTCGACCTCGCGGAAAAACAACACGCGCGGGTCGGGAGCCTTTCCGGGGGACAACGGCAGCGGTTGGCGTTAGCGTGCGCGCTCGTGAACGATCCCGAAATCGTGTTCCTGGATGAACCGTCGGCCGGCCTCGATCCCCAGGCGCGTCAAAACCTCTGGGCCGTGATTCGGCAGCTGCAAGCGGAAGGACGCACGGTCGTGCTCACCACGCATTACATGGAGGAAGCGGCGGCGCTCGCCGACCGGGTAGCCATCGTGGATCACGGCACGATTTTGGACGAAGGCACTGTGGACGAACTCATCCATCGTCACACGCCATCTGCGGTGCTGGAACTCTCACGCGAGGTGGGCCGCGATGTCGCCAGCGCGCTGTCGTCAGTCCAGCGCGTCGACATTCAGGCTGACGCCCTGTTGCTGGTCACGGATCAGCTGGAAAAGACGTTGATCGAGCTCGTGAACTGGGCCAATGATCACCAGCGGCCGCTCACCGGACTGAAGACGCGGCAAGCCACCTTGGAAGATGTCTTTCTGACCCTCACTGGAAGGAGTTTACGCGAATGAACGCGGTGATCGTGCTGACGCGAAGCCTGTTGCGGCAGACGCTTCGCAATCGCCAAGGATTGTTTTGGACGCTCTTTTTTCCGCTCGTGTTGATGATGGTGTTTAGCTTCTTGGGCAATGCCCCGAGTCGTGTCAGTCTCGCGGTGGTCGCCCCTCAGGGTGCATCAAACACCGTGGTCCAGGCGTTCACGCGTTCGCCCGTGTTCACCGTCACACGCCTCCCGCGCGTCGTGGCCCTGCGCGAGGTTCAGCGCGGCCAATTAGCGGGCGCGTTATTCGTGCCCAAGGAGCCCGCGCCCCATCACCCGATCGCGTTGACGTTACGGTACAACAACGCGAATGCCCTGACCGCCCAGCAAACCGTCGGCGCGGTAGAGGCGTACGTCGCCGAAACGGATTTGGCACTGTCCGGCCATCCGCCGTGGCTGCGAGTCTCGGTGCGGGCATTAACCCATTCCCACACCGCCACCTATTTAGATTTTCTGTTGCCGGGGATTTTGGCTCTCATGGCCATGCAAAATAGTCTCTTTGGCATTGGGGCGGGATTAACGCGGTGGAAGGAGAAAGGCGTCCTGCGCCGCTTTCGGGCCACGCCCGTCCTCCCTGGCCAGTTTCTGGCCGCGACCCTAGTCCACTACGTGATCATCGGCTTAGCGAGTGCGCTCATTGTTTTAGGATTTTCCACGACCGTGCTGCATGCCACCGTCCTGATTCCCTGGGGCGCCGTGCTCACTGTCTTGATGTTAGGCATGGGCACGTTTCTGGCCATCGGTTTCATTGTGGCGGGGCTCTCCAAAAGTCAGGAAGCGACCGTCCCCCTCATTAATTTGATTAGCTTCCCCATGATGTTTTTGTCCGGCGTGTTCTTTCCGGTATCGTCGTTACCGCACCTCGTGACGGAGATCGTGCAGTTTTTCCCCTTGACCTACATGACCAACGCGCTGCGCGGCCTGATGAGCGGCCAGTTTACGCCCCACGCGGCGGCCTTTGGCACGGATCTTCTGGGGCTTGCGGCGTGGCTCGTCGCGACCGGCGTCATCGCGGCTCGCGTCTGGCGGTGGGAATAACGCAGTCGATCTGAGACACCGTCCCCTCTTTATTTGATAACTGCGAGGATAGGCGAAACATAGTCAGTGGGGCGGGCTCCGTAGAGAAACCGTAGGATACCGCGTTTAAGAAACCAGCAGTGTATTGGGACTGGAAAAGCCACCAGAGCGCGGCCGTCGTAACCGGGAGCGGGGTACACCAGAAAATCCGTGATACGGGTGAGTCCACGCCATGAATCGGTATCCCCATGAGCCATATCCACGCATACAGACCAAACGCGCCAAACGGCGAAAGTTTTTTCAACGTTTGGCCATTATCGCTGCCGACGGCGCTTTTCTAGGATGAATTCGGTTGGGCGGCGCAACAGCGTGTGCACATAACTTTCCCGCCCTGTATCCCCAAGATCACGCAACTAAGGAGGATCCGCGTTTCATGGCGACTATTGTTGTGGTCGGCGGGAATTTTGCGGGGTTGACGAGCGCCCTGGAGCTTCGCCGCCGCTTAAGTTCCGAACATTCGATTATCGTTATCAGCCGATCCGACGCGTTTTAGTTTGTCCCCTCGTTAATTTGGGTACCATTCCGAGAACGAGACGTCCCAGAGATCTCAATCAGCCTTGATGACATTCTGCCCCCCCCACGGTATCGACTGGATTCACGATGAAGCGGTCATCATCGACCGTCACGCGCGCACCGTCATGACTGCGAACGGTCGCACTTTATCGTGGGATTTTCTCGTCGTGGCCACCGGCCCCAAGTTGGATTGGTCGATTTCAGGAACCGGTCCCCACGCCTACACCGAGTGCGTGTGCACCCCGCCGGATGCACTGCGGCTGCGCGAGGCGTTTGAACGCGTGTTAGACGAACCGGGACCAATCGTCGTCGGAGCCACCCAACGTGCCGGTTGTATTGGTGCCGCTTATGAGTTTTTGTTCAATTTGGAGGACCAATTGCGGCGCCACCATCGGCGGGAGGTTATAGACCTGTGGTGGGTGACGCCGGAACCCTTCGTTGGCCATTTTGGCATCGGCGGGCTACCCGGCGCGCAACCGCTCTTGACCGATTTGCTGAACCACCTGAAGATCCATGTCATCACCAACGCCGCCATTGACCATGTGGAACCTGGTACCATCGAGCTGGCCGACGGGCGTCGGTTGGACTTTGCGTTAAGCATGCTCATGCCGCCCTTCATTGGCCGAGACGTCATTCGCGCGTCACCCGGACTCGATAATGCCAACGGGTTGGTCCCGGTTCGCGATACGTACCAACACCGGGATGATCCCGCGATATTTGCGGCTGGTGTCGCCATTGACGTCCCATCGCCGTTTAGCACCCCGATCGCTTTAGGGGTGCCGAAGACCGGCTATCCCGCCGATGTCGAAGCCAAGGTGGTGGCGGAAAATATCGCGCGGCTCATTGCTCACGGTATTCACCTACGCGAAGCCCCGTTTGGTCAAATCCCCGGGCTGTGCGTGATGGATGCCGGCCACAAAGACGTCGTGATCTTGGCCAATCACCTGCTGTCGCCCCACCATCACGCCGTCATCATTCCGAATCCGTTGTACGACGAGGGCAAGCGGCTATTTGAAAAGTACTATCTATGGAAAATGCGCCACGGCTATTCCTATTTGCCGTAACGTCGATTGCCGGGGAGGTAGACCGCGTGGATGATACGCCCGACCTTTTTAATCAGATAGCTCAGCATTACGACTGGTGGAGCACCGTGTTATCGGCTGATGGCATTCATGCCTGGCACCAAGCTGCCATCCAATGGATGGAGTTACAGCCCGGCCAGCGCGTCCTCGACGTCGGCTGCGGCACGGGGCAGGTCACACGCGAGATAGCGGTGGCGGTGGGACCCCAGGGACAAGTGATCGGACTGGACCCTGCCCACGCCATGTTAGCCCAAGCCCGTCGCCTGCCCTTGCCCGCCCAGGCTGCCCCGATTACGTGGGTCAAAGGTCAGGCGGAGGCATTACCCTTTAATGACCAAGAATTTGACTGTGTCACCGCCCAATTTTCTTTGCGGAATGCTCAAGACTGGCAAGCGGCCCTCGGAGAATTGTGGCGGGTCACCAAACCCGGTGGACGGCTCGTCATTTTGGATGTTGTGCAGCTGCTGACAACATGGGGAGCAGTGGCCTGGCGCGGTACAATGGGCCGTGGAAGCTGTGCCCCACACGCCGTACCGATGGTTGGCCGATTCGGTGCGACAGGCACCGACGGTGCGCGATTGGCTTCGTGCGTTGACGGACCACGGCTGGAACCAGGCCCAAAGGCAGACCTGGCTCGGCGACCTCGTTGCCTTATTTGTTGCCACCCGCTGTCCGCATCCGACCACCACGCTCTCACGCCAGCCCACGGTCGTATGGGCCATTGACGGCTCGGTGGTCGCCTACCGAGGCGCCGAATGGATTCGGACCCACGTTGTGCCCCAAACACCCGTACATTTGGTGGCCATCGTACCGCCGCACACGCCGGTCGCAGGCACCGCGCGCACTGTCGCATCGCACCACCTACACGGCGCCCGTCAACGCTTAGGAAAGTGGTCGCCTGTGATCAGCGCCGTGAGGGCCGGGCCAGTAGCTGAAGAATTAGCCCGCTATGCCGCGTCGGTCAACGCGACCGCCTTGTTAGTCGGATACAAGGCGCGGTCACGCACTGCCGAGCGCATCTTGGGGGGTGTATGGACTGAGCTGTGGTCGAAGAGTCCTTGTCCCTTGGTGGCACTCTTAGATATGCCTGCCCCCGAACCCACTTCCGAAAACGGGGGGCGGCATCGCGCTGCCTTTGACGCGGGAACTTGTTGATCCGCCTGAGTCCCTGACGATATCGGCCGCTATACGCACGGGGATCATGGTTCATGATGCAACAGGAGCTTGACCCAGCGGTGCACCCGGTTGTGGAATTCCACCTTGGCAGCCAGTATGCTGGGTCGCCTCTGGCATACAAAAAGCCCTTGGTGAGGAGTCTCACCGGGGGCTTGCCGGTACGATGCACAGGCTTTTACAGATTTGGGCGCGGTCGAGATAATACCCGCCCCTTAGTCACCTCGTGCGCGATTAGTATTTTGATTATGTTGAATCACCGTGGGTTCCACCAATCCCCAATCAACCGACGCATCACGCAATGCGAGACGTAAAACAACGCCCGCTATCGACATGGGATGGAGTGATGCGTCACAGAATGAAAAGTCTTGCCGGTAAGCGCAGCCTTAGCGAAGACGGACCGCGTAATCCCGAGGTACAGCAGCTCATGCCGGAAATCCCCGTTGAGGCATTTCCCTGAATCTGTTCCAAAGCACCGACTAGGCGTGGCCGTCTTCGGTTCACGGGTCCGGTCAACGGACACTTTGCGTGTACGACAAATCGGTTGCCAATGATTCTAAGTCATTCCACGACAGCTTCCCCTGATAGAGCGCCCTCCCGATCACCACGCCCGCCACTCCGGCATCACGCAGTGCCCTCACGGTCTCCAGATGGCGAATGCCCCCGCCCACCCACACTGCATATCCACTATCTGTCAAACGACGCAGGAGGCGTTGCTGGCTAACAAATAGGCCACGCTGAGTCCAATGTCCAGCCACCAAGAGACGTGTCACACCCCCCTTTCGCCACTGTTCCCCGTCGCAAAGAGACGACACATTTTCTACCTCTGCCACAGAAAGGGCCAAGACAACACGTTCAGCCCCCACTCGTTCAATAATAGCACGCCATTGATGGGGATCCTGCCAGGCTCGCCGCAACACTAAAGCGTTGGCACCATGCGTGAGGTATTTTACTGCCACGTCCGCACTTCGGATACCTCCCCCGACCTGAACCGCTGCCTTTCCGGCCCGACACGCTATTAGCAAGGCTGGCACGGACGGCCCTTGAGTGGCACCTCCCATGGCCCCAACGTCTTCCACATGAATGTGCGAGGCCCCCACACTCATCCAATGCCACGCGGCCGCCAAGGGGTTGCTGACTGGTATTGCTGTCGGCTCCTCGGCCACTAGACGACCAAACGCTATCGGCACTGACGGAATAATCTCAAACATCGCGGACCTCCCTCGCCTGGATCCTCTGTTCCCTCTCGACGCTCCGCTGAGGCCTACTCTCGTCACCAGATCCCTCACCAATTTTGCTTACTCGAATACCCGACCTATTAACAAAACCATCATAGCATATTTTGTCATCTCTATCAACAAGTCTTACATATATTTCTTTAATTCAACCGCATTCCTTACATAAACTATGCTCGAGTTGGCCACATAACGATGAAAAGGCCGGGTGTCCGGCCTTTTGTGAATCTGGCGTTATTGCACTAGTCTAATGTCTGGGCAAAAAAGTGCAAGGTTTCTGCCCACGCATGGCGGGCAGCGTCCACATTATACGAAACGCGGGTGTCATTAAAGAAAGCATGCCCCGCTTGGGGATAGATTTTATAGTGAAAGGTCTTACCTAATTTTTTCATCGTTTCTGCAACGCTCGGCACCGCATCCGTAATGGCATGATCGGTGCCCCCGTAAAACCCATATACAGGCGCTTCAATCGACGCCATTTGCTCCTCCGTAGGGGCCCGTCCATAATTGCACACCGCGGCGCGCACGCGGTGTTCCTGGGTCGCCAGCAGGAATGACAGCATCCCGCCCATGCAATATCCCACAGTGACTATGGGGCTCGACTGACTGTCCGCCCAGTCAACCCACCCCTTGAGCTGAGCAATCATGGAGTCGGTGTCACGCTGGCCAAAAAGCGCTCCTAGCGTTTCCCGAATGCGGTGGCCTTCCTCGGGTGGCAGCCGTTGAATATGTTCCTCGCGGATTGCAGGGTCGCCCCATCCTTGGGGAGGCATGGTGTCGAGAAATTTTTTGACCCCCTGAATCCGCTCTTGAGTCAACGCGGGTGGGGTCTCCCCCCAGGAATATAAATCCGGCGCCAGGGCTTGATAGCCGGCCATGGCAAACCGATTAGCCATGTCTTGAATGTGGTCATCCACACCCCAGATTTCTTGAATCACCACGACAGTAGGTAATAGGTTGGTGCCAGCCGCGCGCGGCCGAGCCAGATACCCGCGCATGGTGCGCCCGTTCAATTGCCGATCAACCCACTCGGTCCTTAGTTGCATGCTCATCCCTCCACATGACAGTATACCAAACCTGGATCGAACTGGTATTGGCGAAAGAGAGGTAGGCAAGGCCGATGTCCCGCTGACCGCTCTTAATGATCGAGAGGCTAACGCCGAGCGTGCCTTGGAACCAACCAAGGGTTCACAGCAGGTGATGGCAGGACAGGATTTGCCAGGTTCAATCCCTTTTCTTCGCATGGTACCCTTAGGCAGAGGAGGAATGTTTGTGAAGCCGACATCATCCAAATCGCCCCGCCCCCTGTGGTCCATCCTCGCCGTCATCCTCTTTGGCATTGCGTTAAAAATTCTTTTAAATCACTTGCCGGACAATATTCAGCATCACTACGGCGACCTCTTTAAGGCGGCCATCGTGCTGCTAGTCGGCGGCGCCGTCTCCTATTTAGTGGAACGGTGGCTCGCGCGCTTGCCGCACGAGCGCATTGGGGCCCGCCGTGCTACGTCGCTGCGGTTTTTGGCACGGCTGCTCCTTTACCTGGCGATTGCCTTAGCGCTATTGGCCGCCTTTGGCGTAGGGCTTTCGTCGGTCGTTTTTGGATCCGCCTTTGTCACCGTCATCTTAGGCTTAGCGGGCCAGAACTTCTTTTCCAACCTCATTGCCGGCATCGGGCTGGTCATTTTCCATCCCTTTGAGGTCGGGGATCACATTCAGTTTGTCGCCTGGCAATACCCGATCTTAACCCCCACTTTTCCCCATGAAGCCTTGAAGCCCACCTACAGCGGCATCGTGACCGACATTAATCTCGCTTACACTACGCTGGAGGTCGAGGACGGGACCCCGATGATGATTCCCAACGGCGTCTTGATTACCGCCGCCATTCACAACCAAGCGCGGCGGGAGCGCCAACGGTTTCGCTTTCGCTTCGATGTCGACGCGAATATAGACCCAACACAATTGCTGCCCGCGTTGGAACAAGCGTTCGCGCACGGGCCTTATCCCGTGGAAATTCGCCTCGTCGACATGGGCGCAAGCACTTATGGGATCGCCTTCTTTGTCAGCGCTGCCAATGAACGCGAAGAGGTGGTGCGCGACGCGATTCTTAAGCAAGCCCTGCCTATCGTTCAAGGCTTGAGAAGTACACCCAAGTCCGACAGCCACTGATCCGTTTTCACGTCAGCCTCCGCGCCATACACCCACGGGTGCACCACTTGCGCCGTGCCCAACGCATGAAGGCTCACCCAATCATCCGGCACCGGGGCAACAAACTGGCACCGCCTCCCGTCCCGGGGATGGTTAAAAGAGAGAAAACCCGCGTGTAACATTTGGCCGTGGGTAAACAGCGGCGCGCGCCCTCCGTACAGCGGATCGCCCAGCACCGGGTGACCCATTGCTGCCAGGTGCACGCGTATTTGATGCGTCCGCCCCGTCTCCAAGGCACACCCCAACAGACTCACACCCGGCCAGACCGCCAACGTTTCATAATGCGTGCGCGCTGGTCGCCCGTTATAGACGACCGCCATTTTTAACCGATGGCGCGGATCGCGGCCAATAGGGGCCTCGATCACCCCGTGGGCTGGCTCTAGATGGCCGCGGACAAGCGCCACGTAACGCCGGGTGACCTCCCGCGCTTGAATGGCAGCCGAAAGGACCGCTTTCACCTTCTCCCGGCGAGCCACCACCAAGAGCCCGCTGGTATCGCGGTCGAGGCGATGGACAATCCCCGGGCGAAGTTCATCCGGATCGGGCGTGCCCCCTAACCAGGGCAACAGATGATGCACCAAGCTGTCGTGCCAATGGCCAGCGGCTGGGTGCACGACCATCCCCCGCGGCTTATTGCACACGATAATCGCGTCGTCATGGTAAAGAACCCACTGAGGCCAGGCAGGTGATGGCTCTCCCCAGCGGGGTTCCTGCCCCTGAGGCTGTTCCACGTTCATTTGCACCGTAATCACCTGCCCCGCCTTTACCGCGTAGCCGGCTTTCTCTTGACGGCCATTAACTAAGACCGCTCCGTGTAAAATCTGACGCTGCCAAAACGCCCGCGAATGCTCCGGCCACTGGAGGGTGAGCCAACGGTCAAGGCGCGTTCCTTCATCCCGTGTGCTTACGGTGACGCGATAGTTCGCCATGTTTCCGATCCTTTTGCCAAAAGTCCCAGACGATCAGGCCAATGCCTACCACAATCGCCACGTCTGCCACATTAAAGATGGCCCAGTAGCGAAAGTGAATGTAATCAATGACCCGCCCGTTCACCGCCCGATCCCATAGATTGCCCGCCGTTCCCCCTGCCAGCAAGCCGGCCCCTACCCCAAATCGCCGGCTAATCTCCGGGGTGCGCACCACGTACCCCATCAGGGCAAGCAAAATGAGCACAGCAATGGCGATGAATAGCCAGGTGACGTGGCGCAAAAGGCTAAAGGCCGCTCCGCTATTGGTAATATAAGTAATCCACAGGATGTGCGGCCAGACCGTGATGGACTCTCCGATCTGCATATGCGTGGCGACTACAATCTTTAATGCGCGGTCCACGCCAAACACGGCCACCGCAATAGCAACAATCCAGCCCCGCTGGCGCATTAACGGGGTAACTCCGATAGCACCTGCTGGCAGCGGGCGCAGAGACCATGCTCCACATCCGGCGTATGCCGCCAGCAGCGGTCACACTTGAGATATGGGGTAGGTCGAGCTTCGGCGCCCAGGTCATCCGCCGACTTGACGTCGATGCGCGCCACCATTGCCATGTCCGTTAATAACGCTAAATCCTCCTTGGTGAGCGCACCTTCCTCTTCCGGCAGGTATAAGACCACATCTGCCATAAGGCTATTCCCTAGGCTTTTGGCCGCACGCGCCGCTTCCAGCGCTTTTAGCATCACATCGCGATACCGCATGAGGCGCGCCATGCGCTCCTCTTCAGCCGGGTCCCAGACCACAGGCCATTCTTCAGGCCATCGCGTGAGGTGCACGGACGGTGGATCGTCGTGCCGCTTGGCTGTGTGTTGATAGACCTCCTCTGCCGTAAACACCAGGATCGGAGAAACCGCCTGGGTGAGGGCTCTTAACATGTAGTACAGCACGCGTTGGGTTTCCCGCCTGAGAGGGTCATGAGGCGCTAGTGTATAGAGGCGATCTTTCAGCACATCGAGATAGAAGCTGGATAAATCAATGGTCACCAATCGGACCAAACTATGCACCACAATATGAAATTGGTAACGCGCGTACGCGCGGGCCGCCTCGTGCAGCCAGTCATTGACGCGGTGAAGCGCCCAACGATTCAACGGCTCGTCAACGGTACCGGTCAAGGGGTAAGCGTTGGGATCAAAATCATGAAGATTGCCCAACAAGAAGCGGAAGGTATTGCGGATCTTGCGATAACTTTCCGCCAACTGCCGCAAGATGTCATCAGAAATGCGCACATCCCCGCGGTATTCTGATGCGGCGACCCAGAGGCGCAAGATGTCGCTCCCAAACTTCTGGACAATATCCATAGGGTCAATAGTATTCCCTAACGATTTATGCATTTCCCGCCCCGACTGGTCAAGCACCATGCCGTGCGTGAGCACCATGCGATAGGGGGCATGTTCCCGCGTGGCTACCCCGGTGGTTAACAAACTTTGAAACCACCCGCGATATTGGTCGTTGCCCTCTAACACTAAATCGCATGGCCAGGTGAGCCCTTGGTCCTCGCGCAGGACCGCTGCTTGGCTGGAACCCGAATCAAGCCACACGTCGAAGATGTCGCGTTCCTGCCGAAAGTGTGTGCTTCCGCACTGGGGACAGCGGTAACCCTCTGGCAGGAAGTAGTCGGCGGGTTTTTGCCACCAACTGTCGCTGCCCTCGCGACCAATGATGTCGGCCACGTGTCGCACCAGCTCCGCCTCCAGGATTGACGCCCCACACCCTTCGCAATAAAACGCGGGGATGGGCACGCCCCACACCCGCTGGCGCGAAAGGCACCAATCGGTGCGATCGGAGATCATGCCCCGCATGCGGTCATGCCCCCACGCGGGATCCCAGACGACCTCCTGGGTGGCGGCCAAGAGCTGTTCGCGAATGCGATCAATGGATAAAAACCACTGCCGGGTGGCGCGGTAAATGACCGGGTTTTTACAACGCCAACAGTACGCATACTGGTGCTGGTAATCATGGGCCCAGAGCAGCGCCCCCGCCGACTGCAAACGCGATTTAATGACAGGGTTAGCCGCCTCATAGAAGAGGCCCCCGACCACCGGCGTCTCCGGTGTAAAATAGCCGCGGTCGTCAAGGGGCTGCACCACCGGCAGCTGATAACGATGCCCCACTTCAAAGTCTTCGACGCCGTGGCCAGGCGCTGTGTGAACCAAGCCCGTCCCGCTTTCTTGCGTCACATGTTCCCCCAGTACCAGAGGCACCTGATGACCCAAATACGGATGACGCGCATTGATCCCCTCAAGCTGGCGACCTAGCCAGCGCCCGCGATCGCGCTCCCGCGTCAGTCCCGCGAGGGCCAGCACCTGATCCGCCAGGGCTTCCGCAATCAGAAGCGGCCCGCGCGCTGTGTCGACGACCACGTAGGCCAACTCGGGGTTCACCGCAATGGCCACGTTCGCGGGAATCGTCCAGGGCGTGGTGGTCCAAATCACGGCTTGAGTACCCGATGGCATCCCTCTTTCCTCGGGATGTTCCAGCGTAAAAAGCACGTAGATAGCATCCGAATGGTGAACCCGGTATTCTATCTCCCCTTCCGCCAACGCCGTCTCACAATGGGGGCACCAGTAAACCGCCTTCAGGTCGCGATAAATGAGGCCGCGTTCCACCATATCGGCAAAGACCCGCAATTCTGCGCCCTCGTACGCCGGTGACAGCGTGACATAGGGATGTTGCCAATCCGCCAGGACGCCTAGTCGCTGAAATTCCTCCGTCATCACTTGGATATAGTGGGTCGCGACGTCAGCGCACTCTTGTCGAAGAGCCAAGGGATCGATCTGATGCTGCGAGACGCCTAATTTTTTTAAGGCGCGCATTTCGATAGGCAGTCCGTGGGTATCCCAGCCCGGCTTAAACACCACATCGCGACCGGCCAAGGACCAGTAGCGGTTAATCATGTCCTTTAAAATTTTGTTCAGCGCTGTCCCCGTATGGATATCGCCATTCGCATAAGGGGGCCCGTCATGAAGCACAAACCGCGTCAGGCCTTGCGATTGGCGGCGTTTTTCCTCATAAAGGTTCATATTGTCCCATAGTTTGAGCCATTCCGGTTCGCGTTCAGGCAAGTTCGCCTTCATGGGAAATGTTGTGTTCGGTAAGTTCAAAGTCTCGCGGTAGTCCATAAAAGCCTCCCACCATTGACGTCATAAAACAAACACGCCCCTTTTGCAAGGGGCGCGGTCGCGTGGTACCACCCTCATTCCGCGACTGAAACCAGCGCGGCACTCTTGTACGCGGTAACGGGCGTTCCCGGCTTCGCTACTTCACCTTCACGTCGCTCTCCTGGGCGATGAGCAACGTGGCCTTGTCGTTGACTTGCACCACCCGTCAACTCTCTATGACCTTAGCCACGTGCCGTCCCATTCATCGATTTCATTCGCGGACATTATAACCGAGGAAGCCGTTCCCATCAAACACCACCGTTACAGCGATCCCACGGAGCCGCGCGATGGTTCAAGCGGGCGCGCCTCCTGAACCGCCGGCATCGAAAGATCCCGATTCAATAAGGCCAACTGCGATTCTAACAGGCTTTTGACCTGGGCGCGAAATTGTTCGGTCTCGCGACGCAGTCGCTCCAATTCGGCGCGTTGGCGTTCGACATCCGCTTCCGCCCGCTGAATGAGTTCGCGAGCCCGCTGCTCGGCCTCGCGCACCACTAATTCGGCTTCCTTGCGCGCCGCCTGTTTCATTTCGTCGGCGGTGCTTTGGGCAACCACCAAGGTGTTTTGCAGGGTTTGTTCCAAGGCACGGTATTGCTCCAGCTTTTCTCCCATGCCTACCGTGTTTTGGCGCAGTTCTTCGTTTTCCCGGATTAAGGCTTCGTAGTCCCGCATAACCTCGTCAAGAAATTCATCCACCTCGTCTTGGTTGTATCCCCGAAGACTGGTTTTAAACTCTTTATTGGCAATGTCCAACACTGTTAGCGGCACCATCGACACCCCCTTTAAATTCGCGCCGCAAAGAGAAAGAGCCGGCTCAGCAAAAACCCTACAACATCAACCAAGAAAAATGCAATCAGCGGCGACAAATCTAGCATGCCCATAAGCGGGATTCTCCGCCGAATAGGGGCCAAAATTGGCTCCGTCAGTCGTGCAGAAAATCCCGCCGCCGCATTCCACAACCCCTCGCTGCGAGGAGGGAAAAAAGACGCCACGATGCGCACCAAGAGAACGACAAAAAAGACGCGTTCGAGTAGCGCAACGGACTCCGCCAAGCGTACAAACACTAACCTAAGCATCCTGGATGCACCAGTCAGTTATTTGAAACCGCGACTCCACCCAGGACTCTCCTCCTGTTCCTCACTCGCCACTTCCACGTTGCTAGGGGTAATGAGAAAGATATTCTCCCCCACTTTGCGCAGGCCCCCGTCCAAAGCGTACGCGACACCCGACAAGAAATTCAAGAGGCGCTGGCCAGCCCGCTCCTCAGCCAAGTCAAGGTTCACAATAACCGGTCGGCGCCCTTTCACCTGGTCAGCAATTGCCTGACCCTCTTCTAAAGTCCGTGGATGCATAACCACTACCCGCATATTGCGCGACGACGGCAAACTGACCAACCCGTTTCGCTTCCGCTTTGGCACCTCATCCTCCCAATCCGCGGTAGGTCGCCGCGACTCCTCGCTCTCCGCTTCGTACTCGTCGTCCTCCACTTCTTCGAGTCCCACAAAATTTAAAAACTTACCCATCACGCCTGGCTTCATATCATCGGTTCCTCCTCTGGTTCACTGGTGCACAGGATCCCTCACCCGCCGAGATGCGCGCCGCACAAGGGTCCTGGCCGCAGCATCATTAGGTCTGGGCGGGTCGCGGGCCAAAAAGCAGAGTCCCTAGCCGGATCATCGTAGCCCCGGCTTCCACGGCCCATTCCCAGTCTTCGCTCATGCCCATGGACAGCTCCATGAGCGGAGCCCAAGGCCATCCTTCATTTCGACACATTCGCCACAAATCTACCATTTCCTGCATGTATTGGCGAATTCTTCGCTCCTCGGCGCCAGAATTTTCTTTCCGCTGCGGCAATACGGTCATGAGTCCCGTCACCCGGAGTTGTGGCCATTCTTGGCAACGCTCCAAAAACGGGCGGACATCCACGGCTTTAAGTCCCCACTTGCTCGTCTCTTCCGCAATATTGACCTCGACCATGACATCCTGGACCCCTTGTAGACGCTGGTTTAATGCCTGCGCCAGATGATCCCTGTCCACGCTATCAATCGAGTCGAAGATGTTGATGGCATATTTTACCTTATTTGTTTGCAGGTGTCCAATGAAGTGGAGCGGCACCGGCGGTTTCTCATCTGACCACTTTTGCCGCGCCTCTTGGATCCAGTTTTCACCAATCGCATCGACTCCCGCGTGAACCGCTGCGAGGGCTTCCCCCCGCGAACGGAATTTGGTCACCGCCATCACGGTCACATGACGATCGGGAGCCAAACGATCCAAGGTCTCACGAATTGCGGCCATGCGTTCGCGTATCACCTCGGGTTCAAACAGATGTATCCCCCCATTCGTCCTGTGCGGCGTCCCTCCATCCGGTAGGAAAAGAATAAATCGCGCCGACACCCGGTGCAAAAATGGGATTCAAGAATTTGTTCAGCCGGCACCCCGGCTCGTTCAAACATTAAGCGATTGGCCCCGGCTAAATCTAACCACCAATGCTCGGGGTCTTTGGCTGCAAGCGGGCCATCGCCTACTACTTGGCGAATCGCCCGGCGCACGGGTTCATCCACCTCGTAGCAGCACGGCCCAATGGAGGGCCCGATCCCCACCAACAGATCGCCAGGCGCAATGCCCCGTTCCCTCAGTAAGCGAATCGCCTGAAGCCCAATCTCGGCGGCAGTGCCGCGCCAGCCGGCGTGTAATAGGCCGACAAACCGCGCCTTTCTGTCCGTCAGAAAAATCGGCACGCAATCGGCAAAGCCAAGGCCTAGCACCACCTGCGGGGACTCCGTTAAAAAGCCGTCCGTCGCGGGAATCGGCTGGGACCCCGTCGCCCCCCGGCCACGCCAGGCGTCCGTTACCCACTCGATGTGATTGCCGTGCACTTGGTGGGGCATGACTAGGTCTTCAAGATCGCGTTCCGCGCTGGCCAGGATCCGCCGTCGGTTCTCCGTCACCACCGATGGGATATCCCCCACACCATAGGACAAATTCAAGGTATCAAACGGGGCCATACTCATGCCCCCGAGGCGCGTTGAAAACCACGCCGTTACCCGAGGATGGACGTCAAAAACAACGCGCGACTCCTCAAGGACGAATCGCATGCACCGCCCCCCCTTCGCTTCGCGTCAGATCCTGTGGACTCTTTCATCATAACGAATTTCTGGTCGCGGCGGATAGCCATAATCCGCGGTATAGCTTTTCCGGTTCTGGTGATACTTTCAGTGAGCTTCTCAATTCCGAACGGGTGGCTCCGGGAGGTTCTAGCACACGATGCCAATGAACAAAGTAGAAATTCCTGGTGTCAATACAGCCAAGCTTCCGGTGTTGACCAATACGAAGATGCGGGAGTTGTTTCGCGCTTTACAAGCCGGCGACAAAAGCGCGCGAGATGAACTCATCAATGGCAACTTGCGCTTGGTGCTGAGCGTAATCCAGCGGTTTCAGAATCGTGGTGAGCACTCGGACGACCTATTCCAAGTGGGTTGCATCGGGTTAATGAAGGCCATCGACAACTTCGATCTAAGCCAGAACGTCAAATTTTCTACCTACGCGGTCCCCATGATCATCGGCGAAATTCGCCGGTATTTAAGGGACAACAATCCCATTCGGGTAAGCCGTTCGTTACGGGATATTGCGTACAAGGCGCTACAAGTGCGCGATCTCCTTGTCCACCGGTTCTCCAAGGAGCCCAGCATCAGCGAAATTGCCGCAGAGTTAGCGGTACCGCGGGAAGAGGTCTTATACGCCTTGGACGCCATCCAAGAACCCATGTCACTGTTTGAACCCATTTACCACGATAGCGGTGATCCGATTTTTGTCATGGACCAAATATCCGATGAAAAGAACCAGGACAAGACGTGGCTCGAAGGGATTGCCATTCGCGAAGCCATGCGGCGGTTAAGTGAGCGGGAAAAGATGATCCTTACCATGCGATTTTTCGACGGCAAGACGCAAATGGAAGTGGCTGACGAGATTGGCATTAGCCAGGCGCAAGTATCGCGCTTGGAAAAGGCCGCCTTGAACCACATGAGGAAACATATGTGATGTGGGTCAAAGGCTGGTTAATCTCTCTCTTCGGCATGATGCTCATATGGAGTGCGGCCCCCGCACCTCAACACCCGGTCACGGCGGCGATTTCTCTGGCGACGCGGGTTCAGCGGTCGCCATCCTCTCTCATGCCCTTTTTGCCCCAGATGGGTCTCGTGACCCAACCACCGGTTGCCGGTGTCACCGCCCCAGCCCTGAGAAACCCGGTGCGACCTTTGCACGCCATCCGATCTCACGCGGCGCGGCAACGGCGGGCAGCCCATCCCCTGAATGGCCGCATTCGGGTCACCTGGGCAACGCCCAAACTCATTACCACACTGTTAGCCATCTTGCGGTAGCCCAACGCAACGACCAAAAATTGCCACGCTCTCTCGGCGTTGTCCCAACACCTATCACCACGCTCTCCCTCATAGAGTGGTGAAGGGAGGGATGCCAATTGGTGAAAACCTCCGAACTGAAGTTGAAAGATGTCATCAATGTGACCGATGGTCGCCGGTTGGGCCTGATTGGCGACTTGGAATTGGATTTGCAGGAAGGCCGCGTCAAGTCGGTTGTGGTGCCGGGCGCCAGCCGCTTCTTAGGGCTATTTGGTCGCGACCACGATACCGTCATTGATTGGGACCGCATCCAAAAGATCGGGCATGATGTGATTTTAGTCGAAGTCAATGGCAGCCAAGAAGTTCCGCCCACTTAAAAGCGCCCGGTTTCCGGGCGCTTTTCTTCACCGGATCCTTGGGCTCACCGGCTCACCCTGTCACCTCCGCGGCCAAATAGGGGGTGAAGGCTTCGCGCAGGTTCTCTGGCAGGGGCGTTGGCCGCCCCGTGCTGGTATCAAGCGCGACGATCGTCACTCGCGTCTTCATGGCGACCTTGTGGGTGGTGTCGTTTACCACGTCAATCTTTAGCGAATACGACGTGTGGCCGAGATGCCCCACTTGCACCTGGTAGCGGAGCGCATTTCCAAACCTCAGAGGCGACACGTAATCCACTTCGAGCCGGACACGGGGAAATAAATACTCCTTCAAGAACCATTGTTCTGGGGTAAACCCGACATGTTGCAAAAAGAAAAATTCGGCGCGTTCCAATAGGCGTACTTGGTGAGCAAAATGGCCAATGCCGGAGGCATCGACATCGCCGAACATGACAAAGTCATGCGCTTCAAAGATCATGCATGTTCCCCCTTATGCTGTAGCCTGCCCGTGCCACGATACTGGACCGGAGTCCCTCGGGCAAAGATTGAATCGACCATCGATTCGTCCGCTAAGCACCGGACCTATTGACTGGCCAGTGCGTGTCCTGACGCAACGGAAATTCCTTGAGACCAAAGGGCACGCGTAGATAAGGTTGGAGGCTCGCCTCTCGCTAATCTGGCCATCACCGCTGTGATCCATTGCTCGCCCCTAGGCGGCACAGTCCCGGTCTTTTCCGCGGCGAAATCACCGCGACGGTTCCGTGGTGCCCGATCCCCTTGCTATCACATGCCCACAAATGGCGACGCATAGAGATGAGCCTTTTGGCGCACCGCCTCGGCTTCCGCTGGGCTCAAGGGGCGATAGTGCTCGGCAGCGTAGAGCACCATGGGTAACAAATGAACATCGCATGCCGTGGCAAAACCAGTGATCTCCGGATGCGTGAGCACGTAGGACACGGCCTCCTGAATCGCCTCTTGGGTGTCAAACGGCTGGTACCATGTATTGTACCGACGGTCCGCGCCCTCAGGCCACTGGGGTCCTCTCGCGATCGCTTTGATGGTCATCAATCCCACATCTTGTCGTTTGACCTCGTCGACCAAGGCCTCATAGTCCCGCCGATACTGGTCGTCAGCTTCTAAGACAAAATTCAGGGGGGTCAATACGGTATCAAAAGGGTAGCGCCGCAAAGCTTCACGATGCACGCGGGGCGCCATGTGCCCATGACCGGTAATGCCAATCGCACCGACTAATCCTTCTTCTTTGGCACGCACGACCGCTTGGAGCGCTCCCCCCGGGCGCATCACCTGATCCAGCTCGTCAAAACTCGTCACGGCGTGCAACTGGATGAGGTCGAGGTAGTCGACGCCAAGTCGTTGCAAGGATTCCTCGAGCTCTCGACGCGCACCGGCTTCGGTGCGTTCGCCGGTTTTGGTGGCCAAGAAGATTTGCTGCCGAATTCGGGGCATCCAGGGTTTGAGGCGTACTTCTGCCTCCCCATAGCTCCGAGCCACGTCAAAGTGATTAATACCATATTGTAAGCAACGTTCTATGGTACGGTCTGCTTCCTCCTGGGTCACGTTACCTAACGCACATGCGCCAAAAATGGCCACTGTACTTTCATGATTCAACCTGCCTAGTCGTCGCTTTTCCATGCTTCTATCTCCCTTCAGGGGTCTTCCCCCATGATGTTATCACCCTGAAACCCTGGTACGCCATTGACCTCAGGTATCGGAGGCACCCCGGTCCCCCATGCTCTGAAGCGAAGCGCCCATCGTTAAGCGCGCGAAGGTCCCCGACGAAAGCCCCACCAAATCGAGTGTCACAAACTGGTACCCGGCCCGTTTCACCGCGGCCACCACCGCCTCCCGATCCGCTAAGAGACGATCCATCTGATCCACCGGCACCTCGATGCGGGCCACCTCCTCATGATGACGAACCCTCAGGTTCCGATAACCCAAACGGTGTAACGCATCTTCGGCCTCTTCGACCTGCTGCAAACGCTCAGGCGTTACCGGGACCTGGTAGGGGATGCGCGACGCCAGACAGGGCGACGCGGGTTTATCCCAGTTAGGTAATCCCCATTTCTGCGCCAAGCGCCGCACCGCCGCCTTACCTAACCCCGCCTCTTTGAGCGGGCTCATCACCCGGTATTCGATCCCCGCCCGAGCCCCGGGGCGGAACTCGCGGGTATCATCCTGATTAAACCCATCCATAATCACGTCAAAATGCCATTCCTGCCGCAAGTGATCCAATACCTGGTAGAGTTCCGACTTGCAAAAATAGCAACGGGACACGGTGTTGGCAATGTAACGCACATCGTGAATTTCGTCGGTAGGCGCCGCTGTCCAGGGGAATCCCATGGCCGCGGCAATCGTGCGCGCGCTTTCAATTTCGCTGCGCGCGACACTGGGCGAATCACCGGTCACGGCGCGCATGCCCGAGGCCCCAAAAACTTTCCAGGCCGCCACCGCCACGACTGTCGAATCCACTCCCCCCGAATATGCCACGACCGCGGAACGGGCCTTTTCCACCTGGTGAAGCAGTTGCGATTCCTCGGTCACGGGCTTCCCTCCCTATCCTCTGCCATTTCCCCAACCGCATGCTGATAAGCCTGAATTGCGCTCGCGTAAACCGCCATCAACGAGACGCGGTGTGTACGGGCCAGGTGCGCCACGTCCTCATATTCAGGATGAACCGAGCGCACTGAACCATCAAACCAGCCGGTCTTCACCCGAACCGGCCCAAACGGCGTCATGACCGTGGTCACCTCACGGTCGAGCATATACGTATCTAAAGTGAAACGCCGCACGCCTAAGGTGCTGCTATCCTGCCAGAAGACCCGAAGGACGGCATCCTCTTTGGCCGGTTCCACTAGTGCAAACACGGTGTGCGCCGGACGCGACTTCTTCATGACTACGGGACTAATCCAAGCATCTCTTGCGCCCGCGTTTAACAAGGCGTGTACTAAATACCCCAGAAACTCGGGCGTCATGTCATCAATATTGGCCGCCAGCAGCACTGCGGGCACCGCCTTGGGTTCATCCTGCCAAAACACCAAGCGAATCCCCATAAGGCCGCCAGGGAGTCGCCAATCACGTACCTCGGCGATTCGTCCACGAGGGTGGTCGGAGCTACGGGCCATCACCGTCAAGAATATGAGAACCCGCGGGTCGACTCCTTGGGTGGAATCTAGCACGACTTTAAAATCGCGAATCCACGGCCACTGACAGTATTCACTCAGCGGATGAAGCGGAATAGGGCCCACCGTCATCTCTCGCGCGCCAATGGCCAACACTAAGTTCATTAGTTGCTCCGTGGACGGATAGGTAATCCCCGCCTGCCTGGCTCGGCGACTGATCTCTTCAACGCGCCATTCAATCACCGCGGGCGATGCTGGCTGCGCCGGCATCCCGTCAAAGGCGGCAACCCACTGGCTCCAATCCAGGGCACTCATTATCTCGACATGTAACCGGCTCACAGGGCTGCCTCTTTTCGACACTTGAGCCGAAGAATCTGTGAGGCCAGGCGTGCGGCACCAAACCCGTTGTCGATGTTCACCACCGCCAATCCTTCAGCACAACTGTTGAGCATCGTTAAGAGCGGGGCTAGACCAGAAAAATGGGCACCATACCCGACACTGGTCGGTACCGCAATGACCGGCTGAGATGCAAGACCCGCCACCACGCTCGGCAACGCGCCGTCCATCCCCGCCACCACAATCAGGACATCCGCCAACGACACCTCCGGCCACACCGCGAGTAGCCGATGAAGACCCGCCACGCCCACATCATATCGCGCCGTCACCTTGACACCATCCGCCGCTAATGTCCATTCCGCTTCACGCGCCACCGGGATATCGGCTGTGCCGGCGGTCAGAACGGCGACATGGCGGCTGTCGTCGGGTGCTGGCCATGAACCGTGCACCAAGGTTTGACTCAGGGGATCATAGCGCCACGGCCGTTCGGGAAACTGAGCTTGCAATGCCGTCGCCAACGGTTCTGCCAGTCGCGTGAAAATGACCGGTCCTTCATCCGTAAGGTTACGAACAATGGCCTCTAGATGCGTCAGGGATTTTCCCGTGCCTAACACGGATTCCGGAAAGCCCCGTCGCTGGCGGCGCTCATGATCCCACCGTATCGGTTCATGCGGCGCCGTTTCCGCCATAGACTCCCTCTCCTTCTGCGTCGACGTCCAGGAGCACCGCCCTCAGAACATTGGGATGAGATAAGTCCCGACGCCCCGCGCCATAACCTACAGCCCGCAATCGGCCCCGCGGCATGGCCATCTGAGATACGGCACCGATTCCGTGCAGCAGAGCCGCGCCTGTCGGGGTCGTGAGCTCAACCGCCTCATACCCCGAAGTAACGATAAACCCTTTGAGAAGCTCGAGCGTTGCGGGAGCCGGCACTGGTAGCGGTCCATGTGCGCCCTGGGTCCATCCCCACCCGGTGGCAATGGGACCTACAACACAGTGCTCAACGTGCAAACTGTCAAGGGCGACCATTGTCGCCACGATATCGGCAATCGAATCCTCGGCACCGACCTCGTGCAAATGCACTGCATCGGGACTCTGCCCGTGAATGCGCGCTTCGGCCTCAGCCAGTACCCGAAACGTGGTTTCCATGCGGCGCTGAATGCGCGGCGGTAACTCGGCGCGTTGAACGATCTCCAAAATCTCGGCTAAGTGTCGATGTACCGGCGGATCCGACGGAGTCCACGACACCTGAAAGCGCGCGGCTTCCACAGCACCCCTGCTGACAACCCCGTGGTCGACGGTGAGCGTGTCTATAGCCAAGGCGTCAATGGCTTCACGGATAGCATTCCAATCGGCCCCTAAGGCCAACAATGCCCCCACTGCCATATCGCCGCTAATGCCCGAAAACGGGTCCCAGTAAAGTACGCTCGCCATGGCTACCCCCTTCCCCTAACACTATACCATGCTCCCATGGTAGCTTTAGGCATCCAAACAACGACGCGCGACGTCCGTCCCGATGAGGACCCTCAGGTCAACCCGTTGGGCCCTATGTGTGATCAAGCGAATCTCAAGCGCACTGACCCGGTGCGACACCTGCCGGTGACGCGCGATACCCCCGCCAGGAACCCAGTCACCGCCTTGGTACACTTCACCATCGCACGTCAAGGCGATCGGCAAGACCTCATCAATGTTGCTGACTGCCTTGACCCAGTCGTGCGCATAGGCAATGATCAAAAAATTCGGTTAGGCATCCACCTCTCCTGGCTATCGATACTCGCCCTGCGCTTGACAAGCTTCGGCTGACAAGTTCAGCTCCTTCTCAAAGGCGGAAACCATCGTCTGCGCGGATCGGTACTTGAGCCATGCTAAGCGCCCCACCCCGGCTACCAGGATCAGCAGCACCACTTGGTCAATGCCAGATCCAATATAATGTGGACCCCAAACCAGAAACAAAACTTCTAAGAACCCGAGCGTCAGGACCACCCATACCGCCGCGCTCAACATAGTCCACCGCCCATATCGGGACATCTTCATCCGGACCTCATCGCGAAAACGCCACACAAACGCCAGGGCGTTCACGCCGTCTAACCAAAACTCGCCCACCAGAAAAAACCCCGCGGTGCCGAGAACCAAAGGAAATAGGTGATGGAGAAAGGGCCATACAAATTGGCCACACGTCACAGTGAACGCCAATGCCAGCGGCACCACCACCGCCCAGGTGGGCACCTGGTGCCGGTTCAATGCGCCTAATCCTCTTGGCATCACGCGATCGCGCGCCATCGCGTATAAGGCGCGAGATAAAATATAGGTGGTCAGCCACAGCGACCCCGCCGTCGAGGCTAATACCGCCACGCGCAAGATATCCGCGAGAGGCGGCGCAGCCCTATGACTCC
Source organism: Bacillota bacterium (assembly GCA_026627385.1). Lineage (GTDB taxonomy): Bacteria > Bacillota > Sulfobacillia > Sulfobacillales > Sulfobacillaceae > JAPNUR01. The sequence continues at coordinate 232,039 of JAPNUR010000003.1, read as the reverse complement.
AGGTGATCAGCACATCCGGACTATGAGCCAGAGTCCCCATGGGTACCTCGTGCAGCAAGATGGGCCAAATGACGAGATAATACAGGACCACCATCGCGGCACCAATGATGCCGCCCCAGCCCGGCGCCGCCCGGGGCTTGACCGATTCTTCCGCGGCGTAGGAATCAATTTCCCACCCGTCCACAATGGTGGCCGCAAGCACCATGGCCACCAGAACTCCAGACCAGTGGCTGGGCGGACGCCAAACGGTGAAAGGATCGCGAACATGGCGCCAGGTTAGGCCTCCCCAAATCCCCATCAACATCACTGACATGGCCTCGCCAGCTAAGAACAGACGCGTCACGCGAGCCGTCACTTTAACCCCATAGAGCAACACAATCGCGGCCAGTGCCGTCCAAAGCCCGGCGGTCACACAAATCCACACGGCTCGAGGCTGGCGGATACCGACTACCGAAAGTGTCAGCGTGGCAGCAGGAATCAAAATGGGAGGGATTGACCAAAGGTACGCCATACTAATAATCCACGACTGAAAATTGGAGTAGTCCCATCCGATAATGCGGCGGCCCCAGTGGTAGGAAGCACCGGCATGAGGAAACGACCGGTTCAGCACCAGGAATAGCCAAGAGGACACCAAAAACGGTAACGCCACCAGAATAATGGCCCAGATCACAGCATCACCGGCCACCTGCACCAGCAGTGCACCGGTGGCAGCCACGCTAAAAATCGGCGCCACACTCGATACGGAAAGCGCCGAAAGATCTAAGAGCTTGAGCGCGGGTCTAAGGCGTTGAACAGGAAAAACCCGATTTTGGTGGCGATTCGCCATTCCAAGACCCCCAATCCGCAACATTCGGGTCAAGAGTTCACCACGGACCCGCGGTATGCCGCGGATGCGCAAGAAGAGACAGGGGCTGTTTCTGACCCAGTCGATCCATACGTCCTATTAAAAATCGTTAGCGGAAACTGTCAAGGAGAAATAAAGCGTTGCCACTCCTGCAAGATGATTTCGGGCTAGAGACAGCTGCCGAAAAACTCGCCCTTGAGGACTAGTGTGTGCACCCCAACGCCCAGGATAGCAAAATGTCGCATGGCAGGTCAACGGACAGCGGGTCCAGTGCCTTGACGCTAGGAAACGCTTTGGTCAGGACCAAAGCGTTCTGGCAGGGCGCGTAAACTCAGGTTGGCCCCCCTCGGCGAGCACGCGATGGTAGGGCGTTGGTCTAGCTGTTTGCCGGTTGGGCCTGTTAGCGGGAGAGGCGTCCGCGATGAATTCGTGAACATCGTGGCACAGTGAAGCACAGGTCACTGCGGAAGGATTCGCAGCTAGGATCAGGGCGTCGCCGTCGGGGATCACAGAGGAGAGCCATGGCGTGTTGCCGAGGACAGACCGCCTTCTCCGGCCCCCGGCCATTTTCCCATTCATGATCACACCGGTTTCCCCTGACTATTCCATGCGCCGGAACTCGCGGCGCAACCGTTTAATGATCCGCTTTTCAAGCCGCGAAATATAGGACTGGCTAATGCCCAACGCATCGGCCACCTCTTTTTGGGTGCGCTCGACACCATCAATGAGGCCAAAGCGCAACTCCATAATCCGTTTCTCCCGGGGCGTTAATTTGGCCAGCGCACGGGTCAGCAAGACGCGGTCTACTTCTTCTTCCAGGGGTTTGGAAATGATGTCGTAGTCCGTCCCCATCACATCTGACAAGAGGAGTTCATTACCGTCCCAGTCAATATTGAGCGGCTCATCAAATGACACTTCCGACCGAGTGCGGGCGTTGCGGCGCAAATACATGAGAATTTCATTTTCAATACATTTCGATGCATAAGTCGCCAACTTAATCTTCTTTTCCACGTTAAAGGTATTCACGGCCTTAATTAAGCCGATGGTTCCAATCGACACCAAATCTTCAATACCCACGCCGGTATTTTCAAACTTTCTGGCAATATACACCACTAGGCGTAAGTTGCGTTCAATTAACGTCGATCGGGCACTCGCTTCCCCTCGCGACAGATGGAGCAACAACATCGCCTCTTCATCCCCGCTCAGCGGAGGGGGCAGGGCCTCGCTCGAACCGACATAGTGAACGTCGGCTAACTCCCGAAACCCCAACAGATCTAGGACGGACTGCTGTAAACGGTCCCATAAAAGGCACTTCTCGTCTTGTAGACGAGGCTCTGTTTCGATCATGCTCCCACCCTTTCGTGCGGATAGTGAATCAACGTGCGCGGCGACGCCAATGCCCCAAAACTGCGGTCAGCGGTTAACACCGTGGGGGAGAATCCAACCATGACCGGCACCATGGCATACCAGCGATCTAAGTAGCGCCCTTCAGCACGATCAATCTGCACAGCCGGCAGAAACCCTTCGCCCGTTAACGTACGGAACTTAATGATCGCGGTGCGTTGACCCCATGCCTCGGGCAAAGAACCGGCGCTTACCGTACCCGCATGCACCTCGCAAATCCACGGCCATAACTCTTGAGGAATCCAATCAAGAGCCCGCCCCATTTCCACAATCACCACCGGCCGGCGGGAAATCGGATCCGCCAGCGTATTGCCGGAGTCCCAGAGGACTGGCAAACGAAGCGTTGCGCGGTTCAACGTGAGTTGCACTTCCCCATAGGTATCCCGACCCAAGATTTGCCGTACCCGTTTTAGCGGGAGACGCCAACTCATGAGCATTAGCAGGATGGGAACCACGTATATCCAATCCTGAAAGGGAAACCGGGGCATCCACAGCACCAGCATACTCATGCCGGTGCTAAAGAGGCCGGTGGCCATCAGTGATAACAGCATGAAGAGCCCATACGTCTTGACCCAATCGCGGCGTGGAAGACCCGCAAAGAGGACGACCACCATGATCATCGGCCACAACAGTCCTAACGCCCACGGCACCGCATAAAGGTTTTGTGTCAGCAATACCCATAACGTGGGTAGCACTCCAATGATGGCGCCCAGCGTGACACGAAAGGTGGAAGCAGGATACCCAAAGACCTTGGCCGTGGTCCATAAGAGGGCCCAATCCATTTCCACCGTCGAGATCAACACACTTACGCCATTAACCATCGCGTTCCCTCCCAAACGGTCGGCGTCACTGCACATCCCCGGGCAATCAAGACGCATATGAAGGGATCGAGAGGATGTCTCTCATCACCGCCATTGTAGGAAGGGCATCCGAAAAACTCTGTCAATCAGCGCTAAGGGGCTGCTGAAAGTTCCCGACAAAAAAACCCGCTCTCGCCCGAGAGCGGGTCTCAACCGACAGCGTTAGGAACGCCGTCTTAAAAACGCTGGAATATCGAGATCGTCGTGCGAAAATGGCTTAATTTCGACCTCCTCCCGCGGCATTTCGAGGTCCCCACGCCGGGATCGTTCTCCGGTAAACCCGGTCGCAATCACGGTCACCCGCACTTCGTCGCGCAAACTTTCGTCAATCACGGCACCAAAGATAATATTGGCCTCGGGGTCCGCCGCCTGGATCACAATTTCTGCCGCCTCATTCACCTCAAACAACGCCAAGTCCGACCCACCGGTAATATTCAATAACACGCCCCGCGCACCATCAATGCTGGTTTCCAACAGCGGACTGGAAATCGCGGCTTTGGCAGCCGCCGCCGCACGGTTCTCTCCTTGGCTAATCCCCACGCCCATCAAGGCTGAACCCATTTCCGACATAATGGTCTTGACATCGGCAAAGTCCAAGTTGATAAGACCGGGTACGGCGATGAGGTCTGAAATCCCTTGCACCCCTTGGCGCAAGACATCGTCCGCAATGCGAAAGGCTTCCACAATAGACGTTTTCTTTTCGACCACTTGCAACAGCCGATCATTCGGTATGGTAATTAGGGTGTCGACCTTTGCCTTCAGATTGGCGGCCCCTTTTTCCGCAAAACTTTGCCGACGACGGCCTTCAAACGTGAACGGCTTGGTCACCACGCCCACCGCTAACGCTCCCACTTCTTTGGCCACCTCCGCGACGACCGGAGCAGCACCGGTCCCCGTGCCCCCACCCATCCCGGCGGTAATAAACACCATGTCGGCACCCTTCAACGCATCGGCGACCTGCTCGCGGCTTTCCTCCGCCGCCTTTTGTCCGATCTCCGGATTGGCTCCCGCTCCCAGGCCTTTGGTCAATTTGGCGCCCACCTGCAACCGCGTGGGAGCCATGGACAGTGCCAAGGCCTGCGCATCCGTGTTCACCGCGATGAATTCCACGCCCTTTAAACCCGCTTGAATCATCCGGTTGACCGCGTTAGTGCCGCCGCCACCAACGCCCACCACCTTAATCACTGCAAAGTTTTCCGCCGCTTGATCGAAATCCAACATGCCTTTTCCTCCCTATTTGCGGGTCCTAGACATCCAGGGTCAATTCCATAAATTTAACCAAAATTGTATAAGCCGGCGCACCCACGACTCCGTAGGCACGTCTAACGCCGCCTGGCGTCCGTTGCGCGCCACGCCAACCACTACGGCATAACCTGGGCTACGCGACAAGTCGGAAAGCCCCCCGAGGCCAATGGGCACCCCAAGGCGAACGGGCCATCCCCATCGTTGTTCGAGATAGGAGCCCAGACCCTTCAACAAGGACCCGCCGCCCGTCATCACCACGCCGGCCCCAGGCCCCTTCGCCCACTCGACACGGCTTAAATGCTGTTCAACAAACTGCGTCCATTCATCGACACGCGCTGATACGATGTCTTCGAGTTCCTTCACAGGAATTAACTTCACCGACTGGCCACTAACGGCCCGCACTTCAACCGTGCCTTCACGCTCTGAACCCACCGCCGCATATTCCAGTTTCAATCGCTCGGCCTGGGTAGACACCACGCCTAAGCCGACACTCAGGTCGGACGTAATCGATTCGCCGCCTATGGGGATGACTCCAAGATATTGCATCTGCCCGGCACGATATACCGTCACCCCCGTGGTGCCGCCGCCCACATCAAGATGAACCACCCCCACCTTCTTTTCGTCCTCGGACAACACGCCATCTGCCGACGCCCGCGGCGCGGGCACCCACATCACGGGAGTAACCCCTGCCATCGTCAATACCCGCCGCAAATTCCGCAGGACGGTGCTCACCCCGCTCACGACCCACACATCCATTTCCAACTCTCGGGCAATCATGCCTACCGGATCCGACACCCCGCGGAAACCATCCACCGCTAACCCGTGGCTTAGCACTTCCACCACTTCGCGCTCCGGGTCCAGGCGACCATGGGCCGCCCGCTTCATCACTTGTGCCATATCTTCCTTGCGGACCGTGCCCGTTTTGAGTCCTAGGCGGGCTTGTCCGGCCGTAAGGGTCAAGTGGTCGCCGTTCACGGCCACGGCTGCATGGCTTAACTCGGTGCCGGCCATGCTATTGGCACGATTGACCGCATCGCGAATGGCCAGCGCAACACGCTCCACTTCAAAGACGAGTCCACGCCTCATCCCCACCACCGGGGTGGCAGCCACGCCCAACACGACGAGCTCCCCGTCCGGGCGGGCTTCCCCCACTAACGCAGAGACTTTGGTCGTTCCGACGTCTACAGCCAGTATGAGCGGACGTTTGGCCATTCGGCACCTCCCCTCGCGTACGCTGATTATTCCATGAACTTCTCTTTGAAACGCATTTTTCCTGCATTAAACTGGCCCAAGATACAATTTTAACCACTGCCTCACCGAGGTGGTCCGTGCTTCCCCCCGACCCGGCCCTTCGGGTCGCTGAGACTTTGACACCATCTGATCCAGTATAAGCCTACTGTTTCTCGATGTCTGCTCCTAAGGCTCGAAGTCTGCCGTCTAAATCTTCGTATCCGCGTTCAATGACCTCACGGTCCTGGATCACCGTTTCCCCGTCGCACATGAGACCCGCAATCACCAAGGCCGCGCCTGCTCGTAAATCCAAGGCGCGCACTTCCGCGGCATGCAACGGTCGTCCTCCATAAATCAACGCGACACGCTGATCCGCCACAATTTGGGCCCCCATGCGCCGAAGTTCCCGGGCATGGCCTAACCGATTTTCGAACACCCGTTCCGAAATAATGTGCACGCCTGGCACTTTGAGCAAAAAGGCCATAAATTGGGCTTGCATATCGGTCGCAAACCCCGGATAGGGACCGGTGTGCAAAGAGACAGGCACTGTCCGATAACGTTCGGGTGCCCAGACCTCCACGCGATCGCCGTCGTCGACGCGAATTTCCACGCCTAATTCTCTGAGCCGCCCCGTTAATCCCGGCAAATGCTCCACAATGCAATTTTCCAGCGTCAAATGGCCGCCTGTAGCTGCCGTCGCCAAGATAAAGGTGGCTGCCTCAATGCGGTCGGGAATCACCGTATGCGTGACGCCATGCAGCACCTCACGACCCAAAATGCGGATATCTGGTGTCCCCGCCCCCCTCACGACCGCCCCCATCTTTTCTAAAAACTGGGCTAAATCGACGATTTCCGGTTCCATGGCGGCGTTGCGAATCCGCGTTTCCCCGGCAATCAGGGAAGCCGCCATCATCAAATTCTCGGTCGCGCCCACCGAGGGATAACTAAGGTGTATCGTATTCGGCCTCAGCTTTTCGGCATCAAGCCGGGTGCCTTCATCGGTCTCGGAGACTTTAGCACCCAACTGCTGAAATCCGTAAATATGGATGTCGATGGGGCGATCACCAATCGAGCACCCCCCGGGTTGCATGGCCACAGCGTGACCCAGTCGGGCCAGCAGCGGCCCGACCACAAAGATTGACGCGCGCATTTTGAGCATAAGCTCCTGAGGAATGACATACTGATGAATACCACGTGGATCAATGGTTAGCGCATCATCCTGCCACGCCACCGAGGCTCCTAAGGATTGCAACACCTCAATCATGACGTCCACGTCGCGGAGTTTGGGCACACCCAGGAGCGTCACTGGACTCGCCGCCAGCACCGACGCGGCCATAATGGGTAAGGCGGCGTTCTTGGCTCCGTGAACCCTTAGAACTCCCTCAAGCCGGCGCCCTCCTCGCACCACAAATTTTCCCATGTTGCTTCGGCTCCTCCTTCTCCTGGACCAATCCATCGCACTTCGGGTTTGAGGATAATCCCTGTGGCCCGATAAACCTCGCGTCGGACGCGGCGCATCAGCGTCAAGACATCTTTTGCCGTCGCATTGCCCCGATTGACAATGAAGTTGGCATGCAGTCGCGAGACCTCGGCGTCGCCCTCGCGCCAGCCCTTGGCACCCACCGATTCAATGAGACGGCCTGCATAATCCGGCAGCGGGTTTTTAAAAATACTCCCGGCATTGGGTTCACCCACCGGCTGGGTTCTCTTGCGATACTCCATGTTGTGCTGCATGGTCTGGCGGATCGCGTCCGGATTGCCGGGTCTTAACTGCAGGACGGCTTCGAGGGCAATCCAGGGATAATGCATAAAACGGCTCTGGCGATATTCAAATTGCGCCTCATCGCCAGAGATGGTGCGCACACCCTCGCGCGCATCCCAGACAAGCACACTTTCTACCACCTCCACCATGGCGCTGCCATGCGCACCGGCATTCATCACCAGAGCGCCGCCCAACGTACCGGGAATGCTGATGGCAAACTCAAGACCCGTTAATTGTGCCTTCGCCGCCAAGTGGCACAACTTCGTTAACAAGACACCCGACCCAGCCCGAATGCGCGGGGGGCTCACCTCGACCCCTTTTAACCCCCGCGCCGTCGAAATGACGACAGCGTCGACCCCGCGGTCAGACACCAGAATATTGGTGCCTTGGCCAATAATGAAGTAGGGAATCTTTTCATCCCGGACCCAATCTAAAACGGCCACCACCCCATCTAAGGTCTCGGGCTCAACAAAGACGGACGCGGGTCCGCCAATGCGAAATGACGTATGGCGTTTTAATGGCTCGTCTACGCGCACCGTGCCCACGCGCATAACCATCAAATGCTGGGCGATCTCCTCTTTGTTCATCGCCAATTCCGCCTCCGCTGCCGCGCCGCCTCGATAATGGTGTGAACCATGCGATCGAGCGCGGTGCCGTCGAACAAGGCCCCCATGGCGCGAGCCATCTCACGGCATCGCTCAATATCGCGCAACAGGGCCAAGATTTCATCGGCTCGATCCAGTGCTTCACTTTCCGCCAACACCACCCCGGCTCCTCGGCGTTCAATCGCCCGGGCGTTCTTCGTCTGATGATCCTCGCTGACGTGCGGGCTCGGAATCAACACCGCGGGTAACCCAAACGCTTGGCAATCCGTTAGCGTCATGGCCCCCGCACGACCGAGGTATAAATCGCTGGCCTGGTACATATCTTGAATCTGGTAGAAGTACGGTTCCACGCGCAGGCGCTCCGCATCCCATCCGTCGGGAAACCGCCGATGAAGTTCCTGAGTCACCTGGTCATAATAGCGTTGGCCCGTGGCCCATAACACGCCAATGTGCGGATCATCCTGACACCGGGGCATGAGGCGCAGCATCAGCGCGTTAATGGCTTCAGCCCCTTGGCTGCCGCCGGTAGCCATCAACACCCTGAGATGCTCCGAAAGCCCCAAGGCCTGACGCGCTTGACTGCGCGTAAGAGGACGGGCCGGCACCGTGAAGGGGTTGCCAGCCACGATCACGTGAGATCCGCGGGGAAAGTACGCGCGCGCTTCTTCATAGGGCACAAAGACCGCGTAGGCACGCTTTGCCAGTTCGCGATTGGTGAGACCTGGCCAGGCATTTTGCTCCTGAATAATTAGCGGCACCTTTAACCAGCTTGCTGCAAGGCCCACGGGTCCCGACACGTAGCCACCGGTTCCCACGACAACGTCGGGGCGGAACTCGCGCAGGATGGTCAGCGCCTCCCGAAGTCCCTGTGCGGCACTAATCGCTCCCGCCACCTTACCGGTCACGCCACGGACCATGAGCCCACGCGCATGAATAGTTCGAAATGGCACCGCCGCACGGGGCACTAAGTCGCGCTCCAGCCCATGCTGGGTCCCAATGTACAGCAACTCCGCGCTCGGCTCCTCCTTCATCAACCCCTGGGCAATGGCCAAAGCCGGATAAATATGTCCGCCGCTACCGCCCCCACTCAACACGACCCGCATCGCTCTCACCCTTATCCCCGTGTTCCCGACGTCACGCCCGACGAACCGACGCAATCCCTACCATATGCCGTGTCTTACGTGGTGTGCCTCGAAATATTCAACAACACCCCCACACCCGCCAGACTCAACACTAAGGATGACCCGCCATAGCTAATAAACGGCAGGGTAATCCCGGTAACCGGCAATGTGGCGGTCACCACGCCCATGTTAATGGCCGCTTGCAGCGCGATCATCGTGGTAAACCCGGTCGCCAGCAGGCTGGAAAACAGGTCCGGCGCGCGCATGGCAATCCGATACCCGCGCCAGGCAACGATGAGGAATAAGATCACGACGGTCAGCGTCCCAATCAGGCCCAATTCCTCACCGAGCACGGCAAAGATAAAGTCGGTAAAGGATTCCGGCAAAAACCCCAGCGCTTGTCGGGAATAGCCTAAACCCAGTCCCAGGATGCCCCCTGATCCCAGCGCTAATAGCGCCTGGATGGTGTGAAACCCTTCACCTAAGGGATGCTTCCAAGGGTCGGTGAACGCCACAATGCGCTGCAACCGATAGGGTTCCAAGGCAATCGCGGCGCCTAACACCGGCATTCCTGATCCCACCAGCACCCCGAGATGGCGTTTTTTCGCCCCAGCCACAAACAGCATCACGAAAAACGTCCCGGCAATGACCATCGTCGTGCCGAGATCCGGTTCAGCCAGCACTAACGCTAAAACGACCAGGGCCAGGGCAACGTGGGGCACCACCCCTCGCCAAAAGTCGCCAAGTTGTGCTTGATGCAACGTCAATAGGCGCGCGAACAAAAAAATCATGCCAATTTTGGCTAATTCCGACGGCTGAATTTGTAAAGGCCCCGCCCCTAACCAGCGCCGCGATCCGTTAATCTCAATGCCAACGTGCGGAATCAGTACCGCCACCAATAATACCACGGAGACCAAGAAGAGCGGCAGTGCCCATTTTTGGTAGCGCCAATAGTCGAAGCGTGTCGCCACCGCCAACACAATCAACCCCAAAAGTCCCCACAACACCTGACGCTCAAAATAGTAATAGGGATTGCCAACGGTTTGATACGCGGTCGAGGCGCTAGCCGAAAACACCACCACGGTGCCGATAGCCAATAACCCGATGACGCTAAAGAGCAAAAGATAGTCGATTGACCCGCGGCTCTCCTTTAATGCTTTCACCCGTTCAGGACGATTTACAGCCATGCCATCACCGCCCCCACCATGGACACTAACCAAAAGACGGTCACCACCTGTTCCTCCGACCACCCGCTCAGCTCAAAATGATGATGAAGAGGGCTCATGCGCAGCACCCGACGGCCGGTGAGGCGGAAGCTCACCACCTGCACGATGACAGACAACGTTTCGATCACGAACAACAGCCCGACAATAGGCAAGAGGAGCGGGGAGCCCGTGAGAATCGCCAAGCCCGCCAACCCGGCACCCAAGGCCAAGGCTCCGGTATCACCCATGAACACTTTGGCAGGATGTAAATTGACCCGCAAAAACCCAATCAGTCCCCCGACCATGGTCAGCGCAAATACCGTGGCAGCTACATCCCGCAGCTTGAGTCCCAACAAGGCAAAGAAGCCAAAGGAGATGGCCGAGGCCCCCGCCGCCAGACCATCAAGCCCATCCGTGATATTGACGGCGTTGGCCGCGCCCAAAATCGCCAGGACCGCAATGGGGCCATACCAGCCACCGAATGGCCAGGTACCCCATCCAAACGGAAGGCGATAGCGGTGCGGCACCCACGGATACACGTACCAGGCAAAGGCCACGGCCAACAGCACTTGGCCTAAAAGTTTCTCCCGCGCTTTGAGACCCAGGGGACGTTTAAACACGACTTTCAGCATGTCGTCGGCCAACCCCAAAAGCCCGTAGCCCCACGTCAATCCCACCAAGGCCCACGCGCGGTGGCTTGTGCCATCGAGCAAGGCAACCGCGATGGGCAATGCCGCCAAAAAAATGACACCACCCATCGTCGGGGTTCCTTGCTTTTTCAAATGCGCCTCTGGTCCCTGCTCACGCACGTGCTGTCCAAATTTCAGCCGTTTGAGAATAGGGATCACCACCGGGCCCAGCACCAACGAGACAGCGAGCCCTATGACCCCCGCCAGCGCCTTGGTCATGGCCCCACCCCTTCCTGGATGCGTTCCACCAACCATTCAAAGTGCATGCCGCGCGATGCCTTGAGCAACACCACATCGCCGGCCTGTAGCACGTGTTGCAGCCAAGACCACGCCTCTTCGCGCGATGGTACCCAGAACGCCGTCACCCCTTCTTCCTTCGCGGCCTCAAAAATCAGGCGCGCGCGCGAGCCCACGGCTAAAACCTGATCAGCGCGTCCGCGGCAATAGGATCCGACCTCGCGGTGACCCGAAACTTCCGCCGATCCTAACTCCAGCATGTCTCCCAACACCGCCAACCGACGCCCCTGCCGGGAGGCCAACACCTCTAAGGCCGCTTTGGTCGACAGCGGACTGGCGTTATAGACATCCTCCAGGACTGTCACCGTCCCTAGCCGATGCACCTGAATGCGCGCCCGCGTCGTGGCAATATGCTCGAGTCCGTTCACCGCCGCCGCCACATCCACCCCCAACCATTCGCCCGCCAGTAACGCGGCCGCCACATTGTCAGCATGATGGGCCCCGAGCCAAGGCAGTCGGACGGATACCGGGCGCCCATGCAGGTCAATCTGGATGCGCGTGCCCGCCTCCTCAACCCGTACCTCTACGACCCGCGCATCGGGCGCAAACTGGCGTCCAAACCACCAGACTCTGCGCGGACTTTTTTCCCCCAGTTCACGGACCCATCGATTGTCTCCGTTCAGGATGGCCAAGCCGTCCGGTTTCATGCCTTCTAATATCTCGCCTTTGGCGCGCTGAATGGCTTCCATGCTTCCCAATTTTTCCAGGTGACTGGGTCCGATGGTGGTGATGACCGCCACCGTAGGCGGTGCCATCGCCGTCATGCGCAAAATTTCGCCGGGAGCGCTCATGCCCATTTCCGCCACAAAGTGCGTCGCGCCGGGCGCTCCCGCAAAAAAGGACAGGGGCAAGCCGATGGCGGTGTTGTAGTTTCCCTGTGAGGCTGTGGTCGGGTAGTGCTGGCTCAACACCGCCGTTATCAGCTCCTTGACGCTGGTTTTACCGACACTCCCGGTTACACCCACCACTGTCACCTGGTGTTGATCTAAATATCGCCTGAGCAGACGTCCCATAGCCGCCAGCGGTGAGTCAACGCGGATTTGCGGTCCGCGCCAATCCCAAAAGTTCCGCCGTACAAGCGCGACCGCGCCCGCCCGCCACGCCGCCTCCACAAACGCATGTCCATCGGTGCGGGTCCCCGGCAGCGCAACAAATAGCGCATTTGGCTGCACCTCACGGCTATCAATTGTTACCTGGGCCACCTCTTGTTCCAGGGGGCAGTAGATGCACGTGCCCCCAACCCAGTCGGCTACCTGAGCAAACGTCAGCGATATCATCCGCGCCGTAACTCCTTTAAGACCTGGCGGGCCACCTCTCGGTCGTCAAAGTGGATCGTCGCATCACGGTAGATCTGATAGGTTTCATGCCCCTTACCAACGATGAGTACCACGTCTCCTGGCTGCGCCTGGGTCAGCGCCAGTTTGATCGCCCGTTCGCGGTCCAGTTCCACTTGCCAGCGGCCGTTCACCCGCTTCATCCCCTCTTCAATTTGGTGAATGATGTCCAGGGGATCCTCCGACCGCGGATTGTCGGCCGTCAGCACCGCCCAGTCAGCTAAGCGACCTGCCACTTCGCCCATTAAGGGGCGTTTGCCGCGGTCGCGGTCCCCGCCAGCCCCAAAGACCACGCCAATCTTGCCAATGGCAAATTCCCGCGCTGTCGTGAGCGCGTTTTCCAAACCATCCGGCGTATGGGCGTAATCCACAATTACGCTGTACGGTTGTCCCTCATCAATTCGCTCAAAGCGCCCCGGCACCCCTTTGTATCGTCCCAGCGCCTCGGCCATCACTTCCGGCCGTAAACCATAAACCCAGCCCACCGCCATCGCGGCCAAGGCATTGAGAACGTTAAAACGCCCTGGCATGCCAAAGGCAACCGGCTGCGTCACCCCTGACGGAAAGTGAGCCAAAAATTGTACCCCACGGCTCGTGATCTGTAGTTGCGTGGCTCTCAGGTCTAACCCCTCTCCCAGGCCATACGTAAAGACCGGCACCCTTGTCATTTCTTTAAGTCGTTCGGCGTGCGGATCATCCCCATTGATTATGGCGGCGCGTGGGCCTTTTTCCAGCCCGTTGCCCAGCCGCTCGAACAGCAGCGCCTTCGCGCGAAAATAGCTTTCAAGATCTTTGTGAAAATCTAAATGATCTTGGGTCAAATTGGTAAACACCGCGACGTCGTAATCCACGTGGTCCACGCGCGACAAGGCGAGGGCGTGAGACGATACTTCCATCACCGCGGCTTTCATGCCGCGATCCGCCATATGGCGCAATATACGCTGCAAGTCCGGCGCTTCTGGGGTCGTCCGCACCACCTTAAACGTCTCCGGACCAATTAAGGTGTGCAGTGTTCCCGTTAACCCGCAGGGAATGTCACTGCCTTCGAGGACCGCGCGCACCAAATGGGTGGTCGTCGTCTTGCCATTAGTGCCCGTGACCCCCACCATCCACAGCCGCCCCGAGGGGTGCCCGTAAAAGACATCCGCCGCCTTTGCCAGGGCCAGTCGCGCATTGTCCACCACAATCGCGGTGGCTCCAGGGGGCACTGAATCCTCCCGTTCAACTAATAACGCGGCTGCGCCGCGACTGAGCGCTTCCTGACAATAGAAATGGCCATCGGTATGAAACCCGGGAATTGCACAAAACATGTCGCCCTTTTCGACTTGCCGCGAGTCGTGCTGAATACCGCTAATCGTCACGCGCCCGTCGCCCACCACGCGCCCGTGCCCCATCCCCTCAACCAGTTCCTCCACTGTCACGCCATTCGCCCCTCTTTCATTGCCGCCATTACTCCGTCAGCACCCCCACCGTGGTCCCAGATTTTACCTGCTCACCCGGACGATTCGTTTGGTGGGTCACGACGCCATTTTCCGGTCCGCGAATCACTCGAATATTCAACCCTAAATCAAACGCCAACCTTGCCGCCTGGGACACGCTAAGCCCTCTAAACCGAGGAACGGTGACCCATTCTAAGTAATCGCGATAGCGATCGCCCAACGTCAGCGTCAGGAGCGTTCCTGCGGGACGATATCCGCCATAAGTGACCGATTGGTGAACCACAATGCGGCCTCTCCCTTGAAATTGTACTGGAAAACCAAATAGCGCCGCATCAGTAGCCGCCTCCTCAGGTGACAAGTCCACCAAGTCCGGTACGATGGCGGCTTCTCCGGCTTTTGGCGGGCGAATGGGCTCGGTGGGAGGGATTTTCCAGTACCGCAAAATATCGCGCATCAATCGTCCAAAGACCGGTGCCGCCACTTGTCCCCCGTAAAAGGCGCCAACTGGCTCGTCAACTGAGATGAGGATGGCCGCCACGGGATTGGGCACAGGTGCGAAACCAATGAACGAGGAAAGGTACACGCCCCGTTCGACCCGGCCTCCAATCACTTTCTGCGCCGTTCCCGTTTTGCCGGCCACGCGGTATCCAGGCACCTGCGCTAACTTCCCCGTGCCAAATTGCACCACCCCGGTCATCATGTCTTGCACCAGCGACGCCACGCGAGGGGAGACCACCCGTCGCCGGTGCTGCGCGTCAAATCGCTGAACAAGGCGACCGTCGGCGGTTAAAATTTCGCGAGCCACATGGGGCCGCATCCACTCCCCGCCATTGGCGATGGCGCTCACCGCCGCTAACAGCGCAATGGGTGTCACCGTCAAGGTTTGCCCAAAGGCCATAATGGCCAAATCTAACGCGGTCACACGGCCCTTGCGGGGAATGATGCCCAACGCCTCGCCTGGCAAGTCGATCCCGGTGCGCCGAGTGAGGTTAAACTGTTCAAGACCCTGATAAAACCGATCGACCCCTAGTCCTAATCCCAACTCCATAAACCCCACGTTACACGAATTGCGTACCACGTCGGCCAACGATTCCGCGCCATGACCTTGCGGTCGCCAACAGTTTACCCGACGCCCTAAGACCACTTTAAACCCTGGACACCAAAAGCCCGCGCTAGGGCTTGTGGTCCCTGTCTCCAGTGCTGTGGCTAAGGTCACCGGCTTAAAGATGGAGCCCGGAGGGATGGCATCGGATACGACCAACTCGCGGTAACGGCGCGGTTCGTAATCCCGAAAGTGATTGGGATTAAAGGATGGGCGCTGCGCCATAGCAAGAATCCCGCCTGTCGCCGGATGCATGACGGTGATCATCACCGCCTTGCCCCCCGTCGTTAACATGGCATGCTCCGCGGCCCTTTCCGCCATCCATTGGATATTTTCGTCGATGGTTAGCTCCAGCGTGTCACCCTGCTGCGACGGCACAATCCGTTGGCGACTAAACTTGAGGCTCTGACCGTGAGCATCGTACTCTTCCTCGATGGATCCAGGCTTCCCTTCAAGGTAGCGGTTGTAAACGAGTTCCACGCCCGCCAACCCTTGGTTGTCAATGCCGGTAAATCCCAACACCCCCGCTGCGAGTTCGCCTTCAGGATAATAACGGGCTGTTTCTGTGACCAAATGAACGCCGGGCAAGCTTGCGAGTTGACTTTTGAGGGTTTCTAACTCCGCTTGGCTGATGCGGCGCTTAATCCACACAAACCCTTGACGTCGCGAGAGACGCCGCAACACCTGGCTTTGCGGCAGGTTTAGGAGGTCCGCTAACAGAATACTTTCCTGGGCGCGCACGGCCCGAGTCTGCGCCGGCACCGCGTAGACCGAATAGGCATGATGGCTCCCGGCCAAAAGTCGCCCCTCGCGGTCCACGATGTTACCGCGAAAGGGCGCCAGCGGCACCGAGCGAAAGTGGATGTCGTCCGCAAGCTGCTTAAGTTTGGGTGAGGCCAATCCCTGTATTGTCACCAATCGACTTCCAATCACCAGATCAAACAAACCGAAAGCAACCAACACCATGAAGTTACGCCGTTTTAGCATGAGCGGCGGACGGTCATTCATGTTGAGAGCCTCCCCTCCCGCTCCAAGGACGGGCTGGTTACTCCCGATATGTATGTCTGTCCGCGATAACCAAGAACTTGTTACGGAATCGGCCCGGGCACGGCGCCATTGTCTGGCCCCGCATACGGCTTAATCTTCCAATACTTAAAGAGAAATTCGGCGATGTGTTTCCAAACCGGCGCCGACACCTGGTCTCCATAAAACAAACGCCCTACGGGATGATTAATGGCCACCAACATGATGAATTTAGGATGGGGCATAGGCCCATACCCCAAATAGGAGGCGACAAAGGCGTTGTTCGAGGTCTTGCCGTCAATGATTTTTTGGGCGGTTCCCGTTTTCCCGGCAATGATGTAACCCGGCACCTGAGCCGGCACGCCAGTGCCATACGTTGCTTCCAACTGCATCATATGCTGGATTTCCTGCGCCACCGTGGCTGACACGGGTCGCGATTCCACGGTGACCGGGGTTTCTTTGAGCACCTTGCCACTGGGACTCAAAATCGCCTTCACAATGTGCGGCTGCACCAACACGCCATCGTTGGCAATCGCATTGTCTGCCGTAATCACCTGCATTGCGGTGGCGGCAAACCCCTGGCCAAATCCCATCGTCGCCAGGTCCACGGCATTCACTTGATTGAGGGGCAGCCACACCCCGTTGGAATCGCCCGGCAACCCCACATTACTCGGATGGCCAAACTGAAACAGCTTGACAAAATGGTAGAGATTCGCGGCCCCAAGTTTTAACGCCACATCCATAAAGACCTGGTCCGAGGACACTTCCAACCCTTTGGTCAAGGTGATCCAACCCCACCCATTAGGGTTCCAATCATTAATGCGCACGCCATCGACGATTTTGTAGCCATCGGTGTAAAACATGGTGTTGGGGGTCACCAACCCCAAGGATAGGGCAGCCGCGGCTGTGACTGGCTTAAAAATGGACCCAGGTGGAAATGGATCTTGGATTGCGTAGTCGGTTTCTTCTAGCGGGGTCGCCGCCGCGAAGTGATTGGGGTTGAAGTCGGGCCAATTGGCCAGGGCAATAATCGCGCCGGTATGCACATTCATGATGATCACGGTGCCATTCGTGGCATGGGCGCGCTTCACGCCCCATGCCAACCATTTTTGGGCCACCGCCTCGACATTGCTGTCAATGGTCAACTGCACACTGTCACCCGGTTTAGGCGGAATATACGCCTGTTGCCAGGTTAACATGGGGTTGCCGGCCGCGTCGACGCGAACCACCCAGGATCCCGGACGCCCCGACAAGATGCGGTTGTCTTGATATTCGATACCCGCCAACCCTTGATCATCAGCGCCCACAAAGCCCAACACCTGGGAGGCTAGCGTGCCGTCCGGATACTCTCGACCGGTCACGGGTATGACGGAAATGCCCGTCAAGTGCAAATCGTTAATGTGCTGGGCCACCGAGGGCGTCACCGAGTTATCCAAGACGGCATACCACGAATGATTCGATAAAACGCGCGCCAACACGCTGGCCCTAAACGGCAAATACCGAGCTAAGGCCCGCGCTTCCGCTCGCGGATCCGCAATATACCGGGGAGCGGCTACCACTTGGTCCCGCGGCACATCCATGGCTAACACTTGGCCGTTGGCGTCCAGAATATCGCCCCTCGGCGCCGGCAACGTCATGTGCTTGAGCTGAAACGACGATTCGTACTCGTCGAGTGAGCGGCTGTCGCTGACTTGGATGATGACCAGGCGCACCATCAACAGCACCATAAAGGCTGCCACAAACAAAGTCAGCCACACCGCCCGCCACCGTGCCGTGCCAAGTCGCCCGCGCGCTTTCATTGCCCCGACGCCCGGCCCAAACCTTGAATCCATGCGGTGACCCGGCCGAGCCACGACGACGGCGCCCGTTTAGGTGTTCGAACCCAGCGGCTGAACACCGCCGGTTTAGGATGGACGACCGTCACATGGAGTCGGGCAGCATCGCGCGCCAACTGCGGGGCAGATGTTAAGCTGGCCACTTCTGCCGCCAACGTTTGGTTTTGACGCGTCATGTTGTCATATTGCTGGTTGAGCTGGTCGTAATGGTACGATAACGTCATGGACTGAATGGCCAACCCGGCAGCTGAGAAGCCAGCGAGCCAAAGGCCGAAGATCCACACCGCCGTGCCCAGCCAGGGCCGCTTCAGTCGCCGCCGAACCTTTGCTTTCCGTTGGGGTTTTAGCCGTTCCTGCCATGTTCTCGCTAAATTGCCTTCGTTTTCCATACGCCATAACTCTTGATTTTGTGTCATGAGACGACTCCTTTCACCTACTCCACCAATCGATGCGCGTCTATTTATTGCGAATAATGTCGAACCGCGAGCAAGATTTGCGCCCGCTCTCTCATTTCCCTTAAGTCAGGCGCTTTTCGACAACCCGCAGTTTAGCTGACCGCGCGCGCGGATTTTCTTCTTGTTCGCGGTCATCAGGTGTCAACGGGTGCTTGGTCACCACCCGTGCCATCCCTTGGTTGCTCCATTCACGAAATTGATGTTTGACAATGCGATCCTCTAAGGAGTGAAACGAAATCACCACCAGTCGGCCCCCTGGGTTGAGCACGTGCCATGCGGCGAGTAATCCCTCGCTTAACGCCGTCAGCTCGTCATTCACCCAGATTCTTAGGGCTTGAAAGGTGCGGCGAGCGGGATGCCCACCACTGCGCCGCTTGGCCGCCGGGATGGCGGCGCGAATAATCTCGACCAATTGGCCTGTGGTGCGAATAGGTTCCTCGGTTCGCGCCCGCACAATAAAGGACGCGATGCGGGCTGCCCAGCGTTCCTCGCCCCAACGCTGAATAGCATCTCGAATTTCTTCCTCGGATTTCTGGTTAACTAAGCGAAACGCGGTCACCGGATTGTCAGGGTCCATACGCATATCTAACGGCGCATCCGGGTGCTGGTAGGAAAATCCGCGGTCCCGTTGGTCTAGTTGCGGCGAGGACACCCCGAGGTCGAACACGACTCCGTCTACGGCGCGGACGCCGATGGTGAGAAGTAAGTCTTCTAGGTTACGAAAATTGCCGCGAAGGGGCGTAAATCGCGCAGCGTACGGTTGCAGGCGGCGCGAAGCGTACGACAAGGCGTAAGGGTCTTGGTCAATCCCCACCAAGCGCAGCGCGGGATAAGCGGATAGCAGATGCTCGGCATCGCCCCCGCCGCCCAGCGTCGCGTCGACATAAAGACCCTCGGGTTTCGTCACCAGGAGGTCGACGACTTGTTTTGGCATGACGCTCTGGTGTTGAAAGTCCACCATACTTGTGGTGTCCCCCGCTTTCCGTTGGCCTTAAAACCCTAAGTCCACCATCTTTTCGGCTACATCTTCAAAGCCTTCTTGCGCGGTCTCTTGATAGGACTGCCAGCGTTCACTAGCCCACAGTTCCGCCCGATTGGACACCCCGACGAGTACCACATCGCGCTCAATGGCCGCATACTCCCTGAGCCGCGGTGGGATGGTCACCCGCGACTGACGATCGAGCTCCACATCGTGAGCGCCCGCCATGAACAGGCGTTGAAACGCGCGAGCATTCGCATTAGTCATGGGCAGGGCTCGAAGCCGCTCCTCTAACTTTGTCCATTCGCTCATGGGATATAAAAAGAGACATCCGTCTAACCCCTTGGTTATCACCACATGGGTTCCTAGATCATCGCGAAGGCGCGCCGGAATGGTGACGCGTCCTTTGTCATCGAGCGCGTGGGCATACTCTCCCATCATCATTCCGGCCCGCCCCCTTTCTTACCACTTTGCCCCACTTTCCCCCACTTATTCGCCCCCCATCCTAACATTCCTGCTCTCACAGGAAAAGTTTTTGGATACAAATTCCGGAGTATTACGAGCTCGACTTGGAATTGTGGGCAGGTTCTGTCGGGGCGTTTGACGAGCCTGTCGAGGAACGGCTCGACCCACAAGACGCCAGTGTGACCAATAGCGTTCTTCGCATACAGGGACCGACGACGACAATCGAGAACGTGTCGAGTGGCGGTCAAGGATTCAGCGCGCGTTAAGTCCCGTCCTCGTGGACGCCAGGAACGGGCAACGAAATCGGGTTCACGTCGTGGCCGGTGCCCGGGGGGTTGGATTACGGTCGCAGCCGTCGCCTTGTTATCGCGGTCGAACGATGATGGCCCCCCCAACAAGGCTCAGACGCGCATCATCCGTCCGGTGACGGGGCAGGCGAGCCACGCCGGTCCCACCGCGGCCACCATAGGTACGCAGGATCTCGTTGAAAGGCAGGGAGCTTATGCCCCACAGGGTTGGGACGTTAACTGGGTATCTCGGTTAGAGGGATTTACGGCCGGACGATAAGTGGCCTGTCGTCTTCGTCGGCGCTTGGGAAACATAGGCTTCAATGAGGAGGCCAAGGTAGTCGCTAAGCGAGGGATATTGTTGCATCAAAATGTCTTTGGCTTTCATCGAAAGATTCTGTTCTGCCGCCCGCAATGCCGTGTGAAACGCCTGGACCGCCAGTTCTGCCGTCCACGAGCCACGGGCCTTCGCGTCGTTCACCAGTGTTTGATTCACCATGTTTACCGCGTCTTCCACGACATCTTTCGCCTGCGTTGTCGCCCATACCAGGCCGTCGCGGATTAAGGCGTTGGCGGCCGCACTCTTACTCACCCGCAAATGCTCTTCGCGCGCAATGAGATATTGCCATATTTTGGTAATTAGGCCAGTCAGTGCTGCCATGGCAAATGGCAACACGATCTTAGCGGCATCGAGCACAATGGTCGTCCACACGTGATATCACCCCGTGGCGTGTGCATTCGGCATTTCTTAATTCCTCACCCATCGGTCCCGCGCCATTCGTCGCAAGACTACGACGGCGGATGGTTTCAGCGATTGTCAGCACATCGTACGCTCACGGTTGAGAAAACATGCGGCAATTCTTGGAGAAACGAACGTATCACCGTAACCGGGACGCTCCCGAGGCGAAAATCATGAAGTCCCACACCGCGAGCGGCCCATTTCAACCGGGTTTGAGCACATTTGGCGTTTTCTCCACGAGGTAAATTTTGGGTGTCGACACTCAGAGCGGCAAACGCAAAAACACGGCCCGCCTGCCCGCTGAGCCGTGCCCGTAAACCCTGAATACGTCCCAAAACCTTGGTGGAGACGAGGGGAGTCGAACCCCTGACCTCTAGATTGCGATTCTAGCGCTCTCCCAACTGAGCTACGCCCCCACAACGCTTTTTGATTATAGGCAGAAGAACTGATCCTGTCAATCGGGCGCGGCATTTGGGCAATCGGACTAATTATGCCATAATTTCCCATTTAGTCGGGCTCGATAAATTTTCCGGGATTGGGAATTTTGATGAGTATCAGCACCAAGAAGGAGTATGGGGCAATGGACCAAAAGACTGATGCACCCTTGTTAGAACCCACTTGGAGCCGACGAGAGTTCATTGGCGGGTTAACAGGTCTAGGCATTGCCGGTCTGGTGGCCATATTCGGCAAGAGCGCGCTAGTCACGGCCACGCGGGAGCTTGTCGGGTCCCCCGTATCGTCCGGACTCATTCATTTGTATGCACTAGACTACTACTACGTACCCAATTACATGACCTGGCGGGTGGGCGATCAACTCGAGGTCATCTTTCACAACCAAAGTCCCACGCATTGGCACGAATGGACTATTGGGCGGCCCCATGCCAATATGGAAGATTTCCCAGCCTTTGGCGTCTTAAATGCGGACGGCTGGGTCCACGACTTTTGGACGGGAGTCCACGTCACTCTGAGCGATCCCATTGGCGTCGACAACTTTGTGCCAAACAAAGCGATTGTCACCTACATTGGTCCCAAGGCATCGTATCAACTCGCGACCGGTGGCGATTTCAGCCCCACGCTGAAACCCGGGGGCAGCATTCATTTGTCCTTTGTTGTGCCAGACAAGCCCGGCATTTGGCATTACGGCTGCTTCGTGCAACAGTTCATCCATTACCGCACCGGCATGCGCGGCATTCTCCACATTGTGCGCTAGCCATGAAGGGAAGGGAAAACAGCCGTGGATCTGGTGATCTTTGGAGTCGTATGGATTATCCTGTCAGTCTTGGCCGAATGGGGCTTCAACCACATCCGCGCCAACACCATGTATTACTTAATTTCGAACGAAGGAACTATCGCTCACCACGCGTTCAACTTCCTAACCACAGTTCTTACCCCGATTTTTCTTTTTGTTATCTGGTATCTCATATTTGCCGCCATTCGCTTTCATGCCAAGAGTCCCGACGCCAAACCCAGTCCACGCCAGAGCACCAAGAACGGCCTCTTTACCACCGTGTGGATTACAGGAGCCATTGTCGTCAACGTGCTTTTTTGGTTGCATCCGACCGCCGCCGACATGGAGCAGATCTTTGCGTCCCAGCTACCCTCAAAAAACCGCCACGACCTGATTGTCGACGTCACGGCCCGCCAGTGGGAATGGATCTTTAGTTACCCGCAATATCACCTGACACAAACCGTCAATGCCGCAGGACAAGATGAACTGGTCATTCCCGTGCATCGCAAGGTCGAGTTCCGGTTGCGATCCTATGATCCTTTTCACACATACGACATTGAAGCCGGCGTCATTCATTCGTTTTGGATTCCCGCTTTTGGGTTAAAAGAGGACGTGATTCCCGGAGAAACCCGCTACGAATACATTGTGGCCACCCACACCGCATCCTATTACACCAATCCCGAGGTGCGCGTTCAATGTGCAGAAGTTTGTGGCCCCGGCCATCCGTGGATGGAAGCACCTCTGAAGATTGTGACGGCCCGCCAATTTAAAGCGTGGATCCGTCACCAGCAACTTCTCGAACACGTGGTCTCGACCTAAGGTGAGGGCGTGTGACCGCATCGGTTCGCGATTAAGGAGGGTAATTTGATGGCTCATCAAGTGCTGGCATCGCCATCGATGAAGGTGCGCGTCATGCCTCCTATGCTGCGGGGATTTCTCTGGGCTGGCATCGCCTTTCTCCTAACGAACAGTCTCGTCGCATCGATTCGTCCCGATGTGGGCCATCCGTTCGTCAACGAAGTATCCATTACCATTGGCTGGGTTGCCGCGTTGACGGGATGGCTTTTGGGCGTTGGTGCCTACGAAGGGGTGGTGCTGCCGCTATTCGGGGTAACACCGCGCATTGGCCAAGCCACCGATTGGCGCCGTTACTTTGCCTTCGCGACTGACCACAAAGTGGTGGGTATCCAATACCTCGCGTCATCGGCCGCCGCCTTTATCTTAGCAGGCTCCATAGCCATGGCTATGCGCATTGAACTCGCGTCACCGACGATATACTTCTTTCACTATTCCGATCAATATCTGGCGGCAGTCGGCGTCCATGGCACCATTATGATGTTTGCGGTCGCGACCGTGGCCCTGGTCGGCGGCATGGGCAATTACATGGTGCCACTCATGATTGGCGCCAAAAACACGGTGTTTCCACGGCTGTCCGGCCTTGGACACTGGCTCATTCCCGCCGGCGTGCTAACCGTTGCGATGAGCCCCCTGTTAGGATATTGGACGACAGGCTGGCGCGGATACGAACCGTTGGGTAGTCAAGATCCCAGCGGCATCATCTTCTACTATCTGGGTGTGGCAGCCATGGCGCTGTCATCCACCATTGTTTCCCTAAACATGGTGACCACCATCGTCTTTAATCGCGCACCCGGCCTCACTTGGCCGCGTTTACCGATGTACGTATGGGGCGTACTCACGGTATCCATTCTCAACCTCATTTGGCTGCCGGAAATTCAAATGACATTTATCCTCGAGCTATTAGACCGCTTAGTACCGTTAAACTTGTTCAATGCTGCCGGGCAGCCGTTAGCCGAGTTAGAGCTCTTTTGGCTGTTCGGTCACCCCGAGGTTTACATTATTGTGGTGCCCGGCTTTGCCTTATGGAATGAGATTATTCCTGTCATGGCACAAAAGTCGCTCTTTGGTCGATCGTGGGCGGTCATTGGCCTCATCTTCGTCATGATGTTGTCGGGCATGGTGTGGGCCCACCATATGTTTACCAATATGCGGAACTCGGAAATCCTGCCGTTTGCGTTCTTCACCGAAATGATTTCTATCCCCACAGGCTTTGGCTACATGGCCGCAATCGGCACGCTATGGCAGTCGCGCTATCGTCTGACAACCCCCGGCCTCCTAGTCCTCATGAGTATGTTTAACTTTCTCCTGGGCGGGATTAGTGGCGTCTATCTAGCGGACCCCCCGGTCAATCTTCAGGTGCACGACACCATGTTCATTGTGGCCCATTTTCACTACACCATTATTGGCGGCATGATCTTCACCTGGATTGCTGCCACGTACTATTGGCTACCCAAAATCTCCGGCCGGCTGTACAGTGAATTTTGGGGCAAGTTTCTCTCGATCTGGATTTTCATTGCCTTCAACACCGCCTTTAGCACCATGTTCTTGGTCGGCTTAGAAGGCATGAACCGATGGGTCCCCGCCTATCCTCCCTACTTGCATCCCCTTAACCTCGTCATTTCCCTTGCGGCGTGGGCGCTAGGAACCGGTTTTGTGCTCCATGCGGTGCATATTGTCTGGGCGTGGCGTAAAGGACCTCCGGCTCCCGACAATCCGTGGAATGGGCGCACGTTAGAATGGCTGACAAGCTCCCCGCCGCCACCAAACAATTTTGCCGAAGTGCCAATTATCGACGAAAGTTTTTACGTGTACGGCGACGCGGTCAAGCCGGCGGCACGGAATTGGGACCGCCTCAAGCCCTCATAACCCGCGAGAGTTTCCCGATTTTCATGAAGGAGGTGCGCGATGCCACCCGAAACCTCAGCCCTCGATACTCAGCGACATGGGGCAGCACTTCGCTGGGGATTTCGTCTCTTCCTCGGGATTCAGTTAATCCCCTTTATTGTCTTGTTTACCTTGCGCTACGAACTCGATGGCTATTACGTAGCCCCAACCGTCAACCAATGGCTCGGTGTGGCCGAAAATATTCTCATGCTCGCCAGTCTCGTCACCGTGTGGCAAGGGCTCACGGCCATCCGCGAAAACGACCGCGAGACCATGCAGCGACGGCTCAAGTGGACTAGCGCCCTCGGCGCCCTTTATCTCGCCCTTCTCATTTACGACTGGAGCCAGCGCGTCGTCCCGGTCGGCACCCGATTCGGCGGCATGTTTTACACCACCATCGGTGTCTCAGCCTTTTATACCGCCGCAGGGCTCTTCGTCTTGGTGGCCACGGTCGTGCGCACCGGCCGCGTGGTCACCGACGCCCAGAACCATTGGGACGTTGAAGCGGCCGCCTGGTACTGGGTCTTTCAGGGCGCCATAGCCGTATTGATGAATCTTTACCTTCATTGGATTTAACGTTGAGGAGGCGTCTCAGATGAAAGGTATCCCCATACTCGTAGGCGTCGGATTTTTCCCCGGATTGCCCATCCAAATTCCCTACTCCCCAGGTGTTGAGCACTGGTGGGATATCTTTTGGTGGGCGTTTCAAATTGCCGCCATGTCATTTTTGCTGATCTACTTTCGGCGTTCGGCTGACCGCGTTGATGCGGAATTTCATCCCGGGCGCCGCGGGCACGAAGAAGCACCCAAGAAGCACCCCTAAGCCTCGAATCATGCTCAACAAAGGATGGAGTCGCGATGGCTGAATCGTCATCTTTACCTGCCATGTTCAACGTGGACCTCTGGGCCGTCGCGTGGATTGCTGTGGCCATTTTGGTGGTATCCAGCTTAAGCTGGCATTTTTACCGGGGATTAGAAGCCCCGCCCGTGGCCCTAGCATCTAAAAGTGAGCCTCCCGCTCATGCGGCCGCACCGTATTGGGTCAGCATCTTAGCTGCGTGGTGGGCTTTGGACACCTGGTGGCACGCCCGCGCCCAGGTGGTCATGCCTTCTTTTTGGCGTGCTTGGCCGCACACCGCCCTCCCCATGGATCTCCTGGCATGGCACCTCTGGATCCAAAATCCGATGGATTGGGATTTTCTCATTATTCTCATTGATGGCAGTCTGGCCATTGGGCTGTGGCTGACCGTCCGGCGCCCGCCTACTTGGCTTCTCTGGGTCGCGATGGGCTGGGGTCTGGTGCGGTGGTGGTTGGCAGCCGCCGCTGTCACGTGGTTTCATCACCTGTCGATAGGACCTGGGGGTTACTTTTTAGCCGCGGTCACCGCCTTAGTGGCGGTCCGACCTCAACACGCACGGCTGGCTTTAAGCCTCGTGGGGTGTTGGCTTGCCGCCATTGCGATCACGGTGCCGGGTCCGCCATCTTGGGCCATGCGCATCGCGTTCATCATCGGCTTTATGGGCCTACCGCTGACCCACCTCTGGCGCTGGCCACGCCCCTGGGTGATGGTCTGGGCAGCGTTTATCAGTGGAGAGCTCTTGGTGCTGGGCCTCGGGCTCCACTTTTGGCATCAAGGGCCCAATACACTGTGGCCGCCGTTTTTGGCCCTCTTTGGTGTGGGACTGTGGATCAACAACCAGGTCGAGGACGAGCTGCCACGAGGCGCGCAGTCTAAAGAATAACGCTAGACGTTGAGGGGGCGCCTCACTTAGCGCCGGCCCCCTGCCGCCCCCGACTGATCCCGCTCATTAGGCCTTCGTTTTCGCAATGTGCCAGACATAAGTTGCCACGGTGTTGAGCGGCCGGCCTGTCAGGGTGCCGGGGTGATCGGCCGGCATATGCGCTTGTATGTAGGCTTTCAACGCCACCTCGGTGTGAAAGGTATTCCAGATCGGCGAGGGGGCTGCCAACCGCGGCGCACGGAGAGTCCCAGTGCCGTCAACGCCATGGCAGCTGGCGCACTGGGCGTGAAATACCGCGGCGCCTTCCCTCATCCATGAGCGCGGGACCGGTATCTGACTCACATTGGTCACCTTTTTTCGTCGATGCCGGTTACCCTGGCCGTCCAACGGAACATTTAACTGGTTGTTCATCGTGCCTTGGCGCCCTGCTTGCGCGTGAGGATTCGGATGGCCCAATATCGACGACGTCGCTCCCGCCCCCATCGCACCGGCTCCTAACGTGACGGCACTGAGGATAAGCCATCCCATCACACCGAACCGCATACCATTATCGCCTCCGTCTCCATTGTTTACCGCCCAGTTTGCCCTGAATGCGGAAAGACGACTCGCCAATGTCCGAGAGCTTCGCATAGTTTGGGGACGTTGGACAGACCATAAGACAGGGGTGATAGCGTGGGTTGGGAAAGAATGGCGGTCGAGTCTCTGGTCGCCTTCTTCGGCATTTTGGTCTATCAGCATTTATGGCCCGCGTTTCCGCACTTTCCCATAGTGCAGGTGGCCATTGTGTCCTTGGCGGTGGCATTAGTCGCCTATGCTTTGACGGAAATGCCGGGCGGCTACGCGTCCCATTACGGGCGCGCCGTCCTCGCCTGGATTGCCGGAGTAGCCGTCATGTCCATGTTTTTTACCACCCTACCCCGCTACAACGGACACCCTTACATTGACTTGCAATCGGCGATCGCCGTAGGAATTTTAATAGGCCTGACAGAACTCTTGGTGGGTCCCAGGACGGCTGAAGTGCACAAAGGTCACGAATAAGAGAGGTGACTCTGCTACAATAAAAGGCAGTGAGGGAAAGAGGGTGTCTTTCATCACCGCCGATTTCCAGGGACCGCGTTCGCATCCATGGTCCCGCCTAAGGGATTTTCACCGCGATCCGCTCGGACTTTTTCAAGCATTGGTTCGCGACTTTGGACACCGCGTGCGGTTTCCTATGGGTGCCTGGACGTTTTATCTCCTCAACGACAGTGAGAGCGCGGGGTTTGTGCTGTCTCACCACGCCAAAGGATTTCGAAAAGGGCCAGGACTCGCGGCCAACAACCCCCTTATTGGGCGCGGCCTACTGACCGCCGAAGGAGAGCTCTGGACGCAAGAGCGCCAACAACTGGCCCCAGTATTTCGCCCCCGTAACATCTCAGCCATGCGGCCATGGCTCGAGAGCGCGGTCCAAGAAGTCCTCGACCCCACGCTGGCCAAGAGCCCACAAGACCTCGAAGCAGCGATGTTGGAATTAAGCCTGTATCTCGTGTTAAAGAGTGTATTTGCGACTTCGGATCTGTCCCTGGCGTCTGTACGCGCCATGGGCGAGGACGTGCGCTGGCTTATGCACTATTTCTACCATCGCTCGCGCACCGTGTGGCGTTTCCCCTATGTCTTCCCCTTTAACCGCCGTTACCACCGCCACGCTCAACACCTCATTCAGCGCGTCGAGGACATCACCTTTGACAAGCGTCCCTTTATGACGTTGCATGGTCATCTTCCGGAGGATCCCGAAACCCGCCGCCAGGCGCTCGTGACATTGCTTATCGCGGGATACGAAACGACAGGCCACGCCATGAGTTGGGCGCTTTACCTGGCCGCCACCCACCCCCCGGTCGAAGAACGTCTGGTGGCAGAATCCCTGAGTGAAACGACGCCCACGCCGTCTACGCATCCCTGGACATATGCCGCCATTTTAGAAAGTCTCCGCCTGTATCCGCCGGTATGGCTATTAAGCCGCACGCCGACGACGGCCGTCACGTTTTCCAACGTCACCTTCCGCCCGGGGGATATTCTTCTCATTAGTCCCTGGCTGATGCACCGAAGCGCTGATCACTATCCAGAACCCGAAGCGTTTCGTCCCGAACGCTGGCTCAATTGGCGGCCGCCTGCGCCCTACGCCTTTATCCCCTTCGGCGGAGGGCCAAGACGCTGCATTGGCGAGGATTTAGCATTGACCGAGGCTCTCATTGTGGTAAGCCGCATTGTCGCCCGCTATCGCCTTACGGCCCTGGGGGCCCCGCGGCCTTCAGTATTTCCTGGTCTCACCTTGCAGTCCCAGGATGGGCTTTGGGTGACGATTCAACCGCGCAGCGCTTAAGAAGCCTGGCAGTCATGGCACCGTCCGCGAAAGACGATAGCCACATCGTCCACACGCGCATCTGCCGGCCCCAGAACCATAGTGAGGGTCTCGGCCCCTTGGGCCTCTACGTCAAACCACCGCCCACAGCTCGTGCAGACAAAGTGATGATGGGGTGTCAGGCGAAGGCCGTATAGTGCCAGGTTATCCGGTGTGGGCAATTCTTCGCAGAGTCCCGCCCTGACCAATTCCTCCAGCACTTTATAGATCGTGCCGCGGGCCAAGCCTGGCATTGTGGGTAAAAGGCGGGCGCGTACCTGTTCGGCACTCCAGTGATGGCCTTCTTCATCGAGCAGCAGCTGCAAAATGGCTTGTCGCTGCGGCGTCACGCGTAACCCGTGTTCACGCAGCAGCCCCTCAGCCGATACCGCGTGCACCACCCTCACCCCCCTCAGCTGGCTTTGTATTACATTATGGCACATACCGCCATAACTCACACAAGCCCTGCCGTGCACGCGCTATCACCCGAGGTGTAAATCACACTAAACGTGGCATGCTACTGGGAGGTGAGCTGGGTGCTGTTGTCTACAGGAATCCGCACGATAGTTCTCTGGATCTCCCTATATCTTCTTGAGCTAAATAACCCCCAGCTTCACTGGCAAGGGCTGACAACACTGGGGTTAGCGCTCCTCGGGTCGTTGACCGAATTCCTCGCCATCGACTTCATGCCCGTCGAATTGCCGCCAGTTGGCCGTGCCTTGGAAGCCCTGTTGGCCATAACCGCCCTGAGTTTCGTCGCGTTTCATCACCTCGTGCCCCACCTTATCCCCCACCAATTGCTCACCATGAGCGGCAGCCTAGCCCTGGTGGCTGCCGCCCTGGAATGGCTCCTGGCGCGCCTCCTAGAGCCCCGCCTGACAATCCGGCGATAGCCCCGCCACCTGTTACAAAAGCCACATGGCCAGTAATCCGGTCACCAATCCGGCCACGGCGACGATAGCCGCCACTTTCGCCATCTCTTTGACCCCTACCTGCTGTCCCACCATCGCCATCGATGGAAGGCTCACCGCCGGCAAAGTGATCATGAGCGTGCCCGCAGGCCCCAAGCCTAAACCAAAGTGCATAAGCGTTTGCACAATCGGCACTTCGCCAGCTGTGGGGATGACGAACAACGTTCCCACCACGGCAAAGATCAACATGAGCCACCAACTGGCTCCAAGGCCAGGATTCATGGCGGGAAACAACCACGAGCGCACCGCTCCTAACAAGAACACGATCACCAGATATTCCGGCAACAGCCGGACAACCAGACGGCCAAATTCGCGCGCAAATTTTCCGAGGGTTGGGGGTTCGTCGACCGGTGGCGCGGACATCATTCCCTCTGTCGCCGGATCCCGTGCGCCAAGCCAAGAAACGCCTAATACTAGGAGAGCGCCCATCACGATGCGCAACACGGCCCAATTCCACCCCAGCACAAAGCCCATGAAGAGAATGGTGGCGGGATTTAGCAAGGGGTTGGCCAGCCAATATGCTAGCGCCGCTCCCGTGGGCAACTGCTGGCGTTTCATGCTCACCACAATGGGCGCGCTACAGCAGGTACACATCATCGACGGGACCGCCAGCAGCACCGCCCAAAGACACCCTTTGGCTCGTGCACGACCAAACACGCGGTAAAGCCAACTGGCTGGCAACAAGGTTTGGACGCCTGCACCGACTAAGAGACCCACCAACAAGGCCACCCAGATATCTTGGAAGTAAGCCAGCCCGTATTGCCACGCCGCTTGCCAACCGGCCGCCGGCGCGCGATTGCTGGCGCCGGTGACAATCGAATGGCCAATGCTGTGCGTCGATGCGGCGGTTAGCATTTTAAAATAATAAGGCTCCCACTTGGCATAAAATACGCCCAGGACCAAAATGGCTAAAAAAATGGTGATAGACCATACCCAAGGTCGCCCACGGCTAGGCGTGGGGTTCATAGAAATTTGCATAACCCCGTCCTTTCTCTTCCAACGGTCACAATCGCTGCCGATATACTAGATGAGCTCAATCCCTGTCGGTCCATCCACCACCTCGCCAATCGCCCACACCATGCTCCGGCGGTTTCGAAAGCTGTCCTCAATAGCCGTCGCCACAGTTCCTGGAACGGTAAACAGTAACCCTCCCGACGTCACGGCGTCTGCCAGCAACCATTCGCGGGCACCCGGTTCCTGTCGCATGTCGACATGGGGAGCAACGTACTCCCAGTTGCGCCGACTTCCACGCGGAAAACGCCCCGCCTCCGCTAACGATAGGGCGCCGGGCAATAGGGGAACGGCGGACGTACGGAGCCTGATGCGCACGCCACTCCCCGCGGCCATCTCCCACAAGTGGCCCAGAAGGCCGAAGCCCGTCACATCAGTGCAGGCGCTAGGGTCTCCTACCGCGGCGATGGCCTCTTTAGCGACCCGATTTAGCGAACGCATCATCGTCACCGCAGCCTCAGTCATCGTCGCGTCGGCAATCCCGTCTTTGATGGCTTTGACCACCACACCGGTGCCAATGGGCTTCGTCAAAAACACGCGATCCCCCGGTTTCGCGGTGTTATTCCGCCAAATGTGCTCCGGGTGTACCAGCCCCGTCACCGCATAGCCCATCTTGGGTTCGTTGTCGTCGATGGAGTGCCCGCCAATAATGGACGTGTCCGCCTCTTTCATCACGTCCTGACCCCCGGCCAGCATCGCCGATACCACCCCTGGTGGCAAGCTGTCAGCCGGCGTGGCCAACAGGTTCAACGCTGTTAGAGGAGTCCCCCCCATCGCGTAAATATCAGAGAGGGCGTTCGCCGCCGCAATCTGTCCGAATTGGCGCGGATCGTCTACCACCGGGGTGAAAAAGTCGACCGTCTGCACTAACGCCATGGTGTCTGTCAACTGAAAGACCCCTGCGTCATCGTGAGTCTCGTTCCCGACCAAGACCCTAGGGTCTCGCCAGGTAATACCAGGCACTTGTAACAAAATCGCGTCCAGATCCTCCGGACCCAGCTTGCACCCTCACCCCGATTTGCTGGTCATCTCGGTGAGCCGCTTGGCCATCACCACACCTCCCTCCGGAACACCATATGCAAAGAGTGCACATCACACAATTTCTCATGTAGAATTTGCATAAATGCTCCCGAAGATAAGGAGACGGTATCATGACATTTGAGGATCTGGAATTGTTCCGCGCGCTAGCCGAACGACTGAGTTTTACGGAAGCAGCCAAGGTTGTGGCCATGAGCCAACCAACCGCTAGTCGGCGGATTAGAGCCATGGAGGATGAGCTAGGCGCCCGGTTAATTGTCCGCGACAGCTATCCCTTAAGTCTGACCCCGTTCGGATATCTCTTTTTGAACTTCGCCGACGAAGTCCTACAAAAATACCGCGCGCTCGTGTTAACCGCTGACCAAAACCACTCGATTATTGGCACGTTGACGATTGCCACCAGCTCCAGCCCTGCCGCGCGTCTCGTAAGCCAGTGGATGGCCGAATTTTTGTCTGCCCATCCGGGCGTGCATGTGCGACTGAGCGAAATGCACTCGGCCGCCGTCCAAGAGCAAGTCGCGCAGGGAGAGGCAGACATCGGGTTTATGGGGGTGCCGCCAACGCATCCGGATTTAATTGGTTTCCCCATTGCCGATGATGAGATCGTCCTTTTGGTGCCCAAAACCAGTGTCTTTCAAGCGCTCAAGCGACCGCTAAGCTGGTCCGAATTGTGCCAGGCCCCGTTCGTCATGCGCCGT
The DNA here is from genome assembly GCA_026627385.1 of Bacillota bacterium. Taxonomy (GTDB): domain Bacteria; phylum Bacillota; class Sulfobacillia; order Sulfobacillales; family Sulfobacillaceae; genus JAPNUR01. The sequence goes on along the minus strand of JAPNUR010000003.1, from coordinate 199,311 downwards.
CTGGGGTCGGGCACCCGGCAAGTCGTTGAGGCCGCGTTGACAGAACGGAACTGGCCACCTTTGACGCATATCGTGCTCGAAGTGGACACGGCGGCCGCCGTCATCGACGCGGTAGAAACCGGCCTGGGCGCTGGCTTTGTCTCGCGCGAGTTATTGTTTCGTCGCGAGCTTCGCCGCAGCTCCCCCTGTCCTGTACAAGACCTGTCATTGGCTCGTCCGCTATTTTTGGTCTACCACGTTGACCGGCTAGAAAAGGAACCCCTCGCCTATCAATTTCTGCGCTATGCCCAATGGAAACTCGAACGGGGAGGCGCTATTTAACGCCGTGGTGTGCTTCCCATGCTTCGTGATGGCCCACGCGCTGTATGTGATGGGGGCTAGGCTCTACGTCGATCATTGTGGGATCGCCGTGAGGGGCAGGAAGCCCAAAAACCTCTGGCGCCGATAGCGGTCCCGATTGCGGAACCCATAGCTGAGCCCTTTGAGTTGTTTGATTTTGGTGTGATACCCTTCGATGAGACCCTGGTCCAGCGATGGGGCTGTGTCCCATGGCCCCGGATTTCGCGGCGCCACCGGCGGAGTGTCCGCGCCCAGACTGTGCCTTCGGCGTGGTCGCCGGCCTCCGCATTGAGGATCCCACGTTCCCACGCCTGGTGAGCCTCGGTGAGAATCTGGGCCCGAAATAACGTCCGCCAGTCCTCTTTGAGGTGGTGCGCGTGATACGGCCACGGGGGCGCCCGTGATCGCGCTGCCCACGATGTATCATCATCCCACGCTTCAGACGATTTGCGAGGCCCTGCAGATGCCGCCGACCGTCTTTATTTAGCCGCCGCCCGTGCGGACGCGCCTCTAAATCAACCCCCTCAAAATTCGGGAGATGCCAGAGCGCCGTGCAATATACCAAAAAGGCCCCGGAAATAATGAAAGAAACCAGTGTCCGTTATCGCACTACCCATTTCATAATTCGATTCAAATGCTAGCCACAAATGTTTTCAAAATATCTCCAAATGTTTCCGATCCCTCCCAAAACGGACAGTGACTCGAATGTTCAAAGATGGCCAACCTCGATTTTGGCAAATTTTTTGCCGTGAAAACGCCAGCCTCAGGGTTTACGACGGTTGGGTCTCTTCCGAAGCATAACTGCACCGGCACATCAAAGTGTGTGAACCTTTGCCGGTAATCTCGAAGTGTTTGATCCGTGTAGATATTATAGGCGGTAATGGAATTTACTCGAAGAAATTCTTCTACCGCAGTCAACCTTTGAATTTCGGTGGGTTGGTGAAATATTGTCGACGCATTATATGAAGCTAGTTGTTCAGGATCATTCAAAATCCTATCCTGAATTTTCCTCAAACTGCTGATAGTAATGGTTCCGTAAGGCCAATCCAAATACCGAAAGTCGCCGATTAGGAGAAACTTCTTTAATCGGTGAGCTCACCCATAAATGCTCGGCATGGCTCTGTGACCGTCGGACATCAGATAGCTCTATTTTATATACAGCATCCGAGTTATTGTGCAATCCTGTGGCAATACGCGCCCAAAATGGAAGAGTGATTGCTGGCGTAGATGCTTTGGCACACCAACCCTACGACAATCCGCAATGGAATCCGCACAACTTGATTCCCACACCCATTGACTCGTTAACACTTCTCCTTCCCGGGTCGCCCGATTCACATGGCGAATATGTCCGTGCCATTCACGCGAATGGCGGTACTATTGGCTGGATTTGTGTGGGAACAAAACGTCCGATGCCGGCTAACATATCGAATGTTTTGGACATCCTATCCTTGGTAGCGGGCAATTTTCTGTTGGGTGAACGCGCCGAAAGGGCTGACGTTGAGAAGGTCGCTACCCGTGCTCTATCTGACTAGCTACGTGGGGTTCGTTCCACTCTCGGCACTAGCAATCCCTTGCTTGGGGTAGATATCACCCGCATTAATACGGTCTGTGTTTTGCAGCCATCTACAGAACGATGGTACACTTCTATTGAACAGCAAGTTTCCGACCTTATTCGTCAGACTTTACAGATTTCTGTTGTAACCCCAATGGGAGGACAACTGGCGTGGCTCATATATGATGCTAATCCCCACACCAAGAAACTTATAAGCAAACTACACGTGCTTTACAAACACATTGGTTCTGTATTTCCAGTATTGAAGTTCTCAATTGGAATCAGCCGACGTTTAAATGGTGAAGGGGCGTCATGGGCTTCATCAGCCTATCGGGAAGCCTTACAAGCGATTCATTTTGGTCGTTCTGTAACCGGTGAAGAGGGTATCTACGACTTTCGTCAATTTGAAGCGATGGCTGCCGCAGAAGGAATTGTTCCCACACGAAGGATGACCAAATTGTTAGGAGACCTTGACGATGAATCAGTACAATTCTTAACGATGCTCCTCCAACATCAAGGTAATATCACTAAAGTGTCACGCGTAATGGGTATGACCCGCAATACCGTGTATCGTCGCCTGGAGGAACTATCCCTCCGATACGGGTTCAATTTCTGTAGTGTAGACGATAGACTGTTATTAACATTGGCTATGTTAGTTCGACAAGCAAACATATCGCGGACTCTTGCGTGACGATTACTCTGTAATCTCTGTTAGCATTCAATCATACGGTACAAATAGAAGGCGAGGCCTGCGGGCTCTGGTGGTGCGGGACCTCCTGGCTTGGGTTTGAATAAAGGTCGAAAAAATGGCGACATGATGCGGATGGGGCGGAGCCGCAGCACTACGATCGGATGATGCTCGGCGCAATGGGCACGCCCACGGCGCGGAATGCGGCGGCACTCTGGCCCGCCACCTGCAGCCAGCGGCGTGCGGCAGCGGAATGGGCGGTCACCGACCGTCAGCGGAACGCCCTGGACCCGCTCCATGTTGGCAAGCACCGTGCGGGTCGACGCGACGCATCCCGCGTCGCGCAATAACCACTGGAGGGTAACATCAGGTCCAGGAACACACACGGTGACATGCCCCTGAAGTCGGGTGTCCGTCCAATGACACATCGGCCGCTAATCGCGGCGACTCTTCAGGGTTCGGGAGGCCCGCTCCATTGGCCACGCTAGCTCTATACATTACCGTCGATTTGTGGGACACCGTAGGCCGTATGAATCCCTTCACGGTCTGCTATCCAGTGGCAACAGACTTCCTCACCAGCGCTCCAGCATCAGATGTTCTCGCCCTCCAAATCAGGATATTCCAAAGAAGGAAAGCCTGGACAAGAGTCGAAGTGACCATTGAGGTCGACGGATCAGTTTAACCCGTCACCAGCGTTATCATCCTCTAGGGAGGCCACGCCGTATGATCCCTTTTCGACAGCCCAAGGTTTCGGGCTCCACCGACCAAACTCCGGCACCTGATCAGGCCGCCGCAGCGCGCGACTCCGACCATTTCTTAGAGTCCATCGAACTGGCCGCACAAGACCTCGAAATTCACACCCGACAGTTGGCCGACGCCAGCCAAAAAATGGCCCAGGTCGTTGATAGCATCGCTCAGGGCGCCGTTTCCCAAGCCACCGACGTGAGCCATCTAGCCCAGCAAATCGACCACATTTCCGCGGCCATTGAGCAGGTATCGCAAGGCGCCGTCGATCAAACGCAACATCTCACCTCATTACAGTTAGCGACGGATACGCTCACGGACACCTTTCGCCGTCAGGCCGACACCCTCTCGCATTCTCTCGCAGCCATGCACGAACACCGAACCGTGGTACTCGCAGGTCAAAAGGCTATCACCTCAATTTTGTCCGCGATTCAGGAAATGGTGACCCAATTCGGGGCAGTGCGGGATGCCATCAGGCACCTCGAGTCGGTCACCGAAAGCATTGCTAGTGTTAATCAAGCTATCCTTACGATTGCCCAGCAGACCAACATGCTCGCCTTAAACGCCGCCATCGAAGCTGCCCGCGCCGGTGAACACGGGCGAGGGTTTGCGGTGGTGGCCAACGAAGTGCGCCGATTAGCCGAACAGTCGCGCCATCAAGTCAGCGAAACAGTGAGTCAGGTCGATAAAATGCAGTCGACATTCACTGTGGTCACGCGAACGGTGGACCAACTAGACAGCCACGTCAACGCGGTGGCTCAATCCGCTCATGAAGCCCAAAATGCTTTTGACAAGGTGGTTGAATCCTTTGATCGGCAACAGAGTGTCATCGAACAGACCGAACAGGGTATTGGCGTCGTGACGGAACAAGTACAGTCCATGGCCTCACGTGTGCATGCAACAGTGGCCGTCGCCGAAGAGAATTCGTCCGCCGCTGAAGCCGTGACCGCTTCTTTGCGCGATCTCGACCAACTGGCCCGTCGATTGGCCGATATTGCCCAAAGCAACGCCGCCGCAGGCGAAGAGTTTCAATCCCAGCTCATGGATCACGCCCAAACCATGCATCGCTTCCGTACCATCGCGGTGGTCATGCGTGCGATGGCCCAAAGCCGGTCAGGGGTGGCATTAGCCGGGGGGGTCACAGCTACACTTCCCGAACTTCTGCAATATACGCGCACCATGGCCGATGAAGTGGCGAATCTGGTATCCGTGGTGCCCGATGAGGCCTTCGATCACGGCATTCCACGTCCCCTCGAGCAACCTGCGGAAGTCGCTGCGCTCCGCCGTCTCTTTGACCTTGGACCCGTCACTCGCTTCGATCCCCCCAAATATTCCGTGGGTTGGGATGCACTTGTCGACGTGGCGGTCACGGATTTCCTCGAGGCGAAAGCTGCTCGGCCTGGGCTAGCCATGGCTAGCTTCTTTGACCTTAACGGCCTCTTGGTGGCTGGTCAACGTCTGCTTATGCCTGCGTTAACCGGTCGTCCCCAAGACGACCAGCGTAATCGGGTCAAACGCCTACTTGAAGATCTCAACGGCATTCGCGGGGCTCGGGTTGGCTTAACCCGGCAAGGCTGGGAGGCTCCGCTTCGCTCAGAGCCCGCGCATTTGCTCCACTACCGTCGACCCGAAACGGATAACCCGTTTTTAGTGCAAATTTATCAGCGCGATACGGGGGAAGTGTTTTTAGAAGTCGACTGCCCAGTCTATGTCCGTCATCGACCCATTGGGGCCTTTCGCGCCGTGTTTGGAGTCTCCGAGGACACCCCGTCCACCGTGTAGCCAAAAATCCTGCTGAGCGACCACTCACGGCCCGGAATCCGTACCTCCGTCCATAAACCTCTGGGAGACGTGTCCGGCGTGATATGTCGGTGGCCTTGGGATATCGCATCCCTTGGCCCCCGGCCGTGATATCCCAATGGACCGAAGTCGGGGCTTTAGGGCGTATCTTGATCAACACAGTTGTCGGGCTTGCTGCCGCCGTGCACCCGCGAGTGTCAGCTAACCCCCATCGAACCATCGTCCGTCCTCTAGGGGCCCTAAGGAGAACCTGAAGCGGGATCATGCGTGAAGAGCGGCATCGGGTACGACACGCGTAAGAAATCCCCAAACCGCTTGCGCAAGGCGAACAGCGTCAAATTTCGTCAATACCGCATCCGCCTCGACTGTTGCAGCGCGTTCAGCATGCCAATGACCTGACAACGACGTGTGGAGGATCACCGGAATATTCGCCGTTGACGGGTGTTGCTTAATATATAGCGCTAAGGTGTATCCGTCCAGGCGCGGCATTTCGACATCCAGCACAAACACCTGTGGTAGAGGGTCACCTTGCTGTACGGCATCCCACACGGCCTGACCATCTTCAAACACACGGAGCGTGATCCCCAGCGGGGCTAGTGCCTTTTCCACCTGATGGCGGGCTACACGAGAGTCGTCGGCTAGCCAAACGGAGCCACTGGCCGGCGGCACTGATGACACGGTCGGATACTGTGGAGGACGGACATGGTCCAACACTTGTTCAAAGTCTAGAAGGAGAATCGGTCCCCATTCTGGGTGATCCACGACACCCACGAGGTGTCGTTGCTCTTCGCTATCGAGAACGCCGGGTAAAGGTTCAACCTCATCCCAGCTAATCCGCACCATTTGTTCGACCATCGCGACCCCAAACGCCTGAACCGTGCCATTAAACTCGGTGATCAAGGCGATATCGCCAACAGCATCGTCGTCGCGCCCCAGGGCACGACCCAGATGCACCACTGGGACGGTACTGCCGCGCAGGCGGACAAAACCGGCAATCCAGGGATGTTGGCCGGCGACCGGGGTAATAGGAGGCATGGGCAACACCTCGCGCGTTTTATAGACGTTAATGCCGTACCGCACACCATCAGAAAGGCGAAACACCAGCAACTCCATTTGGTTGGACCCGGCACGCAAAGTCCGGTCATCCGTTGTCACCAGGCGTTCGCCCGCTCCTTCCGGAATTAGTCGACGAGGATCAATGATGAGCGCTAGACGGCCGTCCCCCAATAGGGCGACACCGCTCAACCATGGTACCTGCGCCGTAAGCCTGGGGATCGTTTTCACGACCACTTCCTGTTGACCTATGACATCATCAACAGTCACAGCCGCATGAAGGCGCCCCTCTTTCACTCGGATCAAAGCGCCAGGATCCGTAGCGGTGCCCGGTTCTAGCAGTTCCGCAAGCGGGTAAACCGGTAAAGGGCGTCCACCGTCATCGACGGCCAAGCCGTTGAGTATCGGTTCGAGATTGACGTTGGCGATATCGTCAATCCGGTCGACGGTCAACAAGGGCACCCCCACCACCCACGGACCCACTTGCAGAAGAAGAACCGTCACAATGGCTAACGTCATCGGAATTTCCAGTTGCCAGGTGGTCCCCTGACCGCGTGCGCTGGTGACGGTCAACGTCCCATGCACGCTATCAACAAAATCTTGCACCACATCCATTCCAACACCGCGGCCGGACACCGCAGTGACCTGATCCCGTGTCGACAACCCTGGTTTAAGCAAAATGGGCATCAATTGCTCGGTCGACGCAGCGGCAGCTTGTTCGGCAGATAACCACCCGTGCTCGACCGCTTTGGCGCGCACCCGCTCCCAATCAATGCCCTGGCCGTCGTCTCTCACCTGAATCGTTACATGGCCTTGACTCGTATCCGCGTGCAACGCGATGACGCCTTCAGGCGCCTTGCCCTGAGCCGTGCGGCGAGCAGGTTCTTCAATTCCGTGATCACAGGCATTGCGAATGAGATGTAACAGGGGTTCCTGCAAGCGATCCATCACGAGACGGTCTAATTCTGTGGAACCGCCAGTAGTCACCAACCGGATGTCTTTGCCCAATTGCTGTGCTAAATCATGCACTGCACGCGGATATTGACGAAACAACGTGTCCAAGGGTTGTTGGTCACGACGTCGGACGACGGCAAAGGAGGCCGCACATGCGCCAAGAACTGCTTTTGGCCGGCCCCGGCCCTTTGACCATCGGTCTAAGGATTCATAGCAGCATCGAATGGGCCCCCATGCCCGCTAGGATGATCATTCATAAAAACCTCGGCGGCGCGCCAAACGGCTGGCACCACGATTAGTATCGCATGAAAGCGGCTTGTGAATTGGACAAGCCTTCCATCGCCGCCATGTCGATACCGAAAGCCTGGGAACACACGATTCGCATCGTGCCCCGTGCGGACACTGTCCTGGGGGTGCGAGTAGGCGGTCGCCAAACAAGAAACCGCCGCGGCAACTCCATCCCCCAAGGGAATAATTCGGTTGGGCAAATGTATCATGCCATAGCGAATGGTGGCACTAAATGGAACATGCCTTTGAGGGTTGGGCCTCGGCGATATGGGATTCAGCTCGCGCATGAGTTCTCACCTGGCCGTAGCTCTATTCTGCCGAAAAGTGTTAGCAAATCGCCGTGGCCAACGCTAGCCGCTTTACCACTTCCCTTGGTAACCTGTCGCGGGCGACGATCCTTTGTGGAACCGCCGTGAGACAACCAAAGCCATGATCACCAGGATTGTTGTGGCACTCATCGCCAGCACCGTGCGATTGACCAATTGGTGCATCACGTGCGCCCGTAGCAAGAGTATAAACCAGCCACCGGTGCCCACGGCGCCGGCAATCATGACTTCGTACGCACCCACGGCCACGCCGTAGGTGGTTAGCACCTCGGTCACCGATAAGGCGGCCATGGCCACACCATACCGCAACAAAAGGGAGCGGAGTGGCAGAAACTGGGGCCCCAGGGTGAGCCGCACCACCATTTGCGGAAAGAAGGCCAATGCGCCGAGATACACCGTCGCCAAGGCTCCCGTAGCGAGCAAGGTGCGGCCTAAATAGTGGGCGCGGTGGTGGGGATCGTCGAGACTTGCGGTCAACATCACAGTTGCCAAACTGCTCACCAAATAGGGCAATCCCTGGCCGATGGTCGATAAGCCAGTGTACAGTCCCGCCCCATGGATGCTGAGTTCCGCCTTGGCCACCAGCGTATCGGTTAAACCCCACAATGACTGCAAGGTGCCAATGCCGAGGGTGGTCACCAGCACTTGGCGTTCCAGCGGCTTGACTGGCACCGCCGGCACATCCCAGGCCAGGCGCTTGACAAACAACCACAGCAGCAACACCGCCACCGCTTGGAAGATGCCCAGCCAGGTTACCGGGTGATGACGCCCCCCCGTCACCGCCAGCAGGGCTGCAACCACCCCTAAGACGCTCGCCAGCACCAACACCCCGCCCACCGTACGGTAACGGCGCGCTCGCTCGAGGAATCCGATATAGAGAGCATAGGAAAAATTAAAGATCACGCTCGCGGCATAGAGCGTTACCAATATGGGCGCCATGTGAAAGGCCCGACCTACTCGGCCGCTCATCGCCGCAGCCAGCCCAAACACCCCGAGCCCCAGTCCCACCATACCGAGTGACAGCTGCGGCGCCGACGCACGGCGTCCCACGCGAATGGCCACCAACCCCACCACCGGGAGGGGTAACAAAAACAAGCTGACCACATTATTTAACGCGCCAATCTGTCCATAGTCGCCAGGCCCCAAACTATGCGCTAACAGCAAGGAATACGCGGTATTCAGAAGCCCCGTGATCACCGTGGCCGCGCCTAACGCCGCATTGTCTGACCAAAAACGTCCGATTCTCGGCCCTGGGTCGTGACTTGGCATAGTCCATTTTAACCCGCCGCTCGGGGTTTCCCTTGCGTCCCCCATCGATCTGGGCACCCTTCTTAATATAGAGGGCGATTGCTGCTTAACGCCATCACCACGTAAAACGCGCGAAAGGCCTCTTCCATATTGGGCTCCTCAAACGCGACGGTGCGCCCGTCCACGCGCATGGCACCAGGGCAGCACATGGCCCGGTCGGCCATTTCGGGAGTCATGAGGGTCACCGTTAAATGAACGGGGTCGTTGATAACCCAGGGTTTCATCTCGCCTTGACGGTAACGGGCCAGCGCTGTCTTCACCCCTTCGGCCAGCCTTCGATTCACCTCGGGCCGCGGCAACAGCCGGGCAGCGCGCCGGCTCACGCCCTCTTTAACAACCACCCCCTCGATGTGAGGCAACAACGCTTGAGCTTCACGAACAACCTTGTCGTCACCGCTGATGAAGGCGACGGGTACCCGCCAGTATCCCGCCAAGGCGGCATTTATTCCGGTTTCGCCCACTTCCACCCCATTGAGGGTCACGGAGAAAATTTCTCCCGCATAGGTATGGTCCATAATGGCCCCGCGCGTCCCCGCCCGCGCATGGTAGCCTACGTAAAAGGCCACATCGGCGTCCGCCGCGCCTTGATTCATGGACCATTGTTTGGCCCCGCCGGAGATCAGGCGAATCCCTTCGCCAAGAGGCTCAGCGAGGATATTGAGCATCCCGTCGTGCGAGTCGTTCACCACAATGGATTCGACGTCGGGTTCATCCTTTAACGCCAAAAGCACGGCCTGAAGGTCATTCATCATGGCTGCACGCCCCAGTTCGTAACGCCCGCCATCGGGCAGCAGTTGGTCGCGGTCGACAATGCCGCTAATACCCTCCATATCGATGGAAATCCAGACTTTCACCGAAATTCCCCCATTCCTATTATGAGCGTGGATTGCTGGTTAACTCTTCCACGCAATCACGCGAAAGGGTAGCTTGCCTTCGCACTTCTCTCGCTCATACCATTGCACGCCAGCCATTACCCGCGGCGCGTCGTGCCACGCATCCCCTGGCCACTGAACGACCAGTTCGCGATCCGTCCAGGATGCTCTGAGCGCGTCAGGGGCCTCGCGGCGCGTCAATCGCCAGTGGGCGTGCCGATGAGTCCCGTCCACCGGGTGGACGCTAATTTCAATCACCGTGTCCTCGCGCGGCGGCCGGTGAAAGCCAATGCGACATTGGCCATGCTCACGCTGCTTCGTCCACGACACCAGAGCCAACGGATTGGTGCGCACCAACCGCCGCGTCAGCCAATCAATGGCGGGGTTCGCCACCCGAATTGCCGCGCCCTCAACCTGTGCGAGCCACTGGCTTTCCACGGCAAAGATTTCGCTTTGGCGGCAAAACGCCAGCATATACGGCTTGATCAATTCCACCTGGCTTTCAAAGATCATGAGGCTCTCTCGCTTTTGGGCCACCAGGGACGGGCCCAGCCATTCCTGATGCCATGGCTCCTGGTTGAGCTGAACCAGACTCACCGGAGGTTCCGCGGCCATGTCTGGTCGGTACGCGAGCGGCAAGGGCCATAGCGGCCAGTGAACGAGGTAACCCCACCGCGTCACGGCATTCCACACGTCTTCTTGGTAGGCCAATTCTGCCCACGCCAACGTGGCAAACGCGTTCGTCCCCCAATGATCTGGATGGGTGTCAAAAGCGCTCGGCATAATCAGCCGCGTGGGCTTGATCTCACGGTATAAATCCATGAGCACGCGGACCAGCGTGCGGCCCGTATAATCTTCGCCTTCCCGCCAGGCCGTCAGATACGGCACCGCTCGATACCCAGTTGTCGGGCTCAGCCATGGGTCCCCCGACCAATGCGTAAGCCACAACGCATCGAGCCCTCCGTCCGGAAATCCCAGAAAATAGACGTGATCGTCCGGTACGCCCAACGCGTGAAGCGCGCGCCGCGACTCTAGCTGGCGTTCGTAGCCCATGTGCAAATATTCGGCCGCTGTCACATCTAGCGAAAGGTAGTAGCGGGTGGCATCTTCGCGAAACCCGTCGCCCGACGTGAGTAGCGCCACGAACACCTCATCGCCGTGTTGTACGGCTTTGGCCATGGTACCCCCGGCGCCCAGCACTTCGTCGTCAGGATGGGGAGCCACCACCAAGAGCCGTTCTCCCATAAGCTATGCCAGCACCACTAAAATATCTCCTTGGGCCACGCTATCGCCTTTCGCCACCCGCACCGACTGCACCACACCGGCCTCCGGGGCGGTAATCTCATTTTCCATCTTCATGGCTTCCAAGATAATCAACACCTGACCTGACGCGACCGCTTGCCCTTCGGCCACCTTGACCTCTAACACCAAACCAGGTAAAGGGGCCTCAATCGTTGTGCCCGTCCCTGCCGCGCGCGAAGGCGCCGGCGGCACTTCGCTGGCCGTCGGTGTCGACGATAGCGGTTCTGGCCGGTGGTCCGGTACGGTTACCGCTCCTGTTAGCTCCTCCGCCTCCACTTCATAGACCTTGCCATTGACCGTTACGCGAAACCGCCGAACTCTTGGCAATGTGTAGCCTCCCTTGCTTCCCATCACTTGCTACGGTGTCGTAAAACGCCAGCGCCACGGCGACGGCTTGGGCCAGATCTCGCGAATCTTCACCGCCTGAGGTTCTCGCTCACCCTCGTCCATCATGAGAATGGTCGCCACCACCAATGCCACCACGTCTTCACGAGGTTCTTCTTGTACGGTTTCCCCTGTCACCATCACACCGCCCTTCTTACACCGGCATATTCCCGTGCCGCTTTTTCGGTCGCTCATCGTGTTTGTTATAGAGCACCATAAGCGATTGCGCCAAATGTTCCCGCGTCCGCACCGGGTCAATCACCGCGTCAATGTAGCCACGGCTGGCCGCCACATAAGGATTGGCAAACTGCCGGCGGTATTCATCAGCCATGCGCGCCTTGGCTTCCTGCGGGTTGGGACTGGCCTCTATTTCCCGTCGAAAAATAATGTTGGCGGCGCCCTCGGGTCCCATCACGGCGATCTCCGCTGTCGGCCAGGCTAAAACCAAATCCGCCCCCAATGCCCGACTACACATGGCTAAGTAGGCACCCCCATAGGCCTTGCGCAAAATCACCGTCACTTTGGGCACCGTGGCTTCCGCATAAGCGTACAGCACTTTGGCACCGTGACGAATGATGCCCCCGTACTCTTGCGCCGTGCCCGGTAAATAGCCTGGCGTGTCCACTAACGTGACCACAGGAATATTAAACGCATCGCAAAAGCGGACAAAGCGCGCCAGCTTGTCCGAGGCGTTGATGTCGAGGGTTCCCGCCAATATGCGCGGCTGGTTAGCTACAATCCCCACTGAATGTCCGCCAATGCGACCGAATCCCACCACCAAATTGTCTGCATAGCCCTTTTGCCATTCCACAAATCGGCTGTCGTCCACGACACGCTCAATGATGGCCAACACATCGTAAGGTTTGTTGGGATCGGACGGCACCACCTCCGCCAGCATGGGATCGGCTCGCCCTAGCGGATCTTGGGTCTCATAAACGGGAGGCTCTTCCATCCAGTTTTGCGGCAGAAAACTTAACACCTCGCGCACCACGTCGAGGGCTTCGGCATCGTTTTTGCCGACAAAATGAGCAACGCCCGAGCGCTTCAAATGGGTATCCGCCCCGCCTAAGGCTTCAGCCGACACCTGTTCGCCCGTGACCGCCTGAATGACTTGCGGGCCGGTAATAAACATTTGCGCGGTGTGGCGCACCATCACAATCACATCGGTGAGAGCCGGGGAATAGACGGCACCACCAGCCGACGGTCCCATCACCACCGTGATTTGGGGAATGACTCCCGAGGCCCAGGTATTGCGTTTGAAAATCTCCCCGTAGCCGTTAAGGGCATCCACCCCTTCTTGAATGCGTGCCCCGCCGGAATCGTTCAGCCCAATAATGGGAACGCCTGACTTGAGGGCTAAATCCTGGACGCGCTGAATTTTGGCGGCATGCATTTCCCCCAGCGAGCCGCCCAGCACCGTGAAATCCTGGGCAAATACATACACCGGGCGCCCGTGAATACGACCATATCCGGTAATGACCCCATCCGCCGGCGCATCCACATCTGCCATGCCAAACAATGTCCCGCGGTGGGTCACGTGCGCTCCAATTTCTTCGAACGAATCCTCATCGAGCAGGTAGCGGACGCGCTCTCGCGCCGTCCATTTGCCAGATTCATGCTGGCGCGCCACCCGCTGGGGGCCACCCATAGCCTCAATATGAGACAGGCGGCGCCCCAGTTCTTCCCTCGCATCATCCATCCAGGGACGTCCCTTCGGGTTGCTCCACCAGTTCGACCAAAATGCCCCCGGTGGCTGCCGGATGGATGAAGGCCACGCGCGTCCCGTGGGCCCCTGGGCGCGGGACCTCATCAATCATGCGCACACCTTCGCTCACTAGCCGGGCTACGATCGCATCAATATCGCCCACGCGAAAGGCCAGATGATGCAACCCCGGGCCCCGCTTGGCCAGGAAACGCGCCACCGGACTATCCGAGCTCGTCGGCGCTAACAGCTCCATACGCCCCCCGGTATAAGGCACAAACACCACGGTAACCTGGTCTTGAGCCACCCACTCTGGCGGTTCCCCACCCAGGCCTAATGGCGCCCATGCGCGAAGGCCCGCCTCCAAATCTGTCACGGCGATGCCAATATGATCGAGCGTCATGCTGTCTCCCCTTTGATTTTGCCCCCGCTACGCTAAATGGCGACCGACGGTCGATAGCGGCCAAAGTGTTCGACCATCACCGACACCATCTCCCCCAGCGTGGCATAAACTTTGACCGCTTCCAACAATGGTTCCATCACTGGTGCCTCAGGATCGCGCACGGCCTCCTTGAGCCGTCTCAGCGCCGCACGGACCTTCGCCTCATCCCGCATGGCCCGCACTTTCGCTAGGCGTTCAACCTGTCGCACCTCCAGCGCCGAGTCAACCTTGAGCACCGGCTCTGCCGCCGCCTCGTTACTGCGAAAACGGTTCACCCCAACAATGACCTGTGCGCCCGACTCGACTTTCTGTTGGTAGCGATATGCCGCCTCCTGAATCTCCTGCTGGATGTAGCCGCGTTCAATCGCCGCTACGGCGCCCCCCATCGCATCAATCTTTTCGAGATATGCCGCCGCGTCCGCCTCGACTTGGTCCGTCAGCGCCTCTAGGTAATAACTGCCGCCCAGGGGATCAACCGTATTGGCGACCCCGCTTTCATAGGCGATCACCTGCTGCGTTCTCAGAGCCAAGCGCGCTGACTCCTCCGTCGGCAAGGCCAAGGCCTCATCTTTGGCATTGGTATGCAGCGACTGGGTGCCGCCGAGCACCGCCGCTAACGCCTGCAAGGTCACGCGCACCACATTGGTTTCCGGCTGCTGGGCCGTTAAGGTGGATCCCGCCGTTTGCGTGTGAAATCTTAATTGCCAGGATCGCGGGTCCTGGGCTTGAAACCGTTCGCGCATAATCCGCGCCCACATACGCCGGGCCGCGCGAAATTTGGCAATCTCCTCAAAAAAATCGAGATGCGCATTAAAAAAGAAGGATAACCGGGGTGCAAACTGATCAACCGGAAGGCCTGCCTGTCGCGCCGCCTCCACATACGCGATGCCATTGGCCAAGGTAAAGGCTAATTCTTGGGCGGCGGTGGCGCCGGCTTCGCGAATGTGGTAACCGGAAATGCTGATGGGATTCCACCGAGGCAATTCCGCCGCACACCAGCGGAAGCTGTCAGTGACCAGCCGCATGGAAGGCGCGGGGGGAAAGATATAGGTGCCACGAGCTGCGTATTCTTTCAAAATATCGTTTTGAATAGTCCCCCGGAGTTGAGCTCGTGCAATGCTGCGGGCGTCGGCCACGGCCACCACCATAAGCAACAAAATGGCTGCCGGCGCATTAATGGTCATCGATACCGACACTTGATCCAACGGGATTTGATCCAACAAAATTTCCATGTCGGCTAAGCTGTCAATCGCCACCCCGACTTTGCCGACCTCACCGCGGGCCATCGGATGGTCAGAGTCATAGCCCATCTGGGTGGGCAGATCAAACGCCACGGACAGCCCTGTCTGCCCCTGCGATAACAGGTAGCGGTAGCGCGCGTTGGATTCTTCGGCGGTGCCAAAACCTGCGTACTGCCGCATGGTCCATAGCCGGCCCCGGTACATCGTCGGGTGGATGCCCCGCGTATAGGGGTACGCGCCGGGAAACCCCAACCGCTCACCGTATTCGCCCGATACATCGAGCGGTGTGTAGAGCGTCTTGACCGGCACATCGGAAACGGTCCCGAATGATGTGCTGCGCTCCCCGTGTTCCCGGCGATAAGGGTTCAGCACATCGTCTTCCCAGGCTTCATAAGCCGCTCTTAGCCGCCCTGTATCCTCCACGCTTCGCTCGCCTCCTTGCCCGAGAAGCCTACTTTAGCCAGCCCCGGACCCGCATGGCTTGCGCCAAGCGATCGGTCGCCACCAGATAGGCTGCCTTACGCAACGTCACGCCAAAGCGTTCGTGCATGCGATGCATCTCCGCCATGGCGCGGGACATATATTCTTCTAGCCGCTGATTGACCTCCTCTTCGCTCCAGTAAAAGCGGGTCTGATTTTGCACCCATTCGAAGTACGAGACAGTCACGCCGCCTGCGTTGCCCAACACGTCGGGAATCACCATCACCCCTTTGTCAAACAAAATTGCATCCGCCTCGGGAGTGGTGGGGCCGTTCGCTCCTTCGCCGACAATCTTGGCTTGAATTCTCGGCGCGTTATCTGCCGTAATTTGATTTTCCAAGGCGGCAGGAAACAAGATATCCACTGGCAATTCCAATAACTCGGCGTTGCTGATGGGCTCCGCCTTGGGATACCCAGCGAGATTGCGGCGCAGACGCTTATATTCTAGTAAATCAGGGATATCGATGCCCGCAGCATTGTAAAGCCCGCCGTCCTTGTCCGATACCGCGACGACCCGAGCCCCCATGTGGTGGGCAATGGTTGCCGCGACAGACCCCACGTTGCCGAATCCCTGCACGGCAATGCGCGCATGCTGAAAATCGATGCCCATTTCCGTGGCCAGCTGCCGCGTCGCAAAGACTAAGCCGCGGCCGGTGGCCTCGACTCGACCCTGAGACCCTCCAATGACCAGCGGCTTTCCGGTAATGAGGCCAAAGGTATTTTCCCCTCGGATGCGGGAATATTCGTCAACCATCCATGCCATAATTTGCGGATTGGTAGAG
The DNA here is from genome assembly GCA_026627385.1 of Bacillota bacterium. Lineage (GTDB taxonomy): Bacteria > Bacillota > Sulfobacillia > Sulfobacillales > Sulfobacillaceae > JAPNUR01. Next base: position 183,054 of record JAPNUR010000003.1, on the reverse strand, counting down.
ACGTCAGGAGCGGGTATATCCTTGTCCGGCCCGATCACTAAATTAACGGCACGAATATATTCACGGCTTAATCGTTCGATTTCCCCTTCGGAAAGTTGGTCGACATCACACGCGATGCCACCTTTGCCCCCTCCGTACGGGAGCCCCAACAATGCGCATTTGACACTCATCCACATGGCTAACGCTTTGACTTCGTCCACATTCACATCTGGGTGAAAACGAAGCCCCCCTTTGGTGGGTCCCAAGGCATCGTTATGTTGCACGCGATATCCGGTAAAGACTTGAAGGGTACCGTCATCACGAATAAACGGGACAGCCACTTCAAATGTCCGCATGGGCTGTTTCAATATTTCATACACTGCCGGTTCCAACCCCAACGTCTCAACTGCTTCCTTAAAGCTTTGTTGAGCCCGAATAAAGGGGTTGAGTGACGTATCCGCCACCAATAACGCCTCCTCTTCGCGCTTGTCACCTCAGGTTTCGTCGGTATTATAGCATAGCCCCCGGTTCGCTCTTCTACGAGGCGGGCGACCACTGGACTCCCGCGGAGGCGTTAGCGCGATTGCCCTTCTTGATACTTGCCGCCAATCGCCGACTTCAGCACCCGAATTTTCACCCCGTCAGCAATGCGGAGCGTCAACTCATTGTTGTCCACTTCTTCGACCGTACCAATGACGCCGCCTACGGTGACCACGCGATCGCCCTTGGCCACGGAATTTTGCACCTCACGCCGCGCCCGCTGTTGCCGCGACTGTTGCCAAAACATCCAGACGGTCATGGCAATCAACAGGAGAAAAAACAGCCAATAAATGGACGTGCCGCCCGTCTTATGCACGCCGCTCCCCCCTTTTTTTGAGATTTCCTCTCATGCTCGGATTTCGCGTCGTCCCGAAAAAAATCCTGCTTTCCTTAGCATAGCCGAATTTTTGTGTTTCACTGCGCCATGATGAGAAATCCTGCGAGGATTTGAGCTTCCCGGGGGAGACGATTAAGATGAAGGAAGGCGATGGCGTTAACGCCTCTTTCTAGAAAACGGAGGAATTCCATGATTCGCATGCCGCTACCTCATCAAGTCGCGGGCACAATGCGCCAGCGCATCCAATCTGGCGAGTGGGAACCAGGGGATCAGATTCCCGCGGAAGATGACCTAGCCCGCCAATTTGCCGTCAGCCGGGCCACGATTCGCGAAGCGATTTCGCAGTTGACGGTCGAAGGGTACTTAGTCAAGCGGCGGGGCATCGGCACCTTTGTACGCGGGCCCCGTGCCATTTCAGGGGGGCTGGAATCGCTCATCAGCATTACCCAGCTCATTGAGCAGCAGGGGTATCAGCCGGGCACCAGCTATCTTTCCGTCACCCGAAGGCCCGCCAGCGAGCGCGAAGAGGAACGGTTTCGCGCTTGGCGCACCCGTGAGGTGGCGGAACTCCGGCGCGTGAGAACCGCGGATGGCACCCCCGTGCTCTATTGCGTCGATATCTTCCCTGCCCAATTTTTGCCTGACGATTCAGCCAAGCTGAGCCACTCCCTTTTTCGCTATCTCGAGCAGGAGTGCGGGCAGGTGGTGATCTTTGCGCAAACCGAGATTGAGGTCACCAAGGCAGACGAGACAATGGCCGCACACCTCAAGATTCCTGCCGGGTCCCCTTTGCTGTGCCTCAATCAGGCCCACTACAACCAAAATTCCACGCTGTTACTCTGGTCGCACGACCACTTTGTGCCTGGCACCTTCCGCTTTGATGTCATCCGTCACCGTCACTGACACACAGCGCCGATCAGCCACTTGAGAGTCTATAGCAATTCCCGAGCCGGATGACCCGTTCCGACCGGTGACACCTGAAACAATGAACCCAAAGTGGCTGCCATGTCCCCGAGCCCGTGCCGAGGAGCCCCCACCGCGGGATGCAGTGCTGGCCCATACGCCAACCAGGGCACCGCTTCCCGCGTGTGATCCGTCCCGCGATAGGTGGGGTCGCAACCATGGTCGGCCGTCACCCACAGCTGGTCATGAGGCCCCAGAAGCGCCCAGAGTTCCGGCAAAAACGCGTCAAATTCGCGCAGCGCGTTGGCATACCCAGCGGGATCGCGTCGATGCCCGAAATGGGAATCAAATTCAACCAAGTTCACGAACAAAAATTCGCGCCCTGTATCCGCCTTTTGAAGCCAGTCGCGCGTCTTTCGCAAACCATCCAGATTGCTCACCGTCGGGTTTGGGAACTGAAATCCGCGACCCGAAAAAATGTCCCAGATTTTTCCAAACGCCACGGTTGTCACGCCGGCCTCGGCCAACCGATCAACCATCGTTGGCCACGGAGGTTCGACCGGGTAGTCGTGACGGGCCGGGGTGCGGATAAAATGGCCAGGTTCGCCGCGAAACGGTCGGGCAATGATGCGCCCTACGCGATAGGGTCCTTGCATCACCTCCCGCGCTATCTGACACCATTGATACAGTTGCTCGAGTGGCACCACCTCTTCATGGGCGGCAATTTGCAGCACACTGTCGGCCGAAGTGTACACGATGGGGGCACCGCTTTTGAGGTGCTCGGCTCCCAGGCGGGCAATAATTTCCGTTCCCGACGCCGGCTCGTTGCCCAAAATGGGACGCCCAAACCGCCGCTCCAGTTCCTCAACAACCTCGGGCGGAAAGCCGTGCGGAAACGTCCGAAAGGGCTCCGTGACGGTTACGCCCATCATTTCCCAATGGCCGGCTAAAGTGTCCTTGCCATTGGCCGCTGGATACACGCGATAGGCTACCCCTTGGAGCGGCACCTCGGGAGTTCCCTCCAAGGGGGTCAGCTGCTGCAGACCCATGGCAGCTAAATGCGGCAAGTTCACTCCGCCGGCCGCCGAAGCCGCGTGCCCAATCGTATTGGCGCCGCCATCGCCAAACCGCGCTGCATCGGGCGCGTCACCAATGCCACCCGAGTCTATCACAATCATCACAATCCGCACGTTGCCACCGCCCTTACTCTTCGGTTGAAATGCGCCCTAACACCAAGGGCGGAACGGACTCGGGTTCACCAAACGTGACGGCTGCGGTGAGCTTTTTCACCGCATCATCCGCGGCTGTCTCCGTCATCGCGTAGACCACGGCTAACACGTCACCCGCCTCATAGGTCCGCCCTGTCTTCAGGTAACAGTGAAGTCCCACCGCAGGATTGACCGCATCCTCCAAGCGATGGCGGCCTGCCCCCAACATCAGTGCCACTTCGCCAATGGCCCGGGTATTGAGCGATTGCACCGTCACTCGCGTCTCGGCTCGCCATACACGGGTCACCGGGCCCAGCGGCAAGCCCGCCTCGACCGCAGCCACATCGCCTCCTTGCCAACGGACCCATTGGATGAACCGCTCCCAGGCCCGACCCGACTGCAGCGCCTGGTGAGCCTCTGTTTCCGCTTCAGCCAAGGGCATGCCCTTGGCCAGGTGCAAGAGTTCGGCAGCCAGGCGCACCACTTCCTCTCGAAGATCCGAAGGCCCCTCCCCTCGAAGGACGCCGACCGCCTCGTTCACTTCCACGGCGTTCCCAATAGCCCAACCGAGCGGTTGCTGCATGGTCGTCATTAAGACCGTCATGCGGCGCCCGTAATAACGGCCAATATCGACCATCAGGCGCGCCAGCCGGTTAGCGTCTCTTAGCTCCGTCATAAAAGCACCGTTGCCCACCTTGACATCCAAGACCAAGTTAGGCGTTCCCGCCGCTAGCTTCTTGGACATGATGGACGACGCAATTAACGCCGGATGATTGACTGTCCCCGTGACGTCGCGCAACGCGTACAACCGCCGGTCGGCTGGCGCCAGCTCACGGGATTGCGCCACCACCGCTACCCCGATTTGCTCGACTTGGCGGCGAATGGCATCGATGGGCAGTTCCACCCGAAACCCCGGAATGCTTTCCAGCTTGTCTAGCGTTCCCCCGGTATGCCCCAGGCCGCGTCCCGACATTTTTGCCATCCGCAATCCCAGGGCGGCCACCAAAGGGGCCAACACCAGGGTGGTTTTGTCGCCCACACCACCGGTCGAATGCTTATCCACGTCTCCCAAGGCGGGATGCGGGCGCCCCATCTCGGCCATCGCGCCAGTTAACCAAAAGGTTTCTTGATCGGTTAGCCCCCGGAGCACCACCGCCATCAACCAAGCAGCTAACTGATAATCCGGCCACCGGTTATCCACAATCCCGGCCACCAGGCGATCGATGTCTTCGCGACTCAAGGGGACGCCGTCGCGGGTCTTTTCAATAAGATCCAGCACTGGCATCACCCTTTCCCAACACCACGCCGGTCTTCGATAAGCCCAGGCGATTGGCCCCCGCCTCCACCAGGCTTACCGCGTCCGCAAAGCTCTTGATGCCGCCCGAGGCCTTCACACCCACGCCGCGTCCCACGGCGTTGCGCAGAAGCTGGACATCGTGGATGGTCGCCCCGCCATAGCCAAAACCGGTCGATGTCTTCACGAAGTCCGCCCCTGCCGCTACCGCCAATAACGCGGCAATCCCTTTTTCATCATCCGTTAACAGCCCGGTTTCTAAAATCACCTTGAGCACGACCGGCTGCGGCGCGCGCTCGCGAACCATGCCGATATCGGCCAACACGTCACGATACCGTCTCGCTTTCAACCAGCCAATGGCCAACACCATGTCTAACTCGCGAGCACCCGCCTTCACGGCCCAATCCGCCTCGTAAGCCTTCGCGTCGCTCGCCATAGCTCCCAGAGGAAATCCCACCACAGCGGCCACTGTCACGGGCGACCCTTCGAGCGCGCTCACGGCCAACGGCACATACTGGGTGTTGACGCACACGCTATGCGTGTGCCACTCCCGTGCCTCGCGGCATAAGCATTCGACAGCGCCGGGCGTCGCGTCCGGAGTGAGGAGGGTATGATCCATCAGATCGGCCAGCGTCTCTTCCGTAAGCGGCGCCGGGAATACATACGGGCGACGATCGAGCGCCTCAATGCGCTCGCTTTCGTCTGCCCTTAAATGAGGGCGGATAGCTTCGTACCAATCAGCCCACGTACCCATGCCGCACCTTCCTTCCCAGTTCTTTCGTCAGACGTCTGATGTCATTATACAAAGTTCAAAGCTGGTCGTCTACGGGAATTCCGCCATACCGGTAAAACCACTCGTCAATCCGGCGCAGGCGGTCCACCGCGCGTGCTGGCCGAGTGTCGGCTTCGTGGTGTTCGCCCGGATAAATGACCAACTCAGTGTCCACGCCGCGCTTCTTGAGCGCCACGTAGAGCTGCTCCGCCTGGCTTAGAGGACAACGCCAGTCGTGCTCTCCAGCCGTGATGAGGAGCGGCGTCCGTATCTGGGATAGCCCGCTCATGGGGGACGACGCAAAGTACGCCGCGCGATTTTGCCATGGCACACCATAATCATCTTGCCACCAGAGATGACAATCATCCGTCCCAAACGCAGAGATGTAATCCCACACCCCATGTTCGGTCACTGCGGCCCGGAACCGATCCGTATGGCCGACCGCCCAATTCGTCATGATGCCCCCCATGGAAAAGCCGGTGCAATAAAGCCGGGTTGGGTCAGCCCACCCGCGGGCAATCACCGCGTCTACCCCGCACATCACATCATCGTGCTCCATAGGTCCCCACCGTCCTTGGATACTGCGGCAAAAGGCCTCGCCATAAGAGGTGGATCCGCGGTAATTGACCAGCAAGACCAGGTAGCCGCGGTTCGCCCAATACTGCGTCTCAAACTCGAACTCGGGCGCCTCATAGGACATCGGCCCACCATGAATGGAGACAATCAGGGGTGCCGGCTTTTCCGGGTTAAAATCAGGGGGAAATAGCACCAGCGCCTCAATATCCACGCCATCATGGTCGGGATAGCGAATCCAGTGAAATGGCACGATGGTTCTCTCGGCCAGCCAGTCGGCCGATGCCCGGGACAGTCGGGTGACTGTCGACGGCTCCACCCGAAAGCACTCAGGACCGGTATTGGGAAAGTTCATCACCGCCACGGTCACGCCATGCGCCCAGTCAAAGGTGATGACCGTGCCCACCCGCTCCGACGGAGCCAACACCTCGACCTCGCCCGTGCCCACGCGAAACCGCATTAACTTTGCCTGCGCGCGGTGTGACGCCACCGTTAATATCTCTTGGGTATTAAGGTAGCGGACGGGGCCCTCGATCACGCCGTCAAATTCCTGGGACACAAGATGCATCGGCGTCTTAAGAACCGGCACCGGGTAGACGCGCGCCGAAGTCACGGGGTCGGCCGTTACAATATCCGGCACAATGCCCCCAATGTGGGTCCAGCCGACCCCCAAGTTGTCAGGAAAGTTCGGGACTGGTTGTGCGTCCGCGACCCGCACTGTCCACAGGCAGGCACTCACGTAGTTATTTTCTGGCTCCCGGGTGCTGACAAAGGCCACCTCCTGGCCGTCCGGCGAAAAGGTCGCCCATTTGGCGTCCACATCGCCGTGCGTTAAGCGCCGCACTTCCCGCGACTGTGGGTTGATGAGCCATAAATCCACACGTCGATTGTTATCGCTGTCGCCCGTGCGGTTCGACCGAAAGCAAATCCACTGGCCGTCCGGCGACCATACCGGATCGGTTTCACTGGCACTGCCGTGGGTCAATTGTGTCGTCTCGCCCGTCGCCACATCGACCAGAAATAGATGATGCTGGACGGTATCCAGATATCCGCCTTCATCCGTTTTGTGCTGCACGCGCGTCAATACCCAGGGCCCCGGACTCTTTTTGTCGCGAATGCTGCGCAAATAATCGCGTTCCTCAGGCGACGGGTCGCGGGCGCTAAACACCAGGCGGCGCCCATCGGGAGACCAACAAAAGCTCTCCACACCCTCAGCATGCTGGGTTATCGCGCGGGCATCACCGCCCCACTTAAGGTCGTAGACCCAGATTTGCGCCTTGGGCTCGGCGTCCTTCTCGCTATCTTCTGGTCGATCGGGATCGTCCGATTCGCGGGTGGACAGCACCGCCAGGAGACTGCCATCTGGAGACCACCGCGGCATGCGGTCCTGTCGCCTGCCCCGGCTGATTTGACGGGGTGGCGCGGATCCGTCCACCGGACTCATCCAAAGGTTCAGAGTGTAATCGTTCATCCGCTTCAGCGGTGTCCGCTGAATATAGGCCACCAGGCGACCGTCGGGCGATAATGCGCATTCACGCACCTGGCTAAATAAGTAAAAATCCTCCAACGTCAAGCGGGTCTTCGTCATCGCGTTCCCTCTTTCTTAATCAAACAGCAAGGGCTGGGTGAGGTGAGACGGCACGGGCCATCCCATGCGTTCGCACGCCATGCGCGTTAGGGTGCGTCCGCGAGGCGTGCGTTGAATGTAGCCCTGCTGCAACAAATAGGGTTCGTATACGTCTTCAATGGTGCCGCTTTCCTCGCCAATGGCCGCGGCCAGCGTCTCCAAGCCCACCGGACCGCCTTGGTAACGATAGTACAGGGCTTCCAACAATCGATGATCGACGGTATCCAGTCCATAGGGATCCACTTCCAAAAATTTCAGCCCCTCTTCCGCGAGCGATCGCGTCAACGCCCCTTGGCCCTTGACCTCGGCGTAGTCGCGCAGCCGACGCAAAAGGCGATTGGCAATGCGGGGTGTGCCGCGGCTTCGTTGCGCAATTTCCTGGGCGGCCTCTTCGTCCACCGGGACCCCCAGTCGCGCGGCCGAACGCAAAACAATGTGCGTCAAATCCGCCACATTGTAAAAATCCAGATGGATAATCACCCCAAAGCGATCGCGTAGCGGCGCCGTCAGCATGCCGGCCCGGGTTGTGGCCCCCACCAGGGTAAAGCGCGGCAGCTCCAAACGCACCGATCGGGCACTAGGCCCTTTGCCTAACATAATGTCGAGATGAAAATCCTCCATCGCTGGGTAGAGCACCTCTTCCACCGTCCGGGCCAATCGGTGAATTTCGTCAATAAAGAGCACGTCGCCACTTTCTAAATTGGTCAGCACCGACGCCAAATCGCCGGCCCTCTCAATGGCTGGCCCAGATGTCAGGCGAATGTTTACCCCCATCTCGTTGGCAATAATGTGGGCTAGCGTCGTCTTCCCAAGACCCGGCGGCCCGTACAAGAGCACATGATCCAACGCTTCTTTGCGTTGCATGGAGGCCGCAATGAAGAGGCCGAGTCGATCTTTGATCGCCTGTTGCCCAATATACTCGCGGAGCCACTGGGGCCTCAGCGACGGTTCGCCATCCTGCGGCGACGCGCTTTGACTTAACAGTCGATGTTCATCCATTTAGCGTGACCTCCCTCGGTCTAAAGCCCGAAGGGCTTGGCGCAAGCGTTCTTCCGGCGTCCCTTGGGGTAGTTGCGCCAACACCGCCTCCACTTCGCGCCCTTGATATCCGAGCGCTTGCAGCGCCAGCACCACATCGTCCTCTTGCCGCACGAGCGGCGATTCCTCTTCGAGATGGCCGTGCCCACCCGGTCGATGGCGGGCCCACCGCGTCTTTAATTCCAGCTGAATCCGTTGCGCGATTTTCGCACCAATTCCCGGTGCCTCGGTTAGCGCTTTCCAGTTTCCGGCTTCGACCGCGCGCTCCAGGGCCGCCACCCCTAAGGCACTCATGACCGATAACGCGCCTTTAATCCCCACGCCATTGACCGCGATGAGATCTAAGAACACCGACCGTTCGTGCTCGGTGGCAAACCCAATCAGACGCCATTGATCTTCGCGAATCACCAGGTGGGTATACAGATGCACCGGGCCGCCTTCCGCGGGTAGCATCCGCTCGGTCTCTTCTGGCACCTCCACCCCGTATGCCAGGCCACCCGCCGTGCGCAGGACAACATAGCCCGGGGATTTGGCATGCACAATCCCTTCAATGCCGACGATCATGAGCGATCACCCAAGGGGATTCTGGCTGATTCCTGGACGCGTTGAAAGCGAAGAAACTCCGCCCCACAAATGGCAATGGCTAAGGCATCCGCCGCGTCATCGGGTTTGGGATATTCATCCATGCGTAACAACCGCTGCACCATCAGTTGCACTTGTCGCTTGTCCGCGCGCCCATAACCGACGACCGCCTTTTTCACCTCGGCTGGCGACATTTCCACGTATGGCAATCGCCCTTTCGCCAGGGCTAACATCACAATCCCGCGTGCTTGGCCAACAAGCATCGCGGTCCGGCTATTTTGCCCAAAGTACAATTTTTCGACGGCGGCGGCATCTGGCCGAAAGGTCTCCCGAATCTGCATTAGTTCATCATACAACAGCGCTAGCCGTTCTGGTTCAGACATCCCCGCTGGGGTGTATAACGCGCCAAAATCCACCAACGACGATTCGCCGCGATTGTGCTCCACCACACCCCACCCCAAGCGTGCTGTGCCCGGATCGATCCCTAATACCCGCATAGCGTCCCCCCTGTAGAACTTATACGACACCAACGCACCATTTTCCTATAAAGCTCTTTAAAGCGCTTGCCCTTTCTGCCACACTAGAGGCATGACCACGGCGCTCGGTTTCGACATTGGTACAACCCATTTAAAATGGCAACTCGTGGACCGCGCTTCCGGCGCTTTGCTGCAAGAGGGGTCGTTGGACATTTCGCCTCGCGTCGATCCCCCTCTGAGCGAACAGACGGTGGGGCGGATCATGGACGCGGTTCAGGCGACCATTGACGCAGCCCAGCGCCTGGGGCCCCTAAGCCACGTCGCCTTCTCGGCGGCCATGCATAGCCTCATTGCTGTCGACGCCAATGGCTCGCCGCTGACCAACAGCCTGACTTGGATGGACACGCGGGCCGAGACCATCGCCCGGGATCTTGCCCAACAAGGTGTGGCTCGCACAATTCGCCGCACCACGGGCGTACCACTGCACCCCATGTCGCCGTGGGTTAAATGGCTCTGGCTCCGGCCGCGCTTGCCCGCCAAGGCGCGGCCCGTAGCGCTCAAGGACTGGATTATCCAGGCGCTTACGGGCACTTGGGTGGAGGATTATAGCACAGCCGCTGCCAGCGGCTTTTTGGGCCTCGACTATCAATGGAACCCGGAGATGCTCACGATGGCTGGTCTTCAGCCGGGGGACCTCCCGCCTTTAGAGGACCTGGCCTACGAAGTCCCGGCGCGTACCGGCCGCTATCGCATTGTGGTTGGCGGTCACGATGCGGCTTTGGCCCATCTACACCTGGGTATTTTGCCCGGCAGCACGCGCGCACTGATATCCCTTGGCACGAGCGGGGCGCTCAGAGTGGCTACCGACGCCCCACTGGACAGCCCTGACCTTTTTTGTTATGGCATGGGACCGCAGCGCGGCTACTTGGTCGGCGCCGCGTTTTCGAATGTAGGCAATATCCTCGCCTGGCTGGCGCAGATCACCCAAGCCTCCGTGCCGACCCTCCTGGCCGAAGGCATCCACAGCATCCGCACCCACCGCACATTGCCCTTTGTTATCCCCTATTGGTACGGTGAGCGCTTTCCCTGGTGGCGCGGGGATCTCAACGGAGAGTGGCGCGATCTCAAACCCCAGCATGGCCGCGGGGACTTGGCCGGCTCACTCATCATGGCTATTTTGGCCGGCTTTTGGTACGCCGCCCAGCGCCTTGACCAAGAAAGCCTTAGCATCCGCGAGCTCATTGGGGGTTCGGGACTCCTGGACTTTGCCCCGCTCGCCCAAGTGGTGGCTGACGCACTCAACCGCCCGCTGCTCACGCTCGCCCACGCTGACGCGTCGTTAGCCGGGGCCGTCGATTTAGCCCGAGGTCTCGGACATCAGGACCGCGAGCGGGCCCGCATGACTTTCCGTTCATACGAGCCCCAAGATTCGAGTATGGCGGAGCGCGTGCGTCACGCGTGGGAACGCCTTCGCACGGCCGTCACCGGTTAGGGGTATTGTAAGCGCGCAATCGCCCGCACCTGTGCAGGGGTTTGGGTGCGCAAATCGTAAAAGGATAGCCCAATGGCTCCCCCCGCTCTAGCTGCCATATACGCCGCCTGAAGTTGGTACACCGGGGGGTTGTACCGACCAAAGCCCGAGTTGTCCAGGAGATCTTGGGTTTGGCCGATGATTTCAATCGGGAGCTGATGAGCACCGAGACTTTGGCGGATAAGGCGGATAGAGGTCAACACAAACCGGGACACATCGGCCGCACTGAGAACGTGCGGCGATCCCAGCCAATAATCCATGGGGGCAATGACGTTAACGAACTGCGCTAACGTCGGAAGGGGCGTCGGAAATCCAAATTGTGGCGCATAAATCACCGCCACATACGCCCGCTCGGCTCCGGCCGCCGCGCGCACAGCACGCGAAAATTGCGCCACGGCTGAGGGCGACAGGTTCTGTTCGAAATCTCCGGCTAAGCCATCCACTTGGGCCCCCAGCGGTGTCTGAAAGTGCAACGCTGCCGCGGCCGCGCGGCTGTCGGCAGCCACGGCGGTTAGCGGGGCGTAATCCCAGGCTATCACCGCGATGCCGCGGTTGTGGGCGGCCGTCAGAAATTGATCTAAAATATGCGCGGCAAAAAAGCTTTTTCCGACGGTCGTTTGCAGGTAAAGGTGGGTGACCCCTTCCTCGGCTAGTCGCTGGAAGATGAGCGACGGCCCCAGCGCGTCCCACGTGGCCAGACTCACCCAGGCACCTTTCCCCGCCACGAGGTCCGCCGGCGACGATATCACGTGAACCGGCAAGGCCATCTCTTGACGCGGAAACTGTGGACTCGTCACCAGGACCGTGGCTGCCTTAGGCACACGTCCCGCCGTCAGCACGGCGACGACCCCCTTGCCGTTAATCCGCGTCGCCAGAACCCTGAGGTGAAGCCCCTGGCCCCGCATGGCCACATGAACCGGCAGTGAAGTGCCGGGAACCGGATTTCCGTAGGCGTCGACCGCTGAGACCGTCACCTCGGCGGCGTCCCCGCCGACCAGAAATGGCGATGGGGATACCGTCGCCAGAAATCCGCTGACGCGATTGGGCACCACGCGATAGGTCAGACTGGCGGCGAACCCGGTGCCGCTCACAAGCACGTGGTACAAGCCGGCCACCGTCTCTACCGACAAGGAGACGACGCGCGTTTGTCCAGCCGTCATGGTCAGCGTTGGCCCCATCGGGTTTCCCAAGTACTGTTGATAGGCAAGTCGAGCGGGCGAACCGTAATCCGCGATAGATACAACGGTAGACCCCGTGCAGGTGGTCCCCGCAGGGCAGACGTCGTCAAGGACAAGTCTGTTAGCCATCCCCGCTTTCACCGTAGAGGTCTGAAGGCGGGCTATCAACGTGGCTCCCCCGGCCGTCCTCACCGTGACTAACGGATGACGGCGGATCTTGGTCGCGGTCATGCGCTCCGTCCGGTGCACATGGCGTGAGGTCAGCACTGTCCCCTGCCACCCGCCGACCCCAAGACACACCAGGAGCCCCGCCAGCACTCGCGCGAACCATCGGGTCACGGGTCTATATCGCATGCTTTTTGCCAAGTTGTCTCCCTCACCATCCTGCGCGTTGCTCTACCCTTGCCGCTCAATCTTTCCGTTAGGGCTTGTCCGGATTTGCCAGATCCATGAGAATTTGTTCCAGGGAATCCTCATTCGTTTTGGCCTCATTGCGGCCGCGGGCTCGCTTGCCTGGCCGTGGAAGCGGTATGGCACGCGTCAACTGGTGTTGCCAACGTTTCCCCGAAGAAGCCCATAGGCGAGGATACCGTTCTTGCAGATAGGCCATCAATTGATCAGTATCCGACCAGTACCAGTAGACCGGGCGTTCGTCAACGTGCGCTAGGATGTCCGCGGGCACGGATTGACCCGTCAGCCGCGCCCATTCCTGCCAAGCCACCGCCGTCAACGGCCCCGGCACCCGCAAATCTCGTTGAATGCGCTCTAACTCGTCTTCTAGCTGGGCTCGTGGCAGTAGCTCCAGCGCCTGCTTTCTTCCCTCGGAAAGGCTGGCATCGATGATTCGCGCCCCGTCAACCCAGGCTAATGCGGCCCGATATTGGTGGGTCTTGCGGTAGCGATCAGCTTCTTGAAGCCAATGCTGGGCTTCATCAGTCATTTCCTCGTCCGTCATCGCAGTGCCCCGTGCTCGATGCTTTCGCAGGCGCTCGCGGAGTGTATGCACCTGAACCCAATCCTCACTCCCTATCGCGGTTTCTAACCAACTGCGATAAAAGGCGAGATCGTCCGCCGTGACTTTGCGGCGGATGCTGGCCGCGCGAACAAACACCTGCTCAGCCTCCCGAAATTGCCCCATCGCCTGATAGCATTGGTATTTATATGGGGCAAGGAGGCGGGGCCCGAGTTGCGGATAGCGTTTCTCGATGGCCATCAGGCGGTCGAAACTCTCGTCAGGGGTGTCCGTCCATGCGGCCCATTCAACCCACACACGAATTTCCTCGGCCGGATCCGAAAGATTCTCGCATAACGCGGTCAGCGTTTCTTCGCATCGACGATCGTCTCCTTGAAGGGCATACACCTTGGCCAACAATCGGCGCGCACGCACGGACTCGGGATCAAACGATAACGCTAACTGCAACGACCTATAAGCTTTTTGGACTTGTCCCCTATCGATGGACCGGACGGCATCAGCCATGGCTTGCTCCGCCGTCGTACCATACTTGAGCTCCATCGCGTAGCGACGCCTGGTCGTCGGACTCGACAACACCTCGTACGCCCGGCGAATGACCTGAAATTGCTCCGGATCCCGCTCCGGGGGATGCTCCCGCAACCGCCTTAAGTATTGGGCATGGATTTCCGCATCATCCGCCCCGCGGTCAACACCGAGGACCTCGAACCAATCGGGCTGCGACGGAGTGTTTTTGGCACCGCCAGTAGGCCGCCCGTGAGATTTTGGTTTCTTCTTTTTTTTCTCGGCCATGGCCTGCTCTCCTACAATTGGCAATCAATGAGAAAGTCTGTCGCCTCATTCAACACGGCTTCCAAACGCTCGCTCTCGCCGCTGGCTTCGGCTTCCTCAAGCTGCGCAATCCATTGGCGCGCGCTGGCTACCAGCTTGTGTCCTTGAATCTGAGCGAGTTCGCGAACGAGTCGCGCCTTTTCTCGCACTAACGCATCCCATCCCTGGCTCGCGGCCCCATCATCGACGATTTGGGCATCGTCCTCCTGATCGATCACCGCGTCCTCATCGACCTCGTCGTCCTGGTCTACTAGCGTCGTGGCTAAGGCTTCAATCTGTTGACGGCTCTTCTCGAGCGCCTCGGGAGACGCCCGGTCCAAGGCATCTTGAACCACCATCCCCATTTCTTCACCCGTGCTCACAGACCGCGCCTTAACCTCTAGCATGCCGTTTAAGTTATACCGAAAGGTGACGTCAATCGCTTCTACCCCCGCCGGCTTGGGCGGCAATCCTTTCACCAAAAATGATCCCAGGGAAAAATTCTGTGAGACGCGCGGATGCTCGCCTTGATAGACCTCCACCTCTATTTCGGTCTGATTGTCGACTACCGTATAAAACCGATCTGTCCGCGCCACGGGAATCGTCGTATTTTTCGAAATGATAGGATGATAAAACCCTGGGATGGGCCGACCCAGCCAATCGCGCTCAGCCACCGCAATGCCCATCGAAAACGGCGCCACGTCGGTCGCCACCATCGTGGATTCCGGAATTTGTCCCGACTTCAGCCCTGCCTGGACGGCCGCGCCCAACGCCACCGCCAAATCCGGATCGACGGTGTTAAGCGGTGCTTTGCCAAAGCGGTTGGTCAAATGATCCCGGACCCAGGGGATCCTGGTCGACCCTCCTACCAGCAGTAAATCGTGAATCTGGTCGGCACTCAGGTGCGCTTCTTGCACGACCTCATCCACGAGCTGCATGGTGCGTTCCAGCCACGGTGAAATCATCGCTTCAAACTGCTTACGGGTGACATGCGCGTCAAGACGCACGGGACGCCCGTTGTGCATCATCAACACGGGCACTGACGCTTCTGCCGTGGTCTTATCGGACAATTGCCATTTCATCTGCTCCGCGACCTCTTTGAGCGTCGCGCGGGCCGCCAAGTCCTCACGCGGGTCAACACCCGCCTGGGCCATGATTCGCTCCGCCAGCGCATCAACCAACCGCCAATCAAAGTCTTCGCCGCCCAGAGCCCGATCTCCGGTTGACGCTAAAACCTCTAGCGCACCGTCACTCATGCGAATGACGGACACGTCAAAGGTTCCCCCGCCAAGGTCATACACCAAAAGATACCGTTCCCCCCGCAAATTGTAAAACCCGTAAGCCAGGGCAGCCGCCGTAGGCTCATTGATAATGCGTTCCACGCGAAATCCTGCCAGTTCTCCGGCCTCTTTGGTAGCCCGTCTTTGCGCCTCGTTAAAGTAAGCAGGGACGGTGATGACGGCCTCAATCTCTTGATCGGGGAAGAGTAGCTCCACGTGGGTTCGAAGTTTGCGCAAGATCATGGCAGAAATCTCTTCTGGACGCCAACTCTGTCCCCCTAACTGCACCGTATCAGGAAGTCCCATCTTACGCTTGACCGCCGCTATGGTGCGATCCGGCATAGCCACTAAGGCTGCCCGCGCATCGCGTCCCACCACAATCTTACCGTCTAAATCGACGAGCACCACGGACGGCACAATAACCTCGTCGTTCGCGTCGGGCACCACTTCAGGATGGCCTCCACGGATAATCGCAATGACTGAGTTGGTAGTTCCGAGATCAATGCCAACAATCGGCGGCGACATACCGTCTTTCACTGATGCACCATTCCTGATCTTTTAATTTTGACTTGATTCACCCGCTTAGGGGGCGGGAATTTCCTGCGCGTTGGCCTCGAGGGTCACCACGCGGGCCTTACGGTACACGCCACCCGCCGCGTCGAGAAAGCCGCGACGCACAACCCGTACCACAAGATACGGCTCAGGGTGGGGAAATTGAGCCGCCCATGATGACTCCCGGTCGACCACCCCGATGGCCTCCGCTGTTTTTGGGTCAAAGCGACGACCCAACACCTCAACTTCTGATAAACCGACGCCGTCGAGTGCATTCAAAAGAAGACGTTGCCACTCTTCAATCAATTGCCGCCAACTCTCGTCCATGCCAGCCTCGCGACCTTGGCAAACGATGTCGAGTTGGTCGAGCATGTCTAAAAGCCGTACGCGCAAGTGTTCGACCGGGTAGCGGCTATCCTGCCGTAACTCGGCCATTTTGGTGCTCAATTCCGAAACCTGCTCACCCAGTTGCCGCATGGCCTCCTGGGTATCGCGCTGCGCGTTAAACTGAAAGCGTTGCAATTTGGCTACCGCCGTGTTCAACTCCGTCCCCAGCTCTTGAACCTCTCGTCTAAACTCAGTCAACTCTTTTAGCAATACGGCGTGGCGATCATCCCCTCTGCCAAACGGCCATCGCACAGTGTTGTCCCCCTCGATATGTCGCGCGTAAACTTAGTTACTTTTAACCTAACATACCATCACCTAACAAAAAAGATGTCGCCGGCCAGCAATTGACCAATCGCGTGCCTAAGGGGTAAACACTCCTAGACGATTGGAGAACGGTCTCGCGGGATTGGAATGCGTGTGCGCGGGTCCGTTCGGTCAATAGCTCGTGGCGCGGTATAAGCTGATTAGCGATTGCAGACGCCGAGTAATCCCCTCATCATCCGTCTCGCCAGGTTCCCGGCGCGCCAAGGCCCCCCCTAGCCCCACCGCCAGCGCCCCGGCCTCAAGCCAGGTACGAATCTCGCCAGGGACAATGCCACCAGTGGGCACGCATTCGACATCGGGTCGCGGGCCGCGCAATTCCCGCACAAAGTGGGCGCCCACGGTGCTCGCGGGGAAGATCTTGACGACAGTGCTACCTAAGGCCGCGGCGCGCTCCACTTCTGTCGGCGTCGACGCGCCCAGGACAAACGGTACGTGATGATTGCGGCCAACCTCCGCCACGTCCTCGGCCAGAAAATAGGTCACGAGAAATTGAGCGCCGCTTTCGAGCGCATGCTCCGCTTGCTCGCGCGTTCGGACGGTACCCAACCCAATCAGGATGTCAGGCCGCTCGCGGTGAACTTCGTGCAGTAGAGACCACACCTCAGGGATCGTCGTCGTGAGCTCGATGGCCCGGGCCCCCGCGCGATAGTAAGCGGTCACTAATTCACGCGCCCGTTGCACCGTGTCCGTTCGGATGATCGGCAAGATTTTTTGCTCTTTCAACACGGTCACAAAATTTTGGGTCATGTATCTCACGCCTTCCGTTGGATCTTTCGTATGCGTTGTTCGTATGCGGGATGCTTCGTTCGGTCATTGCGTAGGGACACCTTAGGAGAAACGAGCCATCTTGTCCCATCAGCGATTGCTCAGGCAGGCAACGGCTTTGGTGAACCCACTGCCACCTGAACTCACAGCTCGCCCGGAACACGCCCCCTGTCCGCCCTTCCTCACGAGCCCAGCTCGCGCTCAGGGTAACCGAAAGCTCTGTAAAGAGTCACCCCACGGTAGATTTCTTGGGCACGCTAAACGGGCGCCGGCCAGCCACCAACCGCACCCGTCTCCCTTCACGGCTCGTCAGGAAATTCCGCGTTGGAATACACCCGTTGCACATCGTCATGATCTTCCAGAAGATCCAATAGCTCCATCAACTGCTCCGCTTCCTTGCCGGATACGGGCACGGTGGTCTTCGGTAACCGCACCAATTCTGCTTCTTCAACCCGAAGGCCGCGCGCTTCGAACGCTTGTCGCACATCATCTAAGAGTTCCGGGCTCGTCAGCACCACAATCTCGTCGTCCTCCCGGATCAAGTCGTCGGCGCCCGCCTCAATAGCCATGTCCAGCAACGCCTCTTCGCTTTGATCACTGGAAGCTAACACGATACGGCCTTTGGGTTCAAACATCCAGGCCACACAGCCCGACTCCCCTAACGAACCGCCGTGACGGGAAAAGATATGGCGCACCTCGCCTGCGGTACGGTTTCGGTTATCCGTCAAAATATCGAGATAGACAGCGGTTCCCCCAGGCCCGTACCCTTCGTACACCGCTTCCTCGTAATTGACCCCGGCTTCTTGCCCGGTGGCACGACGAATGGCTCGTTCAATATTGGCCTGTGGCAAGTTGTTTGCCTTGGCTTTTTCGATCGCAACGCGCAGGCGGAAATTTGTCTCCGGGTTTCCGCCCCCTTGTTTGGCCGCTGCCATGATTTCTTTGGTGAGCCGTGAGAACACCGTTCCCTTGACGGCATCCACCTTAGCTTTCTTTCGCTTGATGTTGGCCCATTTCGAATGCCCCGACATAGCGTCCCTCCACCCTAAAATCGGCCCGTGATGGGCATGCGCCGATCGCGTCCAAAGGCTCTGGGGGTCACCTTAATCCCCACCGGCGCTTGCCGGCGCTTATATTCATTGCGGTTGACTAGCCGTACCGTGAGGTTCACCGCCTCCGCGTCCAACCCTTGGCGAATCAGCTCTTCCGGCGTAAGGTCATCCTCAATATAGCCTTGGAGAATCTGATCCAACATAGCATATGGTGGCAAACTGTCCTCGTCTTTCTGATCCGGCCTGAGTTCCGCACTCGGCGGTTTGGTTAGCACATTTTGCGGGATCCGTGGGTACCCGGCTACCTCGTTCACGTATCGGGCCAGGCGAAACACTTCCGTTTTCAACACATCCTTGAGCACGGCAAATCCTCCCGCCATGTCCCCGTACAAAGTGCTGTACCCTGTCGCCATTTCGCTCTTATTCCCCGTCGTCAACACCAGCCACCCGAGTTTGTTGGATAAGCCCATTAATAAGGTGCCGCGAATGCGGGCCTGTAAATTTTCTTCGGTCAGATCCACCGGACGCTGGCCAAAACTCGGACTCAATTCTTGCAAAAATGCGGTCATAATCGCCGAAATGGGAATGACGCGCCAATCGATGCCCAGATTGTCACTCAGTGCTTTGGCATCCTGATAACTGGCATCCGACGTGATGGCCGAGGGCATAAAGACGCCATGGACTCGATCGGCACCCAAAGCATCGACCGCAATGGTAGCCGTCAACGCGGAATCAATGCCCCCCGAGAGGCCAATGACCACGTCGCCAAAACGATTTTTCTGCACGTAATCTTTGAGCCCTAAACACAACGCCTCGTAAAGTGACGGTATGGTGTCCGGCAACGGCTCCACCCGCGCTCGCGCCGCCGCGCCTTCCCCCACAGATTCCAACGGCACGTCCACCACATCTACCGTGTCTTCCTCTAGCGGCACGAGCCGCCAGCGCGGATCAATCCATCGCCGATGTTGGCTGGGAGTCCTCGTTAACTCCACGGTGAGCACGTCTTCCTGGAAGGCCTTGGCACGCGCCAACACTTGACCGTCTGGGCCAAACACGGCACTAGTCCCGTCAAACACCAGTTCATCTTGGGCACCAACAAGATTCGTCCACACGAGATAGGCTGCGGCATCGTCAGCGCGCGTCGACAACATTTGCTGCCGCACCGCGCTTTTGCCACGAGAAAACGGCGACGCGCTAATATTAATCAGCAGGTTGGCTCCCTGTCGCGCTTGGCGAAGATATGGCCCGTCCGGGTACCAAACATCCTCACAGATGGATACCCCTAGTGTCCATTGACCCCAGCGAAAGATGGTGGTGCCGCTCCCTGGAGTAAAATACCGGGCTTCATCAAACACCCCATAATTGGGCAAATGCTGCTTGGCCACCCGCGCCAGTGTCCGTCCCTGGGCCATGACCGCCGCGGCATTGCGAATGCCTTGACCTTCCGCATACGCGTAGCCCGCAATGACTAACGTGGTCCGCGCCCGTTGCGCCAATGTCTCCTGGGCCGCCGCCAAGTCCCTCAGAAACGAGGGACGAAATAAGAGGTCCTCCGGTGGATAGCCCGCCAGCGCCATTTCCGGAAAAACCACAATATTGACCTGATCCCGCTCCGCTTCGCTGACGTGGGCCATGATGCGCTCGAGATTGCCGGAGACGTCCCCGACCACGCTATTCACCTGGACCAAGCGAATTCGCATTGCGAATGTCCCCTCCCTTCACTTGGCGCATCCACTCGGCTAACAGTTTAGAGAGGCCAAGGCCCAAATCGCGGAGTCCTTCGCCCCTCTGAGGCAGGTTTGTCACCTCCCAGGACGCAGCGTCACCAATCAGCACCTTGACGTGCTCATGCGGCGTTTCGCTTACCGAAAAACCGGCAGCCGCCAAATACTGGGTCGCCCAGCCCCGCCAGGGATCGGGACCAAACACATGCACCGGGGTCGCAAGAATGAAAAGCTGGCCGTCGAAACCAATTTCATCCACCAACATTTGGCGCGAATAGAGATCCATCTGGTCTCGATCAAGATCCATGCGGGCACTCCTTCGGCGGTAAACGCACCCACCATACGCGTCCTTCCCGCCCATCCAATAAATACAGTCGGTCTTCCCATTGATGGCCACGGGATTCCCAGGCTTCGGCCACCGCTAACGCTTGACCCGCCACGGCAAGCGTCACCGTGCTTACCACCCCCGCTTCAAAACATCTGAGACCCTCGGTAGGATGGGCACCAAACAAACACTCCAAGCAGGGCCCTCCTGGCCGTAGGAGCGCTACCTGCCCTTCCCACCGCACGGCGCTGGCAAAGATCCAGGGAATCTGCTGACGCCACGCTTCGCGTTGAATTGCAGCCCGCGCCGGCCAGTTATCTGTCGCATCGAAAATCAACGACACCGGCGGCCAAGTAAAGTCGTGGTCGACCGCTACCGTGATCGGCCGCACGCGATCATCCCCCACCGCCTCCGCTAAGGCGCGGGACTTCTCACGACCGATATCCGCCACCCGGTACCAGGGCTGACGGGGAAGGTTGGAACGCTCGACGCGATCGTTATCGGCCACCCATATGCGCTCAAGATGCGGCCACCACAAAAGCCCCCGCACCAAGGGACTGCCGATGGCACCCGCCCCCACCACCATGACATCCATTGCCTTACCCGTTTAGCGCCACGCGCCGTTCGTAGAGATGGGCTAACTCACTTTTGCTCTCTTCGTCCCACAGTTCGCCCAAATACTCCAGATACTCGACAGCACGGTTGAATTCCGGGTCTTGAAGGCCGCCACGCGGATTAGGCAGCACCCGAGGATAGTGGACAATCAACGCCGCCAACTGCGGCCGCCGCTCCAGTCCCCGTCGCCACATCCGCTCCGCTTCACGGCGCTTTCCAAGCCGCCAATAGGCCAACCCCGCCGAATAATACGCTTCCGGTATGTATTCAGCGGCCTCTACATAAGCATGCGCCGCATCATCGAGTCGGTCAATGCGGTGCAGCACCTGAGCCAATAGATTGAGGGCCTCGCCGCCCATCCCGGTCACGTCCCAGGCCACAATTTCTTCGAGGGCTGGTTGCGCTAACGCCCAGGCCTCCTCATGCACGTAGGCTAGCGACAAGTAAAACAAGGCGCGGAGATACGGTCGCACCTTGGCGTCGTCCCATCCGGTCGTATGCCTGCGGGCCCGCGGCAAATCTCGCTCGGCTTGCGCCACCGCCATTTCACACAACTCCCGAGCCTGGTCGGCATCGCCTACATGCAGGTAGAGAGCAGCCATTCCTGTCAGCGCGTCCGCATCAAATGGATTGGCTTCCAGCACACGACGAAAATGCTCTTCCGCGGCTCGCCAATCCCGACTCGACACACTGGCCCATCCCCGTTGGGTTTCATCTATTTCTGACATGCCTAAGCCCCTCTACCTAGAATCCGTCGCAGTATCTTGAACCCGAAAGAACCGATGCTTGCCCACTTTAATCCACGACCCCGGATGTAGCGAGACCGTGCTACCCATTTCGAGCCGCTCACCATCCACGGTGACGGCACCTTGCGTCAATAACCGCCGCGCTTCTTGACGACTCGGGATGCCTGGCAGTCCAGCGACTAACTCGATGGCCCCTACCTGAGCCCAATCTGCCCGCCACGGCAGTACTGGTGCGTCGTCCGGCACCACGCGTTCGCGAAACGTCCGGTCAAAGTTTTCTTGAGCCCGCCGTCCCCAGTCCTCGCCCCAAAACCGGGCTACGAGTCGCCGCGCTAACTCTGCCTTAATGTCCCGAGGATTCTCGCCAGCTTTAAAGCGCTCGCCAATCACCTCCGGCCGTTCACCAAGCAGCAATTGAAACCAGCGCGCGATGAGACTGTCCGGGATGGACATAACCTTGCCAAAGATTTCATCGGGTGGTTCCTCGACGCCCACGTAATTTCCCAGGGATTTCGACATCTTGCGGACGCCATCCGTGCCCTCCAGAATCGGCATAAAGAGGCCTACCTCGGGTTCTTGCCCGTAGGCTTCCTGAATCTGCCGCGCAGTTAAAATATTAAAGCGTTGGTCGGTTCCGCCAAGTTCAACATCAGCTTTCAGGGCGACCGAATCATACGCTTGCATCAGGGGATACAAAAGTTCATGCAAATGAATGGGAAAATGTTGGGAAAATCTCTCATGAAAGTCGTCGCGCTCCAAAATGCGCGCGACTGTCATACGACTCATCAAATCAATTAACTCCGCAAGATGCAGCGGCTCTAGCCATTCCGAATTATAGCGCAAAATCAGGCGATCACGGTCGAGCACTTTGCCGGCTTGAGCCACATAGGTCTCAGCAAATTTCTCCACATCTTCCTTGGACAACTGACGGCGCGTTTCCGATCGCCCACTCGGATCCCCGATCCGTCCCGTCATATCGCCAATTAGGAACACCACCTGGTGCCCCAATTCTTGAAACTGTCTTAACTTCTCTAACACCACTGTGTGGCCCAAATGAATGTCGGGCGCTGTCGGATCCACGCCCAGTTTCACAATCAGCGGCGTTCCGGTTCGTTGGGAGCGTTCGAGCTTAGCTTCCAATAGATCCCGACTGACCACGTCGTCGACGCCGTTCAGTAACCACTCAACGGTTGATTGAATGTCTCGCACCGTGTGCCTCCTGATTCTACTGCCGTGAGTATAGCATAGAGCCCTAAGCGGACAAAAGCATTAATCAGGTGCGCGAGGTTCCTCTAACAGCGCCACGGTGACCCCGTCGCCTCCCTCGCCGACCTCACCGAGGCGATAACGGACAACCCGAGAATCGCGCTTTAAGAACTCGTGCACTTTTTGACGCAAAGCGCCCGTACCCTTCCCATGAATGATGCGGACAAACGGTGCGCCGGCCAGCACCGCGTCGTCCAAATATTTGTCGAGCACGTCCGCTGCCTCTTCCCGCGTCAGGCCGCGCAAATCGACCTCAACTCCTACGGCCTGGCTCTTTTCTTGAGCCAGCACGGCGGCTCCCCCTCGCCCATTGAGGATCCGTCCGGATCCTTCCTCGGCGGAACCAACTCGTTCCAGCTCGTCTAGCGCCAGCTTCAGCCGCAGGTTGCCCACTTGAACCGTTGCCAGCCGTCCATGCAATTCGGTTACCACACCGACGTCATGCAGGTTAGCCACGCGGACGCGGTCACCCACTTGAGTGGGCCGGGACCCCACGGCAACCGGCGGACTGATGAACCCCGGCCCATTCACCGCCTTTCGAAATTCCATCCTCAGCTGTTCGAGGGCTTTGGCTCGCTCTCGCCCTTCCGCCTCGCGCACGGCTCGGACCGTGCGCTGAAAAGTATCGCGGATGCTCTCTAATTCGCGTTCCCACGCCTTTTGCGCCCTTGCCCGGTCCTCCGCGGCGCGCCGCGCCAGTTCCGCTTCCACACTTTTGAGCCGCTCTTGCCAGGCCATCAACTCTGTTTCCTTGGCCCGCAGCGCCTCTTCGCGATGGCGCACCGTTTCTTCCAAGCGATTTAAAGCAGCCAATGCCTCCGCCCAGTCAACATGACCGCGATCCCTGAGCGACTCTGCCCGGTCGACAAGGGCCGACGGAAATCCTAGGCGCCGTGCAATGTCAAACGCGTAAGAACTCCCTGGCACGCCCACAATCAGGTGATAGGTCGGGCTTAATGTCTCGCGATCGAATTCGACCTGGGCATTTTGCACCCGCGGATTGTCCAATGCCAAGAGCTTCAGTCGGCCATAATGGGTCGTGGCTAACACCATAGCGTCCCGCGAGACTAGATGCTCTACCATCACCTCGGCTAAGAGGGCCCCTTCCTCGGGATCGGTTCCGCCCCCAATCTCGTCAATGAGGCACAATGTCCGGTCTGTCGCTTGCTCCATCATCGGCGCTAGCCGTCTGAGATGGCTTGAAAACGTGGACAAGTTTTCTTGCAAGTTTTGCTCGTCGCCAATGTCCACCATGATTTGATCCAGTAGGGGGATCCTCGTGCCGTCAGCCGTCGGCACCATGAGTCCGCTCAAAGCCATTGCCGCGATGAGACCGGTGGTTTTCAAGGTCACTGTCTTTCCGCCGGTGTTAGGTCCGGTAATGATCAAGGCGGGGCGCATTCGCGTCACTTCTAAAGAAATCGGCACGGGGTTACTAATCAGTGGGTGGCGCGCCTCGACAAGCACTAAGCGATCGCCGCCCACCTCTGGCAGCACCCCGTCGATGGCGAGACCGTAGCGGGCACGCGCCCAGTGGCCGTCTAGCCACCCAAGGTCATCATGAATGCTGAGAAGGTCGTCCGCGACGGGCAGCGTTTTTGTCGTCAACTCAGCCAAAATTCGCTCAATTTCCTGGGCCTCGTCCTGTTTGAGACTAGTCAGCCGATTTTGCCGCTCGACCACTTCCAACGGTTCCACGAAGACGGTTTGTCCGCTGGCCGATTCGTCGTGAACAATCCCCGGCACGGTATGACGAAACTCGTGCTTGACCGGCACCACGCGGCGGCCATACCTTACGGTGACCAAGCTATCCTGTAAATAAGGACGCCATTGCCCGCCACGCAGAATGCGGTCAAATACCGCCTCAATCTCCTGCTCGGTATGGCGGATAGCACGGCGGATCTCGCGAAGCGCCACCGAGGCGTCATCATTCACCAGGCCATCCGCATCAAAAACATGATCTAGGGCTTGTCGTAATGCGTGGGGTACCTCGGTACGCGATAGGCGTTCACCCATCAAGGGAAACCGCTGACCATCGCACGCCTCGCGTATGGCGGTCCACACCGCGAGCGTCTGACGCATGGCCAGGAACTCGCCAATGGTGAGGACCCCGCCCTTGAGGGCGCGCTCGACGGCAGGGCGAATGGGCAACGCGCCTGATGCGGTAGGCAATGCCTGCGAAAGCCATGCCACGGCTTCTCGCGTCCACGCCTGCTCGTTCTGAAGTGCTTTCAGATCTGATAGCGGCTGTAGCTGATCAATCGCCTCACGTCCCATGTCGGTATCCGTGAGCTCTTGAATTCGGGCGCGTACGCGCGGCCAATCCAACGCATCGAGTGCGCTCATCGCTCGTCACACATTGCCTTCAAAGATAGCGTGTATGCCTCTGGAAACGCGAACCCACCGACCATACCGTTCCCCCTTCTTGTCGCGCCGGCCGAATGCTCCTCGCATTCCGACCTCTCAACAAAAGCACAGGCCGAATATGTCGACGACCTGTGCCGATGCGTTAGTTCCATTGATTTTATTATAACATTCGTGTCTCGCGCTTACACCGAGCGCACGGAATGCTGCCTCCCGATGCCTTCGCTGGCCGCCAATAACTGTAGTGGGGGTGGCGATCCGCCACCTGTCTCTTCCCCCTCGGGTTTTCCGCCACCGCATCGGTGCCCGTCACCTGATTTTTTAGGGCAACTAGTCCGGCCCACCCCGGTACGCGAATCAAGCTCATCAGCCAGCATCGGTCATCACAGTCACTCGGCGGTCTCTAGATCGCGCACATTCACGATGCTCGCCAATGACGGCCATCACTCTTAACGTGATTTACGTCGCATCCTTGGCGCCACGTTTCGCGCGCCATTGCTGCTGCATGGTTTCGACCAGCTTCTGGTGCTCTTGTTGCAACATGTAGAGTTCCTCCGCTAGGTTTAACGCCGTCAGAATGGCCAGTCGGTTGAGACTCACCCGCGGATTCTTGGATGCCAGCACCCGAATCCGATTGTCCACGTGGTAGGCCAACGCGTGAATGACATCTTCTGGCATATCCCCTACGAGAGAATAATCCTCGCCGTAAATGGTAACGGTCGTGCGAGTTTGCTCGCCCACCAGGATCGCTCCTTTGTCTCAGGTTTTCTACCATTTCTCGACACTGGTGGCAAAATCCTCCCAGGACATGCCATGTTTCGCAAATTATTGACGCAATCCGACATCGATAGATTGCAGCGCTTGAACCACGTCGGTCACCGCGCGGTCAACCTCTTCATCCGTTAAAGTCCCCACCTCCGATTGAAAGATTAAGCGCACCGTCAACGAAATCCCAAATTCTCCCTCGTAGCGATCGACGACGTATACTGCCCTTAGATGTTCACCGCCGTGTCGCCGAATTACCTGGTCAATCTCTTGATAAGAGGTCCTGGGCCCAATGACCAGGGATAAATCGCGTTGAACTTCCGGATAGCGTGATGGGCGCGCCGCGTGAAACGGGGTCGTGACGATGTCTTGGGGCCATCTTAGGGCAAGCACTCCGAGGCGTTTGACACGATAAGATTCGGCCAGTCGCGGACGCAACTCGCCCACGTAACCCAGCGGTTCACCGTTTACCACGATCTGTTGCACGCGTCCGGGGTGCAAGAAGGATGGAACCTGGTCCCACGCCTGTCGCACGCCCGGCCAACCTAGGCGGGTCAGGAGAAAGTCCGCAAGGCCTGTGAGGTCATAAACCGAAGGTTGCAGGCGCGGAGGAAACGCTAACACCGGCTCGAGGCTGAGAAGTGCGACGAGCTCACGCGACTCGACGACTTTGTCTTCGACCCGGGAAAATACGGTCCCGACTTCAAAAATGCGGATGGGTAGATCGTGCCGAGCACGATTGTAGCGAACCACTTCTAACAGACTCGGTAACAGGACCCGCCGGAGAACGCTTTCTTCTTCCCGCAAAGGATTGGTCACCCGTACGGGCTCTCCTTCGCGTCCCGTAAGGTACTGCGCTTCGAGTTCAGGACTTACCAAAGTGCGCGTCATCACTTCATCGTAGCCCGCACTCACCACTAAATCCCGCACCGCCTCTTCGAGCACGTGCATCTCGTCGCGGCGGGCTAATGCCGTGCGCTGGACAGGGAGCCGGGGGTGAATGGCTTCAATGCCATAAAAGCGCGCCACATCCTCTGCCAAATCGGCGATATGCGACACGTCGTGACGATAGCGGGGTACCACCACGTCAGACGCGGTGAGCTGATATCCGAGACGCGTTAAGGCCGTCTTTATCTTCTCCTGAGTCCAGGTTACCCCTAACAGCTGACTAATGCGCGGCGCATCAAAGACTATTTGGCGCGGCGTCGGCAAGCTGCCTTTTAGCACGCTAGGCCCTACCGACTCCAAAACGCCGCCTTGGTGCAAAATGTTCTCTACCAATCGGGGAGCTACCAGCACCGCTTCAGGGTCGGTTCCTTTGCCAAAATGCAGGGCAGCGTCTGTCACCAGCCGGTGCCGCTTGTAGCTTTGAAAAATGGGTTCGGAACTAAAATGCGCGCATTCGAGCCAAATGGCGATGGTGTCGGCGTGAACCTGGGCTCGCGCTCCCCCCATAATCCCCGCCAGCGCCACCGGTCCTTCATCATCGGCGATGACTAAATCGCGGGCACTCAACTCCAAGGTTGTCCCATCCAACAGCGTCATGACCTCGTATGGGCGGGCCAACCGAACCTGAAGCGTGCCGTGAAGTTGTTGAGCGTCAAAGGCATGCAGAGGCTCCCCCAGGTCCCACAGGACGAAATTCGTTGCGTCCACCGCCGGGTGGATGATGCGTTGGCCCACCGCGCGGAGCAGCGTTTGCAACCACAGCGGTGATGCAGCGCCTGGTTTGAGGCGGATGGCGACCAATCCGTATAAGGGACAACGGTCGGGCGCCAGGACGTCGGCAAGGGGGGCATCGCCGTAATCAAATGGTGCCGTCAACGGAACCAAGGGAATATCCCAAATGGCCCCGAGCTCTTGGGCCAGGTGGCGCATGCTTTGGAGGTACTGCGCCAAATTGGGGGTCAACTCCACATCGTAGAGGGTATCCAGTCCCCCGATGACGTCAAGAAAAGTGGTGCCGAGGGCTTCCCGACCTTCCCATACCCATAAATCGCCCGTAGTGGCTTGATATCCTAACTCTTCGGCCGACAGCAACATGCCCGGAGATTCGATACCGCGCAGCATGCGCGTCTCCAGTACGCGCCCATCGGGCAGTCGCGTGCCTGGCGGGGCATACCATAAGCGGTCACCCGGGTGCCCGTTCTTGGCCCCGGTCACCACTTGGACGGCCTCCCCTTGCGCGCGGCGCACGGTTACGAGCGACAAATGATCACTGGCCGGGTGAGGGACTCGACGCATCACCTCCACTAATTCCACTGCCTCAAACTCCTGGCCGAAGGTCGTCCGATTGGCCACTTCTAGCCCTAGTTGCTCAAGGCCATGTTGAACGGTGTCCGGGTCCGGCATTCGTTCTAAATGACGGCTCAACCATCGATAACTGACGATCATGGTTACCGTAGCCCCCCTTGATGGCGAAATCCTCTCAAAAAGCGCAGGTCATTTTGATATAGGAGGCGGAGATCATCCAGGCCATAAAGCCGCATCGCAATGCGCTCAATCCCCATGCCAAACGCGAAACCCGACACTTGATCGGGGTCGTATCCGCCATTGCGCAAAACCGTCGGATGTACCAATCCAGATCCCAAAATCTCGACCCAGCCGGTCTCCTTACACACGCGACACCCCTGCCCTTGGCACACCGCGCAAGTCACATCCATCTCCAGCGAGGGTTCGGTAAATGGAAAGTAGCTGGAACGAAACCGCGTCCTCACGGATCCGCCAAGCAATTCCTGCACCATAACGGTTAACGTGCCCATTAAATCGGCGACGCTAATCCCATGATCCACCACCAAACCTTCCACCTGCTGAAACATCGGCACATGCGTCGCGTCATCGTCGCGGCGATACGTCAGCCCGGGAGCGATAATTTTGACCGGCAATCGTCCCTGGTGCTGCTCCATCGCCCGGATTTGCACCGGCGAGGTATGGGTTCGCAGCACGAGGCCCGGAATGTCGACAAAGAACGAATCTTGCATTTCACGCGCGGGATGATTGGGGGGGATGTTTAAGGCTTCAAAATTGTACCATTCACTTTCGACTTGCGGGCCATAGGCCAACGAAAACCCAAGACGCAGGAGTACGTCTTCAATGCGACGCCTCACGCGGGTTAAGGGGTGCAACATTCCGGTGTCTGGCTCCCGACCCGGCAGCGTCAAGTCCCAGCGTTCCGCTTCTAACGCCCGCTCTTCCGCCCTATCGGTAAGCACTTGTTCGCGCTGGGTGAGCGCTGCCAAGATTGCCTCGCGCGCCTGATTCAATTCCTGCCCGCGCCTGCGGCGCTCCTCGGGCGGGAGATCTGACAGTCCTTTCATCAGCTCGGTAATGCGACCATGCTTGCCCACCCAGCGCGTGCGCCAATCCTTCAATTCGGCTAAGGTTGAGGCCTGCGAAATTGCCGCTACAACTTCTTGCCACGACAGTTCGTCCACGACTGCTCTTCCTCCTATTCCCACAAAAAAACCCCGCCCCAACAAGGGCGAGGTATCCCCGCGGTACCACCTTTCTTGGCTTTTCATCAAAGCCCACTCACGAACGTAACGGGTTCCGCCGGCCTACTCTACTCTCGTTCAAGTAAGCACTCCCCAGGGAATTCAACAGACCGCGCTGGCATTCCTTGCAGTCACCGGGAATGCTCCCTGTACAGCGCGGGTGCCCTGTCTACTCGTCTGGATCATCGCGTTATCCCTTGCACTATACCATAGCAGGTGGGGAAAATCCAAGGCCCGCTTGACGGCGTTGATAGGCCGCGTGAAACAACAAGATGGCACCAGCCATGGCTACATTTAACGACTCTGCCACGGGGGACATAGGAATTGTCACAACCTCACCTGTCAAGAGCATCGAATCGGGTAGGCCGTGAGCCTCATTGCCCAACACCAGCGCCACTGAGCAATCCCACGGCAATTCAAAATACGGACGCCCGCGATCAACCGCTGTGGCACGGACTTCAACGCCAGACGCGATGAGCTCACCCACCCAGTCATCCGACAGCGCAACGACCGGTAACCGAAAAGCAGCGCCCGCCGCGGCCCGAATGCATTTGGGATTAAACGGTTCAACCGTCCCCTTCGCAATACCGATGGCGGGCGATCCGGCAGCCAACGCCGCACGCATCAGCGTCCCTAAATTGCCCGGATCCTGGATACCGAGCGCAATCGGCCACACGAAAGGTTGGGCAGTCCGACGAAGCAATTGCTCGAGCGACCACTCGCGAGGTATCGGCACCACAGCGAGAATTCCTGGAGGAGTCTCAATCTGGCTGATCTCCTGCATTAAGCGATCGCTCACGTAGACTAAATTAACCCCCAGCGCTTCTAACCGAATAATCAGAGAGCGCCCGTCTTCCCGTTCAACCCATTTGGGGCTATAGAGCACCGCGCGCGGCTTTTCCCCTGATGCTAACACTTCTTCGACTAGCCGCGATCCTTCTACCACGGTTTCCCGGCTTCGCTTGCGCGCCTCGCCACTTTGATTAAGATGGCGCACGCGCCGTACCACTTTGTTATCGCCGCTATCCAGGGGTTGGATAACCATTACAACGCCGCTTTGGCTTTGTCCACAAGCAAACGGAAAGTATCCATATCACGCACAGCTAAGTCTGCCAAGACCTTCCGATCTAAGCCAATGCCCGCACGCTTTAATCCATTCATAAGGCGGCTGTACGAAATCCCATTCATGCGCGCGGCCGCATTGATGCGCGTAATCCACAGCCGACGGAAATCTCCCTTTCGCTTACGCCGATGTTGATACGCGTACCATAAGCTGTGCATCACGGCCTCATTAGCGGGACGGAAATGGCGAGACCGCGCTCCCCGATATCCGCGCGCCATCTTCAAGATTTTCTTATGCCGGCGGTGCCTCACCCGGCCATTCTTGACTCGAGCCATAAACCGTTGCCTCCGTTCGTCCTCTCATTCCTTCAGCCCATGATTTAACTATAGGGCAAGAGCCGCTTGACCCGGTGACGATCAGCCGGGGACAATAGTTCCCACTTGCGCAACCGACGTCGCCTGCTCGCCGATTTATGCACCAGCAAATGGCTCTTCCCGGCTTTATGCCGCTTGGGTTTCCCCGAACCCGTAAATGCCAAACGCTTCGCGGCGCCACGATGTGACTTCATTTTAGGCATCTGCTACGCTCCTTTTTTCGGGGCTAAAATCATAATCATGGTGCGGCCTTCTACCCGCGGCGCCCGCTCAACGGCCCCAATATCGGACACCAAGTCCGCCAGCCGCGTCAAGGTTTGCTGAGCCAGGCTCGCGTGCACGATTTCCCGACCTCGGAACACCATCGTGCATTTCACCTTGTCGCCGTCTTCTAAAAACCGACGGGCATTTTTCACTTTGACGTCAAAATCATGCTCCTCAATCGCCGGCCGCATTTTTAATTCTTTGACGTTGACAACCTTTTGCTTTTTGCGCGATTCCCGATCCCGCTTGGCCTGTTCGTATTTATACTTGCCGTAGTCCATCAAGCGGCATACTGGCGGTTTAGCGGTCGGCGATACCTCTACCAGATCCACATGACGCTCTTGCGCCAGTTGCAATGCATCGCGCAATGACATCACGCCAAACTGCTCACCGTTATCTCCGACTACCCGTACTTCGCGCACTCGGATTTCTTCATTAATCCGAAGCTCTCTGATAATCGCGTCCCTCCCCTGAACCTAATCCACGCGCCTTGGCCGCTATTTGGTTCTACCCAACAAAAAGGCGGGTACTTGACCCGTCCAACACAGAAGGATCCTTCCTCACGACCGCACGCCCTTAATGCCTCGGATCCCGGTTAACCCTCACTTGAAAACCCTGTTGGCCTGCGCCTCGGGGTGAGAAGTGGAGACACTTCTGCTTTGTTCGGAGTTCCTGTGCGTATTGTAATGGTTCACAGCCCCAACGTCAACGCTCTCCGGGTTCTACGCTAAAACGTATCCATTGGGCGATAAAGCGGCTGGCTGGTAAACAACGTGACGGAGGATAACAGAATCAGGGATTGACGACTCGTGGATCGTGGCGCCAATGACAGCCGGACCTGGCGGGATCAACCCGGCGGCCTTGTGCTCAGCATTGACGAGTATGGTCTTCGGGCCCCAGGATTTACTCATTGCCGTCGCCTGGCCAGCCCTTGAACTGGGGCTGCTCGGGATTTTGCTCGACGATCGCCCGCACCCATCGGAGGCGGGGTCTGCCCAGATTCCCGAAGCGATGCGGGGCTGCATTCGCGCAGTCACCATGGTTCTCAAACGCTCCGATGCCTCCTAGTGCTACACTGGTGCACGGCTCAAGCCGTGGCGAAACGCGTTTACCTTCATAAATAGGTGCGCATCGGCTCCAGGGCAGGATCCGGCGTCTCGAACGAACAGACCGAATTCCCAACCCGCACATTGCCCGTTGGCTCCTGATCGAGGAGCCAGAAGACCTCACTCCGCGACAACAGATCCAGTGCGCAGACATCGAGGCGAGTTAGCCTGCCCTCGGGCAACGGCATCATTCCAAAGGATGGTTGCTAATCCGGGTGCAGTCCCGGACCACTGTGGACGTTGAGAAGTTTATTGTGCCATGCGGGCGCGTCGGAACGAATTATGCTCAGCCCCGAAAAACGTTTGGGCATCCGCTCGATTTAAATCGGTGGCGTTTCGACTAGCACATGCCTCGGTCCAGCTGGATGTCGCGTACTTGCTAGATACCCGCGCCGCCCGACTTTTGGACCGTCACCCGAGCACGATTGGCCGAGCCCATGACTTGGAAGCAGCGATGGCGAAATACATGGGGGCAGAAGTAGCATGGCGGGCCGCTGCGATCGCTGGTGGTATGGGTTATACGACAAATATCCGGTCGAACGAATTCCACGAAATACTCAGGCAGCAAGAATCACAGACGGGTCTAGCGAGATGATGGAATTAATCATTGCACGTAAGTTTAACAATCAGTGACGTGATCCGTCCTTCCGCGGAGATTTAGAATGCCATCAATTTAGGCGATGCCATTATTTTAGGACTTGCCAGCTCCGGGCCGGCTCAAACCATGGCGGTTAGTTTTGCGGTCATTGTCGCTGCCAGCGGATACGCCGGGATACTTCCGCT
The DNA here is from genome assembly GCA_026627385.1 of Bacillota bacterium. Classification (GTDB taxonomy): domain Bacteria; phylum Bacillota; class Sulfobacillia; order Sulfobacillales; family Sulfobacillaceae; genus JAPNUR01. The sequence goes on along the minus strand of JAPNUR010000003.1, from coordinate 149,987 downwards.
TTTGCTTTCGTTCATTCCCATGATAGGCATTGCCTTGGGATACCAACGGCTCAATCGGTGGAATCAAAGTTGCGGAGCCACCTACACGTGGGTCGCCGATGCGCTCAACCCTTACTTAGGCTTCGTCGCCGGGTGGATGATCCTGTTGTACTACACGCTAGGCACGACCAGTCTCACCGTTCCCGCTGGCACTTACACGTTACAGCTGTTCGACCCTCGGCTCACCAACAATAATCTCGCAGTCGGCATTGTCGGAGGCCTTTGGGATGTAGCTGTCATGCTTTTGGCGGTAGTCGGCATCAAGATTGCGGCACGTTTTCAGTGGCTCTTGTCAATTTTCGAATACGCTGTTCTCATGGCGTTTGCGGTTATTGCCATTCTCGCCATGATTCACGGTAAGACGGCAGTCCCCTTCCGGCCATCTTGGTTTAGCATTGCTGGGGCTGGCGGTATGAAAGGTCTTTTGGCAGGTATTTTAATCGCCGTGTTTATGTATTCCGGATGGGATGCGGCCATTTATGTGAACGAAGAAACGACCGATCAGGCGGAAAATCCCGGCAAGGCCGCTATTAGCAGTGTCATTATCCTTCTTTTCCTATACGGTATCGTGACATTTACTTACCAGGGAGTCTTACCTGGCCCGGTGCTCCAAGCTCACGCTAGCAATGCGTTGTCAGTGGTCGCCCAAAAATTGGCGCCCGGCCCCTGGTCGATTATCATGACATTAATTGTGCTCACCGGAACTGTGGCATCGTTACAAGCCGCCATCATTTCCGCCGTCCGGTTAGGCTATGCCATGTCTTTTGACCGCGTCATGCCCAACTTCTTTCGGCGGGTGTCCGAAAAAACTGGAACTCCGTGGGCCGTCACCTTGTTCATGGGCACGATTAACGTGCTGTTTCTTGTCGTCTCATTATCCATAAGCAGCATCGGTCAGGCGTTATCCGACGTTGTCAGCGCACTCGGTCTGTTAAGCTGCTCTATTTTATGCTCTCACTGCCCTGGCTGCGGTATGGCACTTCCGCCTCGAATTAACCAAAAACGCCGCCAATCTGATTCTAGGTGGCATTCTTCCACTCAAAGGAGCCCTCTTTTTACTCTGGGTTGTCGTGGAGTCTATCGTCACCCAAGCCACCTCCGCCGTCGTCTTAATTGCTGGATTAGGAGCCACAGCGATTGCCATACCCGTCGCCTTGCTACTCCGATTCGGCGCTCTGGTTCCGTTTTTCCGAAGGAGCACGTCGCAAACCATCAACCAATAGCGCATGTGGGCTAACAGGCAAAGGTCCCACACACGTGAAATGCTCGCTGACCCCGCCCCGGGCAGAGTCAGCGAGCATGCTTTTGCCATCAGTTGTTCACAACGGACGTTAACAGCTAACCGACGCCTAATCTTTCTTCGTCGGGGATTTTGGCCCGATCCCGAATGCTGGCCAAGTAGTCCGATAGCGGTATGGCTCCAAGGTCCCCTGCTTCACGTGTCCTTAGCGACACGCTGCCGTTGGCTTCATCCCGCGGCCCTACGACCAGCATCTCCGGGATTTTGGCCACCTGAGCCTCCCGAATTTTGTACTGGACCTTTTGGTTGCGATCGTCGACTTCCGCCCTCACACCGAGTGCCCTGAGCTCTGTCCAAATACGGCGCGCGTAATTCTGTTGGCGATCGGTAATGGGCAAGATGCGCACTTGTACAGGAGCCAACCACAAAGGAAAAGCGCCCGCATAATGCTCCACCAAAATCCCCAAAAAGCGCTCGATGGATCCCATAATCGCCCGATGAATCATAACCGGACGCTTCGGCTGCCCGTCCTGGTCAATATATTCGAGTTGAAACTTTTCCGGCAGCTGAAAGTCCAGCTGGGCCGTGGCACACTGCCACCGGCGCCCTAAACTGTCCACCGCATAGACGTCAAGTTTCGGCCCGTAAAAGGCACCGTCCTTGGGATTAATCTGATATTTGAGTCCCCGGGCACGCAGTACCGCTTCCAGCTCCGATTCCGCCCGTTCCCATAGCGCTAGCTCCCCCATGTAGTCGTCAGGCCGGGTAGACAGGACAACCTCGTATGGCATGTCAAATGTCCGGTACACAACATCCACAAGGTCTAAAACCCCAAACATTTCTTCGCGAATCTGGTCTGGCCGCACGAAAAGGTGCGCATCATCCTGATGAAACCCCCGCACCCGCATAAGCCCGTGCAAAGCGCCGGAGCGTTCATAGCGAGACAAGGGGCTGTACTCTGCGAGGCGCCACGGCAAATCGCGATAAGAGCGCGTGGCCCCTTTGAAGAGAAGGCAATGGCCGGGACAATTCATCGGCTTAACGCCGGAAAGTTCGTCGTCGCGATCAATCAGAAACAAATTGTCCCGATAGTGATCCCAGTGGCCGGAACGTTCCCATAGACCCACTCGATAAATCCACGGCGTCGCCACCTCTTGATAGCCGCGCAGGGATTGTAAGCGTCGGGAGAATTCCTCCAGCGTTCGATAGACCTGCTGGCCTTTGGGATGCCAAAAGACAAAGCCCGGTGCCTCCTCCCGAAAACTAAACAGATCCAGTTGCACTCCTAGCTTACGGTGATCCCGCAATTTCGCCTCTTCGATCTGCGCCAAGTGGCGCTCGAGGCTCTCCGCGTCGGGAAACGATGTCCCATAGATGCGCGTCATCATGGGATTCTTTTCGTCGCCCCGCCAGTACGCCCCAGACACTTGAGTCAATTTGACGGCGCCAATCAGGCCCGTGCGCGGCAGATGAGGACCCGAACAGAGGTCGACAAACTCACCCTGGCGGTAGGCTGAAATCACCGCACTTTCGGGAATCCGGCGGACAATTTCCAACTTAAAGGACTCCCCACGCTCGTCAAATATCCTGAGTGCTTCCTCGCGGGACAATTCCATGCGTTCAATGGGTAAGTTCTCTTGCACAATCTGGCGCATCATTTCCTCAATCCGCGGCAGATCGCTTTCCGTTAAGGGCTCCGGCAGCCAAATGTCGTAATAAAAGCCATCTTCTAGTGCCGGACCAGTGCCCAGTTTAGCGTCAGGGAAGAGGCGCTTTACCGCCTGGGCTAATAAATGGGCGCTCGAGTGCCGAAATACGTGACGCCCGGCGCTGTCCTCAAAGGTCAAAAACTGGAGGTGTCCCCCCTGATCCAGGGGACGATTTAGATCGCGTGTCTCTCCGTTTACCCATACTGCCAACGCATCCGCTGGTGGCGGCACCAATTCTGCTGGATGTACACCAGGCTCGCGGATTAATCGCTCGCCATTAATGTCAAATTCTAACATCGTATCCCACCTCTACTGCATGAAAAATCCTCTGGTCGATGGGTGGACGGCCTAGCCGCGGTTCCACCACCCTTGAACCAGAGGTTCCTCTTCGCTGCGCGATATCGGGCGCACCGCCGACTCCTTTCGTCGGACACTCCAAGGTGGTCTATCGGACGAGAGCCTGAATCAGCTTACAGCCTGCGACTGATTCTCTCTGAAAGGATCTTCCGATATCGTCCTCTTCCTCGTGCAACGCGATAATTGGTTGACTTATTTTAGAAACTTTGTTGGTCGGTGTCAAGACGCGGACGAAAGCAACGCCCGCAACCACGGCAAAAGAGCACGTGACCATCGAACACCGCTAACAAGATGTCGCGTCCCGCATCCTCTAACCCGCCACGGTGGACGGTAATCCAGCGCGGGGCCAAGGTCACGAGGGCGCTGACCAAAATATCTCCGACATCCCCGTGCTCGGCATCAGCCTGGTCTAGCATATCGTCAATGAGCGCGTCGCCGACCCGTTCACCGGCGGGCGTTTCAAAGTAAAAACGCCTAGGCTGAAAGTGCACGTGTATCCAGTCAATCCGATTCTTGGCCTCACGCACCAATTGTCGCAGCACATTCACAAAGGCGTGGTATTCCTCGTCTAAGAGATAGGCATCAATCGCTTCATCTATGGCCTCTTCAAATTCTCGCCAAATATCTTGTAACAGAAACCACTGCACCCCGTCGACAACCACAGCCGTCGCTTGTTGTGCATGGCGAAAAATTGCGGCACTAGCCCAATTTAATCGATCGTCCACGCGATCTGGATCGGCAGTTAAGATGTTATGAACACGGTCCATAATAAATTGTTCGGCTTGGAGGTCACTGGATGGATAACGTCGTCGAAGCAGCGCGCGCAGCCAATCATCAACACGCACAACAACCAAATACTCGGCTAAGGCCTTCGCAAGGGACCAAGCGGATTCTGTTTCCGAAACGCTCAAGCGGTATTTGTGATGGGAGGGATATATCCACTCTTCCCATTCACCGGGGACAGGACGTGCTAGATATTCCCCAAGGTCCTGGTTGAATGTCCCATCCCGGCAGACAACCGTCCAGCATGACAAACCCCCCGCCTCCTCTTTACCGGGTTACCATTGTCGCCGTAGTATATGCAGTTTACCCATTCCTATGCGAAATCTAGCCTCGCGTAGTGACAACTCGTTAGAGTCTATGGAGCCAACAGATTCCAAAAAAGATAAAGTCTCTTCCGTGACTTTGCTATGTACGAAATTCATGTGGTTCGAAACATTCGATTGCTACTGAATGAGGTGTAATAAAGAGTTTCGGGCGGTGTTGAGGACGGCTCAAAATCCCGATCGTAGGCAGATTCGCTCTATGGCAAAATCTTTGCAGTCCTTCGAGAAAGCAGTGCAAAGACTCGGAATACGATACGCCATCCCGTAAAAATAGACAATGTGGAAGGACCTACGTTGGACACAGCATGGCGAAACAGGAACTGCTTTCCGCGACCTTCATCACCAAAGCCGTGCTTGAAATGCGCACGAAAGAAAACACGGTCACGGAGATGACGACCGAATACGGCATGCACTTCGGACCACGTCATTGGCACAAACGGCAGCCTCAGGACAATTCCCTACAGCGATTTGTCAAATTCCAGCGCTATCTGAGTCTTCAGCCGATCAGGATCATGTGGGCGGTGCGCTGGGCAGAACTCACGCCTACGGCGGTCCCACCATTTTCCCGCGAGTGGGCGTACCACAGGACACGCCCGCAGTGGCCGTTTTGCGAGGATTCCCAGTGCCAACGTACCGCCATAGGCGGTCATCCATTAAGCACCAACAGGGCGGACTGAGATATAAACGCTATAATAACCAATTAAGACCCATTGTCTCGCGGGAAAAAGGCTGGATGGACCAAATTTAAGTCCGTATTCGTTTTCTCAATTGTCCAGGGAAATGTGACGAGAGAGAGACCAGATTTTTCCTCGGTTCGTCGTCGATAGAGCACGGGTACAACGCGCCAGGCTTCTGCTGTTCAGTGCTCCCGGTAACAATCTCCAATCTGGAATGAGAAAACTCAACCTATACTTCGTGCCCGGCCGAACAGCGCTAATCTTTCGAATGAAACGCTAGTTATGCCCACCATCGCTAGTCACATAGGGGACGGCTACTTGAGCTCCGAGCTCCGAGACCGCTCCCCTAAAGGTCAATTTCCATTCCGATCTCAGCATACGCGCCGTACAGCAAGCCGGCGAATGGTTTATGGGACTGATACACGCAGCGCGGGACGACATGCGTCTTGAACTGGCCGACTGCACGAGTACGCGTTGGCCCTTTTCGACGACGCTGCCAGCAACCCCTGGGCACCGACGCAAAATCCTGAGGGCCTGGGGCGGCAAGCACAAGTTGCGAAGTGCGACGGCTATGTCATCCTTGCCGCAGAATATAATCATGGTCCCACCGGGGTGCTGAAGAACGCGCTCGACTACGCCCACGTGGAATGAACACATAAGCCGATGGCGTTTATGGGGTACGGTTCCGTCGGGGTGCCCCGCGCCATGAAACAACTGCGCCAGGTCGCTGCCCTTTTTTGTGGCTACAGATGGCCGCATATTCCAATCCTGATTTACCAGGGAAAAAGGGTGGTCACCCTTTGCCAGTGGGAAAGTGGAGAATGGCCCCACAGGTTGTCAGTGCGGCTTTGGTGGCAGCCGCACCATACACCGCCGATTTACGTCCCCGGCCAGGGTGCACGGCGTGGGGGTCGCCGACTCCATGATGGCCGCCGCCCGGAGCACGCGCCGCATAGGACCGGTTGTCACCACACAGCATTTGGAGTTGCTCGATCCGTCGGGTGCGCTGGCCTTTCGTCGCCTGGCGATACTGGGCCGCCAATTCACGAATCACCGCACGACGTTCGGATAAGGATAACGGCATCAAGGCATCCTCCTGCCACGCATGATGCCGACATTTTCGGCTTGCCATCACCGCCCTCCTTTTCGAGTACATTTTTTATGAGTCAAATCGATTTCTTGACCCGCGGGAAATTATTCCGTTAGATTTATCGATTGATTCACCACCCGTAGGGCGCGGCGACACCCGCCTGCCCTAGGACCGATAAGAGGAAGGATTTGCCGTCCAACAAATAAGGCATCTCACAGGGGCGAACCAATGACAGTAACTTATTCAAACTCATTCAAGTTGAAAGCCTTGTCGGCACAACAGTTGCATGGTTTCGGACACTGTTTCTGGAAAGGGTCTGGACTTACGGCCAGTCAAATCGAAATGAACTGCCTTTTGCTCCAGTTGGGCGAGCAGCATATCTGATTCGAGCTGCGGCATAACCATCTGGTGACGGATTTGCAACATTTTAGCATTAATAGGCCTAAATCGCGTCCAGATCTGAACAGTGGTTCCCGGAGCTACCTCCTTGAAGTATTGAAACGATTGTTCCACAGAGGCCATGCCGCATTGCTTTTCGTTGATGTAGGAATAGTCAATACCGACCAGAGTAAACAATGTCCATGTGGCGGCATCGAATAGTCGCGAATAGTGTTGCACATTCATATGCCCCATCATGTCCATATAATCAGGACCTACGTAATTCTGCAGGAGCAAAATACCCCTTTCTCCACGAAAATAGGCCACCGTCACCGCCTCCTTCGATCAATAACTCGCCGAGCCTTAAATTCCGTACGTTCCAATTCACCATAATCCAACAGTTGTACTTCAGCGCGAATCCCGAGAACAGTCTTGAGACGCTCACGTAGACGTCTTTCAATGACAACTTTATCACCCATAGGCATCGCTTCTGCCACAATAGTAACTTGGTCGAGAGGTCCTTCCCGGTCTACAACAATACGGAATTCATGAGACAATTGCGGAATCTCGCCAATTACTGACTCTACTTGCGAGGGGTAAATATTTGCCCCACGGACCGTCACCATGTCATCTAATCGACCGTAGATCCCCTTGGGAAGTCGCGGATACGTTCGTCCACAAGCACACGGCGTGTTAGTCCAGCACGTCAGATCTCCGCTCAGCAAGCGTACCATCGGTTGAGCTCTCCTAAATGTATGCGTATAGATGACCGTGCCTTCTTGCCCGAATGGAACAGGACGATAGTGCACCGGGTCGGCCACTTCGGTATATACCATGTCCTGCCACAGGTGCATTCCCGAGCGATATTCGCACTCGGCATTTGACATCCACGGTGTGGCCTCTGCCATAGATCCCGTGTCCACACATATTCCACCAAACGCATCTTCAATCAAGCGCTTAGTTTCTGGAATACCGGCACCCGGCTCTCCAGAAAAAAATAAAATGCGGAGACCAAATTCTCGAGGATCTATATTGCGCTGTCGAGCCCGTTCAGCTAGATAGATAGCATATGAGGGTGTCCCATAAAACGCGCTAGGTTTCAGTGTCATAAGCCAATCGATGGCCCGATCGGTCTGTCCTGGCTGCCCAGCCCCAAACGGGAAGGCTTGGGCTCCTAACTGCTCGACGCCAGCCAACGCTCCCCAAGCACCAATATATAAACTGAATACTGAGCCAATAAAGACCCTATCAGATGGCCGCAATCCGAAGCTCCACATGGCGCGCGCATGGCTCTTAGCCATATAACTCCAGTCTTCCTTAGTCCATGCAAAAACGTTTGGCCGTCCTGTAGTACCAGACGTTCCATGAATGTGATAAATGTCCCCAGGGCCGACACACAAATTCGAACCGAAGGGAGGATATTCCTCTTGATCGCGACGGATTTCATCCTTGGTGGTTACGGGCAGTCGTTCAAAATCGTCCCAAGATTTAAGATCGCCGATATGAAATCCTACCGCCTCCCATTTACGACGATAAAACAACGAATGATTCCATACATAGGTAAGTTGTTTCTTTAGTGTCTCCCAAATCCTGTTACGACGTTCCTCCGGGTCCATGATTTCAATGGGATCCCAGTATCCAGGCACATCCAAACCCCATGCGTCCTTAGGGTCTTTCATCCATAGTCCCCCTTTTATCCTACTTTCCGTGGAACATTCTCACGAATGAACGCAGCAATATCATCAATTTCCGCTCCCAAACGGAACACCCCATGAACGCCCATTTGATGAAGTGCTGGCTCGTCAGACTCTGGAATTGTCCCCCCTAATACGACAAGGACATCCGAAATCTCCCGCCGTCGTATTTCTTCCATCAATGCTGGCATTAATCGCATATGAGCCCCTGATAATAGGCTAATGCCAATGACATCAACATCTTCTTGAACGGCCACAGTAGCAATTTGTTCCGGCGTTAGCCGCATTCCCAAATAAATAACTTCCATTCCGTGATCCCGCAGGCCTTTAGCCAGGACTTTGACACCACGATCATGTCCATCGAGTCCTAATTTTCCTAAAAGCACACGAATAGGCCGTTCACTCATGTGTTGCCCTCCTTGTTTTGACGTAGCTAGTGCATCAATAGACGGCCGGATCTTGATATTCGCCAAATATATTGCGAAAAAGTCCCATTACCTCGCCCTCTGTGGCTCCAACCTTCACTGCCTCAAAGATAGCAGGAATCGCATTCATCCCATTCTCTGCAACCTCCCGAACCAATTGCAGTCGTTGCGCCACCAAACTCGAATCGCGGTTTCTTAGAAATTCAGTTAGTCTTGCCTTCTGCTTTTCTTCGGTGCTTTCGTCGAACGTGAAAAATTCCAATCCAGAGTCTGAGGATTCATCTTCTTCGGGTTTGAATATGTTCTCGGCAACCCACGGTAATTCTCCGGAATCAATCTTGCGCTGATAGGCCATGGCAGACTCGGAAATCTCTCTCTCAATAAATCCTGACTCTACAGCATTGAACATTCCTTCTAAGAAACTACCATCGCCCATTTGCTCGAGAATCCGCAGATAGTCGCGCACCTCTGATTCGATACGATCCGTTAAATATTCAACAGCAAAAGCGCCTCCCAAGGGGTCTACAATATTGGCCACCCCCGATTCCATTCCCAACACTTGTTGAGTCCGGATTGACATTTTCATGGCATCCTCTGAAGGAATATCATAGGCCTCGTCATACCCGCTGATATGCAGTGATTGCGTGCCGCCCAGAATGGCAGCCAGGGCCTGAAATGTGCCACGAATGATATTATTTTTTGGTTCCCTTCTGGCTAATGTCGACCCAAGTGTCTGCGTATGAAAGCGCATCTGAAGAGCCTTTGGTGAGGTAATCCCAAATCGTTCCTTTACCAACCTCGCCCATAACCGACGCGCGGCCCGGAACTTTGCCACTTCTTCAAAAAAGTCTAAGTGACACCCAAAGAAAAACGACATATTTTGCAACCCGATATTAAGGTCAATGCCTCTTTGTTGAAGTCCCTCTGCATACGCTAACCCTTGGCCAATGGTAAACGCCACTTCCTGCACGGCAGTCGCTCCCGCCTCCCGAGTGTGATAGCCCGACACATTAATGGCATTCCACTTGGGTACATACTTTGCCGCGTACTCAACCAAGTCCAATGCTAACCGTACAGAAGCGCGAGGAGGCAAGGCAAAGGTTTTTTGTCCGTAAAATTCCTTGATGGCATCATTTTGTGTGGTGCCACGTAGGCTTTTCCACGAAACATCACGGCTCTCGGCCACAGCCAAAAACATAGGAAATAGGACGCACGCCGGGTGATTTATAGTAAATGAACAGCTAATAGTACTTAAGTCGATACCTCTCATCAAATCATCCATATCTCGCACGGTGTCGATTGCGACTCCAAGACGCCCCACTTCGCCTAGAGCAAGCGGATCTGTTGAATCGTATCCTGTCAATGTAGGATGGTCAAAGTCAGTGCTCAGTCCCGTCTGCCCTTGTCGCAAGAGGTAATGATAACGTTGATTTGTTTCTTCAGCAGTCGAAAACCCAGCGATCTGCCGGAATGTCCACAACCGGCCACGATACATAGATGGGTACACGCCCCGAGTGTAGGGGAACTCCCCTGGAAACCCCAAATCCCTGACCGCTTTATCCTCCCAGTCTTCGTAAGGTCCATATATAGGCCCAACCGGTTCACCTGAGACGGTTCTGAATTCGTCGCAACGTTCCTTGTGTCCTGAGATAAACGGTTGGTAGGTATGCGTACGCCACTTTCCCGCCAGCATCGCCCAATTGTTACCAGATTCCCCGCACTGCGTCACTTCGAATTCCTCCCTAGCACTTCCTCTTCGGACAAATATTCCAAGGCACGGCGAACTATTTGCACGCCCACGTCATACGGATCATTGGTTTCCGCTAACGCTCCGTAGAGCAGTTCATGAACCTCTGCTGTACTCAATGCCGTAGAAATGGAACGTTCCCACATTTCTTCCGCAAACATCAACGCTCGGCGCCGTTGACGTGCCCGCCGTCGTTCCTTAATCACAGCTGACGCGTTGCTAGCCTGCAGTGTTCGGAGTACACTCCACAATTCCGCTGTTCCCACGTCCTTGACTGCCACGGTTTCGATGATACGTCCGCGATTTTCGGGACTATGTCCTAATGCCCACCGAAGTCCCGCAACGGTCCGATGAGCCTCAGGACGATCCGCCATATTGACAACAATAAGGTCAGGAATTTCCAAAATTCCGGCTTTAATTGCCTGAACTTCATCACCAAGACCCGGGGCTGTCACTAACACAACAGCATCAGCTAATTCAAGGATGTCCACCTGCGTTTGCCCGACGCCAACGGTCTCGACAAAGATCCAATGAAAGCCTGCCGCATCCATGATATCTATAGCTCTTAATGTCGCCTTAGAGACTCCTGACTGAGAACCTCTCGACGCAAGGCTACGGATGAAAATATTTGGTTGCAACACCGTTGTCATCATTCTGAGACGGTCGCCGAGTACTGCGCCACCTGTACGATGACTGGAGGGGTCGACCGCAACGACCCCCACATATCCATCATCCGGACTAACATGCTCCAATATGCGCCCCATCAACGTACTCTTGCCGACGCCTGGCCAACCGGTTAAACCTACGATATAAGCTCCTCCTAATCGACCACTAATAACCGACCACCATTCACCATATGTCCAAGAATCGTTCTCGACTATCGTTAATGCACGAGCAACAGCGCGGAAGTCTTCAGTCGTCACACGACGGATAAAATCTTGTCCCACTGGTTCTCCCACGGTTGGCCCCGCCCCTTTTCTTCACGCAGCATTCTTCCGACGGTCCAACGATGCAGTCCAAAGAATAATAGCGCCAACTACCGCTAACCCGGCCGAAATATAGAGCGCCATACTCCAACTCCCTGTATCGGTGACAATGAATCCGGTAACCGCGGGAGCCACGATTCCCGCGATATTTCCCCATGTGTTCATGAGTCCCGATGCACCACCCGGATTGTTAGGAGCATAATCTATAGGAAGTGCCCAGTAAGGAGAAAAACACAGCCCCATAAAACCCATCGAAATAGAGATAAGGGCTAGGGCCATCGAGGCACCCGGCGCATCAGCACCTAACACGGCAAAGACAGCGCTACCTACCAACCCCACATAGATGAGCAAGCGACGAGCGGAACCTGCTGGCTTCCCACGAGAGATCATTCCGTCGATAAGCCATCCACCAACATTCATCGTAAGAAAAGCCACGGCCCACGGAATCGTCCCGACAAGAGCTAATGATGCCGTAGAAAAGTGACGTGCTTGAACCAAATAAGTCGGTAGCCACGATAGAAATAAGTACAAAGTGTACAACAAAAAGAAGTACGAGATGCACATTCCCCACAATGACCACGTCCGAAATGGCTCTTGCCGAGCTTCGGCTTCAACTTTTGCCTCCGGGGCACGGATGATATTAATCTCTTCGGCACTTACCGACGGATGATCTTCAGGGCGGCTGCGCCCAAATATGGCCCACGCGACGACCCATGCCAAGCCGATGAGTCCATACACGACAAATACCATACGCCATCCGAGACTGGTAAGTATCCATATCGTGAGGGGCGTGGCAATTAATGGGCCAAGTGCAATAGCTGACAAGTTAAATCCTGTAGCGCGCGAACGATGTTTTTTGGGAATCCATTGAGCAACCAGTTGCGTATCAGCAGGAAAGTTTACCCCTTCACCCATACCCATGCCAAATCGAAATAGTGACATAAGAGGGATCGTGACACCAAACGCCGACAACATCGTAAACACGGACCACCACGCTGCACCGACAGCAAGGGGCCGTTTGCCCCCTGATTTGTCTGCCCATAATCCCCCTGGAATTTGAAAAATCGTGTACCCAAGAAAAAATGCGGATAGCGCCAGACCAACCTCGGCATCATTCCAATGAAAGATCCTTTCCAAAGTTGGCACTAACAAAGAAATGTTTACCCGGTCAAAGTACAAGATCAACGTCGACAGAAATATGAGACCCAGAATAAACGCGTAAACAGGGACTCGGCGGCGCCCACCAGCTCTAACCTCAGGTTGCGTTACCATGTTCTCCCCCTCCGCTCACGGAGCGTCGTTGGGATGATCCTCCGTAACGCCAAGTTGCTGCATGGTTTCCATTTCTGCATATAGGAGGTGTTCATACACCCAATGCGACGCCAACTGACCATTACCTGCGGCAACTGCTTCGTAAATTTTTGTGTGCTGTTCCGTAAACTTTGCGTACACGTGCGGCTTACTATATAGCACCACTCTTATTGTCCGCACACTGTCGCGCAGGTAGCCGGAAACAATTCGAACCAACGCATCTAAGATCTCGTTATGAGTCGCATGTGAAATTGCCAAATGAAACGAGGCATCAGCGTTAATTAATTCATCAAGATTTGTCGAAGACTGTAGTGTCGTCAAATGGCGCCGAATCTCTCCGAGATCTTGGTCTGTACGGTTTAAGCTAGCTAAATAAACAGTAATACCTTCCAAATGGCGGCGAGCCTCAAGCACCTTCGGCAAGGGAGGATTGGACAATCGCAGCAACAATCCCGCCATATCGAATAAGTCAGTCAAATTGAAATGACGGACTACAGTACCGCTTTTTGGCCTGCTCTCCACCACCCCTAATGCTTCAAGGATTTTGATCGTCTGGCGTAAAGAATGACGACTAACACCTAGCTCTTCTGCCCATTCCCGTTCCGGCGATAACCGATCTCCGGGTTTAATTCGGCCTGCCTGTATGTCTTCTGCAATCAGAGTCAGGATTTGCTCCGGAATGGAGTTCTTCTTCAAGTACGCCATCATTGCCTACCACCTTTAATATAATCAAATGGTTCAACCAATGCAAGGTATTTTAAACGCAAATCTCTAATTTCATCGACAAGTCTGTCTATAATTCCAACTACCCATCCCCCGTTTTATGCATCATTGGAACCAACTGCCGCATGCCCCAATTCCGCGCGGGGCTAAAGTGAGCACGATAAAACCTGTACCGAGGAGTCGCAGCCCATATATTAAAGCACTTATTTTTGCACAAGCTTGGAGTCAAAGTCACACCCACCAGCGCGCGTAGTACTGCGACTTGTATTCGACAATTGTTGCGAAAATTACCCACATAGTGCCGCCTCTCTTGACCGGATTACGATCCTGTTGTACTCGATGTAAATGCAGGTGGCAAGGTATCATGCAGGAACACACATGCAGGTCCATCCGAAAAACCTAATCCCTCCTATAGCGGCGCATGGCTTTAGTTGACACGGTATGTCAGTGGATGGCCGCCAATCGGAACCGAACCGCTGGACTACCAGTGTGGCGGTTCTCCCCGCATGACACAAGCGTGCAATCAATTTTGTACCTGCATGGGACGATCAACCACGCGTTAGTTCCGCGAGCGGACACGGCACGGCGATGGACCTTGGTGACGAAATTCAGGCAGTTAAAGCCGGGCTTTTAACCATTTTCCGATTTCATTGTTGTCAATATGGGCGAACCGTCCTCAGGATCGTAGGACCGTTGCGGGACATCGGTGGGGTTTGACCACGTTCTCTGTAACCCGGGGTCAACCCCGAATTTCAGCGTATTCGTGTAGAAATCTTGAAGCACCATCCTGAAGCATTCAAGCGATTGATGGACAGGTAATTTGCCTAACTTATCCCCAGTTCGCTGCCAAGGAGGCCCTCGATAATTCGCCTGAGTCTAACACAGAATTCTTTCACCAACGCGGCCATTTGCGTTAATCGCAACCCACCACGCTAGTAGCGTCGGTCTGGGTGCTCTTGCCAAACCCGCTCTTGGGGGGCAGCGAAAATCGGGCCACCCCTCTCGCGGTAGTGACGGACAGGCCCGTAAAAAGTGCGATGAAGCATGTTTGGACCGCTCTTTCGAAAATCCCCGCCTCGATGCAACGGTGGCCCAAGCCGATCCGATTTACACCCCGACCGACGCGCCGGAAGCGCTTCTGACGCTGGATTGGATCGATCTCCACGATTGGGTGCATCAAACCCTGAATGTCCGCGCCACCGCGCCGCTCGCCTAGCGGACGGTGTGCAAATGCCGACGGCCGCACAAATCTCTCAAAAATTGGATGCCGGTTTTGTGCCAGCAGTGTTCTCGGCGTTACCACGTGGATATTTGGTTTCTTGCTGCCGTGTGGTAGGGTGGGTTGCCACCACGCCCATGAGACTGGTTCTACCAGAGAATAGGGAGGAATTTGATGCGTGGCGTCGTCTATCATTTCTGCAGTCAAGCCCCCGCGAACGACACCTACACAAGCGGGGATGGCCTGTCGAAGCCTGGGAAAAGTTAACCGAACGCGAACGAGAAGCCTTTCGTTTGCTCATTCTTCAGCTGCCAGCTCATGATTAGTCCGCGGATTCAATCAGTCGGTATAGTGTGGGCTCTGCATCACATTGTCCCGTGTAGTCACGCCACGGAGGCGCGACTAATGCAAAAACCCGCAATCGCTTGCGGGGCCCCAAATTTTTGGTGGGCGGTAGAGGACTCGAACCTCTGAACCTCTCGCATGTCAAGCGAGCGCTCTAACCAACTGAGCTAACCACCCACAATCGTGGAGGCGACGCCCGGATTCGAACCGGGGAATAGGGGTTTTGCAGACCCCTGCCTTACCACTTGGCTACGTCGCCGCGGATAAGGCGAAAAACTGGAGCGGAAGACGGGATTTGAACCCGCGACCCCCGCCTTGGCAAGGCGATGCTCTACCGCTGAGCTACTTCCGCACCAACATCAGGTATTATAACAACGCTAGATATCCAGGTCAAGCGTCGCGGGGCTCTATGATAAAACCGGTGGGATCGCAGGACGCAGTGGCTGCTTGAAGAACACGGTGACTCGGGGTGGGATCGTGTAAAGGCTGGGGTCAACCCCGCGTAAAAATTGGCAACCGGCAGCAGGGCACGGAAGGAAGCACCGCCGTGAAATGTCTTAAACTTCAAGGGGTGCTCCCATGGATTACAACCGACCCACTGTGCACAGATGGGAGGTGATGAGTGAAAAGAGACCGCGACAAGCCACAATTATTGACGTAAAGCCGCGTTGCTATACCCCATCATAGTTGTAAAAACCTTTACCAGTCTTTCGCCCCAACTTGCCTGCTCGCACTAGGCGACGCAAAACCATCGGGGCGGCAAAACGGTCGTCGTGAAATTCCTGAAACAGGTAGTCCATCACGTTTAAGTCCACGTCCAGTCCCGTCAGATCGGCCAGCGTCAAGGGACCCATGGGATGGTTAAGTCCTAGTTTTATGGCTTTATCAATGTCTTCTTTACTCGCAATTCCTTCTTCATAAATGCGCATAGCCTCAATAAATAGAGGCATCAGGACGCGGTTGACGATAAAGCCTGGGGTGTCTTTTTGAACCACCACCGCTTCTTTGTTGATAGAGGTGGCAAACGTTTGCACCCGTTGGACCGTGTCGTCGCTCGTCTCTTCTCCGCGGACAATTTCCACCAGTTTCATAACCGGGGCAGGATTAAAAAAGTGAAGGCCAACAACATTCTGGGGTCGACGTGTCGTCGTCGCGATTTCAGTGATCGATAACGAAGAGGTATTGGTTGCCAAAACCGCCTCTGGACCCAGCACCCGGTCCAACGTTTGAAAGACGGCCTTCTTCACCTCCATGATCTCCAAGACCGCTTCAATAGCCAGTTCAGCGTCCGCCACGTGGTCCCAGGTCGCCTCGATGAGGCGGTCCATCACGGCCTCTCGCTCGCTTGGCGTTAACCGCCCCTTTTCGACTTCGCGATCCAGGCGCTGGTGAATGCGTACACGCGCCGTCTGCACCACCCCTGGTTTCTCATCAATCATATAGACCTGATAACCATGCAACGCCGCGACGTGGGCAATGCCGCTGCCCATAGTTCCAGCCCCAATGACCGCTATCCTTTGTTCCATAAACGACTCCCCTTCCCTTTAGGCGACTAAAAACCGAGAATATGTGATCCACTGTCCACATAGAGAATCATGCCCGTAATGCGCTCGGACCACGGCGAAGCTAAGAACACGGCGGCGTTACCCACATCCTCCGTGGTGATATTTTCGGGAATCGGCGCCTTTTCCACCGTGCTATGTAATGCCGTCGAAATCCCCTTGACCCCCGATGCAGCCAACGTTTTAATAGGGCCTGCGGAAATCGCATTCACGCGAATCCCCTCACGACCTAAATCATAGGCCAGATAGCGCACCGATGACTCAAGGGCCGCCTTCGCCACCCCCATCACATTATAGTTAGGCATTACGCGAACGGACCCTAGATGGGTCATGGTAATCACGGAAGCACGTCCCGCTTGGATTAAGAGTGGGTGAAGACTTCTGACCAAAGCGGTCAACGAATAGGCACTGACATCTTGAGCCAAATGGTATCCTGCCCGACTGGTATCTAAAAAGCGGCCCGACAAATCGTTCGCATCGGCGTGGGCTATCGAATGAACCAATACGTGCACTGCATCATAACGCGCCCGCACTGCGTCAGTTAACTGCGCCAATGAATCATCATCACTCACGTCCAACGGAACCAATTGGGGTGTGTGGGACAACTCCGGGACTAATTTCTGCAAGTTTTCCAAAAAGCGGTCAGTCTGGTACGTTAACACCAATTGTGCCCCTTCACGATCGAAGGCACGTGCAATGCCCCAGGCAATACTGCGCTTATTCGCAACCCCAGTTACCACCGCAATTTTTTCTTCCAATAACCCCATTCCCCAAATCCTCCCCATCGAGATTAGTCAAATCATACCGCAATTTAAAGGCAGGCCAAAGTGGAGAGCGTCATGCTAATTCCACAAAAAGGGCCAGCTCGTCGAACTGGCCCGTTCTTCTGTGGTTACGTGCTAGGAACTCCAACCGCCTCGGCGATACCCTGTACCAGTTACCCAACGATCCACCATCGAGCTGAGGTGCGACTCCACCATGCTTGCCTGTGACGACGTCAAGGTTCCTGCGTTTACCGCGCTTTGAATATTTGCCTCCAAATCCTTAGTGAGGGTTGACTCCAACTGACTCAAGGGTACACCTTGCTTCGCAGCAATGGTCGACAAGGATTGGCCCGACGCCAAATCCGATTCCAATTGATCGGTCGACAGGTGAAGCACCCCGGCGGCCTCGGTCATTAAGTGGCCCATAAGGCCCGCGCCGTAACCATGCCACCGGCCTGCTGCTGAGGAGGTAAACTGGCCAGGCGTGGTCGTCACCAACCGGTCAATCATCCTCTTCAAGTGTGACTCCAGCGTGGCAACCTGACTTGTGGTCAGCTGCCCGTGCGCTTCCGCTTCTTGAATGACTGATGTCACGTCTTTCAACAACGTGGATTCCAGAGCACTAGCCGACGAACCGTGTTGAGAGGCTATAGTGGCCAAACTTTCGCCAGACTTTAGCTGCGACAGCAGTTGACTAGACGTCATACCTAATGCTTGGGCCGCATCCTGGAACATCTTTCCCATGACGCCAAAACCATCGCCGCGATGCCAACTGTTCGGCGTTGCTGTCACGGGAAGGGTTGCTACCGTTCCATTGTTCGTCGCGTGATGATGGGTCATAGCGACTGTGACTCCAGCCGCCCCTCCGACAACGACAGCGGCAAATGCCCATGCCAATGCCTTCACCCAATCCTCCCCTTTCTGAGACGAGTACTTCCCTCTCGCTATCCATATACCCCAAAGATGTTGCCAACCTGTTACGAGTAAGAGGCAATCATGAGGCGGAAAAATCAGGCGGTCGTCCAGTCAACACGTAAACCTTGTGGAATTGAATCCCGTAAAGGGCAATCTTAAAATCGGATTCGTTAAAGAATAAGTCAATATGATCTCCCCAAATGGCCGATCCAGTATCCACAGCCCTAGCAGGACCATAGCCGTCAATATAGAGATACGTGCCCAAGGGAATCACACTCGGATCGACCGCTACATCGCCCCGGTGAAGCGGCTGTCCGTTCCAAGCAGCCACGGGCCCAGCCGGCCCGTTCATGGCCAGCGATCCGTTGTACGCGGTGGTCATCATCATCAACACGCGATCGTAATGGTAGGTTACACCTCCCACGGTCAGCGCATGCACGGGGGCTGTGCCAACAGCCACGGTCGCCGGTTGAGGTTCTGAGATCGTTCTCTTGTGGACCCCAGTTACCAACACCGTCCCCTCACGCCCGGGATGTTCAATGAGCACCACGTCGTCAGGCAAGGTATGGTCTTTCACCTGTTTAACCGTATACGGTAACGCTTGAAAGGTTCGAGGATGCCATAAAATGCCGCCCGGCATCCAAGGCCACACGGGAATGCCACCGACCGATTCCAAGGTCGACGACTTTGGTAAAGTGACGGCATGACTCAAAGTCTTAGGGGACATAGACACGAGGATTGCGCCAAACCACACCACGAGACCGGCTGCTATGGCCCATTGTTGACGGCGCACGATCCATCACCCAACATAGTGTGGGACAATGCCCATACCGTTATGCGACATCGCGGTCGATACCCCGAGACAGAAAAGTGGTGAGGCTCCAAATAATGAATGAGACCACTAATGCTCCAGCAAACAGAAGCAAGATGGGCTGGGGATCGTGAGCTAAGAGGGGCGCGACGAGCGGCGACAGGGCAGCGACTAAACCCGCAGTAATGACTCCAATCCAGCCCTGAACATCAACCCGCACGGTATCCCCAAGCCACGTCATCCAATAGCTCGTGTGGCTACTCCAGAATTCGGACTGACCCGCGGCAATGAACGCCCAAGCCATAAACACGAGCCATACTTTTCCATGGCCTGCCACGGCCAGCAACAGAAATCCCGCCGCGAGGACGGCGAGGCTAAGGGCGATGCCCTGAACTCGGGATAAGTGAAATCGCCGATGCCGCATCCACCATAAAATCCCCAGCGCTCCCGTGGCGGGAATGGGCAGCCACGCCAAAAGACTGGCCGGTAACGCGGCGCCATGCGCGGAGACCAACGCCAGCGGGGCAAGATTGGCAAAGAGCAACAACGGGACTTGGACAAGAATTCTCACCAACGCTAAAATGCTGCCGACACCGCGTAACCCGTCTCTCAGATGCTGAATCACCACTGTGCGCGACGTTTTCGCGCCAATCGCGTGACGACCGGCCTCCGACTCCTGTAACCATAACCAACGGGCAACCCAGGATAGTGTGACAAGAGGCCACAATATCCGAAGAATCCAGCGCCCGGTAATCACCACGCCGCGCTCCCGAACCCATGGGGCAATAAACGGCAGCAAGAGCCCGCCCGTCACCCCCAGCATCTGCAGCACAAAAAACGCGCGCGGCAAAGCGCTCGGATCTTCTCCCTCGCTAAAAAGGCTGTTCCAAGCAGGGCCAACAAACCCTGACCCCTGATTGAGCACCAGACCCAGCGCCAGGACGAGGGGATTTCTCACAAAGGCCCAGATTCCGAGGACGATTACCCAACCCCCAAAATCCCCCGCCATGATGCTACTTTTACGGCCAATATGCCGTGCTAACCCGCCGGCGTACGCTAACCCGAAGACCTGCACCACATTGCCGATCCCCAGCGCCAAGCCAATGGCACGAGCCGACAAATGCTCGCCCACTAAAAAAATCGTGAGGTATGACGACATCCAGGCCACAGTAAGCGACCAGGGGAATTCGGTCAGAAGAAAAATTTGGGCGTTACTTTTTCGCGTTACCACCCGCTCATCATAACACGACTCATCCCTCATAAGGAAAGCGGCGAAAACGAACGATGTCTTTGATTTTGAAACACGTTGGTAACAATTGTTGGGTAGGATGCCAACAAAACCTGAAAAGGAGACGTTACACCCATGAAGGCCAATACCAAACGATGGATTTACGTAGGCATTGGCGTGGTGATTGTGGGCGGGGCCGGCGGATTCATTGCCTCGCATTCCCATCGTGCACAAGCGGCATCCCCTGTCCTTTCCGCATATCTGGTGGAAACCGCCCAAAAAGGCACGTTCGAAGGCCAAGTGTCAGCCAGCGGCACCATTGCACCAGCTAATGAAGCTACCATCGAAGCGCCAACCAGCGGACAAATTTCCCAAGTGAAAGTCAGCTTGGGGCAAACAGTCTCCCAAGGACAAACAGTAGCCACGCTGGCCAACGGGCAGGCCATCACCAGCCCTATTTCCGGCACCGTCGTCAATCTGAACACCGCGACCGGAGGCTATGTCTCGGCCGGGCAAACCATTATGACCGTGGCCAACATGAAAACCATTTACGCCAATGTCAGCGTATCCGAGGACGACATCCGCAACGTCAAAGTCGGACAATCCGTGAGCCTCACGTTACCCGCTTTACCCAATAAAACGTATGCGGGAACGGTAACCACCGTGGGAGCTCTCGGCACGACCAACTCCACCGGCACCGTGAGTTATCCCGTCACCATCAAAATCTCGGATCCCACTGGCATTCTGTTAGGCATGAGCGTGAACGCCACGATTGACACGGGAACTGTCGACAACGCGGTTTACGTTCCCAGCTCTGCCATTGAAACCATCAACGGCCAGGCCGAAGTGCTAGTCCCGGAAAAGACCCTGCCCATTCCCACCTTCGGGGGCGGCTTTGGCGGAGGGTTTGGCAGCGGTGGGTTTGGAGGGGGCGGCTTTGGCCGTGGCGGATTTTCAACCACTGCCGCAACGCATCGAACGGCGACCACCATCCCGGTTGCCCGACCGGTGGTCTTAGGCCTCACAAACGGTACGGAAACGCAAATCGTTTCGGGATTGTCCGCAAACCAAGAGGTGTTAGTGCCTAACCCTGCAGCGACCACCAGCACCGCGCCCACTGGCCGCGCTGGGTTTGGGGGCTTTGGCGGAGGATTCGGTGGATTTGGCGGATTCCGCGGATTTGGAGGATAACATGAGCACTCTCTTGGCGTTAGAACACATCTCCAAAAGCTATCCCATGGCAAACCAAGATGTTCCTGTGTTACAGGACATCACCTTTACCGTCAATGAAGGAGAATTTGTGACAATTATGGGCCCCTCGGGTTCCGGAAAGACGACCTTAATGCACATTCTCGGTTGCCTCGACGTTCCCACTGAAGGCCATTACCGCTTTCACGACAAGGATTTGGCGCATCTCAGCGAGATGCAGTTAACCCGCGTTCGCCGAGAGCACATCGGCTTTGTCTTTCAGAATTTCAATTTGTTGACGACGCTGAATGCACTGGAAAATGTGACCTTGCCTCTCATTTACCAACGACTGTCGCGCCACGAGCAGCAGCGCCGGGCTCGGGAAGCGTTGGCACGGGTAGGACTTGAGCATCGCCTCACGTACCGTCCCAATCAACTCTCCGGTGGCCAACAACAGCGCGTAGCCATTGCGCGAGCTCTAGTCACCCGGCCTCCGCTAATTCTGGCAGATGAACCGACCGGAAATCTGGACAGCCAAACCGGCTTAGAGGTTTTACAGTTGTTTCAAGAACTGTCGCAAGAAGGTCACACCATCGTGATGATTACTCACGACCGCGATGTCGCCAAGTGGGGACACCGCATCTTGGAAATCAAAGATGGCCGCATTGTGGCAGATCGCGAGGTGAACCGATGATTGGCCAAATCTTGCGCATTTCCTTTCGCGCTATTTGGGCTCAAAAAGTGCGATCCATCCTGACCATGCTGGGTGTCATTATTGGCGTGGCGGCAGTCATTGCGCTCGTCTCGCTCGGTAACGGCGCGCAGCAATCCATCACCAGCCACATTCAAAGTTTGGGTTCCAATCTCATTGATGTGAATGTTGGCTATAACCCCTTTGCTGCCGGGCCTAGTTCCAGCACCGCCTCCACTCCGGCGACACCTCCCCCGCCGCTGACCCAGAACCAAGTCAGCCAGCTGGGGCTTACCAAAGGGATTGTGGCCGCCGCTCCGGTGATGTCGGGCAACGCCACGTTAGCCGTGGGTGATAATACCTTAAGCTCGCCATTAGACGGCACCAGTAGCGCTTATGCGTCAATCCTGCAATATCATCTAGCTGAAGGGCGCTTTTTATCGCCGCTCGATGTGGATGCTGCGAACCCCGTGATTGTCTTGGGTTCAGGGGATGCCGCCACCCTCTTTGGGTCTACTGACCCCGTTGGGGATATCGTCACCGTCAACGGCGTCCCCTTGCACGTCATTGGGGTGTTAGCCGCCAAACCCACCGCGGCCGGCGAAAATCCCAACGACTTCGCGGTGATTCCCTGGACCACGTACAATCAAATCTTTGGCGATAACGGCATTACCACCGTTGACTTGTCCGCAGCCAAGACCGCCAACGTCACCAGTGTGGTCGATCGTTTGGACGATAAGCTGCTGAATTGGCTCGGATCCAGTCAAGACTTTACCGTGACCGCGCAATCCCAGATTTTGTCCACGTTAAGCGCCGTCAACAAGGTCACCACCTATCTTTTGGGGGGAGTCGCGAGTATCTCGCTAATCGTCGGCGGCATCGGCATTATGAACATTATGCTGGTATCCGTCACCGAACGCACGCGAGAAATCGGAATCCGCAAAGCAGTCGGCGCTTCGACGCGAGACATCTTGCTGCAATTCTTGGTGGAAGCGCTGGTGCTCTCGGGATTAGGTGGGCTCATTGGCGTAGCCGGCGGGGTCGCATTCTCGCATGTCATCGCCAAATTGCTGCAGTCAACCGCTATTGTCAGCGTGCCCATGACCATCGTCGCCTTTGCCTTTGCCTTAGCCGTCGGTTTAGTCTTCGGCTTATGGCCGGCTACACGCGCGGCATTGATGCGCCCAGCCGCGGCATTGAGGGTCGATTAACGATGCGCATGGTCAACATTCACATAGGTAAAGGAGGGGTCGGCATGCGCCGGCGACTGATCATCACGGCGACCGGATTGTCGGTCGTCGCCGCGGGCACAGCGGCAACCCTGCTCATCGGCCCATCGCCCAAAAGCGAGGCCACCACACTCACAGCCGTCACCGTAAAGCGTACGACCGTTAGCAAATATGTATCCCTATCCGGTACTGTCGCTAGCGTGAACCAAATTGCTGTTTCCTACGATGGGCCCTCCACGACGGTCAGCCAAATTCCCGTCAAAGTGGGTCAAGCAGTCACAAAAGGCGAAACACTAGCCGCCCTGGCCAACGGTCAAACGCTGACGTCGCCTCTCGCGGGCACGGTGGTCGCGGTGAATCTGACAGCCGGCGACCTCGTTCCCAGTAGCACCGCGTCCACGACCAGTGCCTCTGAGACAGCATCCGCCCCCCCTACTAGCTTCGGCTTTGGGGCAGGACGCGGCGGATTGGGTTTTGGCTTCGGCGGCCAAAGCACCACCTCGGTCACGGCGGCCACCAGCGAAACTCCGCTCTCCATCGTGGTAGCCGATACCAAGGATGTCATGATTGACGCCAGCGCCTCACAACTAGTGGTAGGAGAATTAAAGGATGGGCAGCCCGTCACCATCGCGATTCCTGGGGAACCTGGCGTCCAATATCAAGGCGTCGTCTCATCGTTGTCGCTGAATCCGTCGAATCCCCCATCGGGGACCACGGGATCATCAACTGCGGCGCCCACATATCCTTTGACCGTGCGTTTTACTCACTTAGGGACAAAACCTATTCCCATGCTAGGAATGTCTGCCGACTTATCCGTTAAAGTGGCTTCGCAAACGGGTTTAGCTGTCCCCATTGACGCGGTGAGCGAAACACCCGCAGGATGGGCGGTGCAGCGTGCCAACGGCCAAAAGAATCGGGTCAAACTCGGCCTCATCGGGCTAAACGAGGTAATCGTGACGCACGGGGTGCAGCCTGGCGAGGCCATCATGGTTCCGAAGAATTCCCTGACGTCATCCGGTCACAAAGTCACAGTCACCGTGATGCCCTCATTTAGCGGCCTTGGCGGTTTTGGAGGCTTCGGAGGCTTTGGCCGCGGTGGATTTGGCGGCTTCGGGGGGATTGGCGGCGGTTTTGGTTTTTAATCCCTAGGCACCGGGCATCAATCGCCGTCTATCAGATACCACCCCGTTGGCGGTTGGCCATCGATCACCACCCGCGCAATATCACGTATAAGGCTACGGGTAATACTGACCAACTCGCTAAGAACCACCGCATAAGACGGAGCGGCACCGGGCCCGGCACCAGCATCAATACCAGAATGAGAAGGGAAAGACTGACCAGGCGACCGACATTGATCCAGACCTCCTTGACGCTGGTAAGCCGGGCCCTGTCGCCGTACGTGTGACTTGCCGTTCCAATGACGGTCAATGCATCGGATTCCAGCCTCACTTTAAACGGCGGGTACGAAAGAGAAATTATTGCGCCCAAGGCCATGATCGTCCACGAACTCAGGGGTGTGGCCCATAGAAACATCCCCAAAAGGCCTAATGCGGTAGCCCCAAGGAGCCCCCATTCCACGCGTTGGCGTAATCTAGGCCGTGTTAGCAGCCAAAATGCGAGCCCCTGGAGTCCGGCCGTCCAGGCATTGTACACGCCTAACCATACCGCATTTTGCGTGACGATGTAGAGAAGAAGGCCTGGCACGAAAAAATAGAGGCCATCCCTCAAGCCGAGGAACAAAAATCCCCACAGGAGCCGCCCCCACCCGACCGCGGGAGAACTGCTGCCCTGTCTTATGGCTACTAGCTGCTGAGCTGCCGGCGGACCTTTGCTCCACGATAACGCGGCCGAGATCATCAAGGCCACAAAAGCGGCCAAAAATATAAGACGGTACCCAATTAGATGATGAAAACTGTGAATCACCAATCCACTTACAATGGGTGCCGTCAGTCCCAAGATGGCTTCGATCGTTCCCGTCCAGCTGTTATACCACGCCACATGCTCAGCGGGCACCCAGGTGGCCGCCAGCACAAATAAGCTGAGCCAATAAAAACTCGCCGACGCACCGTCCAAGAGCGCCAATAACACCAACACGTGGCGCGATTCGCCTCTTAATATCAACATGAGCAGGAGGTATAAGGCGTTGAGAAAAATCCCCAAAGTTAGCAACAAAGCACTCGAGGGAAACCAGCGGCTGCGCGACGCGACGGCAAAGGTCGCCACCATGACAGCAAATAACGTTGCATAAAAGACGAGAATAGGGCGAAGGCCGGTTCCAATGTTCCAAAACCAGGCGCCAACAAAACTGGACGCCAGGTACATAGCCAGCGTCCAACCTGTGTTAATCAAAAACAACCGACGCACGAATGTCATAAAAGCCTCGCCAATAACCGCGCCCTAACAGAGGAAGCTTGCAGGTATCTCCGGGGAGATCCCGCGTACGACCGGTCGACGGCCGTCCTGCGGGCAGTGTTGCCCGCGGCGATGGCCGACGAGACCGCGGCTCCGCAGCCGATGCCCCGAAAGCCGGCAGGGTCCAGACGATTGCGCCGATGAATCAATCCACCACGTAGACGGGTCCGCGAGGCATTGTATGGATCGACCAACGCGACGGATACGCCCGCCTGTTTCACTTGACTCCCCGTGCACCCGCGAAAAGCCTTCCTCCGGTCGCAGGCCGCTACGTTAACCCACGCCATTGTCGCCAGCTGCCACGCGACTTGGTCGGCATTCGCTTGGAATTCGACCATCAATGTCAGTTGCACAGATAGATTAAGGACGATCATAGTCCCTTTGTCAATCGCAAAGACATATGCGGCACCCCCCCTCATCTTAAGGGACGGAGTTTCCGCAGCCCGACTATCTTGATGAAAACCTTTAGGCCTTATTGTAGAATATGTTCGCCCGGGCGGCGAGATACCCGCAAATCCGGGCGGCCGCGGAGACGCCTTGTCTCTTAACCTACGCGAGCGCGAGTCTGCTTCGCCGCGTGTGGCTCCTGTGGCTTAACGCGGCGCAACAGCGCCAAGATCGCATCAACGGACGTCGTATCTCCCAAGATCTAGCGACTCAGCACAATCTGTCGTCATGACACGAATTCTTTCAGTGGCTCGGGCATTGTATCTCCCGTTGCCGAGAACATAGCCATTAATTCCCGGCGTCCGTTCGTTACCAGACGGAGGTGGGAATGTCGGCGAGTGACCGCTGCTGAAAGGCTTCGTACTCCTGCCATAACGCCTCGGTGACTGCACTGATGGCCGTTTGGCTCAGCAATCGCTCCCCGGTGGCCGTCGTGAACGCGGCCTCGATGTCGCGCGTGGATAGCCCTTGGGCATACATTTCGACCGCTCATCGATTCACCGTGTCGGTCCTCCCGTTGAGATACTTCTGAATCTGCGAGTGAAAGGGTGCCGGCCTGTTCCGGACTTGCGGCACGGCCACGGGAATCGCCCCCTTCCGCGGTCTTAATCGTCGCCGGGCGGTAGCCATTCCGATAGCCGCGTGCCCCGCGAACTCCATCCCGTACGTAAGGCTCACGCCCCAAGACATCGGTCACTTCTTGTTCCAAGAGTTCTTGGACGAGGCGCTGCGCCCCTAACCGCAAGAGTTCACGGGTGACGTCCGTGGCCTCGGCCGTTAATCCTTCCGTTAACAGTTGATGGATGGCCTCTTGAATTTGTTGGGACGGTGGTATTCTATGCATAGAGAGTTTGAGCCTCCTTAGTTTAGTGCGCTTCCTAACTATTGTCGCTCAAGCTCTCGCATTTTTACAGCGCCTTTCGGTCATCACCTCGCGTGGAGCCTCCGCACAGCCGTCGAACGGAATTTCCCCGACCTATCGATTGATGGGACGGCGGTGAGCGATGCCTGAGCGCAAGGCCCGCCGACCGAACCACCGTGATCCGCCACGGCCTGGGATGGGGCTCGGGTGGAGCAGCCACTCCCGGTCTGGGCCCACCCATCATGGGGCGACGCGTCCGCGCGGGCGTGTCTTGAAGCGCCGCGGCTGTGTTATCCTCGTGGCGTTCCCGCCCGCCCACGCCGGAACCCGAGACGTCCCCACCTGAGTGACACCGGGTGTCATCACCCGCCCTCGACGACGTGGCCGTCGAGGGCCTCTTGCTGTCTACATCCCCTGGCGATTTTCGGTTGGCCAAACTGGCGATTTAATCCTGGCCCTATTGCAGACATTCCGTTGGCCCTTTTGGTGATTCCCTCTTGGCGTTTTTGGCGATTTTCAAATTGGCCTTGACAGAGCCCGGGTATGATCCCGGGAACTGGGCCGGCGATTGCGCCAGGCCTATAGGATCGCCTTCTCATCTTCGAGATCCCGCATACGCCGCGGCCCATCGTGCGGAGCTGGGTCCTCCACTTTCAGATGCCCGCTGCCCACAAAGGGTGCGACCGGGTCGGCTTTATAGGCCGCGACCCAGGTATACAAGGTTTTGCGGGGGATTCCCCGTTCGCGGGCCACTCGGGCCCCACTTGTTGGTGGGATCAACACGCGTGGAACCGCTTGTTCTTTAAACGCGCGATCATATTGATTGGCCATCGGATTCACCTTAAGTGAGAATGATTGTCTCATCCTGACTCAATTCGCGGTGTCCACAATTAGACTAATAGACTAACATCCAAGGTTGTTCAGGATCGTCCGTCTATTGGGTGCTGGCCCGCGATCCCACCAAAGCCCTTCACGTGTTCCGGTATCGGAACTGCACTCCATGAGCGCCCCCGCAAATGACGCCTCCCATGCGATTCAGCTAGCTTAGGTTAGCGCCTATGGAGGTGAGTCCCCGCCGCCACTTCCATCCTGATGAAGCAATAGAGCATACCCCGTAATGGCTTCAAGGACATAGTCAGAGATAAGGATCATTTTAATTCCGCTGATGGCTCCAAACCGCACACGGCTGACGGATGCCGCGCCAGCAGGGTCAAATCCACGGACATATAGGGGAAGAGCGGCAGCCGTTGCAGCAAATCGTGAAGTTCCTCAGGTGATTCCACATCCCACAGACTAACATTGGCATACCGGCCCACGACCCGCCAAATGGCTCGTAGCTTGCCTTGCTGCTGATAGGCGATTGCTTGGGTATGTTCGGCCGCTTGCAAGGTCGCGACGGTGGTAGGCTCCAGCGTTGAAGGCAGGTGAATGGTAATGTTAGCGAGAATAATCATGCCGTCCTCCGTGGCCAATCGGCCAATTCATCGATTCCAATTGTTGGGCCACCGTCTCGATGAAATGGGCGGCGTCCATCCCGTCAACAACACGATGATCACACGTTAATGTCAGTGTGAATTGGCGTCGCACGACAAGCTGATCCTCTCGCACCACGGGACGTTTCGCGATCCGTCCAACGGCCAGAATCGCACTTTCCCCCGGATTGAGCAGCGCGTCGAATTCATCGACCCGCGTCATTCCCAAATTGGAGACGGACACCACCGCAGAGCCCGCATACTGCTGGGGTATCCGACCCGCACGGGCTCGCGTTACCGCGTCATGTCGATACCCGGCTAATTCTAAGAGATTCACGGCATGAAACATCGCCAAGGTGGGAATGACGAGCCCGGTATCTGTAGCAACCACGAGGCCGACCCGCGGGTCCGGCACAGTGACCACCTGGCTACCCGACCAGACGCGTTGAAATCGGGGATGGGCGCGAATCGCGTGGACGACAGCCCATAACACAAAGTCCGTCACGGTCAGATGAATGCCCAGGGACTCGCCCGTGGTGGCATCGATCACGGACCGCACGGTGATTAACGTCTCCGCATCAACATCCATGCGCACACGAAACTGGGGAATGCGAGCACTCTGGGTCAGCCGTTCCGCGACCGCTTGCCGGTTAACCAAAGCTTCCTCGCGGTGCGCTGACGCGTTCTGGGACTGACTGGGCCCCACCGCTTGTTCGACATCGGCCAGAGTAATGCGCCGCCCTCCCGCCCCGGTAGCCACCACTTGAGACAAATCTACCCCTAACTCTCTAGCCCGGCGCCGCACAGCTGGCGCCGCAGCCGGACCGGTTTCTGCCAAGTCCTCTGCCGTCTGTAGACGCGAACTCGGAGCCTCGGTCTGAACCTGTAATGCCTCCTCTACCGTTCCAAAGGTCGCAATAACCGAACCGACAGGCACGACCGCGCCCTCGGGTACGCGTTGGGTCAACAACACGCCCGTTTGTGGCGCTTGCAGCTCCAGGATGGCCTTATCGCTTTCAATTTCTGCGAACGCCTCGCCTTCATTGACCGGCTCCCCGGGTGCCTTAAGCCAACGGACCAAACGGGCTTCCTCCATGGTCAACCCCAGCTTTGGCATGAAAAAGTCTGTCATATCGTCCGCAGTCCTTCCCTTAAGGATAGTCTCGCAAGAGTTCCTGTACTGTGGTGACAATCCGCTGTGGATCCGGCATCACAGCCCGTTCGAGTTGACGGTTATAGGGAAACGGTACGTCGTCACTACAGACTCGCCGAATAGGGGCCAGCAAATGATCGAACCCCCGTTCCGCCAGTGTTGCCGCAATTTCGGCTCCCCATCCAAAACTTCGGTGGGCTTCATGCACAATGACCAGCCGACCTGTTTTTTGTACCGATTTCGCGACCGCGTCGATGTCCCACGGTTGAACGCTTCGTAAGTCAATCACTTCGGCCTCGATCCCCATGTTGGCCAGTTTTTGGGCCGCCTCCAGGCAAAAATGCACCATGCGCGACAAGGAGAGAATTGTCACATCGCTTCCAGGTCGCACCACGGATGCGATGCCCAACGGTACCACTTCATCGGTTGGGAGAACCGGTCCGCGGAACCCATACAACAACTTGTGTTCAATAAAGAGCACGGGGCTGTCCTCCCGTATGGCGGCTTTCAACAAAGCTTTGGCATCCCGTGGATTGCTCGGCGCCACCACTTTCAGGCCGGGCACTTGGGCGAACATACTCTCGAGGCTTTGCGAGTGCTGGGCTCCATTGCCGCGGCCAGCCCCTTCCTGGGTTCGAATTACCAGCGGAATCTTCAACTGGCCGCCCGACATATAGCGCATTTTGGCGGCTTGGTTGACAATTTGGTCCATGGCGACCATCGCAAAATCAATCCACATAATTTCCACCACAGGCCGCCACCCCGCCGCCGCAGCACCAATCGCGGCACCAATAAACCCGCTTTCCGAAATCGGCGTATCGCGCACGCGCTCCGGACCAAATTGGGCAAACAACCCCCGCGTAACCCCAAACACCCCGCCATAATGGCCGATGTCTTCACCCATTAAAAATACCCGGGGATCCCGCTCCATTTCTTCCCGTAAGGCGTCATTTAACGCCTGGGCCATTGTACGATCCGTGTCGCTAATAGACATCCGCTAGTCTCTCCTCTAAGTCAGGTTCCGGGGCCTGCAAAACCTGTTCCGCGGCGGTACGAATCCGTGCCGTAACCCGATCGTCCAATGCGGTTAGGGACTCGGGCGTCGCCCACCCTTCTGCTTCAATCCGACGGCGAGCCTGAAGAATAGGATCTTTCTCCCGCCATTGCGCCACTTCCTCGCGACTTCGATACGTTTCCGGATCCCCCACCATATGTCCGACGAACCGGTAGGTTAAGGCCTCGATAAAGGTTGGTCCGCCGCCAGACCGCGCGCGGTCAATCGCCATCCCTACGGTTTCGGCCACTGCGGCTACGTCGTTGCCGTCAACCACCGCTGCCGGAATTCGATAGGCCGCCGCCCGTTCGCTCACCGCCTCATTTTTTACCATCTCGCGAATGGGGGTCATTTCGGAATACAGATTGTTCTCACAGACAAACACGATCGGTAAGGTCCAAATCGCCGCTAAATTTAACGCCTCGTGAAAGACCCCCTGGTTCACCGCGCCATCGCCAAAAAAGGTGACGGCAATCCGCCCGTCGCCCGCCAGGTGCGCAGCCAATGCGGCTCCCACCGCAATGGGGATGCCCGCCGCCACAATGGCATTGGCGCCAATAATCCCGTGAGTGACGTCCGTGATATGCATGGGCCCTCCTTTCCCCTTGCAAAGACCGGACGCTTTACCAAGCACTTCCGCCATGACCCCTTCTAGCGAAGCCCCTTTCGCCAAGGCTTGGCCGCGACCGCGATAGGTCATGGTCATATAATCGGTGGGACGCACGGCATCCAACGCGCCGACCGCGATGGCTTCCTGTCCGATCGCCGGGTGCAGAGAACCGCCGATCAGTCCTCGCTGGTACCATTCGATCGTCTGCTCCTCGAAGCGCCGAATGGTTAACATAAGCTCATACCATTGCAAAAACTGCCGTGCGTGGTCTTCTTCCCGATGCGTGAACGTGCCCTCCATTCGTGCTCACCGTCCTTCGGTTGACGGTGCTGTCTGCCAGAGCTCTTTCGCGCGGTGCACGGCCCGAATAATATTGCGATAGCCTGTGCACCGGCAGATATTGCCGGACAAGGTCTCGCGGATCTCCTCATCGCTGGGATCAGGATGGGCTTCCAACAGCGCGATCGTGGTCAGGACAAAGCCCGGCGTACAATACCCACACTGCAATCCATGCTCTTCCCAAAATGCCTGTTGCACCGGGTGCAAATGACGCACCCGCTCCTCGGTCGTTGCTGCGGGCAAGGCGGGCATCTCAGCCACCCCCTCAATTGTCGTGATGTGGTGCCCCGAGACTTGAGCGGCTAACGTTAGACACGATCGCACCGGCTGGCCATCCAACAACACGGTGCACGCGCCGCAAACCCCGTGTTCACACCCCACATGAGTCCCGGTCAATTGCAAGTCGTACCGCAAAAAGTCCGACAACAACCGTCGCGCGGACACCGTCCGATGCACCGGTCGTCCATTCACCACGGTGTCAATGACGACCATATCTGCCGCTTCCATCTCTGCCATAAGGGATCCCTCCTTGTATTCGGTGAGTTATTGACCGGCAGGCTGCCGATTGATCGCTTGCCGAAATGCACGCCGAACCAGCACCGCCGCAATATCCCGCTTGTACGCTTGCTCATCTGGGGATTCCGCCAGGGGATTCACTGCGTCATACACCCATTGGCCCAGTTGCACCTCCAGTTGGGCAGTCGGCGCCTGTCCTACGACGTGTTGGGTCACCTCGGACAAGACGACCGGCCGATCGGCCACACCGCCCACCGCAATCCGCGCAGCCGTCACCACCCCATCGCTCAGGGTCACCGTAACCGCAGCCGCCGCTAACGCAAAGTCGCCGTGCCGCCGGGCATATTCTTGGAACCCCCAAGACTCGCCGGGTCCCAGGCAGGGGATCACCACGGCCGTGAGTAATTCTCCAGCCTGCACCGCCGTTGTTAGATATGTCACAAAAAAGTCAGCGGCCGGGATCACGCGGCGACCCTGCGGACCCTGCACGTGAAACTCCGCCCCCAGGCACGCTGTCACTAAGGGCCATTCCGCTGACGGATCGTGGTGGACAACACTGCCGCCAATAGTGCCCCGATTCCGAATGGCCCAATGGCCAATATAACGAGCGGCTGCCGATAATAAGGGTTGATGGGCATGAACTAGAGACGATTCGAGCAACTGCTGATGCCGTACCAACGCCCCTACGACCAATTGTCTCGCATTGGGATCATAGCGGATCTCCATCAAGTCTCGAATCTCATTAATATCCACGACGACTTGGGGACGCGCCAATCGCATGTTCAACATGGGCATGAGGCTTTGCCCGCCCGCCAATACCTTGGCGTCGAGACCATAACGGGCTAACGCGGTCACGGCCTCATCGACCGTAGTAGCCCGAAGGTAACGAATGGGTACGGGTTTCATGAACATCCCTCCTCAATACTTGATCATCGATTTTCTAAGAGATGCATCACCGCATAATCATGAGCCGGCACATATAAATCGGCGGACCGTTTGACATCGCGTAGAGCGCGTCGCGTAGACTCCAAATCATAGTAAATGCCCGGCACTAGCTCTTCTTCGATATTTAGATGGACGTTTCTGGCCAAGTCGCCCAACAATGCGATTCGGCCATCAGCGGTATCGACATAGACCACTTGGGTCCCCGGGGTATGGCTATTAGCATATAAGACACACCGCACTCCAGGAGCGATTTCTTCATCCCCTTCCAACAACACCAGGCGGTCCCAATAGGTCGACACGACATCCGCGACATCCAACCGGTCATAAAATAGCGCGTGGCCCCCCACATCCAAGGCGCGCGAAACCACCGGAGCTGCGGCAGCCTGCACCTCGAGCCGTTGCACCACAATTTGCGCATTAGGAAAAGCGCTGAGTCCTCCCGCATGGTCATAATGCAAGTGCGTTAACACAACCATCGATACCTGGTGAGGAGCGATCCCCCACCGCGCCAGTTGTTGCGCCACCGACCACTCAGGTTGGGTGCGATGAGGGCCTAAGTGCTGAACGGTGGTGCACCGTTCGGCGTTCCGAAAACCCGTATCCACTATCAGCACTTGGTCGTTCACCAGAATCGCAAACCCTAATATGGGCACGGTAATGATCTCGCGCTCACGGGATAAGGACCAAATGATATCCAGTTGTTTGGAGACGTCGGCCTCCCCCAGCAATAAAGGAAGAACTTTTGCTCGTGTTGCCATGACTACCCTCCCGATTTAATGCCCGGCTTGGCGTAAAGCGGCACGGACTTTTTGGGGCGTAATCGGCAAATCGTTAAGGAAGACATTGAGCGGACGTAATGCATCGTTTACCGCATTCAGGATCGCCGCCGGAGTCGGAATGGTCCCGCCCTCACCCATTCCTTTCGTGCCGAGTGGTGTAAAGGGCGACGGACTGACAAAATGGTAGACTTCGACATCGGGAATTTCCGGAGCCGTGGGCAGCAGATACGACGTCAGGTCGCCACTCAAAAATTGCCCTTCTTCGTCATAGCGCAATTCCTCCCACAACGCGCCTCCCATCCCCTGAACCACACCACCTACGACCTGGGCTTCCGCAATCAAAGGATTAATAATTACTCCCGCATCGTGAATCACGACAAAACGCCGTAATCTCACATCCCCCAACTCGGGATCCACTTCCACAATCGCCGCATAGATTCCTGTCGGGTGAGTCGTATAGAGGTTGATACGGCCCTGCTCATCGGGTTGCCAACGCACCCGTGGGCCCATAAACGTTTCCGTGGCTTGAAGATCCGGATCGTCCCCAGGCGGCACGGTCCCGTATGGCCCGGGCCACAGGTACACTTTATTACCCAGCTCTTGCAGGGTTAACCGACGGCTCGGCACTCCTGCCACTTCCACCGCGCCTTGCGTGAACACCAAATCGGCGGCGCTCGCTTCCAAGATATTCGCCGCAATGCGCTTGAGCTTGTTGGCTAATTGAACGCTGGCACGATGCACCGCCGACACGGCGTAAGTCGCTCCGCGGCTCGAAAACGACCCCAACCCATAGGGCACGGCGTTGGTGTCCCCGAAAACGACCCGCACATCATCCACCGAGACCCCGAATTGGCTCGCGGCCACTTGGGCCAGAGTGGTTTCGATGCCTTGGCCAATATCTTGATTTCCCGTAAACACGAGAAACTGGCCCTCCGGCGTCATCCGAACCGTCGCGGGTTCATACCCGTTAAAGATTCCGTTAGGAACGGCTGCGCCCGAGGGCTCCAACATCGCGGCAAATCCAATCCCCAGATATTTGCCCTCTCGACGGGTCTCATCTTGCTGACGACGAAAATTCTCATAATCGAGGACTTCTCGCGCTTTTGCGATCATGGCCGGATAATCCCCACTATCATATAATGGTCCCGAAATTTGCTGATAGGGATATTCGTCCGGTTGGATCACATTCCGACGACGCAATTCCAACGGATCGATATGCAGCTTCTCGGCCGCCATCTCCATCAGACGCTCCATGGGATAATTTGCAATGTCTTTGCCGTACCCACGATACGCGCCGTACGGCGCCTTATTGGTGACATATCCTACAACGTCTACGCCGAAGGCCGGCACATGATACGGGCCGGGAAGATAGGCAGCCGCGACCAGCAATGCCGCCGTCCCCGCGGCATCACACGTTCCGTCACAGCCGAGATTTCCCACCAAGCTGGCCTTCACGCCGGTCATTGTCCCGTCGCGCCGAAATCCTACTTCCAAATGGCACACGTAATCACGCGTATGCACGCCGGATACTAAATTTTCGTACCGATCTTCAGTCCATTTGACGGGTCGTCCACTTTTTATGGATAAGAGCACCGGAATCAGCTCGGCATTAATTTGCAATTTCGTCCCGAATCCTCCCCCGACGTCAGGCGCAATCACCGTGATCTGATGTTCGGGTAACCCTAGAGACTGAGCGAACAGCGTGCGGCATTGATGAGGAGCTTGTGTGGACATCCAAACGGTCAAAGCGCCTTGCCCCGGGCGATAATCCGCTAGACAAACCCGGCTTTCCAAAGGCACACCGGTATACCGATGATGAGGAAAATCTTCAGAGATTACCACGTCTGCGCCCGCCAGAGCGGAACCCACATCCCCCACTTGAAATTGCCAATCCAGCTGCCGATTATGGCCCCATTCCTCATATAATAGGCTCGTTGGTTGTTCGGCATCCTCGATACTGACGATCGGGGGAAGGGGTTCGTAGTCCACCACGATCAGTTCCACCGCATCTTCCGCCACTTCACGGCTCGTAGCCGCCACGGCCGCGACCGGCTCCCCGACATACCGCACTTTATTCACAGCCAACGGATAAATGGTAGGCACTTTCGTAAATAAGTCCAACGTTACCGCCATAGGCTTACCGAGTTGCTGGGCATCGTCTCCCGTAATCACCGCTTCAACTCCATCAAGGCGCAAGGCGCCCGAAACATCCACCGAGCGAATTCGCGCATGAGGATATGGACTTCTTAACACAGCGGCATATAACATACCGGGTAGGCTAATATCATCCACGAACTGGCCATGGCCGGTCAACAACCGTACGTCCTCTTTCCGGCGCACACTTTGGCCCACTAAATTTGATGCATCCACCATGAGTCCTCCTTCCTGATTCCAACGAAATCCGTTAATCACTAGGAAGTAGCCGCCGACGCCAACGAGCGCACTTCTTGACGCAGCGCCGTGAAAAACTGGCGAATCAAGGTTTGGGCAACCCCCGAAGCCATGCGGCTACCCAGCGCGGCCCACACTCCACTCAATGCAGCCTCTCCCGTATACTCGATTCGCGTCACGGAATTCGCGTCTTCCGCGAGATGAACGCGCAGCGTGACCTCCACCACGCCCCCCGCCCCGCGCGCCGTCATGTACAAGGCGTATGCCGTCGGAGGCTCAAGCTCACGGAGGATCAACATGCCGTCAAATGCCCCCCGTACAGCGGCAATTCCCACCGACAATCGCGCACGATAGGTGTTCGCATCTGTGGGTTCCAGGGACTGGAGACCGGGTAATGTTTTCGACAACACACGGGGATCCGTCAGACTTGTAAAAACCGTCTGGATCGGTGCTTCGATCTGCTCCTGCCCTTGTAAACGCATCGAGGTAGCTCCTTAATTCATATTGTGAACTTTACTTCATTCTGATACAATTATAAGTGTCAACATGATAGTCTGGCAATATGGAGAATTGCCGAATCGCGGATCTTTTTTGTTTGCGGTTTAATCGTTTAGGGAGGATCTTGTCATGAATTCGGGGATCATTCACTCAGTGTCCAAGGCGACGCGCGTCTTGTCGGTGGTGGCCGACGCGCCATCGGGTTTGTCTGTAACGGAGATCTCGCAAAAAACCGGTATTCAACTAAGTACCTGTCATCATCTAGTGAAAACACTGTTACAGGATAACCTGTTGCAACGGGCGGCCCAACCCCACCAGTATGTTTTGGGTCAAACCGTCCGTTATTGGGGGAATCAATATTTACGACAGCATCCCTTGCCGGATTTGGTTCAAGATACGTTGAACTCGGTAGCCCGAGAAACCGGGGAAACCACCTATCTCGCCATTTGGCGAGAAACGCGGTCCGTGATCATTGCCATTGCCCACGGATCACAAGCACTGCGAGTCGATGGGTTGGTGCTCCATTACGGCAGCCACACCTTGGCCCGAGCCAGTGGCAAATTACTCTTGGCATTTCAAGACGCGCAAACCGTCGAGACGGTGTTATCTCAAGAGCCGCTAATCCCGCGCACGCCACGGACCCTGACCCAACCCGACCAAATTTATCAAGAATTAGCCCGCATTCGGACCGATCAGGTGGCTTATGATCGCGAAGAGTTTGAAGTGGGTATTCAATGCATCGCCGTACCCGTGTACACACTAGAACAACGGGTCATCGCCGCATTGTCGATTTCCTATCCATCTGTCCGATCGACCCATGAGTCTGAATACGTCTGCATTTTGAAGCATGCCGCCCATGATCTTCTTTGGATTGGCGGAGTTGAATTGGAATATTACCTGGCATCATTAGGAAACGGGGCGTCCCGTTAACAAAACCAAAGCCAACAACCCCAAGCCCACGGATTCTGGGGGTCTTCTCGTCGCGGAGAAGGAATCTCTAAACGGCCTTCCGGCGTAGTGGCACGGGATCAACATGCGATCACCCAAAGACACGCGAGCGTATCACACCACTCCCGTGCCTTGTGACTCAGGCACCTCCACTCAGATCGTCCCCGTCGGCGTCTGACGGACGGGAACGGGGAGCTTCCCGTGTTTCCACCATACCCATACAGCTTTATAAGAGATGCCGTTGGCCTGTGCCCGATCGGATAGCTTCATGGGAACGATATACCACCTCAATTATCGATAAACTGTCTAGCGGTTGCGCACCCCTGACCGTTACCCTACCACCAAAGTGTTACCAATTTGTGACGTCGGTTAAGATTCCTAAAGGGCAGTCACACTGCCCCCGCCATCGAGCGCGTCAAACTCGTCCTGGAGCCGCCCCATGTTGATGGCCAAAATGATGACCGACAGCGCCGCCAACACCCACGACCAGGCAAGCGGCAACACGTGCAGCAAAAGCCCCGCCGCCAACGATCCCAATGGGTTTGCGACGCCAAACAGCGTCATCACCAAGCCAAAGACACGTCCCTGCACGGGTTTCGGCACCAGCCGTTGCAGAAGGGTCATCAATAGCGCATTCATGACTCCGTTGGCTGCCCCCGCTAACAAGATTAATGGAGCAGACAAAAACACCCATGGCGAGGCGGCAAATCCCAAGGTCAGGACCCCAACCGTTAACGACAGTGCCATCATGACCAGTTTTAAGGACCAGCGTCGAAAAGTCCCAGCCGTCATACTGCCCAGCACCATGCCCGCCGCCCAGCTTCCATCCACCAACCCGTACCACAGCGCATTGGCGTGCAAATGATGGTGAACCCAATATGGCATCATCGTAAAGGCTGCCATAAAGGCAAAGTTGCTCAGAACAATGGCTGGCAACAACCGGGTCAAGACCGGAATCCGCCCAAAGGTCCGAGCCCCTTCGCGAATTCGGGCCCAAAATGACGAGGAATGATGCTCTTCAACTCGGCCTTCCTGTGGCCGCTGAGGCATCGCTACCGTGCGCATCATTAGGGCAATGGTGGCAGCAGAAATCCAAAACGATCCAGTGTCGAGGCCAAAGACCACGCGAATGCCCAACCCCACCACGGCGGCGCCACCCATGGCGGAACCCAAGGCCGATGCCATTTGACTCGTGACCGAATACAATCCATTGGCTCCAACCAGGTCTTCACTGTCCACCAAATGGGGCAGGAGCACGAGTTCCGCGGGCATAAACACCGCTCCGCCCAAGGCGTTCAACGCAATGAGGAGGATCATCACCCACAATAACCAATGAGGGTTGACCAGGGCGATAAGCCCTAACAGGACCGCCAATCCCCGCATCGCATCAGTCATCAGCATGATTTTTCGCGGATCGTAGCGGTCCACCAATGTTCCCCCCACCACCCCCAAAAAAGACGGCAAGGTCATGGCCAGTCCCGCGATGGACAGCAACACTGGCGCCTTTAACTGAATCTCCCAAAGCGCTAAGATAGAAAAGATCGCGTTGCCCAGTTGCGATAATAACTGACCTGACCACAACCAACGAAAGCCAGGATAGCGCCAGAAAATTGCCATAAACTGACCTCACCCTATGTATTTCATGAAGGCATTGATTGCGATGCACATTATTTTCCCATGGTAAGGGATTTGATCGAGGGATTCAACTCAAAAAACTCAATCAGGAGGTAGCATGCCATGGATTCGTTGCCGCCGTTTCATGCCGTCGATTTAACAGGCCAAACGGTCACCCAAGACACCGTAGTCGACCAAGCCCCGTTATTTGTTGTCCTGTTAAGAGGGTTGCAATGACCATTTTGCCGTCGCGAGCTCGGCGAGCTCCAACAAAGGGCTGAACGCTACCAGCAACAAGGCATTCGCATATTAGTCATTGCGCCGGATCCGCCTGAACGTCTGCGTCAATATTTCGCGCAACACGGGATGACATTCTGGGCCATTGCCGACCCCTCAGGAACCGTCCTCCACGCCCTGGGCCAAGAGGTCCATTGGTGGCGACTAGGCCGCTTGCCGGCATTCATGGGTATCGATGCCGATGGTCACATCGCCTATCGCCATTGGGGACGGTCCATGCGCGACTGGCCCGATTTTGACGAGGCCGCCAGGGCCATCACCATCGGCCGCGCGCCCTCTTAATTATCAGGACTGTCGCCCCTGTCCACTTGATATAATGAAGAACGTGGATTGACGGGAAGGAGGTGGCTTACGGTGCGCCGGCTAAAATGGGTGACGTTGCCCCTCATTCTTCTCGGACTCACGGGTTGCGCAAGCGCGGCCACGCCTCCACATCCGGCGCCGGCGGTCT
Organism: Bacillota bacterium; assembly: GCA_026627385.1. Lineage (GTDB taxonomy): Bacteria > Bacillota > Sulfobacillia > Sulfobacillales > Sulfobacillaceae > JAPNUR01. Next base: position 109,765 of record JAPNUR010000003.1, on the reverse strand, counting down.
CCCGCCATGAAGGCGGTATCACGATCACATTGCGCTGGCTCACCGTCCCCACCGAACTGAGAGCCGCCACTTTTCGCCTGACCGTCTCTCCCCCGCCCAGCCGAACCCAAGTGAGCGGCACTCTTACCATGACTGAGATGAGCATGCCGCCCGTCCCTGTAACATGGCACCATTTACGGCTTGGCCAATTCGACGGGCAAGTTGTCCCTACCATGGCGGGCCCTTGGCGTTTAACGCTGGTCATTCGCGCCACACACCGTATATGGCGCGAAGTTTATGCTGTCAACGTAGCAAATTGAGTCGTCAGTATGCGTCGTTGGACCCTAGACAGTGGGGATCGCGAGTAAAGGAGTCAGACATGGCTACCGCCCTCGTTGCAGCCCTGGGCGTGGGGTTGTTGCAAGGATTTTTGCACTGCGCAGGTATGTGCGGGCCGTTTGCTTTCGCCTTTAGCCTCAATCTTGCACGCCACAACGGCCCGTCTCATCCTCTGCGTTGGATCGCGTTGCATAACGCAGGACGCCTGCTGGGTTTTACCGTTCTCGGAGGGGTATTTGGTCTCATCGGATCTTTTGTCAACCTTGCCGCCAAAACGCAGGGACTAGACGGTGTGGCCGGGATTGTGGGTGGACTTCTGATGATGGTATGGGCCGTGCAGCAACTGCGGACTGGCCACGCCATGAGCGGCGTGGAGCGCTTTTCGCCCATGACCCGGGGGCCCGTTAGGAGATGGCTGATGCAGCTCACGCAGGCGCGGACCAACCTCTCCAGTTTCGTGTCAGGGGTTCTCCTCAGTACCCATCCGTGCGGATTGCTCTTTGCCTTGTTGCTGGCGGCTGCCGCGGCCGGAACCTGGTGGCGTGGCGGGCTGACGCTCTTGGCCTTCGGATTGGGAACCTTACCAGCCATGGTGAGCATTGCACTCGCTGGTTTTTACGGCCGCCAGCACCTGCGCGGTCGCTGGGCCAACTACGTCAGCGCCGTCCTCATCGGCCTTTCCGGTATGCTCTTTGCGCTCCGCGGCCTTTCAGTCAACGGCCTAATTCCGGAGGTCAACCCATGGCTGTTTTAGGAGAGACCTGTGATTGGTGCGGTCAGCCCGTCGGGCGTCATCCGTATGTCGCCGATAACCACATCTTTTGCTGCCGGGGGTGCTGGGAATGCTGGCGGTTTATGAATGATAGCCTCCGCGAGGACACGACCTCTGCTCCATAGCAGCAACAGGCGGAAGACACGCCCCTTCCGCCGAGCCACTGACGCTCAACTATAAACATGCACCAACAGCTGGGAGACGACAGCCTTCTGCTCCCGATGCAGTCGACCAATAGCGGATGTGGCCAATAGCCCCCAGTTGCTCTGCCTGCATCCTCCGCGTACAATCCCGCGAACGGCATGCACCACCACAGCGCATCGCTTGGCATGCCCTACCCGGAAGAGCACCTCACACGGCAAGTATGGCCTGCCCGCGCACGTCACAACCGACATCACGCACCTTAGGGATTGACCAAATCCGACATGTAAGGGATCCATCCCGCCAACTCCTGCTGGCCGAGTCCATGGCGAATGGCAATGCGCCAGAGATCCGCGGCATGGGCGGTAAGAGGCGATGCCGTGCCGCAATCGTGGGCTTCATACAATGCCAAGTCAAGGTCCTTCAGCATCAACTGATTGGTAAACCAGGGTTCAGGCGGTGGATTCAAGGCAAAGGGCACCCGATATTTCAACATCGGCAACGCAATGACCGAATCCAACATGTATCGGATCACTGTTTCGCGACGCAATCCGGATTCCTCGGCTAGTGTCATCCCTTCCAAAAATCCTTCGAATTCGAATTGGACAGCGATATTGAGATTCACGGCCAACTTGAGAGACCACAGGCCTCACCTTGGCCAAAGCATCAGCCGGGCCTCCTACAAACATCAAAAGGCGCCCACGTTCAGCGGCATCAACACTACCCGATACCGGCGCTTCCAATCGCGTTGCCCCATGTTCGGTAACTGCGTCACTCAGTCGTCGGCTCATCGCCGGACTAATGGTGCTCGAGTCCACCCAAATGTGCTGTGAACCCAGTGCAGCCATCAACCCTGTCTGTGGGTCGAACACGACGTGCTCCAGGGCTCGATCATCCTTAATCATAGAGAAAATCACGGTCGCGCGCTCCCCTACTGCGCGAGGGGACGAGGCCACGAGGATTTGTTTGCCATACTTGGCTTGCAGTGCCTCAGCCTTTGAGGTCGTGCGGTTGTACACCACAAGTTCCAGCCCTACGTGGGCCAAACGAGCCGCCATCGCACGCCCCATCATGCCGAGACCAATCATCCCATACATGCTCGTCGCCTTCCTGCGCCATTGGGTTAACTGAAAAATGCCCATGGGCATTTCGGTTATCTGCTATAAAGTCGGTGCTCGATTGTGATCACCGGCTTCTTCCCGCCCCGAAGCCCCTGACGTATCAGGGGGTTCGCTTCGTCTCTGACAGGCGTGATTTTCCCGCCGATGTCCGAGGGTTCCGGCATCGGCGCGGTCCTTGCGGGCCTTGTCGCCACAGGTAGAGCCGTTGCGGTGGCCAGCCGTTGCAAATTTGGCCGCGTTGTGATCGCGATCATGCGTCACGCCACAGGCCGGGCAGGTCCAGCGCCGTTCTGTTAACGTTAAGTCTTTGTAAAGATACCCACAGCTTGGGGTCGGCACAGCTTGCTACTCGGAAACCAGCGACCTGCCTCGACCAACCGCGTGCCGTGACGATCCGCTTTATATTTCAACATCTCGAAAAACTGGCCAAAGCCCTGATCCGCCGTCACGCGGGCTAATCGCGGATTCTGCATCAGGCCTTGGATGGATAACGTCTCAATCCCTATCGCTTGGTTTTCGCGACAGAGTCGCGTAGACGTTTTGTGCAAAAAGTCTTGGCGCATGTGGGCGACCCGCTGATGACTTCGGGCAAGCTGCCTCTGTGCCTTGATCCCATTGTGACTGTTAGGCCAATGCACACCCTGGGGCAGGGGATCGTGAGCACTGAGCCCGATTTGGCTTTTCGCGGCTTAAATCTTCCGGGTGATGGCCCGTTGTCGGATTTTCAGGCGACGTAGAGCCCGCCGATCTTTTCCCCGGTTGGCAAACGTCTGCACGCCGACATCCACGCCTTCCATGCCCCGTGCGTCCGGTAGTAGAAAGCATCAGGTACGGATACTGGCACCGCCAAAAACCAGTGATCGGCTTCGCGGACCACGCGGGCGCCTAGAATTTTGCCCGGGAATCGGAGCACTTCCCGCGAGCGCACCCAGCCGATTTTCGGCAGTTTCACACGCGGTGTCCCACGATTTGAAATGTATCGTTCGCTACGTAGAAACTGTCCGGGGTTTTGCCTTTTTCTTAAACACCGGGCGATCATTTTGCCCCGTAAAGAAGCGGTGCCAAGCGTCCGCTAAATCGGCAAACGGCTGAGCATGGGCATCCCGATGAATGGTCCGTAACCACGGAAACTGCTCGTATTTCAACGCATTAAACTGCTTCTTTAAAGCAGCGGCGCATGGTTTCTGCCCCGCCTCATACTGCCGATTCCACTCCGCCAACGCCCAATTCCCGACGAACCGGGCAGTCCCGGCGGTTTGGTTAACGTACCGGATCTGATCCGGCGTGGGATCGAACCGAATCTGGTGCGCTAACGTCGGCATCCAGGGCCTCCTTTAATCGTTTGCGATAGTTTCGCAAACCGGATAACCGGGCAGAAAACACCTGCGTAATGGTCAACAAATCCTGCACTAGTTCTTGTTCGGGCGACCAGTGTTCCTGATTGAGGGCCAGAATCTCGCACCCATGTTGCTGGCAGAATCGCTCGAACCACTCATAGCCAAATCGCGTCAATCGGTCTGGGTGCGCCACAATCAGCGTCTGAATTTCCCCGGCGTCCACCGCATCCATCAAGGCCAAAAACTTTTTGCGGTGAAAGTTCAGGCCGCCGCCGACTTCTTCGATAAATTCGACATTGGCCAGCCCACGAGCCGTACAAAACTGTTCCAGCGCCAGCCGCTGATTCTTCAAATCCGGCCGCTGGCTTTGGCTACTAACACGGCAATACGCCACGATCTTACGCGGCCCCGTCGGGGCCGGCTGCTGATGGCGAAAGGCCAGAATTTGATCTTCAGTATAATAACGGCGACCGGTAGCCGTCCGGCCAGCCGCCTTGAGTCGCCCTTCCCGATCCCATCGTTGAACGGTCTTAATATTGACCCCAAGCAGCTGAGCAACCTCATGACTCGTTAATGTACGTTCCATGTTTTAATTATACACCTTTATGTATTAGAAAACAAACTCGATTATAACTCCTCTATGACGTGGTCCCTCCCGTCAAATCAGCACGATCGGCCCGCGGTGTCGTTAATATTCACGTTACCACGGCCCCTCGAAAATCGCGGCCAGGCGCTAACGAGGCCGCAAGTCAAACACTTCTTTGGGATCTCCCTCACCCCGCGCGAAATGCTGACCAATAGTGCCGATAGGACCAACCCGTCCCGTCGCTCGCCCCCGGCAATAACTCCGCACCGCCGGCAGTTGCTTCCTAGATCCCATCTCGGCCCACAATAAGTGACTTACGCCTACCATGGCCTAACCTTTAGGAATTCGGCCAACGTATCGTACGCATCTTCCTACCCATATATCCGCTGTGCTGAGACGGTCAAGAGTCCGCGTGAAGACCGTACAACGCTTTGTCGAAGACCAACCAGCGGCCGTCCGCTTAACCCTGTTCTGGCCTTCATCCTAGAAAGAACAGGCGCGCGTTGTGTTCAATCGTGAACGTGAACACGACTTTTTACAAGCCGATCTTCCCCAGCCTCCCGTACCTTATTTGGTATCGGGCTGCCAGCCAACCCATGACGAGATTGCTCTTTCGTCTGACAATTCCTAAACATAGCAGGAAATTAAAATTACTGGTATTGGGAAGCAGTGGCCCGTAAATTTATATATACTCGTGGTATTCGGTACCCAAGGGAGGCGAGGAAAATGCCGCGATGGCGCGAATACAAATGTTTTGACTGTGACCAAATCTTTTTGCTTCCGGAGAACTCACGCGCGTCAACCTGTCCCCGGTGCGGTTCAGACCGCATCCAGGACGGTGGTATCCGTGACTTAGCTGATCAATCGCCCTCTTCGTGATTCACGGGCCTTTGAAAGGCCCGTGAGTCCAAGAATCGTCCTACTCGTTGACAACGCTCGGGAGCTCCCTTAAGAGTGCCATGACAACCTTCATGCCACGCTGGACACCGGGCTCTTTCAGACGCCGCATTAACGCCGTGGCGCTGATGCGCCCGGTGTCTGTTTCCGCTGCCTGAGCCGCGACATTCAGCGCGTGAGCCATCTTCACCCCCAACGTTAAGAGGCCGGAATCGAAGGCATCTTGGAGCGCCGACAACGCCTCTATCACCATGGCCAGCGTCCGCTCTAACATCTGCGGCGTCACCGAATCCGTGAGTGCCTTGACCAAAGACACGACTTGGCGCAAGGAATCCCAGGTCCCGTCTCTTTCCCAGCGGCCCAGATCCTCTACCATGCGAGCCAGCGCATCGCCGTGGCGTTCAACCGCGGCCATGCTCTGGGCGACGCCCGGACCAACCTCCCCCGCTACCGCTCCAAGGTTCGCGGTAAGCGCGGCCGTCCGCTCGGCGAGGTGCGGCGTCACGCTATCCTTCAAAGCCGCCACCACGGAGGCCATTTCCGTCAGCGCTTGCCATGTGCCGGTGTGATGCCATTCAGCTAACTGACTGAGCGTCTCCTTCAGGGGTTTGGTCTCATTCATGACGGTGGCAACCAATTCGCTCGCTGGCCTCGGATCAACTTCCGCTGCTACTGCCCCTAAGGACACCATTAAGTTCGTAATCCGCTCCGCTAGGCCTGGGGTCACGCTATCTTTGATTGCCATCAGCAAGCTTGTCAACTCGTGCAAGGCATCCTCTTGCACTTCTACAGTGGCCACCCGTGCTCACTTCCTTTAATTCAAAGAACTTGAGAAACAGCCTCAGCAACTAAAGAATGCCTGCTGCCGACAACCAATACATCTTGTTGAAGGCCAATTTGTACAAATGAATCATCGATGACGGTGGTTGCGGCTTGGGCGGGTGCTGGTAGTCAAATTTAATGTATGTGGCCTCGTCCGCTCCCGCTTCAATAAAGCAAAACACCTTCCCGTCATAACGCGCAGATCCCTTGCCGCCCCGGATGCGGTTAATGAGATTGGCAGACACGACATCTGCCTCAAAGTGGGCGGTAGAGCCTGCCTTGCTAATGGGCAGATTCGTCGCATCGCCCAAAACGTAAATGTTGTCAGCTCCCACCATTTCAAGACTGTAGCGGTCTGTGGGAATCCAGCCACCGGCATCCCCTAGCCCGGACCGTTGAATGACGGTTTGCCCGACATGCGGGGGAATTGCCACCAGCAAATCGTAGGAAACAGTGTCGCCTTCCAGGCTGGTGACGGTATGGTTTTCAGGATCCACCGACTCCACATTGAAAAACACCTGCGACTGGATATTCCGCTCGGGAAAGACGCGCGCTGCCCATTCCGCTACCGGCTCCAACGAATGCAAACGGCCTATGGGATAGGTATAAAGCACCTCGGCGCTTTCCATCCCCCGCTGGTTCAGCCAATCGCGCACCATCATGCTAAATTCTAAAGGTGCCACGGGACATTTGTGGGGCACGCTGACCGTGACCAAAATCCGTCCTCCCTGAAAATTTTGCAAGGCGTCCCGCAATTTTAAAGCGCCTTCCTCGGTGTAGAAAATATGCCCGCCTTCTGTTAACCCTGGTATCTGTTCGGGCGCCGGGCGACTGCCCGTGGCGATGACCAGAAAATCATACGGGATCTTGGTGCCGTCCTGCATGATCACTGCCGACGCATCGCGGTCCACCCGGTCGGCTTCTCCAACAACTAATCTTACTTGGGAGTGCAATACCTGGCGCTCGTCGCGACGCGCGTCAGCCGGCACGGCCTGGTCAAAGGCCATATACAAAAAGTACGGCTGGTACACATGGTCTGGGGTTTGGTTAATGACCGTAATTTCTACATCACCGTGCAACACTTCAGCCTTCAGCTGGCGCGCCAATTGGTTCGCCACCATGCTGCCGCCGACACCGCCACCAAGCAATACGATTCGTGTCACACCACTCACTCCTCACCGTCTCAAATGTGGCAAGTCCAGTTACTTGACCTTTTTCACCTGCACCTTATAAATCCCGTCTTCCTCTACGTTGCTCAACAATTCGTGACCAGCCCGTTTTACCCATTCAGGAATGTCCTTGGCCGACCCACGGTCAGAGGACCACACCTCAAACACCGTGCCCACGGGTTCCTGGCGAATGCCTTTGATCAACTCCATCAAGGGTCCGGGGCAGTAGGACCCGCGCGCATCGACAATTTTAGTTTCCGAAGTCATGTTCTGCCTTCCTCCTCTGCTGAGAGTTAAAACGTCAGTGTTGTTCCACTTTCGACCTTGCCAAGAAAGCCGGCAATCCCCATCATGTCGTCAAAAACGGGCAGTAAATCGCCTAACTCCCATTTCTTGAGATCCGCCACCAGGCTGCAGGCATATAAATGCACATCACCAACATCCTTAGCTTGCTGAAAGAGTTCAATATAATCCGCACCGCCGGTTTCAGTAATGGCCTGAGCCACCGGACTTTTGACCAACGACGCTCGCTCTTGGCTCGACTGGTGAAAACCGGCCAAGGCATCCATCGACACGAAAATGTTGACAGGACGTCCCAAGCTACTAGCGACTAATGTCACCATGGCTGCCGCATGGATTTTCGCATAATCCCCTGACAGCAACATGACGTTTAACGGCTCCAATAGCTCCCCCTCCTTTATACCTATACCTGTATATCACCATCATCAACTTGTACTTGTGCCATCACATCTTTTCTTCTCAATTTTACCCCTATATCATGCTTATTAAATTTGTCATTGAAAATTTTTTCACGTTGGACTTTTCTTTTTTAAACTGATACCATTACGCGTACCGGGTTTTCCGAAGGTGCTGTTGGGATTGCGACCACCGGGCATTCAAAAAGAACGCGACCGCCTAGTCTGGAGGTCGCGTTCTTATTTCTATATAAGGCCTCTCGCTTACCCCGGCCCCAGTCCCAACGCATCGAGCACCGCCTGGTACTGTCTCTCCAGCTCCTTTTTTAGTTTTTCCACCGCCTTTTTACCCTTATCCGCATTGGCGTTGATGAGGTCAAAATGATGGATCACGTCGGCAGCTAAGTCCAGCTTCTCAATTAAGATGTCCAGGGCTGTCTGGGCCTTACCAATATCTATGGTCTGGGAATGATGTTGTTCAGCCGCCCGTTCGCTGCTCAAATGCTGGGCCAGCAGAAGCGACAACCCCACCACGGCCGTCAATAAAGCTGGGTCATCCTGTTCCGGATCCCAGACCAACAAAATTTTGTTATCGCCCACGATGCGCACACTGCCTTGGTTCATGTGCGCAGTCGGCCCATTCGGGTGCCGGTGGGCCATGATCCCCACATAGGCTTGCCGGCCGATAATGGCCGATTCGAGCTGGTCGATCTTGGAACTTTTGGCATCCTTACATTCGATCGTGACCAAGGTCTCTCCGTTATATTCAATCACGAGGTCGCCATCTTTAGTGCCATTAATCCCCTTCTCGTCCGCTACTCGGCGAACAAGCATAGTGGTCGGAACCGCAACCTCTTGAATTGCATTAAGCAGCGCCCATTCATACTCCAGCCCTTTTCCATGCCCCTTCATTCGTTCTTGCTTCAGGCGATCTTGCCCTTGAATCGCCGATTCGAGTTTGCCCACGGCCTCGGCCACTGCTTGCAAACGAGGAGAAAACGTGTCCCGGACCAGTGTTTGAATATGCTCCCGAAGGCGACTCTCCAGTTGTGCCCCCACGCTATCCGCATGACGCGGGTCAAGCACCTGGGCCAACTCTACACGGGTCTGCTGCAATCCTAAACGCATCTCTTCAAAGGCCTTCGCCATGGTGACCCGCAATTTACTGTGATCGCCGGCGACACTTTGATCCAAGATTTGATCTAGCCCTTGAGTCATGGATCGCAACCGAGCATCCAATTCCGTGATGGATGCGCCAATTCGCGCACTCAACTTTTCCAGTGTCGCATCGGCCGTCTCTTTCAGCGATTCATTCAGCTCCCTCAGCTGATGGTTCACTTTCAACGCCAGCCCCAACCGTATCAAATCTTCCACGGCGGCCTTGCGCTCCGACGAGGTCATATCGCCCAACCATTCGGCCAACCGCGCGTCCTCCATGACTAACCCCGTAATGACCACGCGATGGCCAAGTATCACGACTGAATCGGATGTCGCAGGGTCCCACGACACGCTCATCAAGATTCCCCCCTATTCGTTCGAGACGCGAGGACTTGGCCATCACTATGCCGGCTTAATCGCCAGTACGCGCAACCGCTTGTAATCGACTACCCAGTGATCATCGTGAAAAAGAGTGGGCCGAGTTAACTCATAAACCCGGGATACCACCCCACTTCGTGCATCAACGGATAGCTCTGACAAAAACGGACCAGCAAAGCCATCCAGCCAGTGTTTGAGGCCCTCTTCCCCATCAGAAAGTCTTGTGGGGCGATCGAACAAAACGGCAAAGATTGGCACAAACCCCTCTGCCTCCAACAATCCTGTGTATTCCCCAAGTGACGGAAAATACCAGGGCTGCGGGATGTTCGCCACCCCAAACTCCTGTAACGCCGCATTGAGCGCGGAGACGAGGGTCTTCACGTTGCCTCGACCCCCAAACTCGGCGACCAAGCGGCCCCCCGGCCTCAACACCGCCCACATAGACGCAACGACGCGCTGGGGATTCGTCATCCAGTGCAACGCCGCATTAGAAAATACGGCGTCAAAAAGCTCGGATGTGCGGAAAGGTCTCCGCGTTAGCTTCCAGAAATGGGATTTCCGGATATTTCGCCCGTGCCTGGCGCACCATGTCCGACGACACATCGATCCCCACGACGTCCGCCCCTGTTCGAGCAATTTCATAGGTTAAATTCCCCGTCCCCGACCCCACATCCAAAATTCGCTCGCCTCTTTGAGGCTGTAACAAGTCGACAAGATCACGCGCCATGGCGCTCACGAACCCTAGTTTGTCATCGTAATGATCAGGCGCCCAGTGCTGCTGCATCTCCCATCCTCCCATCCCTTCCAGCATACCAAAGCCCGCAAGGACTTCGAATGCTCTCTTTGAAAATGCGAAAATGCCGACCGGATCAGGTTCACCCCAGCCACTTCAGCATGGCTGAGGTCTCCTTCCCTTGCGCTCTCTCCCACGACTATTCCTTGCCGCCGCCCGACCGGTGCCCATCGATTTCACAGCCCCACCAAGCCATAAGCATGGGTCTAGGACAAAAGCCACGGGTTTTTGATGTGACGTTTAACGCCTCTACAGCGGTCAATCGAAGGGGTTTTATTGCTTCATGCACGATTTGATGTTCGACAAGGTATGTTCCCCATCGGCTTCGGCAACACCACTGGGCGACTAGAGGCTCCTGACCCGTCCCTCAGCTCTCGCTCGGGTCGGTCACGAGCCAATGCCCACGCGGCCGCTCGCCGTCGAATTCCCCCCACGTCGCTTTGCCGGGCTAGTCCACGTCGAAAAAGAGGGGCCGCCGGTCCTCCTGAGACCTCTGGTCTAAAGACCTATCGCCGATTCGGGACCACCAACAGCCCATACCCGCGCTAGCCGGCCGCCCCCGCTCTACCGGTGGTCGCTTGAATTTAGCGGAGACGCCGCATATAACGAAAACACACGTTTGTAATTAAGAAGGTGTGTCATAAGCGAGACGACGGTCTTCTCATATCGTATCTCCGTGTCGTCGACCGATTAGGCCGAAACCTCCGATGCCCAGTGGTCGGCAGGAAACTTGGGGACGTGCCTCGTCAAGACCCATCTGCTCTGAGGTCGGCGGCATTGGCCGTGGCCGACGGAATTGCAACTCACAACGCATTTCAATCGGTGCTTGCCCCGGGGCTCGCACACTGTCCAAGGCGGTCATCGAGAAGTTTTGCGCCGCCATCGACAGCGTTCGAACAAAACCGAAGCATAGTGATAAACGAGTACGGCATCGCTATCGGTGTCGTCGATACGACGGGATAGGTCGACATCGGGATGTACGGGGAAATTCGCCCCGGGGAGTGCCTCGTTTTCCGATAAGTCACGTATCGCCGTTCCTTGCCGTCATGGTCCCGTCAAGGCGTCGTCCGGCCGAATCCCGGCAGGTTGCTGGTGGGATAAGCGGTGGAAAGTTAGAAGGGTCTCCCAGGATCTTCGCCCTTTAGGGTGGGGAAGTTTAAGATAATTGGATACACTTGTGGATGACATGCAAGAGCCATCCCTTTCGTAAGAAGTATGAGGTTATCCAATGCCGACGATTAGCCGTTTTTTTGGCATCGTCATCACGATGTACTGGCATGGTCATCTGCCTCCCCATTTTCATGCAACTGTGGGTGACGATGTGGCGTTAATTGATATTGAACACCCCGTGGTGCTACGCGGTCGACTGCCTGCTTCTCGGTTAAAATTAGTGTTAGCGTGGGCTGAAATTCACCGTGATGAATTGTTAGCAAATTGGCGTCGCGCTCAAAATAGCGAAGAATTAGTGCCGATTGAGCCTTTGCGTTAAGGAGGAGCCGCAATGATTCCTACTGTGGTTCAAGTCTATGCTCAACAAAACAACCTCATCATTCAGTTTGATAACGGCAAGATCGTCCGCTGGGACGCGTCGGCACTACGTCAAGCAGGCGGAGTTTTTGCGAAATTACAGGACGATCGCGTCTTTGTCGAGGAATTAACGGTGTTAAATGGCACCGTGGCCTGGAGCCCAGACTTCGACCCGGATCATTGCATTGATCTGGATCCCGTACGGCTCTATACCGAGGGCGAAGAGGTGACGCATCTTCTGAGTCAGTAATGGGCCTATGCGGCCAGCCAACCCAACCTGGACACGAACGCCTTAACGCGTCACAAACCACAAAATGGTCAGACGGTTCGCGCAACGATTGAAGTTCCACAAGCAACTCATGAAACGCGTCTATCGCCTGCCGCCCGTACCTCTTTCGTCCCGAGCTGAATAACGTATTCGCATATCGCGATCTGCCATCCGGGCGAAAGGTGCACTCAGTCCGTTGCTAAAAATAGTCTACCACTCATTAATCGTTTAACAACCCTAAAGAAACACCTTCAACAAATGGTCCAAGAAACGACACCGATCCGATCACCGGGTTCGGTGTACTTTACCCACAACGCATTGGGCTTGAGCCGTGGGCATCGATAGCATGCAGGTATTCGTGGTCAAACTGGCTAGCGCTTGCGCCGCCGCACGAAGGCCTGATCGGTGCGTGGCAGACCGAACCGCTCATAAAAGGGGATGGCGTCTGGCGCGGAGACCAGGACAAGCGTCACCGCGTCGCCAATCTCTCGCTGGACACGTTCCAACAAGGCCGAGCCGATGCCAAAGCGTTGGTAGCGTCGAGCCACGGCCAAATCCGACAAGTAACAGCAATAACACCAATCGGTGAGCCCCCGAGCAATCCCGACCAGTCGGCCGCCATCCCACGCCGTCACCGTCAAATCCGCCTGCGCCAGCATTTGAGCGATGCGGGGCAGATCATCGTGAGGCCGATGAATTCCTGAATCGCGAAACAGTGTGGCTACTGCTTCGGCATCCACAGGCACATTGACTTCATAACGGATGAGCAACATTACCCCTCCCATTTTTTCAGCCACGAGTTCCGGTCTCTATTCTACCCTGCCAGCGACCTCGGTAGCAAAGGACGGTTTTGAACGATTGACAAGCCACGCGGTCTTAAATACAGATTGATGATGAGGAAAGCCATTGAGTCGAAGGGAAGTTGCTTGTGGGCGGATTGCACCATGTCGAGATTTATGTATCCGACTGGCAGCGTTCGGCTAAGTTTTGGGGATGGTTGCTGCCTAAACTGGGATTCGAACCGTTTCAAGAGTGGGATGAGGGACGCAGTTGGAAGTTCAACGATACATATCTGGCTTTCGTTCAGGTAAACAGCCAAAATCTCGATTTCCCGTACAATCGGTGTCGAGTAGGATTAAATCATTTGGATTTAACCGAGCAGATACGTGCCCAGGGGACGACCATCCTCTATGAAGATAGGCATCCGCATGCGGGTGGGGCAAACCACTATGCTGTGTTTTTCGAAGACCCTGATCGAATCAAAGTCGAGATAGTGGCACCGAGTTAGAGGCGTTTAGGAGAAGGAACTCGGCAGGAGGATGACGCAACGGCTGAACGAAACAACGGCGCTAGACCCAATAACATGAGCTGGATTCAAGAACGCACGATGCGCATCATTGGAAATGTATACATCACGGTCTCTCAAGATGAATTCACGGATGCATTCATCGAATGGCTGGAGAGCAAAGGGTGGAGTTTCTTCGGTCAGACGGCTCAACTTGGCGATGAGGACGACGACAGCGAAAGTCTCGGTGGAGTCCTACCAGGCGGAGGCTCAGACGACGCCAAGGCGGACTAAGCTTCGTTCTACGTCCAAAAGCCAAGCGACATGGGAGAAATCTTCTTGGACCCTTGTACCTAATGTCTGACCGTTTGGGTGGAGACGCCTGTATTTGTTGACGAATATGATGTGGATAACTAAGCACGGTGTTGTGTCCCATTGTCCTGGTGTCTTGCCGTTAGAGCGCACCACTCAACGGTTCTGCCAAACCCCATTGACTACCGCCGAGTTTTTCCCCGAGGCTTATAGCCGTCACGCCGCATTCGACCATCGCCACCCGCGAGCAAGTCCGCATGGCTCAATCGGATCATCGAAACCACACTTTGGACAAAATCCCGTGAGCGATGCTATGCTGTGCGATGAGCACGATCACGCCATTATGGGAGTTAGAAGCATCTGGTGTGCTGCAGGAAAGAGGCCATAGCCGCATGGCACAAGATGATGGTCTCTGAGTACCAAGGTGAGACCCACGCATCGCACAAGAAAAAACCCTGCCAACTAAGCAGGACCGCAAAATAGTGGTGCCGCAGGGCGGAATCGAACCGCCGACACGAGGATTTTCAGTCCTCTGCTCTACCGACTGAGCTACCGCGGCACTCAAAAATGGCGGAGGCGACGGGATTCGAACCCGCGATCTCATGCGTGACAGGCATGCGTGTTAGGCCGTCTACACCACGCCTCCGTATATTGGTGGTGGGCGAAACAGGGTTCGAACCTGTGACCCCCTGCTTGTAAGGCAGGTGCTCTACCACTGAGCTATCCGCCCGACAAATTGCGAAGCTTAGTTTACCCGGTTTCAGCGCTTCTGTCAATCGGCGGGCGACCACGCGGGATATGATACCATGATGCGGCTGAAAAGAAAAGGGCGGGATTTTTCCAGACCCCGCTATGTCCCCTGAATCCACCACGCATAGGTCCCTTGATGGGGCCCCGTTGGCACCGACACAAGGACCCAGTGGTTTCCCAAAAATCCGAGTAGATCATACGTCGCATGCCGTGCAAAGGGCAATCTGACTTCCCAATGACCGTTCATCCCGTAAATCAAGAGCTCCCAACCGTTTTCCATCCCATGGGCTAACACGGCGGCTTCCTCCCCGTCGGCCACAAACATGGCCCGTCCCACCCATCGGACGTCGGGACGCCAGTACGTGAGGCGACCCGACGGGCGCCAAAAAATCACCCGGCGCACGGTTTCCCCAAGGATGGCAGCTTGATTGGGATCTAAAAACACGGGCGATAGCCGCGGCAAAGGCACGACCCCCCGCCCCTGATAGAGGACTTGCCCAGTGCTCAGCGCCACTAACAGCAGATTATCTCGCGAAAACCCCATGCCGGTAATGGCCAGTCCGTCGGATGGTATCGCCATGGGCGTCAGGTTATTGTCCCGATCCCAGAGGTATGCTCCAAAGCCATCAGGCCCTTGGCCGATAATGCCCAATGCCGCACTGTCGGGGGCCCAAAGGACACTTGTAAGGCGGCCCAAAGCCGGCGACAGAAGGGTCAAGCCGTCAGCATTATCCGCACTCAAATACCCTAAACGGGTCCGCGGATCGACCCAGACGATCGACTGGCCGTCGGGCGCCGGATATACTGGTCCCCCGATGCCCACCAATGGCACCTGAGCCGGCCCTACGGCAAGCTTCCATACCCCGGCTCCCGAGGGCTCAGGCACATCCACCCAGTTGAGGGCCGAGCGCTGGGCTGTCACATGAGCACCATTGGCGTGCAACGCATATAATGCCTCAGGCGTGACCAAATAATAATGGCCTTGACGCTCAACCATGCCGCCAGCCGCCCGGCTCACTTCAAGCCATGTGGAACCTTGGACCTGATGGGCCAGCGGAAACCGCGCAAAGTAAATTTGAATGGCAGCGAAGACCAGCAACAGCAGGAGTGACACCGGGCGTTTCATGAAACCCCTCCGGATTCAGTCTCACTCTACCCTATGTCCCACCCAGCCAAATATGCGAAAAAAAGGGACAGCCTCAACCGCTGTCCCTCCGAGAGTTTCGAATTACGCCTCTTGCTTAATGCGGCGAATCTCCGCTGCGAGCGCAGGCACCACTTGAAAGAGGTCACCCACAATGCCATAGTTGGCTGCCTTGAAGATCGGCGCATCAGGATCGTTATTAATCGCCACAATATACTTGGATCCCGAAATTCCAGCCAGATGCTGAATCGCCCCGGAAATCCCTACCGCAAAATACACCGTGGGACTGACAACCTTACCCGTCTGGCCGATGTGATACGAATGGGGAACCCATCCTTCATCCGCAACCGGGCGCGACGACCCTAAGGCCGCCCCCAGGGCATCCGCTAAATCCTCTAACACACGAAAGTTTTCCGCTGCCTTGATGCCGCGACCACCCGACACGATAATGTCCGCTTCGGTCAGTTCCGGTTTGTCACTCGCTTGCGCCTTGACATCAACCACCACCGCTTGAAATTGGGAGGCGTCCACATCGAGATTCACGTCAAGCAAGGCGCCCGCGCGATCATGCGTGGTGACCGCTTGAATGTTCGGCCGAATGGAAAACAGAGCCCGAGGGGATTCAATCGCCACCGTCGCGAACGCCTTTCCCGCGTATACCGGGCGCACTGCGCCTAAGCGGCCATCCTCCCGCCGGTGCACTTCGATACAATCGCTGGCTAATCCGGCCTTCAACAATCCCGCGACCCGCGGCGCAAGATCTTTGCCCCAGGCCGTAGCCGGAAAGAATACCGCTTCCGGATCGAGACGCTCGACCACAGCCTGCACCGCCAGCGCAAAACCGTCCGAGCTGTACTGCTGGTAGGGAGGAGCGTTCAGCGCCACCACTTGGTCGGCGCCAAACCGCCCCAGCTCCGGGGCGGTTTTTTCGGCCTCAGCCCCAAAGGTGAGGGCAGTCACTGCTCCCGGAGCCAAGGTTTGAGCTAAGGACACCATTTCGTACGCGACGCGGCGCACCCGTCCCCCGTTTTGGTTGGTCGCCACTAAAATTCCGCGTGCCATGCCTTCCCCTCCTCAGATGACGTGTGCTTCCTCGTGCAGTAACCGAGCCAGTTCCCGGGCTGTTTCCGCGGGATCGCCCGTCAAAATCTTGGCGGCCGGGCGCGCAGGCGGTAAGGTTAAGGACTCCACCCGCACTAAGGGCGAACTCTGAATCCCCAGATCGGCAAACGGGACTGCCTTCACTTCTTTGCGTTTGGCTTTCATGATGTTGGGCAAGGTGGGATAGCGGGGTTCGTTCAGGCCACGCTGCGCGGTAATGACAACGGGCATGGGTGCCTCCACGATTTCACTTGCGCCCTCGAGCTCCCGTTCAGCGCGTACGCGCCGGCCTTCGGGATCCACCGTCAACTGAATGACCACCGTAATTTGTGGCAAGCCCAAGGCTACCGCGACCAACGGGCCCACTTGTGCCTGATCGTCGTCAACGGCTTGCTTGCCCGTGAAAATCAGATCGTATCCTTCTGCTTGGCACGCCTGGGCCAACGCCTGCGCGACGGTCCACGGGTCCAGATCCGTAGCCGCGTCGGTCACGATATGTACAGCTCGGTCGGCGCCCATCGCGAGTCCCTGACGAATGGCCTCTTCCACGCGGGTTGGTCCCAAGGCCACGACCACGACCTCTCCCCCAAAGCGTTCCTTCAGCCGCAGGCCTTCTTCCAAGGCAAATTCATCGTAGGGATTCATGACCCATTTAATACCATCGGTCTGAATTCGCGGCTCGCCCGGTTGAACCCGGATTTGAGTGGCTGTGTCTGGCACCTGCTTTACCAAAACTAAGATTTTCAGAGCGTTGTCCTCCCTTCAATGCCGCGCAACTGATGATAAACGTGGGCTACGGCATCCGCTAATAACAATTCTTGATCGTCAAAGACTGTCCGCACATCCAACAGCAACTTGCCTCGGCTCACCCGCGCGATGACGGCCGTCGGCGCCTCCCGCAACGCTCGCTCCCATTGCCCTAGTTCGGAAGCCGGCAGGGACAGCGCAATCACATACGTACGGATGCGGGCGCCAGGCATTGAACCTCCTCCAATTTCCGACCAATCTTCTACAATGTCAAGCGAAATCCCTTCACAGCGTTCGTGCAGCCAGTGAGCGACGCGTTCCGCCCGCTCTTTGACGCGCTCCGCGGGCATGCGAATCATGCGCCAGAGCGGCAAGGCCTCTCCCCGCCCTTCGCGATACCAGCGCAAAACCAACTCCAGCATCGCCAGCGTCATCTTATCCACACGCACCGCGCGTGCTAACGGATGCTTTTTCATGCGCTCGATCCATTCGCGCCGTCCAACCGCCAAGCCTGCCTGCGGCCCCCCTAGTAACTTGTCGCCGGAAAAGGTGGTGAGATCCACCCCGTCTTTCACCACCTCCTGCACCGTGGGTTCCGCATATCCCTCAAGCGTAATCGGCAGCAACACCCCGCTGCCTAAATCCTCCATCACCGGGATGTGGTGGCGCCGCCCCAATCGCACTAACTCCAGCCGCGGCACAGACTTGACAAAGCCAATTTGGCGGAAATTGGATTGATGCACTTTTAAGAGCAACGCGGTCTCCTGGTTAATGGCACGCTCGTAATCGGACACATGCGTTTTGTTCGTTGCCCCAACCTCCACAAGTTTGGCACCCGAGAGTGCCATCACTTCTGGAATGCGAAAGGAGCCCCCGATTTCGACCAGCTCCCCCCGCGATACCACCACTTCGCGGCCGTGGGCCATCGCCGATAACGCCAAGAGCACGGCAGCGGCGTTGTTGTTGACCACCATCGCGGCTTCGGCTCCCACAAATTCGGCTAACAGGTGGTCGACATGTTCGTGACGCGACCCGCGCACACCTTCGGCCAGCCGATATTCCAGGGTCGAATACTGGGTGGCAATGGCGGACAAATGCTCCATCATCTCTGGTGCGAGCGGCGACCGCCCCAAGTTGGTATGGATCATCACCCCGGTGGCGTTAATCACCGGCCGCAAATGGGGCTTAGCCAATTCATGCGCCCGCTCGCTGACGCGGCGGCGAATGACCATTTCCGAGGGAGGAGAGGCACCTTTTCGGACCGCACGACGAATGTCCGCCAAGACCTCCTGCGTTGCTTCGTAAATCCACACAGGGGCGACGCCCGCGGTTTCCTTCAGTGTCCGCGCAATAGTCTGAACGGCCGGAATCTCTTTTAGGCGGTGTTGTTCATCCACACTGGTCCTTTGGGTCACCATGGATTCCTCACCGGTGTCTTCCCACACCTAACCCAGGCCTCCTAACCACCCACTCACTTCGGGCGCCCAATATGATATGATTAAGTCAGCTCCTGCGCGCCGAATGCTGATGAGCGTCTCTAAAATGACGCGCTCCCGATCTAACCATCCGCGCTGGGCAGCCGCTTCAATCATGGCGAATTCACCCGACACCTGATATGCAGCGACAGGCACCTCGACGGACCGGCGCACATCAGACAACACATCCAGGTAGGGCAAGGCCGGCTTCACCATGACAATATCGGCGCCCTCGGCTAAGTCGAGCAACACTTCCTTCAAAGCCTCCCGGCGGTTTCCGGGATCCATTTGGTAGGTCTGGCGATCACCAAAGGCGGGTGCATTGTCGGCGGCCTCCCGAAAGGGGCCGTAAAAGCCCGAGGCATATTTCGCGGAATAGGCCATAATCGGCACGTGGTTAAACCCATTCTCGTCTAATGCCCGCCGAATCGCGCCCACACGCCCGTCCATCATGTCCGAGGGTGCCACCATGGTTGCCCCTGCGCGTGCCTGCTCGACAGCAGCCCGTGCCAAAACGTCTAACGTCACGTCGTTATCCACTGTACCCCCTCGCAAGATTCCACAGTGCCCATGGTCGGTATATTCACACAAACACAAGTCGGCAATAAGGACCGCGTCGGGCAACGCCTCTTTTAACGCCCTGAGCGCCACTTGGACTATGCCCTCGGGATCGTAGGCTTCGGATCCGACCGCATCCTTGTGGCTCGGCAGGCCAAAGAGCAAAAAGGCGTGCACTCCCGTTTCGTAGACACTACGGCAATGATTCACTAAGGTATCGACTGACCATTGAAAAATCCCCGGCATGGCCGAAATGGCGGTTTGTTCGCCCCGCCCTGGCCGGACAAAGACCGGGTAAATGAACCGCTCGACATCCAAGCGCGTCTCGCGCACCAACCGCCGCATGCCCGCACTTTGCCGCAGGCGACGCGGGCGTTCTTGAGGAAACATGGAATGAGATTCCGCCTTTCTGTTTGAATCAGTGTTTGCACTTAAATTGCCAAGTACTCGCGAACGAGCTCGGTCAGGATCCGGATGGATGGCTCATCCGCCTCGCGCACCGGCGTGACACCGTAATGGCGCAGCGTCCGGGTGGTTAAGGGGCCAATGGAAAACGACGGCACCGCCTGAAGATGGGCGCGTTCCTCGGGTCCCAGTTGCTCAAAAAGGTATTCGACTTGCGACGACGCGGTAAATATTACCGCGTCGAGGGCACGCCTCTGGATGCGTTCCACTATAGCCGCCGTTAAGGGGGCCGGACGATTCTGATACAAGACGAGCGTATCGACCAGAGCCCCCCGCCCGCGCAACGCCTCCGCCAATGCCGTGCGATTTCGTTGACCCCCCGGCAAGAGAATGGCGCTGCCGCGCACGGGAATGTGGCGAAAGGCCTCGATGAGCCCTTCCTGACTGTAATCAGCCTCGGGCATCAGGTCGGGGATAATGCCCCACTCGCGCACTTGGATGGCTGTCTCCGGACCCACGACCGCAACTTTCGCGCGCAAGGTCCGCACATCCACCTGCTGTCGCCGCAGGCGTTGAAACCAACGGCGCACCGCCTCTTGGCTCGTAAAGACAATCCAGTCGTAGCGACTCAGGTGTCGCATCGCCTCGTCCACCGCATCCCAGGACACTGGATCTTGAAGCACCGAGACAGCCGCCGTGATCACCTGAGCTCCCCACTCTTCCAGCCACCGCACCGCCCTCAGAGACCGTTCCCCCTGGCGGAGCAGCATCACCACCCGTCCTTGGAGTGGCTTGGGCGATCCCCAGCGAACGCGCGGTGCTATAGGCTCGCCCTCCCATTGGCCTTCGCGCCACACGAGGCGCCGCTGACTGTCGGCAAGGGCGATCTCCATTACCCACGGCGGCAAGAACAGCCCTTCCTGGTCTAGGACACTCACGGCCCGCGGTATCCCGGAAATGATTGCAATGTGCGACCACAAGGATGGGTCCAATCCGCTAAGCCAATCGTGGAGAGGCGGATACAGCGAGGGGGTATCGGGCACGATCCATGCCACCTCGTCCTGAAGCCAATCATCCTCGCGCGGCCACAGGGTCAAGAGGCGTTCACGTGCTTTATGTGCCCAATCAGGGCGCTCGTCTACGAGATTTCTGGTCTCCGGTTCCACCCAAATGGTCGATGCCCGGTCTAACGCCAAAACCCCCTCCTGTGTTAACCATTTGAGCCGGCCTGGCCCACCTCCTACAATGCTTAGCATTTGCGCTCATCCTTTCGCCGCTTAAGAAACCGACCTCGTCTGACGTTCGGCCGCACCCCATAGAGAATGTCTCTGGCGGTCGGGCCTTTATCGCGACCCAGGTACCCGCCGCCTGGTTCTAGTCGCTGCCTCGGCTGTCGAACCTCCATCCGACTTCGATTGCCAAACCGCCTGGCTTACTGACAGTTTCCACAACTACCGATCCCCTTCGCATAGACCCGTGCGATAAGACCAGCGCTGCCGTCCCCTTAACGGTGGGATCCGGTCATGCCTTGAGCCCCAGCCTGGGCTAATTGCTGACCCAGTTGGGTCCCTACCTTCAGCGCATCACCGACATCGCATTCGACGTCTTGGCGCCCAATACTCAGGCCATCCAGGGTAGCCACTTGGGCAACCAGGCGCAAGCGCTCGTCGCCTATCCATGTCGCGTACGCCCCCAGTGGGACCTGGCACCCACCCCCAAAAGCACCTAATACCGCCCGCTCAGCACGCGCCACCCGCTCTAGACGGGGATCGTTAAGCTGCGCCCAAATGGGCTGCAAGTCGTCGCGGGCGCCGACCGCCTCGATGGCAAGAATCCCCTGTCCCGGCGCCGGGACCACCACCATGGGGTCGAGGTATTCTTGAATTAAGGAACTCCAGCCCAACCGGATCACGCCGGCCGCGGCTAACACCAGCCCATCGACAGCGCCCTGGCGCCACTTATCCACGCGGGTCGTCAAGTTGCCGCGAATGGGGACGAATTGAAGGTCCGGGCGAATAGCCCGTAAGAATGCCATCCGCCTGAAGCTCGAGGTCCCAATCCGGCTCCCTTCCGGTAAGGCGGCAAGCGAATACCCGTGACTAATCAACACATCGCGCCGATCCGCGGGGAGGAGATAACCGACCACCGCTAACCCCGGCGCCACATCGATGGGCAAGTCCTTGAGCGAATGCACCGCCAAATCAATACGCGCGGCGAGCAACGCCTGTTCTAGCTCCTGGGTAAAGAGACCCTTGCCGCCGACCTCGTGTAGCGCGCGACTCTGCACCCGGTCCCCGCGGGTTGAAAACGGGACTAATTCCACGGTGTGTCCCAAGGCCATCAAGCGGTCCGCCACCAACTGGCTTTGCGCCAGCGCCAGCTGACTGTGGCGCGTCCCTATTTTCAGGTGGGCCACCTCACATCCCTTCTTTCTGCTTCGTCCTGGGTCAAGCAGGAGCACCAAACAGGTAGGCCACTATCACCAGCGACGCCAACATCGTCAGCGACGCCATTCGCGGCCCCCGCCAGCGCCCGTGATAGCGGACGGTCAAGACACCGGCACCAAGTGCCCACAACACCCCCAAGCGCCAAGGGTGGACAATCGTCGCTGCGCCGCTCAAAGCCACCACGAGCGCCGCCGTCATTATTGCAAACCCAATCGCCGCCAGGCGTCCCATGGCCCGATCCAACACAGCTAACGCCGGCAACCGGTAGTAAAAGAGGCGCACACGCCGTTTTTTCAATTCGCGCTCCTTTTCAACGTACATGATAGCGAAAACTGCCGAGACCACAAAACTCACAACGCTGGCCAGCACCAACGCCCAGGTTACGTGGGCGCGCCAACCGGCGGCAAATAACATCAGTGGAGGAAAGATGAACGTCAGCACCCGATCGATACCCCATAACGCAAAGGTGACGGGCAACAAAAACGAACCGAGGGATTTTAGGGAGGATCGCTGGGCCAACCAAAAGAACGCGACCAGGGTCCAGACTGCAACCGCGACGGTGCCATTGCGCGTGGTGAGAAACACCATGGCCAACCCGACATGAGTGAAGAGCCAAAGTGTTTCCGAGACCCAGCCCAGGCCTGCCGAGACCAACGCCCATACTTCCCACCGCGGTCGGTAGAGCTGGACCACCGAAAAGAGCGCCGCGCCACCGTATCCGGCACTGGCTAGGGCCACCATCCAACTTCCCACGCGCTCCTACCCCCATCACTCCACTGGTGCAGGCTCACTATCATCGCCTAACCGAAACAGCTCACGTACCGCCTGGATATAGGGCTGCTTCTGGTCATCAATACTCCAGCGCCGCATGGCGACCATGGGGTCATTTAACCACTTGTTCATCATGAGGCGCGTGGTCGCGGCAACCACGGCGCGCTCTTCCTCCGTCAGGCTGGGAAGCCGCGAGAAGGCCTTCTTGAGCTCTGCCTGGCGAATCGCCTCCGCCTTGTTGCGCAGCGACCGAATTACCGGTGCGACCTCACTGGCCCCCATTTCTTCCTGAAAGGCCTGCACTTCCTCGACAATGAGTTGCTCCACTGCGGCCACCGCACGCTCACGTTTGGCGCGATTAGCGTCCACCACCCGCATGACGTCATCCACATCGTAGAGAAATATCGTCGCACTCAAGCGCCCGATGGCCGGATCAATATCGCGCGGCACCGCGAGATCAAAAAAGAACCGAAACTCGTTGAGGTGGCCCTCCAACGCCGATTGCACCATCTCCCGCGTCACCACCATCCCCGGCGCTGTCGTGCACGACACCACCACATCAGCCTGGCCGATCACCGTGGGCACTTCAGGCAATGCCAACGGCTGCGCTCCGAGCTCCCGCGCCAACGATTCACTGCGCGCCAGCGATCGGTTGGCAATATACAGTCGCGCCAAGGATTGAGTGTTTAAGTGACGGGCGACGAGTTGGCCCATTTCTCCTGCGCCAATCACCAGCGCGGTCTTCCGCTCTAGAGAACCCAAGACCTTTTTCGCCAGTTCGATCACGGCATGCCCGACGGACAAGGCGTTACGGCCAATTTCGGTTTCATGGTGCGCCCGCTTTCCCGCCCTTAGCGCGTAATGAAACAAGCGATGTAAGCGCCCCACCGCACCAACCGCCTGCGCCATTTGATAGGCGGTCTTCACTTGTCCCAGAATTTGCGTTTCCCCCAGCACCATGGAATCAATGCCGGCGGCGACCCGCATGGCGTGATCAGCGGCCTCGGGACCTTCCGCCCAAAAGAGCGCATTGATGAACTCCTCGCGGGGGACCAACACGAGCGATTCCCAAAACGCCAAGATGGCGTCTAACGGGACATCGCCGGCGACATAGAATTCCGTGCGGTTGCAGGTGGAGAGAATGACGAGGCCTTCTTGCCCAGCCATTTGCTGCCGACGGGCGTAAGCCCGCTCTATCTGATCAGGCGTTAGTGCGACCCGCTCCCGCACCATGAGCGGGGCGTCGCGATGATTAATGCCCACAACCTGAATCTTCAATGCTGCCTTCACCTCGCTTATTGCCTCATCACCGGCAATCCTCCACTTGCCTTCATGATACCCCAGGTTGCCGGATGCTTCGACATCATCTACCAACAGTCTCGACTCATAGATGGCGCTCAGGGCGGCATGCTATGCAAAGAAATTCGGTAATGAGGAGGATCACATGACGTCAATTGGCGCAAACATCCCACGTAAAGAGGCGCCGAATAAGGTCACCGGGCGGGCGCGCTACACGCGCGACCTTTATCGGCCTGGTACGCTCTATGCCCTTATTGTGCCTGCCCATATCGCCCATGCGCGGCTTCTCGCCGTCGACACGCGCGAGGCCAGGGCCCTCGCCGGCGTCAAAGCGGTCCTTACCGGGGCGGACGCGCCTTTTTTGACGGGCGACGTCATT
Source organism: Bacillota bacterium (assembly GCA_026627385.1). Classification (GTDB taxonomy): domain Bacteria; phylum Bacillota; class Sulfobacillia; order Sulfobacillales; family Sulfobacillaceae; genus JAPNUR01. The sequence continues at coordinate 85,110 of JAPNUR010000003.1, read as the reverse complement.
GAAGACCACCCGCCGCTAGCGCGGGACAAGGTGCGGTATTGGGGAGAACCGGTGGCTCTGGTGGTGGCCCGCGACATGGCAACGGCACAACAAGCCGCGGCCTTAGTGCACTGCACGTACGACCCCTTGCCGGTCGTCAACAGTATCGAAGACGCGTTGCGCGCCGACGCCCCGCTAGTGCACGAAGCCGTGGGTTCCTATACTATAGCCACGCCGCCGGCGTCCCCGCGACCCCACAGCAATATTGCCGACGAGGCGAATGTCACCAAGGGTGACAGCGACGGCGCCCTCAAAGCGAGCGACGTCATCGTCCAGGTCCACGTCAGCTTGCCGCAAATAGACCATGCGGCCATGGAGCCGCGCGTGGCCACGGCGGAAATCCTCGCCGACGGCCGCGTGCTCATCGAGACCAGTAGTCAGGCACCGTTTGAAGTGCAAAAGTTGGTGGCGCAGTACTTTCAGCTGGATCCTGGCCAAGTGACCGTCTCGGTGCCTTTAGTGGGCGGCGCCTTTGGCGGGAAAGCCAGCGTACAACTGGAGGTGCTGGCCTACCTGGCATCGCATGCTGTTGGCGGGCGTGTGGTCACCCTGGCCAATCCGCGGGAGGTAGACATGGAAAGTTCCCCTGTCGGCTTGGGACTCGAAGCGGATGTGACCCTCGGGGCCACCCAGGAGGGTCGTCTCACGGCTGCCATCCTGCGTTTTTACCTTGACGTTGGAGCTTACGCGGATTCCGCTCCGCGTATTGCCCGCGCCATTGCCGCGCAATGCACCGGGCCGTACCGGATTGATCATGTGCACGCGGACGTCTACGCAGTGTATACCAATCACACCTACACGACCGCGTTTCGGGGATTTGGCCATATGCCCATGACCTTTGCCATTGAGCGCGCCATGGACGAGTTGGCGCAGCGGCTCTCTATTGATCCGCTGGATCTCCGCCAACGAAACGCGTTAAGGCCAGGTGACCGCACACCGACCAAAGCCCGGCTCACGCCGAGCAACCTCGGCAGCCTTTCGGAAACCATTGAGCGCCTAAAACCCCTCATTGGGTGGAACGGCGGCGAACCCTACCCTGTCGCGCCGCATCGCATCCGTGCCCAAGGCGTGGCCGCCTTTTGGAAAACGTCCTCGAGTCCCCCAAACGCCACGTCGGGAGCCATTGTCACCATGAATGCGGATGGCAGCGTCAATCTGAGTATCGGGGCCGTGGAATTTGGCTCCGGCGCCAAAACCACCGCGGCCCAGATCCTGGCGGAAGCCTTGCGCATCCCCGTGTCGCGCGTGTTTATTCATGAAGCAGTGAATACCGACACGGATCCTGAGCACTGGAAAACGGTGGCCAGCCTTTCAACCTATATGGTGGGGCGCGCGGTGCTTGATGCCGCCCAAGATGTTGTCCGCCAGCTCAAAAGCTTAGCCGCCGTGGTCCTCCGCTGCGCCCCGGAAGATCTCGACTACGGCAACGAAACCGTGTTTGTCCGCGATGACCCCAGCATCAAGCTCACCTATGCCGACCTGGCCCTCGGTTACCAATACCCTGAAGGCGACTCCATCGGCGGGCAAATCATTGGGCGCGGACGCTTTATGATCCGCCATCTCAATTTGCTCGACCAAGAGACGGGGCATGGCCGGCCCGGGCCCGCGTGGACGGTGGGAGTACAGGCCGTGGAAATAGAATACGATGACCTGACCCATCAATATCGCCTGTTGAAGGCCGCTACCGTCCTTGATGCGGGGCATGTGATTAACCCCGCCATCGCGCACGGCCAGGTGCGTGGGGGCATGGCGATGGGTCTCGGCATCGCCAGTCGCGAGGCTGTTCGCTATGGGCCCCAGGGGGAATTCCTGACCAACCAGTTCCGATCGTACAAGGTGCTGCGCCTGGGCGAACAACCCGACGCTTACCTAGTGGAATTTGTCACCAATCCCCAAGTGGATGCGCCCTTTGGAGCCCGCCCGTTAGGGGAACATGGCGTCTTGGCTATTGGGGCGGCTCTAGCCAACGCACTGTCGCGGGCCACCAACATGTCGATAAACCAACTGCCGATCACACCCGAGCTCATTTGGCAACAAAGGAGGAACGCCCCGTGATCCCCTGGCCCGTCCATTATTATCGCCCAGACCAATGGGCGGACGCGCTGGACCTGTACCAGCAGTTGACGCGCGCCGGGCGTTCCCCGCGCTATTACCTCGGCGGAACGGAAATCATTACCATGGCGCGCACTGACAGCCAGCCCGTGTCCGATCTCATTGACTTAAAAGGGATTCCCGAAATCATGGCCCACGGACAGGATGGCGACTGGCTTTATTGGGGTGCTGGGCTATCCCTGGCGCGAGTGGCCGAGCTTGATGCCTGGCCCGTATTGACCGCCACCGCCGACCGCGTCGCCGATCACACCTCGCGCGAGCAGATCACCTTAGGAGGCAACTGTCTCAGCATCATGCCCTATAAGGAAGCCTTGGTCCCGTTTATGCTCCCCGACCGGGTGATGATTGAAGTCGCGACCTCCCAGGGCCTCATGACGGTTCCGCTGCACGACCGCTTTGACGGCTCCTGGCACCTGGCGCCAGGGGAGTTCTTGCTCTCGCTCCGGGTGCTTAAGGAAGAAGCGCGGTCCCTTGTGTTCCGGAGTTATAAGATGACGCGCCTAGACTGGGTCGACTATCCCCTGGTAACCGTGGTTGTCGTGCGCGACCCGGACGGCCAGATCCGTGCGGGTTTTTCCGGGTGGGGACCCCATCCCCTGGTCTCCTCTCAGGTTAATGCTCTCCTCTCGGACCGCAGCGCCACGCCCGCCGCGCGAGCAGCGGCGGCCATCGCTGCCATGCCCACGCCCGCACTCGACGACCTTCACGCCTCGCGCGCGTATCGCACGTTTGTGACACAACATACGCTGGCGCTCATCATTCGCGAATTGGAGGAGTGACATGAAAACCCTGACTGGCCCCACTCACATACAGCTTACGATTAACGGTGAACCGCGGGACGTTTTCATCGAACCCCATTACACCCTCTTAGACCTCTTGCGCCATCCTCTGGTGGGTCTTACTGGCGCTAAGCCGGGCTGTGAGAATGGCGATTGCGGCGCCTGCACCGTGCTGCTCAATCAAAAACCGGTTAAATCTTGCATGATGTTTGCGGTAGACGCGGAAGGCAAGACCGTCCTGACGGTGGAGGGTCTCGTTGACACGCCCGTACAACGGGCATTTCTTAAGCACTTTGCCTTTCAATGCGGCTACTGCACGTCGGGCTTCTTACTCGTGGCCCACGCGTTATTACACGAGATTCCGCATCCTGACCGCCACCAAATTACGGAGTGGCTCCGGTCCAATATTTGCCGCTGCACGAGTTACGAGGAAATTCTAGCGGCGGTGCACGAGGCGTCGGAATCTTAGGGAAGGGTGCCCATTGGCGCTAGGAATCCCCAGCAGTTTGGGCGCGCGATCCCGGGCATAGTAATCCCATCTGGGTGAAGTGAGGTGATTCAATGATGCATTCGACGAGCACCAGTCGCAGCGCCCCGCTAAAAGGAGCGCTCATGATGCGGCCGACGCCACCTCCGTGGCGTCGACTCTGGGGCACCGGGCTTACCACCGGCCTAGTTCTCGCCATTGGTCTGTTGCTGGGTCATTTGATCTGGGGAATCTGGGGCTTCATGGGGGGGTTTACCTCGCTCTATGTCCATCAGCAACCCTTCCGTCGGCGGGGCATCACGTTGGCCTTGGTTGGCTTTGGATTAGCCGCCTCCATGGCCCTAGGGGCGTTGACGGCCATCTGGTGGCACATGGCACTGGCGCTCGCACTAGTGGGTGCCGGTGCCACCTACTTCACTGGGGCCTTTGACGTACCGTTGCCGGCCGGTTTTATGTTTATTCTGACCGCATGCATCAGCGCCGCACTGCCGCTCCATCCGCCCAGTATTGTGTTCATCCGCGTCGCCGCGGTATTAGGCGGGGCCGGCGTAGCCTGGCTGGTCGGCATGTCGGACTGGCTGTTTGACCGCTCCCAACCCACTAGAGAACCGGTGGCCAACGTTTACCGCGCGCTAGAGCGACTCGCCCGCGCCCTTGGCACAGGTCGGCAATCCCACGCGGCGGCCAAGGCTGCCGAAGCGTTAGTGACGGCGGACCGAGCCATCGCCGGGGAGCATGAGCCACAACTCCAACAGCTCGTCACGCGGGGCCATGATCTCTTTCGCGCCTTGATGGCCCTGGCGTCCGCCACGCACAAGCCTTTGCCCGAGGACTGGAGCGCGGTGTTGAAACACATCGCCCAGCGCATTCGTCGTCCTCAGCTTGAACACTCTTCTGTGCCGCTGCCTCATATTCCCGCCGACGATCGGCTCTGGCAGCGTTGGCACCGCGCCGTCGAGGACACCCTAGCCGACCTGGAGCATCCCAAGCCCCCCGCACACGTCGCCCCCGTGTATCAACCGCGCCCACAAGAGAAACTCAAGCGCGCCTTGAGTCCCGATTCGCTGGTGTGGCCGGCCGTGGTGCGGATGGCCATCGCCATCATGGCGTCCGTGCTGATTGCGCACCTTTTGGGCATTGCGCATCCCTTTTGGGTGCCTTTAACGGCCGCCGCAGTGCTCCAAGGCGTATCGACCGTGGTCATTCTTGAGCGCACCATCCAACGCGCAATCGGCACCACGTTGGGGCTTTTCTTAACCGTTGGCCTCACGGCGCTCCATCCCTCGACCCTGGCCAGCGCCCTCTTCATCGTGGTGCTACAGCTCGGCATGCTCTTTTTCATCGCCAAAAACTACGGTATTTCCGTCATTTTCATCACCAGCCTGGCGCTGACCATTATCTACGCCGAAACCCACCCACCCGTGCTTCCCATGGCCATCGCCCGCTTTTGGGATACCCTCTTAGGATCCGCGATCGGACTCGCCGCGGCGCTGACCCTATGGCGAAAGGCGTCGTCAGAACATCTCGAGGAAGCCATGAGTCAAACCGTTCAACGCATTAACCAACTCTTGCAGGCCATTTTCACCGGCCATCCTTCGGTGGCGCGGCTTCGCCACCAAGTGCTGGGCCTGCTCTTGACCATGCGTCATCTCTACGAGACGGCGTTGGGTGAATTGCCCCCCCTTGACCCCGATAGCGTGTGGCCTCAGATTTTGGCCGTCGAACGCCTCGGTTATTTTGTAACGGCGCTTAATCCCGAGGATGCCCATCCTCCGGAGGTGGCTGACAAAGTGCGTCCGGTGCTTGACGCCGCCGCGCGGCGCTTTGACGGCGAACATCATATTCCCGTGCCGCGGGTGCCCGCGTTGCCCGGCTACCCCGCTATTGAACACACCTTGTGGGACCTGTTGGAATCGGTCGATCTGGCGCCAAAAACCCAAGCCCAATCGTCGTGACACGCCCACATACGAAGCCATCCGAGCCACCGGGCGCTCGGATGGCACGCACGCTGGAATCACAGCAGGCGTTAGTGCGACCCCATCGCCTCGCGCAAGGCATCGACAACCTGCCACGGCATCGTGACCACGCTGGCGCCAGCCGCCGTCAAGGCTTTTTCCTTGGATTCCAGCGTCCCTCGCCCGCGTTCGATAATGGCGCCGGCATGCCCCATGCGCTTTCCCGGCGGTGCTGCGCGGCCGGCCAGGTAGGCCACCACGGGCTTGCCAAAACTCTTCAGGTATTCGGCAGCCTCTTCCTCGGCGCTGCCGCCGATTTCCCCGACCATCACCACGGCTTGAGTTGCGGGATCGTTCTTAAACTGATGAAGCACCGAAATAAAGGTTTGCCCCACCACAGGGTCGCCTCCCATGCCGATGACTGTGGTTTGGCCAAATCCCCCGTTAGTCAAGCTAAAGGCGATTTCGTAACTGAGCGTTCCCGACCGGGCCACGACCCCTACCGGGCCGGGCCGATAAATGTGGTTGGGCATAATACCCATCTTGGTCTGTTCGCCAGGAGAGATAATGCCGAAGGTGTTGGGGCCAATGACAATCACCCCCAGCTCCTCGGCCCGGGTGACAATATCGATGGAATCCTGAACGGGCACGTGTTCAGGAATCATCACCAAGAGGCGAATACCGTTTTCCATGGCTTCGAACGCCGCATCTTTGGCAAACGGGGCCGGCACAAAGACAATGGAGGCGTCGGCCCCCGTTTGTTGGACAGCTTCGGCCACGGTATCAAAGACTGGCACCCCTTCCACGCTCTCACCCGCTTTGCCTGGCGATATCCCGCCGACGACCTGGGCGCCGTAGGCTAACATTTGCCGCGTGTGAAAACGCCCCTGATGCCCGGTAATGCCTTGAACAAGAATCTTCGACTGCTTCGTCAAAATGATTGCCATTATGCTCGGCCCTCCCCTGCCAGCATCACGGCGCGTTCCGCCGCCGGCGCCATATCAGAGTACGCCGAAATGCCCGCCTCTTCTAAGAGACGGACGCCCTCTTGTTCATTAGTCCCCACCAACCGCACGACCAATGGCACGGGGATTCCCCGCGTCGCCTTCACCTGCAAGATGGCCTTGGCCACATCGTCGCAACGGGTAATGCCGCCAAAAATGTTGATAAAAATCACCTTGGGGTTCATCGACACCAGAACGTCCAGCGCTTGGGCCGTGGGCTCAACCGAGGCGCCCCCGCCGGCATCGAGAAAGTTCGCGGGTTTGCCGCCAAAATATTGGATGGCGTCCACCGTGGCCATGGCCATGCCCGCGCCGTTGGCCATGATGGCAATATCCCCGTCCAGTTCCACATACGCCAAGCCAATCTGGTGGACCTTTTGCTCCAACGCCGATCCTTCGTCAATCCGCTCGACGTCAGGATGGCGGAACAGCGCGCTATCATCCAGGTTCAGCCGCGCATCAGCCGCAATTAAATGGCCGTCGACCACGGCCAGGGGGTTAATTTCCACGAGCTCCGCGTCGCGTTCACGGTAAATTTGGTACAGCTTGACCACCAGGTCCGCCAATTCCTTGGCGATTACCCCGGTTAATCCTAAACGCGCCGCGAGTTCGCGCCCGAAATACGGAAGCACGCCGACCCGCGGGTTGACCCATTGACGCACGATGTCGTCGTCGGCCACCTCTTCAATTTCCACGCCGCCTTTCAGCGAGGCCATCACCAGCGGCACCTTGCGATTGCGGTCGGTCGTCACCGATATGTAGAACTCCTGCTGAATCTCGAGCTTGGCTTCCGCATACAGCTGTTCAACCGTATACCCTTTGAGATTCATCCCCAGCATGGCTTGGGCCACCGTGCGAGCCTCATCCGGCGTGCTGGCAAAGCGAATGCCGCCGGCTTTTCCACGGCCCCCCACCAACACTTGGGCCTTTAAGGCCGCCGGACCAATCGCCGCGACCGCCTCGTACGCCTGGTCCGGCGTCCGCACTAATCGGCCCGCGGGCGTCGGGATGCCGTGCTCGCGCAGCACCGCCTTGGCCAAGTATTCGTATTGCTTCACGAATTCTCCCCCTCTAGAATCTTTTCTTCGGCCCCAATCACCTCATCCACCAGCATGCGACAGTGCTGGCTAACCCATTCAGGAGACACGGGCTCCGTTGCCACGCCTGAATCAATGGCCGCTTCGGCCACGGCACCGGCAACCGCCGGGGCCACGCGGCGATCCATGGGATTGGGAATGATATAGTCGTCCCGCAACTCTTTGTCGGAAATCAGCCCCGCAAGCGCGTGAGCCGCCGCCACGCACATGCTGTCGTTAATATCCGTCGCACCCACATCTAACGCGCCGCGGAAAATGCCAGGGAAACCCAGCACATTGTTAATCTGATTGGGGAAATCGGAACGACCGGTGCCCACGACCCGAGCCCCCGACTCCAACGCATGCACAGGCCAAATCTCCGGCACCGGGTTAGCCAAGGCGAAGACAATCGCATCGGGATTCATGCCCTTGACCATATCCATCGTCAACGCCCCGGCGACCGACACGCCAATAAACACGTCGGCGCCTTTGAGTGCTTCGCGAAGACCGCCTTGTCGCCGCTCAAGGTTGGTCAGGCGCGCAATCTCTTCCTTGTACGGGTTCATTCCCTTACGACGGCCCGTATATAAGAGCCCCTCGCGGTCCACCAAGGAAATATCCTGAGCCCCCAGCTCGAACAACAACTTCGCAGTCGCAATGGCCGCCGCTCCCGCGCCGTTAAACACAATCCGCACCGCATCAATCCGCTTCTCTGTGTAGCGCAAAGCGTTTAATAGCGCCGCGGCCACGACCACCGCGGTCCCGTGCTGGTCGTCGTTGAACACCGGAATCGACAGTGCTTCTTTAAGGCGCGCTTCAATTTCAAAGGCGCGGGGCGCCGACACATCCTCCAGGTTAACACCGCCAAACGAGGGTTCTAAGAGACGCACCACCTCGACAATCTTGTCGGGATCCTGGGTGTCGAGGCACAGCGGGAAAGCATCGACACCGCCAAACAATTTGAAGAGAATGGACTTGCCTTCCATGACCGGGAGACCAGCCTTGGGCCCGATGTTGCCCAGCCCCAACACCGCAGACCCATCGGTGACAATGGCTACGGTGTTGGCCCGGTTCGTGTAACGGTTGACCAACTGGGGGTCGCGGTAAATTTCCCGGCAGGGTTCCGCAACCCCCGGCGTATAAGCCAGCGACAAATCCTCTTGATCCCGCACTGGCACCTTTGAGACAATTTGTATCTTCCCCTGGTGTTCCTGATGGTACTTGAGTGCCCTGTCCCGGCTTTCCATGACCTCCTCCTAGGCCTTAGGTCCCCATGTTAACAGCGACAGGGGGCCGCGCACGGATGCCACCGACTTCTTGAATGCCTCCCGCTCCTCGTCCGTAAATTCCACTTCCAACACCTTTTCGACACCGTTGCCGCCAATGATGGCCGGCACACCTACGTAGATGTCGTGTTCGCCGTATTCCCCGTTGAGATAGCTGATAACTGGCAAGATGCGCCGTTCATCTAAGAGGACGGCCTTGACCATTTCCGCCAGTGACGACGCCGGGGCATAAAAGGCGGACACCTTCATCAGCGACAGCACCTCGCCGCCCCCGGTCCGCGTGCGTTGGACGATGCGGTCAATGGTCTCCTTGGGCAGCAACTTTTCGACGGGGATTCCGCCGGCATAGGAGTACCGCACTAAGGGCACCATGTCGTCCCCATGCCCGCCCATGACAAAGGCCGAAATGTCCTTTGGCGATACGTTGAGCGCGTCCGCCAAAAACGTGCGAAAGCGCGCCGAATCCAGGACGCCCGCCTGCCCCATGACCCGATGGTGTTCAAACCCGCTGGCCTTTTGCGCCACGTATGCCATCACATCAGCGGGATTGGTCAGCACCACAATCACCGCGTTGGGGGATAAGCGGCTAGCCTTTTGCACCACATCGAACACCACTTCAGAGTTGACCTTTAATAAGTCATTGCGGCTCATGCCTTCTTTACGCGGCAATCCCGCGGTCACGACAATAATGTCAGAATCACGCGTGGCCTCATAATCGTTGGACCCTAGCACTTTCATGGAAAATTGCTCAATCGGTCCGGATTCCCACATATCTAAGGCTTTCCCCTGGGGAATGCCTTCTTGAATATCGACGAGGACGACATCACCTAATTCTTTGAGTGCTAAGAGATGCGCCGTGGTCGCGCCGGTGGCCCCTGAACCAATCACCGTAATTTTGTGCCGACGAAACATCCTTGTTCATCCCTCTTTCGTCACAATCTCAGAAGAAGCACCATCCTTCAACGCGTCAATAATCGCGCTGGCAAACTCAGACGTCTTGACGACTTGGGCGCCATCCATCTGGCGGGCCAGATCATACGTCACCACTTTACGAGCAATCGTGTGCGCTAATGCCTCGTCAATCGCCCGGGCGGCTTCGTGCCAGCCCATGTGCTCCAACATCATTACGCTCGACAAAATTAAGGAGCTGGGATTGACGACGTCCAAGTTGGCGTATTTCGGAGCCGTCCCGTGGGTTGCTTCGAAGACCGCTACGTCGTCCGACAGGTTCGACCCGGGCGCCATGCCGACGCCCCCCACTTGCGCAGCCAAGGCGTCCGACAAATAATCCCCGTTGAGATTGGGGGCGGCAATGACGTCAAACTCGCTGGGACGCAACAGCACTTGCTGAAACGTAATATCGGCAATTCGGTCCTTGATGACGACCCGCCCCTCGGGAACGGCACCCCCATATTCCTTGGCGATCTGATCTTCGGAAACAACGCGATCGCCAAACTCGCGGGTGGCCACCTCATAGCCCCAATCGCGAAACGCTCCTTCGGTGAATTTCATAATGTTGCCCTTGTGCATCAAGGTCACCGACCGGCGGCCCTGACTCACCGCATATTGGATGGCGCGGCGGACTAAGCGCTGGCTGCCCCGCTGGGTCATGGGTTTGATGCCAATGCCTGCCGACATATCGACCGATTGGTGAAGTTCCTGATTTAAAAACTCGATGAGTCGTTTAGCCTCGGGCGACCCGCTCGGCCATTCAATCCCCGCGTACACATCTTCGGTATTTTCCCGAAAGATCACCATATTCACCTTTTCGGGTTCGCGCATGGGGGACGGGACCCCAGGAATATACCGCACCGGCCTCACGCATGCGTAAAGATCCAACGCCTGACGGATCAGTACGTTTAAACTGCGAATGCCACCCCCCACCGGGGTGGTCAACGGCCCCTTAATCCCTACCTTATAGGTGCGAAACGCGTCTAGCGTGGCGCTTGGCAACCATTCGCCGGTTTGCTGGTACGCCTTCTCCCCCGCTAGAACCTCCCGCCACACAATCTCTCGCTGCCCCCCGTAAGCAGCTGTTACCGCAGCATCGACAACCCGGCGGGTAGCCCGCCAAATATCGGGCCCAATGCCATCGCCTTCAATAAATGGCACAATGGGGCGAGCTGGCACGACGAGGCGGCCGCCCTCATATGTAATTCGCTCCCCGTTATCCTCGCGCATATTCCACACCTTCCCGCACCCTTGGTGCGACGACAGTCGCGTGGAGGGCGATGATCAATCCTGCGTGGCCAACGTCGCCGCTTTACAATTGGCGACGCGTCTCAGTACCGGTGCCACCCCTTATCATCGCTTGTCCATCGCTGTATTGGCGGCAAATCGCCCTGGCTCATGTTGACGCCACGACTTTCACCTCAGCGCCATTATAGCCTAGCCCTTGGCCCCCCACAATAAACGGTGCGGACGACCCCGTGGCGACGCGGGACGATTCGCGGGACCACACGACGCCGAAAGACGGCAGCGATCGCACGATTCGCCCCAGGCCTCGGATAGCGGCGTACCGCACCGCGGACAGCGCGCTTGGTAGACGTCGAGCGCATAGTGGCAAACGGGACAGGTCCAGCGCGGATCCATCACATCACCTCGAGGTATCCTATGCGTTTTCCGTGACTAGGGTCCTAGGCGGGCGACTAATCCCCCCACAGAGAGTGCCAACGCGATCGATCCCAGCCAAATCGCAGTCCCTTGCGAAAGCCCGCGCTCTTTTAAAATAACGAGCGTCGAGGCGATGCAGGGCACAAAAAGCGTCAAGGTGACCGCGCCGGTCAATACTTGATGGGGCGTGAGTGACCCCGCATAGAGGCCCACCGCCCCAAAATCGCGGCGTATAAAGCCCAAGATAAATGCGGGGGTGGCAGATCCCGGCAAACCCAGCCAATACTCCATAAATGGGCTCACCTTGGCGGAAATCCAGGTCAGGAGGCCCGTCACCTGCGCGAGCTCGATGATGCCGGAACCCATCAAAAACAGCGGGCCGGCTTCGCGCAAAAACCCGCTCACTTTAATCCGGGTTTTCTCCACCAGATTGCCCAGCGAGGGCCAGCGCATGGGCGGCAAGTCCAGAAGCAAAGCGGCCGGTTTCCCGGGCAGTGTGCGATCTAAGAGAGTGCCCACAGCAATAAAGAGGCCAATAATCGTCAGCGCGTAGGTCACGGCAAACGGCCATCCCAACCCCGCCAGCAGGCCCGTAATCACCCCCATTTGCGCGGAACAGGGAATCGTCCAGGCTAGCAAAATGGTGGCAATGGTGCGTTCGCGTTCGGAGGTGAGAATGCGCGTCGTCACGGTGGCCATGGTCACACATCCAAATCCTAGCACCAGGGGGATCACCGCCCGTCCGTTGAGGCCCAGCTGGATGAAGAAGCGATCCAGCACCGTCGCCAGACGCGGTAGATATCCCGAGTCTTCCAAGGCCGCTAACACTAAGTAAAAAGCCACGACCAGCGGTAACAGCAAGGCTACGAGATAGATGAGCCCGGCTGAAATCAGGCCATAAGGGCCAATCAAGAGGTGATAAATAACCGTATTGTCCGGAATGAGATGACGAATACCCTCGGCAATCACGGGGATGACGCCCGTGTTCATCCAGGTTTCTAAGTGCGACACCACCACGTTGGCGACCACGACCCCCACCAGGTAGTACACCCCAGTCAACAACACGGCGAGCGCTACGATGCTGCCAAGCGGAGTCAACAATACGTCGCCCAGCCATTGGCTTTGGGGAGAGGGACGGTCCGCAGGACGAAAGACGCGCGCGGCAGTTTGGTCGGCGCGCGCACGGCGCTCACTGTAGAGCACCGTGCGGCTGTTTAACGGAGGCCGTTGTCCCAGGCTTAGCGCGAGTTTGTCATCCTCCTCGTGCCATAAGAGCGCGTCCAAACGGGTCTCGATCCCAGGCGCCTCGAACACGCGGCCGTTCTCCGAAATGCGGCCCCCCTGTTGGATGAGCGCGCGCAGCACGCTAAGCCCTTCTCCGGTTAGGGCGGATATGCCGACGACCGGAACCCCCAGGATCTGCTCCAGCCCCTCGGTATCCACCAGCGCGCCTTGTCGCCTCAGTTCGTCCACCATGTTCACGGCGACAATGAGGGGCACCCCTGCATCAATGAGATGCCAGGTGAGGAATAAGTCGCGAGGCAATTGAGTGCCGTCGACCACCTGCACGACCAGATCCGCATCCCGAATCGCCTCAACAGCCACCCGCTCTTCGTCTGTAAATCGGCTAAGCCCGTAAATCCCTGGCGTATCAATCAAGCGGTCAGTCCCCAGCCGCCCCTCAAGGACGTCGACGGTTGTCCCTGGAAAATTGGACACTTCCGCATAACGCCCGCTTAGCTGGGTAAAGACCATCGACTTTCCCACGTTGGGATTCCCCGCTAAGACAATCCGTCGTTGAGACATCGCTATCCCCTCAGGACAAGCTATGCCTGTCAGGACGCAAATATTTCTCAAAATTTCAGAGGATCATGGCCGAGTTGTGGGGGCGTTCGGCTCACGCTGACCTGGATCGAACCATGTGGGGACCTTCGGGCTAGGGCGTTCAGTGACTGTGAGCAAGCAGTGAACACGGCATGACTAGCTCGAATGGATCTGGCTGCCGACATAGGACATCATATAGTATTCATACAGTGAGAACATGTGTTGGGCCGTGGAGGAAGGAGCTTCACCATGTTAACCACCTTGAGTCATTTGCCGCCGAAAGCTGCGCTTGCCCTCTTTTATCACCTTTCCTTGGCTCTCGCGGCGATCACCCTCCTTTACCTCTGTTACGCCTACCTCGCCTCGCGCCGCACCACACACCCGTTACCCGTAAAACGCGCGGAACCTGCTCTACGGGCCCGCGAATGGCTTTTGCATGGGCTAGGTGCTTTATGGCTCTTAGATGGACTCCTTCAGGCGCAACCCCTCATGGTGACGCGATTCATTGGCGGTTTTCTGGCACCGCTGCTGATCGGCCAGCCAGCCCCGGTCGCCTGGCTCATCGGATGGGGGATTCGCGTGTGGTCCCTGAGCCCGGTGCTCTGGAACGTCCTCGCGGAGTTTACCCAAATTGGCATTGGCCTTGGGCTGTTGTTTGGTCGCCCGGAGCGCGGACAGCGAGTGGCGCTTTGGGTCTCCCTCGTGTGGGGCGGTATTGTGTGGATCGCGGGAGAAGGCTTAGGCGGCGTTTTTGCGGGAGGCGGCTGGTTAACCGGCGCGCCGGGGTCGGTCTTCTTGTATCTCTTGGCGGCCATCCTGTTGCTCGGCCCTGAGCGGTGGTGGACCCATCATCGGCCTCAGCAGATTTTGCGCGGGTTTATGGTCGGCCTCTTTGCTCTCTCCGCCGTCTTGCAAGCCTGGCCAGCCGCGGGATGGTGGACAGCCCCCGTGCTCGGCGGCTATGTGCTCTCTATGGCCGCGATGCCGCAACCCGCAGCTCTTTCCGCGCCCCTATACGCGTGGGCGCATCTTCTGATGCACCATCCCATCTTCTGGAACGCGCTGTTAACGGGAGGCCTCGCCACGTTCGCGCTGCTCTGGATGGTGTGGCCGAAACACCGCTGGGTCTGGTTCGCCACGCTAGCATGGGTCTTCCTTGGCTGGTGGCTCGGGCAGGACTTTGGCGTCTTGGGCGGCATGGGCACCGACCCCAATAGCGGCGTGATTCTCTTGCTTGGCCTTCTGGTCTACGGCGATCTCACAGGACTCTTGACTCTCCCCGCCAGGGGCTGGCTCAAACGCACCCAACCGTCTTCGTCACCATGACCGCTGCGCGAGGGACGTCAGCCATTGCGGACGGCGATAGTTCGAAAGCAGGGGGCACGGCTCAGCGTGCCCGTTCGAGCGTTTTTTATTCTCAGAGACCGTGCCGCCGGGCTTTCCCATTAACCGCCGGTGATTAGCAAAAATGCACCGCTCAGCATGACCAGACTTAAAATGATCCAGCGAAATCGGGACGGATGAATGGCCCGATGCAACCGCTCTCCCAAACGCCCACCGACCCAGACGAGCGGCACGGCCGGAAGAGCGTCAACCAGGGTGCGCCCAGTCATCAAATGGCGAAAGCTCCCGGCGTACAAAATAAATTTCATCGATGTCATAAAGACCGACAAAAAGCCGATACTCCCCACCAACCCGTCAGGGCTGGTCTCAGGGCTGAGAACATAAAGGGACAACAAGGTTCCGCCAATATTTGAGAGCGCACTCATGATCCCGGCCGCGATACCAACGGGCATCCCCCACCCTGGTGCCAACCCCCGGGGTTGTTGCTCGCGTTGCCGACGCCAGATTTCATACATCGCAAAGATTAAGGCAATGGCGCCAATGAGCCGGGTCAAGATGTCGCGCGGCAACACTTTCAGCAAATGAACGCCGCCGATGAGCCCCAACAGCACCCAGGGAATGGTCACCAGCGCCCGTCGCACCCGCCAAGACCGGCGATAGTTCCACCACGCCAATAACGCATTGACCCACAGCATGGGAGTCGCCATCACCACGACTTGCTGCGCCGGAAACCATAAGGACAGCAAGGGCATCACCAGAAGGGCGCCACCGGTCGCCACTGCATTGGTAATAAGCGCGATCACGAGGCCGCCGGCGGCTAGCGCGCCCATCCAAATCCATTCTGGCACGCTATCCCCCCTCACGTACGCACACTGGAGTTGCCCCTTAACTCGCCACGGGCTTTTCGCCGCTTTCGGGGCCGTCGCCGCCGAACATTTTTGACACACGCCCGCAAAATCCGCTTGTTACTGTATCACAACCGGCTGCCAACACCCACACCTCAGCCGCGTTTTCCGCCGCCCCGCCTCTAGAAAACTCTTAGGATCCGACAAGAGCACGGTCTTCATGGAACAGCGGGCCGGCCCCGCCGGCGGCCGTCCGCTATTCACGCGGTGTACGCATCGCCCACCCCGCACTTCAGCCCCTGGCCGCCATCCCCGGTACGCCGCGCTGGTTGGACCGGTTCACTTTGCGGATCTCCGGGTCAGTCACCGGAATCGGCATCCCCGTTGGATCCAGATGCACCTGTTTGTCCCTTGCGCCAGTGAGGCCCAAATGCCCGTTTGTGCGCAACGTGGCCCCCCCGCACACCATCCATGACTTGGGCTACGACACAAGCACGGGCCCCGACGCCCCTACGGTCCAAGTAGCTCATTATAGACCGCAGCTACGCGCCGTCTGCGGTCGTGTCGCCTGACAAGCCGGTAGAGACACCCCTCGTCGGCAGCATTCGGCCTTTCTACGGAGGAGCGGCAGCGCATGATGCCGGGCGCCTCACTCACCATCTATCGCTGGACCGCCGCTATTCGTAGATCATCTTGACGGTCATGCCGCCGTCAACGACTAAATTGGCCCCGGTCACAAACCCGGAACGCGGCGAAGCTAAGAAGAGCACGGCTTCGGCCACGTCCTCGGGCCGACCCACGCGGCCTACCGGGTGTTGGGCATGATCACCGGGGGTAAGTGCTGGTGCCCGGCGATCACGCCGCTTTTTATAGGCTGAGACCTCGATCCACCCGGGGCTCACAGCGTTAACCCGCACCCGGGGCCCTAAGCTAATGGCCAAGGCATGGGTCAGTGCCAAAAGCCCCCCTTTGCTGGCCGCATACGGTTCGGTATGCGGCTCCGACATCAGGGCCCGCGTGGACGCGATATTGACAATCGCCCCTGGCTCCTCGTGCGCCCCCAAGGCGTCGGCGGCATAGCGCGCCAGCAAATAGGGGCCGCGCAGATTCACGGCAATCACGCGATCCCAGTCCTCCAGGCTGCGACTCTGCAGGGTGCCCGTCCCGCCCACGCCTGCGTTGTTGACGACCACATGGAGTCCCCCCCAGTTGCTTACCACGACATCCACGAGCTCTTTCACCGAAGCCTCCGAGGCGACGTCGGTTGGCCAATAGCGGACAGCACATCCCTCGCCTTGGAGGTCACGAGCCAGCTCTTCTCCCGCCTCTTCGTCGATATCGGCAATCGCCACGCGGGCACCCTGGCGGGCAAACGCACGGGTTATGGCCATGCCAATCCCTTGAGCACCGCCGGTGACAACGACCACCCGGCTATCCCATTCAGCCATAGATCATCCCCCTGTTCGGATTGCCCCATGCCGCAGGCCTCCCGGACGCATCAATGGGCCATCGGCAACATGTTTTCGGCCAGAATTTCTGAGAAGTCTTTCACCGTCACCCGTTCTTCCGCCCCCAGGGCCTGTACTCCATCGCGCATCATGGTCAGACAAAACGGGCAGGCCGTCGCAATCATGTCGGCACCGGTAGCCAGCGCTTGCTCGGTGCGGGCCTGGTTGATCTTCGTGCCCGTGCGTTCCTCCAGCCACATCCGTCCGCCACCCGCGCCACAGCAAAAACTAGTTTCGCGACTCCGGGCCATTTCCCGTAGTTCGACCCCTGGCACCGCGTTTAAGACTGCCCGCGGTGCATCAAAAATGTTGTTATAGCGCCCCAGGTAACATGAGTCATGGTAGGTCACACTGAGGGCCTGGTTGCCTCTCGGCTGTAGCCGCCCTTCTTGCACCAGACGCGCTAAATACTCGCTGTGGTGGACTACCTCGTACTGTCCGCCAAATTCCGGATATTCGTTTTTCAGCGTGTTAAAACAGTGGGGACAAGTGGTAACAATCGTCTTCACTCCCAAATCATTGAGGGTTTCAACATTTTGCTGCGCCATCATTTGGAACAGGTATTCGTTGCCCAGCCGCCTGGCCGCTTCTCCATTGCACGTTTCGCGGGCTCCCAAGACGCCCACATCCACACCCGCCGCTTTTAATAACGCGATCGTGGCCTCCGCCACTTTACGGGCGCGATCGTCGTAGGTCACCGCACAGCCCATCCAATAGAGCACTTCCGCGGTCTCACCCCGAGACAAATCTTTTATCCCCATCGAGGTAGCAAATTCCTGCCGTTTGTCTGGTCCTAATCCCCACGGATTTCCCGCATTTTCCACGTTTTTAAAGAACATCTGGGCTTCATCTGGCATCTCCCCTTGGGTGAGCACCAAGTGGCGACGCATGCCCACGATTTTCACCACATGCTCGTCAAACACGGGGCACGCTTCCACGCACGCCCCGCACGTGGTACACGCCCAAAGATCATCACTGGACACAATACCGCCGGCCATCGGAATCTCGAGCGTCGCGACTTCTTCGGCCGTCCGCGCCTCCGCGGGCTTCAACAAGATAGGTCCAACGCGCTCCAGCTGACGGCGCAAGTCCACCATAATGTCTTTGGGCGAGAGGTGTTTGCCGGTCGCATTGGCCGGGCACTCAGCCGTGCATCGCCCACATTGCACGCAGGCGTAGGCATCTAATAAATCGCTCCAGGCCAAGTCCGTGACCTGCCCCACGCCAAAGGACTCCGCCTCGTCATTTTCGAGGTCTAAACTCGGCAATCGGCCGAGGGGCTCAAGATTGCGGTGGTAAATATTCACCGGCGCCACAAAGAGGTGAAAATGCTTGGAATATGGCAGGTAGACCAAAAAGCCCATGAGCGACAGCAATTTGACCCAGTCGGCGACCAAGAGTCCCGTTCGGTCAAATGCCGCCCCATAGCTTTTCAACCATTGGGCCAGTAATCCGCCCAGCGGCGCAAACGCAGGGTGTGGCGTCACCGCAATGGAAAACGCTTCGATGGCCACATCAGAAAGCACCACAATGGCAATCAAAATCAAGACGGCCAACGCATCAAAATTGCGCACCAGGCGCTTCGGCCTTAACACGTAGCGTTTAAAGGCAGCCATAAAGAGTGCGATGAGCACCGCCACCGCCATCACATCGGTGGCGACGTTGAGCACCGCTGCCGCCGCACCCTGCGGGGCGCCCACTGAGGGAAACAGCCCGCGAATCAAGAAAATGACGGAGCCAATGGTGAGAATGATAAATCCCCAGAAAATAGCAAAATGCATAGGACCGGAATATTTGTCTTTAAAAAGCCGCTTTTGGCCAAACACATACGTCGCCACGCCCGCCCAGCGGCGCCCCGGCTGATCGCTGCGGTTTAGCGGCTGTCCCAGCGTCACATAACTCCACTTTTCCTGGACTAATAATCCAAACCACAAAAGGGCAAAAATAACGACAATGACAAAGAGCACGTGATTAATACCCACAAAAAGACCTCCCTTTCATGGGGATTTCTTTTCAGTGTACCGTGCTCTTATTTACTTGCCAAGTGCAAGTATTGCCTGATCTGGGTCAAGATGACCCCGCCACTCCCCTGTTGACAGGCCTGACCGTAATGCGGCGGGCGAGATGATAGCCGACCGCAATTTGGCTAACCCCTGCCTGCACCACCAGAGGTCCGCGGGTGATTTTACGCAAGATTTTCAGCTCCCGGCCCGGGACAATGCCCAGGCGAATCGCTTCCGAAGCTTGATCGGCCCCCACAAAGGCTTCCACGGTAACCGTGCTCCCGGCTTTCGCCTCCGCCAGGGTCATGGCTGACCGCCCCAGGGTTCTGGCAATGTCGACGCCGGCTGCGACTCGGCGCCCGGTTCGCGGTAAAAGAGGCGCGCCACCCAGTACGACACCTCGTAAATGAGGTAGATTGCCCCTCCAATCACTAGCATGGATAGGGCGTCCGGCGGAGCCACGATGGCAGCAATGAGAAAGGCAATCACAATGGCGTAACGCCGGTAACGGCGAAACATCGCCGGCTGAATGAGGCCAATACGGGCCATCACCCCAGAAATCAACGGCAGTTCGGCCAAAAACCCAAAGGGAACGGTGAGGTAGGTAATGAAATTGAGGTAATTGGTAATGGTCCAGTATTCGCTCAGCCCGTTGCCGACAAAGCTCAGCATCACCCGCAAAACCAGCGGCACAAAGATAAAAAAGCCGCCCGCCATGCCTATCAAAAAGAGGACAAGGCCGGGCCCGACCACCACACCGACCACTTTGCGCTCTTGGGGCGTCAGCCCGGGGAGGACGAACGCGGCCACTTGGTACAAGATGACCGGGGAGGCAACGATGAGTGCCATCATCAAGTCAACCTTAATCAAGGCAAAAAAGGCCTCCGGCACCCCGGTGACAATAATATGCTTGACGTGGGCACGCATAATCAGCCAATGCAACACCGGACGCGAGACAAAGAACCCCGCGAGAAATAGCACGCCGACCACCGCCAACGACACGGTAATCCGATAACGCAGTTCCGTCAGATGTTCCGTCAAACTCATTTCGCGGTCATGCACGGCTGCGGTCTCCTTTGCCGTCCCTAATCCTCGACTAACCCATGACGAATTGCATATGCCGCCGCTTGCACCCGGTTATCAAAGTGCAATTTCTGCAAAATGTTGCGCAGATGGTTCTTGACCGTGTTCTCGGCGATGTCGAGATGCTCCGCAATCTCGCGGTTGGTCATCCCCTGCCCCACTAACTTTAACACATCCAATTCCCGCATGGTAAACTCCGATAGCGGGCTTTTCTCGCCCCGGGTCTCGGTGCGCCCGGCAACCGTGTGGATGATTTTCGCGGCAATCTCTTCGGAAATCGCCGCTTCTCCATGGAGCTGCCGGCGAACCTCCTCGACAAACGCATCGGGACTAATGTGCTTCACCAGATATCCTTGAGCTCCGGCGCGAATCGCCTCAAACAACAGCTCATCGTCATCGCTAGCCGTCAGCATGGCGATTTTCACATAGGGAAGCCGGGCTTTGATTTCCCGGGTTGCCTCGAGGCCATCGCCGGCAGCCATATTGATATCCATCAAGATCAAATCCGGCATCACCTCTTCGGCCAGGCGAATGGCGTCAAACCCCCCCTCCGCTTCTGCCACAATTTCCATGTCCGGCTGACGCGCAATCAGCGACGCCAACGCGGAACGGAACAACGCATGATCATCCACCAACATGAGCCTTGCCTTTTCCACTGTCAAACCCCCTCTCCGCCACGGGAACGATGAGCGCCACGGTTGTGCCCTGGCCCGGCTGACTTTCCACGCTGAGCCGTCCACCAATGGCCTCCGCGCGCTCCTTCATCACTGACAGGCCATAATGATGCGCTTTGAGTTCCATGTCACCCACCGCAAACCCCTGGCCGTCGTCGCGAATGACAAACTCCACCGTGCGGCCTTGGCGCGCGCAGCTAAATTCCACCCGTCGCGCCGACGCGTGCTTGCGCACATTGGCCAACGCTTCTTGGATGATGCGCAGAATTTGCACGGAAGCGAGCTCGCTCCACGGTTCGGCCGGCGGATCCAACGGCGAAAACTCTACCGCCAACCCGGTTTGGCGTTCGAACTCCTCCACTTGTCGCTGGATGGTCGGCCAAAACCCTTCGTGTAAGCGGCGGCTGGCGCGCAAATCATATAAGGTCTGGCGAACCTCTAAATAGGTCTGGTTAATCAACTTGTCGATGGTTTCCACTTCTTCGCGCACCTCCTGGTTTCCCTGCGACAAGTCTTTGAGTTTATACGCTTCCATTTTGAGGACCGCCAAATTTTGCGCCACCCCGTCGTGCATTTCCCGGGCAATGCGCTCGCGTTCGCGCAGGGAGAGCACCGCTTCTTTATACGCCCGCCGTTCGGTTTCCAACCGCTCCATGGCGCGAAATACATACCAGGAAAATAAAATGGCTCCAATGAGGGTCGTCACGACGGTAATCACGCTGACCAACGCGGGAGAAAAATGCGAGCTTAAATAATAGGTGCGCACTAACTCGCCGCCTGCGACAAAAATTGTGGGGCCTAAGATGGTTAAGATCTTGAGCCACAAGTAGCGCGCCCGATCGTCCATCGCCTATCCTCCGACCTTTAATCCTCAATGTGCCCGGTTGACAGAAATTCTTCCACTAATTCTTGAATGCGCACCGGCTGATCCATCAGCGCTAAGTGGCCGGCATTGGGAATCACGCGCACAAAACTATGGGGAATGAGTGCGCTCGCGGCATCAGCCATGGCCGGCGGAGTGCGCTGATCCTCAGTTCCCACGATGAGCAAAGTCTCCGCCTTCATCCCCTGAAAGGCCGCCGTGTTGTCCGTGAGATAAATTTCCGCCATCGCGCGTACGTACTGCTCTGGGCGGCAGGTCGCCAACTCTTGCGCCAACTGCTCGACAATTTCCGGGTCAGCCCAGGCGGTTAACGTTGACCGCGCGTAACTGCGTGCAAAGGCCTCCATGCCCTGCTGCGCTAATTCTGCTCTCCGCGCCTCGACGGCCGCCGCCCCCTGGCCAAAGCCGACCGTTGCGCCAATCAACACCACCCGGCGGACGCGTTCCGGCCAACGAGCCGCGACGCGGCTCATGACCCAGGTCCCCAAAGATACGCCAATTAAATGCGTCGGCTTTCCGAGTTCTTCCATCAAATCGCCCACGTCGGCCACCCAATCATCCAAGCGGGGCGTAAAATCCGCGTTTTCACCCACCCCCCGGGGATCGTAGGCCACAACCGTCCATTTGCGTGACAACGGCGGGATCAACCGGTAAAACAAAAAACGCCCTAATCCCAAACTCGGATGACAAATGACGGCTTCAGGTCCATCGCCCATCATAAAGTACTTGAGTCCGGTTTTGGTTCGCAGCATCTTAACCTCCCTCCCCCTGGACATGACCGTCCCCGGCACCCAGTCGCCGAATGGCGTCAAGACTCTCGGCGTTTTCCATCGTTGACACATCCCCACTGTTAACACCTAAGTAACTCGCGCGAATAGCGCGGCGGACGACCTTCCCATTGCGGGTCTTGGGCAGCGCCGGGACAATCCACACCGTCTTGGGTGTGAGCGCCCGTCCTAAATGCTGGGCCACATAGGCCTGAAGGTTGCCGGTGTCGGGCTGTGTCCCGGGCTTGGCCACCACAAACACCACTAAGCTTTCCCCTTTCACCGCATCGGGCACCCCAATAGCCGCCGCTTCGAGAACGTCGGGATGGGACACGAAAATCGATTCCACCTCTGCCGGACCGATGCGTTTGCCTGCGACCTTAATCGTGTCGTCACTGCGTCCCAAGATGTACCAAAACCCATCGTCGTCGATGTAGGCCCAGTCGCCGTGTACCCAGGTCTTGGGCCAACGGCTCCAGTAGGTTTCTAGGTAGCGGTCGCGGTTCTGCCAAAACCCCTGCGTCATCCCAGGCCACGGCGCTTGAATGACAAGCTCTCCAACCTGATTGTGAGTCGGACGGCCCGTCTCGTCAACGACAGCTGCGACCATTCCGGGAAGCGGACCGTGAAACGCACAGGGTTTGATCGGTTCACTGACAAAGGCGCTCAGGATGCCCCCCGAAATTTCCGTCCCTCCGCTGTAGTTAATGATGGGACAGCGCCCCTGGCCTACGCGCTCAAAAAACCACTGCCACGGGTCAGAATTCCACGGTTCACCCGAAGACCCTAGCACTCGCAAAGAGGTCAAGCGATGGTCGACAAGTGGCCCGTCGCCATAGGCCATTAGTGCCCGCACAACTGTGGGCGCAATGCCAAAGACGCTCACGTGATGGCGGTCAATCATGTCCCACAACCGTCCCGGATGGGGATAGTCGGGCGCGCCGTCGTATAAGATCAGGGTTGATCCGGTAATGAGTCCTCCGTAGACCATCCACGGGCCCATCATCCAGCCCATGTCGGTATACCACAATAAATGGTCCTCTGCCTTCAGATCAAAGGCCAGCCACAGATCTGCCGTCGCTTTCAACGGGAAACCCAGATGGCAATGGACGGTGCCTTTGGGGGCACCCGTAGTCCCCGAGGTGTAAATCAAAATGAGAGGCGCGTCTGCCGCAACCACAGCCGTGGGATACGGACCATCGGGCGCTAAGGCTTGCAATGCCTGCCATGCTATGTCGCGTCCGCTCTGCCACTGGATGGGGTTCCCGAGCCGTTCCACCACAATCACGTGTCGGACCGCCGGGGCCATCTGAACCGCTTCGTCCGCCATGTCTTTCAAGGGCACCGTCTGCCCGCGGCGGTGAAACCCGTCAGCAGTAATGAGGAGGGTCGCGCCGCTGTCCTGAAGCCGGGTTGCTAGCGCGGCGACTCCATAGCCCGAAAAAATGGGAACCGCCACAGCCGCGACCTTGGCCGCCGCCAGGAGGCTAATCACCGCCTCCACTCCCATCGGCAAGTACAACGCCACCCGGTCGCCCGGACCCACTCCCAAGCGCCGAAGTCCATGGGCCACCCGATCCACCGACCGGTTCAGGGCCGCGTGCGTCCAATGTTGCACTGATCCCGCTTCCGTTTCTTCAATCACCGCAAGGCGGTCGCCATGACCGCCACTGAGGTGGCGCTCAAGGGCCGCCAAGGCCACATTGGAGGTGCCGCCCACAAACCAGCGAGCCCACTCGATACCCGCGCTGATATCCAACACCGCCTCATACGGGGCCACAAAAGGCCAGTCGATCATCCGCACTACCGCATCCCAAAACCACTGGGGATCGGCGGCAGCGCGTTCCCTGAGGGCGTCTAAACTCGGGATCTGGTATTGACGCAAAAATTGCCCTAAGCGCGTGCGTTCGCGCATTTCAGGGCTCGGGCGCCACACAATGGCTTGGTGCTGAAAGGGCTCCACGCCGACCTCCTACTCCGCCCACTGACGGGCCATGTCATAGGCTTCTTCCGTATCAATATCAAATGCGGGGTGGGGCCGATCCTGGATCCCAATCTCCACCCACAGCGTATCCGATACCCGATCCCAGATAGCGCCCAATCCGCGATCACCGCTTAATTCCAACACTCGCGCATCCCACGCGGGATCAAAAAACACCGGGTGGCCGGGCACATCACCGTAACGGGGACGCACGGCATGGACCGTCGCCGGTCGGCGCATAAACGCGTGATAGACCGTCAAGATGTCCTCTTTGGTGACAAATGGTTGATCCGCCAGCAGCACGCCCACAGGCACGGCCCCAAAGCGCGCCCGTGCAACCCTGAGGCCCAACGCCAGGGACGATGCCAGGCCTTGTTCCGGCTCGGGATTGACAATCCTAAGCGGCTCTTCAGAGGGCGCACGGGCAACCGCTAACGTGGAAAACCCCAATGACTTGGCTAGCTCTTCTTGGTGCGCCAACAAGGTGCCGCCTTCGGGCCAATAGAGGGCGGTTTTGTCTTTTCCGCCCCAACGGGTCGCGAGACCGGCCGCCAAAATCAGCATCACCCCATTAATAGTGGATGCGTTCGCGCCCATTGAGCGGCCCCCCAGAACCCCCTTGACGCGCGGCCAGCAATTCGCCAACGATGCTAATCGCCACCTCTTCAGGGCTCTCAGCACCCAAATCGAGTCCCACGGGGCTATGGAGCGGTAGCGCCTCGGGGTCTACGCCGGTTTTGGCCAGCATTTCCGCCGTGCGCGTGCGTGGGCCGAGCACCCCCAAAAACTTGGGGCGACTGGCCGCCGCTAATTTCAAGGTTTCTTCATCCCGGCGCTGATGATGGTTCATAATGACCCAAAAACTGTCACTGACCATCTCGGGGGTCAACTCGCTGGCCGTTTTGACCCAATGGGTGGCGTGCGGAAAATCGCGCTCAGTATTGACCTGTTCACGCGGATCCAGCACCACCACTTCAAATCCGGCCTGATTGGCAAGCGCCACTACCGGCTTCGCATCGTGGCCTGCCCCGGCCACGATTAACCGTTCCGGGGGTTTCATCACATCCCACCACCAGGAACCCTCGCGGCCGGTGCTGCCCCGGCGCATGAGCTCATCAGGCCCAGCCGGCGCAGTTCCCTGGCCCCGGATGGTCCAGTCGCCCAACTCCCGGCCAAAATATCGGAGGCCTCCCGGCAACTCACCGCCCCACACCAGCGGCTCATCCGCCTCTAGCGCCTGGCCAAAGGCGCGCCAAAAAGGGTCGGTAAGATCCAGCGGCTCAATCCAAATGGTAACCTGGCCTTTGCACCCAATGCCCAGTCCCCACATTTCATCTTCCGTCAAATCGTATTGGTGCAGCGATGGCATGGCGCCTTGCCAGGCCTTTTCGGCATGCAGGTACAAATCCCCTTCCAAGCAGCCGCCACTCAGCGTCCCTTGCATGCGCCCGTTCGACGCCATGACCATCTTGGCCCCGGGTCGACGATAGGCGGATCCCTTGACATCGACAAGCGTTAACCAGGCGACCTGGTGGCCGGCCTCGTGCCAATTCAACGCGGTGCGAAAATGCTCCCGCGCTTCGCGGATTGACGACATAACATCCTCCCCTGCCTCCTAGCCGACTCGCTGTTTGGCTTCTTTGGCCACGTTGTTGAAGAACTGATTCATGATAAACGACGCGACTCCGGAAATCATGCGCTGCCCCACCCCGGCGACGGTGCCTCCCACCTTGGCCTCGCCGTCGTAACTCACCTCGCATCCATTGGGCACTGGATCAAAGCGCACGGCTAAGTTGACATTGACAAATCCGCCTGGGCCCTGGCCATCCATGACTAATCGGTAAGAAGAGCCCTCGACGCGGTCCTGAATCGCCATGGTGCCTGCATAACGGCCGCGAATGGCTGCCACACCCATCTCCATTTCCGCCTGGTAGGTGCCATCATCGGTGGCCTCCATGCGCTTGAGTCCCGGCATGGTTCGCACCAACACCTCCGGATCAGTGAGCAGTTGATAGCATACGTCGGGACTCGCCTCAATCACTTTATGACCTTTGAGTTGCATAATCATACCCTCTCTTTTGTTGGCGTCTTCGGATCTCGCCTTTCCATTATAACGAAGGACGAAACGGGCGGAACACGGGCTCGTCGGTGCTCAAACCCTGCCAGGCCTCTGCCAACGCCGCCAGGGTGGGAATAGCGCGATACTGGGTATAGCGCCCCAGCACCTGGAGCGAGGGAGTGCGCATCGTCCCAGGATCTGTCGCCATCCAGGGGTTCCACCAATGCACCCGATGGTGTAAAAACGCATCCCAACGCAAGACCCATCGTTCGAGTTCCCTTTTGTCCCCCTCCTCAAGCCCGTCAGAAATCATGATGAGCGTAGAGCGCCCGGTAATTCCACGCCCGCGCTCTCGCTCCCAGAGTTGCCGCATACTGTCAGCAATCCGGGTGCCCCCTCCTCGATCCGGGGCAAGCTGGGACACCTCCGCCAAGGCCCGATCAATATGGACGCTGCGGAGCGCCTCGGTTAACCGGGTAAGCCGGGTACTAAAACCGTACACATTCAGGCCGCGCTCATGGCGCATCATCGCGTGAAAAAACTGCAATAAGGGGCGGTGGTAACTGTGCGTTGACCCGCTTAAATCCAGCATTATCGTTACCCGCAATGGCTCTCGCCGGGGGCGGTCAAAATACAGGCGCACCCATTCGGACCCCTCCCGGCCGCGGCGCATGGTTTCCCCAAGATTAAGCGATCCGCCTCTTAAGGCGGGTTGCTGAATCGCCGAGGGCCGGAGGAGCGGAGGCCGCGGCCGGTACCACGCCATGAGCTGATCTAATTCTTCTTGACTCAGGCGATCGAGCGGCCGATAACGCCACACTTCCTCGCGACTAGCGCCTAAGGCCACGGTCAGGGGCTGATCAATGGAGCCGCTCTCCGCTCCGGGGCGAAACCAGGTGACCGACACCGAACTCGCATCCTCCCGCCGACGCCTGGCCACCTGCGCTAAATAGGTGTTAAAGCTGACCGGTTCCGGGTGCTGGCGCCGGAGCAGCAATACCCACTGCTCAAACACCGCGTGAAACAGCTGACGCGAGGGCAAGTCGCGACACCAGAGCGCTGCCAACGCCGCCTCGACTTCATGGGGATTGGCCACGTCGACAAGTTCGAGCGCTTGGATACCCAGCGCCAGATCGGCCGTGCTGAGCGAAAACTGGGCACGCCTGAGGCCTCGCACGAGCCACCACAAGTTATCCACCAACGGACTCATGGTCGCCAAAAGGATCACCGTTCCTCACGGGTTAGCACCGCTTTGAGGCGGTCCGAACGCCGCAGCAAATCCAGGTCATCGTAATATTTCACAATGAGCCCGATCGTGCTTTCGACCAGCTCTGGGGTCAGTCTTCTCGCCCCCAGTTGTTGCAACGCTTCGGCCCAATCCAGGCTTTCGGCGAGTCCCGGGCGCTTGGTTAATGGGGCTTCGCGCAAATAAGCCACCACCTTGACTACCGACTCCAGCAACTCATCGCCCAATGCGGGATATTTTCGCGCCAAGATGGCCCGTTCGCGCGCCGGTTCGGGGAAATCGACCCACACGTACAGGCATCGCCGCCTCAGGGCATCGTGAATGTCGCGCGTGCGGTTGGAGGTTAAAATCACCAGGGGAATCTCCTCAGCACGATACGTGCCGATTTCCGGAATGGTGATCTGAAACTCTCCTAAAAACTCTAGCAACAGCGCTTCAAAGGCTTCGTCCGTGCGGTCGACCTCGTCAATTAGCAAGACAGGGGCGGGGGTTGTGGTCAACGCCGTTAACAGAGGACGCGGCACCAAAAACTCCGGGCCGTAAACGTCGCGTTCTAGCTCGAGGGACGCTTCCCGGTGGCGGGCAAAATCTTCGGCCAAACGGATATGCACCATTTGACGGGCGTAATTCCAGTCGTAGACAGCACTCTTCAGATCAATCCCATAATAGCATTGCAAGCGCACCAAGGGACGCCCTAAAAGCTCACTCATCACCGCCGCCAGCGCTGTTTTGCCCACACCTGGCTGCCCCTCTAAAAAGAGCGGCCGTTCTAGGCTTAACGCTAGAAATACCGCGGTCGCGAGACCCTCATCGGCCACATAGCCCACTTGATCTAAGGCAGCCATGAGATCCTGGACCGACCTAAACGGATTTCTCACCAAACTACGCGGCGCCGGAAGCCCCGGCGTTCACGCCTGGGGGAGGAGGCGCCGCTCCCTCCTTTCGCATACCCGTATCCGTCTGCCCGCTGAAGCAGACGACAGTACCGCCATGCAATGCCATCCGCTTTTCCCACTCGGAACGATCCAGAGGCGCGCACGACCACGGGGTCAATATGAACTCCCGTGTATTTGCCTTTCGGTACTGCCGCACACACCAGATCCCCCGTGCGAAATCCGTGCACCGTTTTGGACCGCAGCCTGTATCCGCGCGGAAAGCCGTAGGCATCAACATTCGTCCGACACCGCTGCCCGCGCCCCTGCGCTGTGATTTCCAGAACCGGGGCGTTCGCGCCGGACACACCGGCCATATCGCCCACGCACAGCGCGTCCAGCGCATGCGTCTTCGGGAGACAGAACCGCTCCCGGTTCCACTTCGTCCGGCCGCCCGTCCACGTACGCACTGGCAGACTCATAGCGGACAGACCGTTCCGGATCGCATAGCGCGTCGTGTTGACGGCCGCGGCGTGCTTCAGCGGCGCCTTCGCCTGAGCTTGCACGTCCGGGTGGCCGAACGCCGCCGCCGTCCGGTTCCCCTTGGCCTGGTTGCAGGCACGGCAGGCCAGTGTCAGATTGGACACACGGTGACTCCCACCGCGGCTCTGGGGGACGATGTGTTCGATCTCCAGCGGGACGCCTGCGGCACCGCAGTACGCACACCGCCGCCCCCACTTCTCCAGCCGGTACTCGCGTACTTCATAGCCGAAAAGCTCGCCCCGCTGGTATTCCACGCCGGACACCTCGGGGTTTTGGAGCGCCTGGGTGTCAAACCGGACAGACTCGACCTCGATAAAAGCGAGGGGTGCCCAGCGCCTGTACCGATTCGCCCACGAGAGGACATTGTCAACCCGGCTCCGCAACGCAGGGGGGAGCCAGCCGTGTGCCCTCCGACGGTTATCGAACCGGGGAGCGCGGTAACGCAAATGGGCGGTCCTCCTCCGGCGGCGGTACGCCGCACGTTTCTGCATCCGCTCCCGAACGGCATCTCCACGGTGCGCGATCTCCGACAGGTGCAAGGCATGGTCCAGATAGCCATCCGGTGTTTCGTCCCGACGGACCAGCGCCACTCCGGTGATCTTGCTGCCCGGATCGCACTTCAGCCCAACGGGCTGCAACACGCTCTCCTCAAGCAGCCGGTCTTTGAGCCGGATAGTAAACGGATAGAGCCGGTGGATGACAGCTCGACCGCGTTTTAACAGCACCCGCGCGCGCTTCTCCGTGCAGGGCATCAGCGGTCGCTTCTTCTTGTCCCACACGAAAACCACGATCTTGTCCTCCCTTTCGAGACCCCTTACGGGGCTGGTGACGGACCCAAGCGGACTTTCCTGGGTCGCTCCCCTCGCCCATGTCGCCCTCCGGCCACCTGCTCTGGCCCGTTTCGCCCACACCCCAAAGGTTGTCTGCAACCAGCGCTTCCAGGGTCCGGGACTGGGGAAGCATCCCGGAGTGGGTCTTGGGCCTGATGGCGACGTCGCGGCGTCCTGGCCTTGTCCTTCGGCTCTACCGCTCGAGCTGGTCATAGATGGGCCTGTCGGATAACCCCCCGCCTTTGGGCGTGGGGTCTATGACCGTCACTCCCCCTAAAAGAGGACCGCCGGCCTCGCGACCGGCGCCCCCGTTCGTTATGTCGATGATTCACTCACCTTGAGTAGCGCCCGTTGAATCATCACCCGAACCAAGTTTTGCCGGTAGGCGGCCGAATACGGTCCGTCGTCTCGGTACTGGCCGTCTGCTGCCCCCTGTTCCGCAGCCGCAGCAATGACGCGAGGCTCTAGCCACTGCCCCGCCAAAGCCTTTTCCGCACTCTCAGCCCGAAACGGCAAGTCTCCGGCCCCGGTGACCGCGACATGGACAGCGTCTACGCGCCCGTCCGCTGCCCGTGACAGCAACACAGCAACCCCAGCTAGCGCATAACCGGACGCCGGATGAGGAAATTTCAGGTAACCTTGCTGCGCCGGTAGCGGCAGGGGCCACTCAATGCGGCACAGCATTTCATCCGCCCCCAGAGCCGCCATCATGGGCGCCACATACCATTCCTGGGCCGCAATGCGGCGCTCCCCCTGGGATCCTCGCACCACGAACTCGGCATCGGTCGCCAAGAACACCGCGGCCAAATCCGCCGTGGGATCAGCGTGCACGGCACTTCCGCCGACCGTGCCCCGGTGCCGCACTTGGGGGTCAGCAATCACTGCGATTGCCTCCCGCATGATGGGCGCGACCTGCGCCAGCGCCTCGTGGCTGGCCACTTGATAATATCGAGCCATGGCGCCGAGGACCACCCGATCCCGCGAGACCTCGACGCGGCTTAACTCGGCGATGCGGCCGATGTCAATCACCAGGCGGGGCCGCGCTAACCTCAGTTTCATGAGGGGCAAAAGGCTATGGCCCCCAGCCAGAATCTTGGCATCCGGCTCCTGCCGCAAGAGCCTTAACGCCTCGTCGACCGTTTCGGCTCGGTGATAACGAAAGGATTGGGGAATCATGAGGCACCTCCAGTCTGACGTGCTGCATGGATGGCTGACCACACAGTCGGCGGCGTTAATGGCATGGGCAAATCCGTAATGCCAAAGGGCGTTAATGCATCGATGACCGCATTGACCACCGCCGGAGTCGAAGCAATCGTCCCCGTCTCTCCCACGCCTTTGACCCCCAGCGGATTGTGCGGAGAAGGCGTCACCGTATTGAGTGTTTCCAGCCGCGGAAGAAAACGGGCCCTGGGCATGGCATAATCTAAAAAGGAGCCGGTCACGAGCTGACCATCATCATCGTACCGGGCGCCTTCATACAGCGCCTGGCCTACGCCTTGCGCAATGCCGCCGTGCACCTGCCCTTCCACAATCATGGGATTAATAACGGGTCCGCAATCGTCGACGGCCACGTAGCGCAAAAGGCGCACCTCTCCCGTGTCCGCATCTACGGACACCACCGCCACGTGGGTGCCGAACGGATAAGTAAAGTTGGTGGGATCGTAAAAGGCGCTCGCTTCAAGACCTGGTTCCACACCCGCTGGCAAATTCCACGCCAAGTAGGCCTGTAACGTGACCTCTTGTAACGAGACGCTGCGATCGCGATTGCCTTCAGGGTAAAACCGGCCGCTCTGAAATTCTACCGCCTCTTCCGGAACCTCCAACATGTGAGCGGCAATGCGCTTTGCTTTGGCCACCACCCGGTCGACCGCCAGTGCCAGCGCGCCACCGCCCACGGCAGTCGTTCGAGAGCCATAGGTACCCCACCCCATGCTAATGCGATCGGTGTCGCCATGCACCACATCAATGTCCTCGACCGACACCCCTAAGCGTTCGGCCACGATTTGGGCGAAGGTGGTTTCTTCGCCTTGTCCATGGGGCGACGCCCCAGTAAAGACGGTCACTTTTCCCGTGGGGTGAATCCGCACAAGGGCGCTTTCCCAGAGCCCGCCTTGGAATCCCACCGCCCCCGCCACTTGCGACGGGCCTAGGCCACACATCTCTACGTAGGTGCTCAATCCGATCCCAATGTATTTCCCTTGTTGCCGCAAAGCTTCCTGTTCCCGCCGAAGGGCTTCATAGTCCACCGTCTTCAACGCCAGGTCGAGCGCTTGATGATAATTGCCGCTGTCATAGGTGAGTCCAAATGGATTAGTAAAGGGGAATTGCTCTTTTTTAACCAAGTTGCGCCGCCGCACTTCCACCGGGTCCATCCCGATTTCTTGGGCGTAACGATCCACGATGCGTTCGATCAGATAGGTCGCTTCGGGACGGCCAGCCCCGCGGTAGGCGTCGACGGGCGTGGTGTTGGTAAAGATGCCGTATACCTCACTGGAGGCCTGGGGAATATCATAGGCTCCATTGACAATGAGCCCAAATAAGATGGTGGGCACCCCGGGGCCCGCCGTCGAGAGATACGCGCCCAAATTGGCATAGGCGCGCACGCGAATTGCGAGAATGCGCCCATCCTGTGTCCCGGCTAATTCGACTTCGTCCACATGGTCGCGTCCGTGAGTCGTCACTAAGAAGTGCTCCGATCGGCTTTCCGTCCATTTCACCGGCCGTCCTAAATCTCGTGCTGCGTAGCTGACCAATACCTCATCGGGATAGCAAGCAATTTTCGAACCAAAGCCGCCTCCGACATCTTGCGCCACGACGCGCAACTTGTGCTCCGGGATGCCTAAGATGTTCGCCATAAGAAAACGGTGAATATGCGGATTTTGGGTCGTCGCCCAGACCGTCAGCTCGCCCGTTACCGTATCGTACTGCGCCACTGTCGCCCGCGGTTCCATCGGGTTGGGGATGAGTCGCTGTTGGCGAAAGGTTTGGCGCACCACCACCGGAGCCCCTTGAAATGCTGCCTCCGTGTCCGTCCCGACTTTCCAGTGGAGCGCGATGTTGCTTGGAGCCCCCTCGTGCAACAAGGGCGCCCCCGCCTGAATGGCCGCCATTTGATCCGTGACACTCGGCAGCGGCTCGTACTCCACCCGAATAGCCTCCAGTGCATCTTCCACCAGCGCGCGCTCGGTGACAATCACCAATGCCACCCCGTCGCCCACGTAACGCACCGTGTCATACGCCAAGGCCGGATGCTCGACCGCTTTGAGATCGGAGTCGGGGGGAATCCAGGCCGTGGGAATGCTCCCAATCCGTCCTTTCAAATCCCGGCCGGTATAGACTTTGACGACCCCGTCCATCTGCTCGGCTGCGCTCGTATCAATGCGCTTAATGCGCGCATGGGCGTGCGGGCTTCTCAAAATGCCGGCGTAGAGCATCCCCGGCAGCTGGATGTCGTCGGTATATTGGCCACGTCCGCGCACTAAGCGCACATCCTCTTTCCGTTGGACTCGCTCCCCAAATATCGCCTGACTCATCGCGACACCCCTCCTTGTGCCCGGCCCGCTAATGGTTCGGCCGTTTCTTGCCGCAGTGCCTGGGCGCGCTGGATCGCCCGGACGATATTTTCATAACCCGTGCACCGGCAGATGAGCCCATCCAAGGCCTCGCGAATCGCGGCCTCATCCGCCTGAGGATGATGGTCCACAAGCCAAGCCGATAACATGAGAGCGCCCGGCGTGCAAAAGCCGCACTGCAGCCCATGCTCCTCTTGAAACGCTTGTTGAACCGGATGAGGTTGTCCATCCTCAGCCAATCCCTCAACGGTCGTCACGTGACATCCGTCCGCCTGCACGGCCAAGACGGTGCACGATTTCACCGCCAGTCCATCGAGCAAAACCGTGCACGCCCCGCACTGCGACGTATCACACCCCACATGGGTTCCCGTCAGTCCGAGTTCGTCCCGGAGATAGTAGGCTAACAGCATGCGCGGTTCCACCTGGCCGCGAACGGCGCGCCCGTTGACAATGAGCTGAATGGCCACCCGTTCTTCTGCCATGAAAACTCCCCCTCCATCCAACATCCGTATGCTGAGTCCGCGCCTACAAATGATGAATTGTGTCGAATATTCAGTATACGGTTCTTTTATGGTAGCATAGCTTGCGCGCGAAATCACTCACTTTTAAGCGATATCCTACCGGTTTCCTGAACGATTGGGCCCATGCGAATAAACGGCAAAACGTTTCATCACTTCGCGCTGGAAGCGAGCCCCCTAGCTGCGTACACTCGCTGGCGGGAACGCGCTCAGGCAGCGTCTTTTCTCCCACCCGTGAGTCGTGAATCACCGAGCACACGCGGGTTGATTTGGCGGTAAACGGTCGCCCATTCTACACACCGTATCCCCTTAGTTTTCGGCGCGCCTAATTGTGTCGAATATTCAGTATACGGTTCGCGTGTGGTATCATAAGAAGACGCCATGTCACTCATTGAAGGGGGCTCACATGTTTCGGGAGCGAGTAGATCGCCGCATAGAAAAAATGCTCGAGCGCCTCATCGAACCCCATATTGAGGAGTGGCTTCACCGCTTCTTTCGGTCCGATGACGGGGAGGCGCTCATTTCCGATATTGTCGCCGACTTTCTCCTATCTTGGCTGATGCCCGGCACCGCCAGACCTGGCTACTTTCAACAAACGCTGGTCGCCGTGGTGCGGCAACTGGCCACAACTGACCCAGAATTTCGCCAAGCCATCGTAGATGCGTTAAACCCCCATTGGGCACATGGCCGTCCTTCCGATTCGTCAGACACTGAAGGGTAAGGATCCCGCGCCCGAAACCCTTACCCCCAAAAGCTGCCCACGAGGGTCTGGCTTTTACTCCTGCGGCGACAGCCCCCCTACCACCGCCGCAGCGTCATCAACCTGCCGTATAGGGCCCTTAAACCAGTGGCGCACGCTCAAGAGATACCACGGGACTAAGAACGCAAAGACGATCAGCAACACCACCGGGGTAAAATTGAAGGTGGCGGCTGTGATGGGCCGGGTTGTTGGCAACATAAAGAGAATGCAGACAAACACCACCCAGATCACCGCCGTCCAGCCGATAAAACCGCTCCAGCGCCCCAGGTTAAAGGATCCCGGTTGAAATTTGTTGCCGTGCCGACGGCGCAGATAGACGGGAATGACATAGGCCACAAACAGCCCAATCGTGGAAATGGAGGTCACCGCCGCGTAAATCACTGTGCTCCACAATGCCGGCAGGGCTAACACAAACGCGCAGCTGATGGCCAGCCAAATCGCATTGCCCGGCACGTGGGTATTTTTATTGATCTGATGCCAAAGGCGCGACAAGGGTAACCCGCGATCGCGGGAAAATGCGTAAATCATACGCGAGTTGGACAAAATCGACGCCGTGCCACAAAAGAACTGGGCGACTACCGCCACGATAAACAAAGCCGTGCCTACCGAAAATCCTAGCCGCGTCGTTAAAATATAGAGCACCGGGTTCGTTGAGGCCATGGCTTTGGAGAGACTCGGCAGCGAGGCGGTCAGGCCTAACAGCAACACGTAACCGGCGACCAGCGACACCCATACGGACGAGACAATACCGCGCGGTGCCGAGCGGTCGGCACCCACCGTTTCTTCCGAGACGTGGGCTGACGCGTCAAAACCAGTAAAGGTGTACTGAGCTAACAAGAGACCAATGAGAAAACCGTACCAGTCGGGAAAACCTGAGCTACTGTGGCCGGTGGTAAAGAGAAAGTGTAAAGGGTGAGGGTGCAACGGCGCAAAAAACACCAAAGACACGACAATCAGCAACACACCGCCCATGTGCCACCACGCGCTAACCGAGGTGAGGGCAGCCACGACGTTGACCCCTAAATAATTAATGCATGCCTGCAGCAACATGGCAATGGCGAAAATGATTAAGGTTGCCACCGCTCCACGATGGCCGGTGGCCGGAATCGCGGGAAAGAACTCATTTAACAGGGCGTCAATAAAAATCGCCATGCCGTAATCGATGCCCGCCGTCACCGCCACCTGGCCTAATAGGTTAAACCAGGCGGTAAACCATCCCCAACCGGGACCGCCCAATTTGCTCGCCCAATAGTACAGCCCCCCAGCCGTGGGAAAGGTGGACGCAATTTCCGCCATGCCCAGCGCCACGGTTAACACAAATAACCCGACAATAGGCCAGCCAATCGACGCTGCCAAGGTGCCCGCGGAGGTCAACCCAAAACTGTACAACGTTAAGCAGCCACTTAAGATCGAAATAATCGTAAATGACACCGCAAAGTTGGAAAATCCACTAAACGCGCGTTTTAACTCCTGCCGATATCCCATTTTGCGTAACAGTTCTTCATCGCGGCGAATCACTTCACGAATATCTGCCATTGTCCCCCTCCTTTTTGTGCGGGATACCCCCGCCTTCGCGTAGGTTGGAGTCATCAACGTTAAAAAGAATCAGCAGAGAATTCCTGACATGTGTTAGGGATAGACGTCATCAATATGACAGCGTTTGGGAATAGGTACTTATGTCCGAACATAACATAAATTCGCACCACAAGCAATAGGATATGGCGACTCCACGTTTGCCCTCCAGTCCAGCGCGATTCATGATTCAACTTCGGAATGGGTTAATCATCGGTCACACGCACACTGCATGCCGCACACATGTCGCGCTGAGCCACCGCCGTTGTGACATTTTTCCGCATCTAACGGTCATTCCTGTCAATTATTTGCTATTTTTTTGTCACCTGTTATAATATTATCCAACATTCATTACACTGAAGGCAAGGAGAGTCTCCTATTGGTTACAGCTATTAATACAATCTGGGTCATATTTGCCGCCTCTTTAGTGTTTTTTATGGAAGGTGGGTTCGCGTTACTAGAGGCGGGATTGGTGCAAGCCAAAAACGCCCTCTCCATTGTCATGAAGGTCATGGCCGACGTCACAGTCGGGTCCATTGTCTTTGCCACCGTAGGATTTGGCCTGCTCTACGCCCGTACCGGCAGCAGCTGGTTCGGGTTTGGCGGATTCTTCCTCCACGGCCAGTTTGTCCACTTTGCTCACCTTCCCACTCCGGTGCTGTGGTTTTTTGAAATGGCCTTTGCGGTTGCAGCTGTGTCCATTGTGTCCGGGGCCGTCAGTGAGCGCATGCAGTTTTCAGCGTACCTCATTTATGTGGTCGTGGGTATCCTGGCTTATTCCATCTCGGCACATTGGGTGTGGAATCCCGATGGGTGGCTTCACCGTCTGGGAATGGTGGACTTTGCCGGATCATCGGTGGTCCACGCCTTTGGTGGCTTTTCCGCGCTGGCAGCCGCGTGGATGGTAGGCCCGCGCAAAGGACGATTCGAGACGCCGTCAGCCGTCTTTCGCCCGTCCAACCTCCCGTTAGCCTTTGCTGGCACCTTTATTTTATGGTTCGGCTGGTTTGGTTTTAATGCGGGTTCCACGTTGTCTGCGTTCTCCCCGCTCATTGGCGCCATTGTGACTAACACGATGCTGGCTGCTGCCGCCGGAGCGGTAACCGCGCTGGCCATGACGCGATGGACCGAGCAGACGTTTGATGCCACGATGGTCATGAACGGCGCCCTATCCGGTCTGGTGGCCATAACCGCTGGCTGCGCGTCAGTCAGCCTCGGGGGAGCTCTAGCCATCGGCGGCATGGCTGGAATCTTGATGGTACTCGGGACCAAGGGCATGGACGTCATCCAGGTGGACGACCCTGTCGGTGCCGTCCCCGTGCATGCCGTCAACGGCCTCTTCGGCACCATGGCCGTCGGACTTTTTGCCCTACGGGGAGGGTTACTCTATGGAGGCGGCGTCCATCTCCTCAAAGTTCAGGTGTTCGGGAGCCTGGTGATTGCTGCTTGGGGATTTGCCGTGACAGCGCTTGCCCTGGGCGCGATTCGCCAGTGGGGTACTTTGCGCGTGTCGCCTCACGCCGAATCCGACGGACTGGATTTACGGATTCACGGCCATCGTGCCTATTACCACCTCACAATCTCCCCCGAGACGACTCCCCGCCTCAGTCGCGAACAGTCGTCGCATTTGTCCGTTTCGCCACTATCCGCGACCGGCCTCGATAGCGGGCAAGAAACGCTTCCCGGCTCATGAGAACCAGCACGGGTTCGAGGCGCCGAAATCGCCGCAAAGTCTTCCAACCGTCGCGGTGATAGATAGCCATCAGCGCCATGAGGTATATCCACATGGACCATTTAAGCCACCCACGCACGCGCACCCGTTGGAATCCTAACTTTTCAATGGTCCGTGCCGCATCCAAAAGCGTAATCCCGCCGACCGCCCGAACCGCGTGATAGGCGTCGTGGGTGCTTAACCAGTCAGCTAAGTCGCTCAATGCCGCTAGCACCCCGTGCAGGGCACGGAGCCCGGCATCCGGCCGGTCGCTAAACTGCGACAGGGCGGGGTTGCCAAAGTGAATTTCGCCCAGAGGATCGCCAGGCGCTAAATCCGTCCCATCAGCCAACGTTACGCGCGGACCGCGATAGTGACTGAGACCAATCCGCAGAAACGGTGGGCCCCCTGCCCGGTTAGGGATTGTCTCGATATCCCATGCGCGCGTGAATCGCATTTCCCACCAGGTCCACACGCGCCGTAAAAATGACCGGTCTGGCGCCAGGTCCCTGACTCTGCCCGGCTCCAGCCCCAAGGATCGCAAACCTTCAATCATCGATGGCAACGCCAGGCGCGTGCGTTCACGGGGTCCCCCAGCATCGTGTAAGACGATGACAGCTCCGGGTTGGGCCAGTTGCACCACATAATGGCTAATGCGCTCCGGTGTCCTGTCCGGCCGCCAATCGTCTGGCGCAATATTCCAGTAGACGGGCGTTAACCGGTAGCGTCGTATAGCCATCCAAGTGCCCAGGTTCACGTGGCCCCACGGCGGGCGAAACAAGGTGGGAACCTCCCCCGTTAATCGCTCAACGGTGCGCAGTCCCTGACCAATGAGTTGGTAGCTTCGCCACGGCGACAGCAGGTAGGCCGACACATGGCGCGCCATATGCAACCCGATTTCATGCCCGTCCTCCACCATGTGCTGCAGGAGGTCTGGATGTTCCGCCGCGCGCTCGGCCACCACAAAAAATGTGGCGTGGACACCGTGTTGTTGCAACACCTCTAAAATGGCCGGAGTATCCGGACCAGGGCCATCGTCAAAGGTGAGCGCCACCCGGGACGTTGTCTGTGCTCCTTGAAAGGATCCCCACTGCAGATGATGAAACCACAAATCTGGCAGCAGGTACACGACAAACCACACCCCGACCACGGCCACAATTATCCAAAGCACTCGCGGCGCCCCCTTACTTCACGCGCCAATACGCATCAAATGGAAACGCCCAGTAGAAGGTGCCCATCATTAACAGCACCGCTGCCGAAAACAAAAACGGCATCCATACAGCCAGTTCGAATAACCGCGTCCCCACAATCGGGCCCACCGCCATGCCGAGTCCCTCAATCGTCATAAACATCCCCCAATGCCATCCTTCAATGGACCGCGGCACCAGTTTTCCTAAAAAGGCGTTCCACGACGGCAAAATCATGGCATACGAAAATCCGAGAATCCCCCCTAGCAACACCAGGGCGTAAAAGTGGCGGGTAAAGGCTAGCATCACCAGCGTCAGACCCGCCACAAAGAACCCACCAATCAGGGGGACTCGCTGCCCATAGCGATCGGTAATGCGCCCCATCGGCCAGAGCAGCAACACCGTTAGGGCCCCAGCAAAAATCAAAAGTTCAGCAAATTCTACGTGACTGAGTCGCAGCACACGGTTCACATAGGGTTCCAAGATGGGGAGCAGTAACCCCAGCGTCAGGTTTTGCAAGAACATCCCCGGCAAAATATAGCGAAAAGGCCACAACGTGCTCACCCATTGACCCACCGGGTGATGCACAATATGCGTCGGAATGAGCCGGTCGTTTCGGATCGCAAGGGTCAAGATCCAGGCGGTCACATCCACCGCGACCAACACCAAAAAGGCCACGCGGTCACGCCCCGCCATCAAAAAATTAATCACCAGGGGCCCGAGGCCCGAACCCGCCAACCAGGCGGCAAACACAATGCTCATGGCCGAAGCCCGGCTGCCAGCTCGGCTCAGACGATTGGTCCCGGTCACCACAGCCGGCCAATGGGTCGCCGTCCCAATGCCTAAAAACCCTACCCAAAATACCACCCAAAACACCGCTCGCGCATTCATCAATCCGACAAAGGCCACCACTTCAATAGCCAATCCCAAGGTGAGCACCCGTGCGGGTCCAACCCGGTCCACCACCCACCCCGACGGCCCGCGAAAAATAGTGTCCAGAAGATAATGGGCCGCGAGCGCCCACCCCACCACCGTTAACGGCGCCGCTAACGGACCGGTCACGTAGTCGGCGAGGAGCGCCACCACCAGCGCCCCTCGCGCAAATTCCGCCAGTCCCAGCACTAAGGTGAGCAACACTTTCGTGGGCGACTCGGAATGGCTAGTGTGCATGAGCCCCGCTGGCTAAGGCATCTTGAATTTTGCCCGCAATCACTTGGGCCGCGCGGGGATGACCCAGCTCACGGGCTTGGCGTGCCATAGCCTTCAGTTCCCAGGGGTGGCTTAACAAGTGGGTAATCATCTCGGACACATCGTCATGATCCTTAGCCAACAACCCGGCCCCATGACGCACCACGTACATGGCATTCGCATCTTCCTGACCGGGAATAGGGCGGTAAATGAGCATCGGCACGCCCCGGCACAGCGCTTCCGTCGTCGTCAATCCCCCCGCCTTGCTAATCAATAGCGCACTAATTCCCATCAGCTCATGAACATTGTTCACGTAACCTAAGACCACCATCGGATGGGTGGCCCGCTTTTGATAGGCCATGGCGACTTGGCGGCGGTTTTCCTCGCGGCCTGCCACGACGACGGTCACATGCGGCACGGTCACTTTGTCAATCTGCGACAAGACGTAGCTAAATTCATTAATCGGCATATAGGATCCGCCCATGAAGAGCAACACCGGTTCCTGACCAATGCCTAAACTTTTACGCACCGCCTCTTCGTTCACAGGCTGTTCAAACCGGCTATCCACGGGGATACCTGACACTAAGATGCGCTCGCTCGGCACCCCTCGCTCCACAAGTGCCACTTTCATATCCTCGCCGCCCACAAAATAGAGATCCACGTACTTATGAATCCATTGTGAATGAATGCTATAGTCCGTCATCACCACGTAATTTAACGCCTCGAGGCGCCCTTGGCGCTTCAAGGTCGAGACCACCCCCGCCGCCGTAGGATAGGTGGACACAATGACTTTAGGTGGTTCGTCGCGAATCGCTTCGTAAAACGACTCGATCCCAATACGATTTAAAAATTGTTGGGTTGGCGACTCCGGATCAATTCTCTGGGTAGCAGTGTAAAAACGCTTCCAGGCGCTCGGCGCAAATCGTACTGAACTCAGGTAAGCCCAGCGAATCGCACTATCGAGAACCGGATTGACAAATTGATAATAGTCCAAAATTCCCACATTCAAGGTCGGCTGCAGCAAGAGCAATTTTAATCCGATGGCCTTGGCCGCGCGCAAATGTCCGTCCCCATAGCGTGCCGCCAAAATCATGACTTCGGGGCGTGTGGCCAATGTTTCCGCATGGTGCTGCGCGGCCCATTCAATCCATTCGGCTGGGTCGCTCACCGGCATTCTGCCCACTGCCGTGCTTTTTGCCACAATCCCACCCCCTTCTTGTCATCTTCACCATTTTCACCATACCATTCGTTGCCGTTTGATGGCTAGTAGCTGGTGTTGAGAGGCGTTATGCTAGTGTACGCGAAATGACGACGAAGATGCGCCAGTTGACGGGAGGGATGTCTACGCCGACCGTATTTTCCTCAAGCGCTGCCGAATTAATTGTCGAGCGGTCGCGGTTTGTCGCGAAAACTTTTCATCTCCCTGACCCGGAGGCCTTGGAGACTTGTCTCACCGCCATGAAGGATGATTGGCCACAGGCCCACCACTATACTTGGGCCTACCGCATTGGGCCAAGCCAGCAACGCGCCTTCGATGATGGCGAGCCGCACCAAACGGCGGGCTTACCCATGCTAAACCTCTTGGTGCGTCAGGATTGGACCGAAACCTTGGTGATTGTCGCCCGATACTTTGGCGGCATCAAGCTGGGCCGCGGCGGTTTAGTGCGTGCTTACCAAGCCGCCTGCCAAAAAGGGCTGGATGCCACCGTGAAGGCGCGGTTGGCCACCATCCGCCATATCACATTACAAATTCCCTACCGGCATTACGATCGTGCGGTGCAATGGTTAGCGCCGGTCGCGATCAGTTGGCATGAAGCGTTTGGGGACCTGGTGACGATAGAGCTTAGCATCGAGTACGACAAATGGCTGCGCCTGGAGCCCCGACTGAACGCCAGCGGCGAATGGACCCTCATTCGGCAGCACGACGAACCGGGCCGAATTCCCCTCGATTCATAGCGCTAGGAGCCGCGAAGAGTCTCCAAGGGCTGGTCGTGTTCGGCCGTGTACATGTCCTCGATCAATGCGCCGTATTTTTGTTCCACCACCGCCATTTTCACTTTCAACGAAGGCGTCAGCTCCCCTGTTTCCTCCGCCAACGGTTGCGGCAACAAGCGCACTGTCTTAGGCCTCTCAAATGGAGCCAAGTCTCTGGTGGTACGCTGCACTTCCCGAAACACCTCAGCCAAGAGGTCCTCCCGACCAATCGCCTCTTGATAGCTGAGAGGATC
The DNA here is from genome assembly GCA_026627385.1 of Bacillota bacterium. GTDB lineage: Bacteria > Bacillota > Sulfobacillia > Sulfobacillales > Sulfobacillaceae > JAPNUR01. The sequence continues at coordinate 42,561 of JAPNUR010000003.1, read as the reverse complement.
CAGCCCTCTTTTGCGTCCCCATTCGTTCACCCATGTGGGGCTGACATAGATAAGCGCCGCCACGTATTTCCTGTTGTTCCCAACCACCACAGCCTGATCAATGGCTGGACTTAACATCAGTTTCTGTTCGACGCGCTGGGGCGCGACATTCTTGCCGGTGGACAACACGATCAGGAGCTTCTTGCGATCAGCGACCACAAGATATCCATCGTGCGTGACCCAGCCCACATCGCCGGTGTGAAACCATCCATCGGAAAACGCCGCTGCCGTCTTCTCAGGCTGATTCCAATACCCGGGCGAAATGTTGGGACCGCGGGCCAGAATTTCGCCATCGTCAGCGATCCGAATGCTCACCTGTGGCAACGGTTGCCCCACGCTGCCAAACCGCGGCACCGGCAGCCGATTTACGGTTAATACAGGCGCCGTTTCTGTCAGCCCATAACCTTCCAGCACGGGAATCCCTAATGCAAAGAAAAACCGGCCAATGTCCGCGGAGAGAGGAGCTCCACCAGAAATGACAAGCCGGAGTCGCCCTCCTACGGCTTCGCGGATTCGATGGGACACGGCGCGGTCCAGCCATGCCTCTTCACGCAGCCGACAAGTTGGTGCGGACTTCGCCTCGATCAGGCGCTGATACCGTTGCTCCCCGAGAACGAGCGTGTGCTGAAATAGTCGCCGCTTGAACCCGGACGCTGTGGCCACTTCGGCGTTGATGCGCTCATAAATTTTTTCCAGCACCCGAGGGACGACCACCATGAGCGTGGGCCGAATCGACTTCAGATCAGCCGCCAATTGCTGAGGCGACCGCGCATAGGCGATGGTCACCCCGCGATCCAAAAAGACATTATGGCATGTCCTCTCCAAAATGTGGGATAACGGCAAAAGCGACAGACAGACGTCCGCCGCGGTCAGCGTCATCTGAGGTGTCGTATTGGTGATGCTGACAATGTCTTCAACATTGGTGAGGAGGTTTTGGTGGGTCAGCATGACCCCCTTCGGGCGGCCTGTAGTGCCGGAGGTGTAAACCAACGTCGCCACATCGCCACCAGAGCGCATGGGAAGAAGTGCGTCGCCGGGCGTGCTTAGGGTGTCCAGCGTCAGGGGATGCTCCCCCTTCGAGGTTTCGATGAAGATGCGGCCCACGTTTTCTGGCAGTTTCTCAGCTAATTGATCATTTTCAACCACTGCCCAACCAATTTGGGCGTCTGTCGCAATGTGAGCCACGTCGTCGACGGAAGATGTCGGATAAATCGGAACCGTCACCGCATCCGCGCAAAGAATGGCGTAATCAGCAATCACCCATTCAGGCCGCGTTCGCGCCAAAAGACCGACACGGTCGCCGGGCTGAATCCCTAGGGTCTTGAGACCCCGGGCGACAGATTGGATAGCCTCCCACAACTCGCGGTAGCTGCGATCTTGCCAATGGCTGCCCGTCCAGTATCGTTGAGCCGGCCGATCCGGCCAGCGCAGGGCCGACTCGCGCATAATATCCACCACATTGGCGCAGGCCACGCTCGTTCCTCCCCCAGACAACATTTGTATTAGGTAACATTTGTATTACGCAACTTTATAGATTGATCATACGGATTTTCGTTGGCGGTGACAAGAGATCAGAGAGGGAGCCGCAATTTTTCTCGAGAAGTTTCGCTTTTCGCTCGCATTACATTGGCACGCGCGTTTCCACGGAATAAGCTTGCCGGCAGCACTCAGGCGTGCGCTGAAATGAGCCACTCCGATACCAGTTCACCGCGCTATCCGCGTAGCATCGTTTAGTCATCCGGCCGCGCCCATCCCGTTAAAGGAAAAAGGTGGCCTACCAGCAAGGCTGCCCGCATCGGTTGTTATCCGAGGGTCAGGTCCTCGTTCCGCGAGTGCCTTGGTTAAAGGCAAGATTCCCCCTCCATTGATCCACTCTCTAGATTCGCAAAGCCCTTTGCCAGGCGGCAGGCATCGCGTCCGGTAATCCATCTCCTCGCGCCACAGCCGCGCTGAGGGCGGCACTGAGGCGACCTCCGATTCCCGGATCCACTGCGCCCGTCAGCCATGTTTCATAATGCGGCCCCCACAACAAGTGACCTTCGTCCCCATGGCCCCGCTCCTCGTCGTACAGCACCACCCATGTCGCCCCTAAATGGCTTAGGGTACGCGCTGCGCGCCGTTGATCAACCCGATCGTGAATGGGTAATCCCGTTAACGCCGTCGCCCCCCGACACGACGTCACTAACAGCGTTAACAGGGGAAGGATGCGTTCGCGAAATGCCTCTTGATCGGTCCACACGTCGTCGACCCGCCAATCAGCCACAATGGGTAACGAGCGGCCTTGGGCCAGCCGTTGAACCGCGTCAATCACCGCGTGACGCCCCAGGATTCCCAATGTGACCGCTCGCGTTGCGTCAAGGGTCCACAGCGCTCCCAGCGCTTCACTCACCGCGGCCTCGTCAATCCATGACACGGCGTCACCCTCTGTCGCGGGCCACGTCACTCCCGTGGGTACCGTAAAGGGCCGAAGGTCGAGCTCGCTTAAGACATGCCAACCGTCAACAATCCCGCCGCCACCAATGGCATTCAACACATCCACGATGAGGACAGCAGTCATCACGGCTCACCGAGGTCCTGAAATGCTGGGTAAAACCCGAGAAAGCGGTAAAATAAGGTGTTCGCCTTCACTTCAGTGAGTGCTTCAAAGAGAATTGCCGCGTCACTGTCCTTGAGCGCCACATCAATCCAAAACCGAAATTCAAACGGGTATCCGGGGCGCGGTCGCGATTCAATTTTGGTTAAGTTAATGCGGCGTTCGGCAAAAATATTCAAGACATGCGCCAATGACCCCGGTTGGTGCGCCACGTCAAACGCGAGCGTCGCCTTTCGGGTGTCGACGGGAAATTCCGGCAATGTGGGTTGCCGTTGGGCAATGAGCCAAAATCGCGTGCGGTTATCGGGATAATCTTCCAACGGCGCCGCCAAAATCCTCAAGCCATATCGCTCGGCAGCCGTGGGGCTGGCAATGGCTGCGACCCCCGGCCACCGAAACTCGGCCACTTCACGGGCGCTGCCAGCCGTATCTAGCGCTGGTTCCGCTTCATACCCTCGTACCTGCCAGAATCCCCGACTTTGCATCAGCGCCTGGGGGTGCGAGCGGACGCGTCGAATGGTCTCCAGGGTCTCCCCCGCAGGGGCCATTAAGGCTAGCCGCACGCGCTCCACCACCTCACCCCAAATGGTCAATTGATCGTTGCCCACTAATCGATCCCACACTTCGGTCACCGGTCCGCGATATGCGTTTTCGATCGGCAACAGCGCATAGGCATCGGAATCTCGATTTAACCGCTGAAAGACCGCCTCAAAGGAGGGAAGTCCCACCGGCTCCTCATCCGGAAAGTAATGACGAATTGCTGCCTCAGAAAAGGCTCCTGGTTCCCCTTGGTACAACACCTCACATCACCTCACTGTGACAACTGGCGGCGCACCCACTGAACATGGCGCTCCGCCGCTTCAACGCGGCCATGTTTTAATGCGCGGAGAATCCCCTCAAAAGGGCGCAGAAATTGATAAAATCGGAGGCGCGCCCGAAAACACTCGTCATCCGCTAACCTGCCTGGCAAGAAAGCCTCCAGTCCCTCGATGCCGCTCCAATCGAGGGCGGCATCGCCAATGCGCCATTGACTAAAATCGACGATGCCGGCCAGTGCCCAATTCTCACCCGCCACCAGCACATGCCGAGGAGCCAGATTACCGTGAATGAGCGTCGGTTCCCAGGCTCTGTGTTCGAGTAGGTCGAGTCCCTCCATCAATCGTCGCTGAGATTGACGTCGGTCGCGCACCGTTAAAAGCGGCATGACCTGGGGTTCAAGGCGCGACACCAAGGCGCGATAGCGTCGAGCCCATTGACGCCTGGCCAGGTTGGGTTGCGCCACGGGCTGGTGGTGCAACCACCCCAAAAACGCCTGTAATTCCTGCCCCAGCCCAGCCGGCAGTGACGACGCTTTGGGTAGCGGCGTGCCCACCAAATAGCGATACCGCCCCCACCCCTGGCGCACGTCATCGTATCGCGGAAGAGGCCAGGCCACAGTGCCCTGGAGTTGCCCTAACAGCGCCACTTCGCGCCTCAGCCGCCAGCGATCGGCGTCAGAGCGGGGAATGCGCACAACCCGCGTTTCACCGAGCACAGCCAGGACAAAATGCTCGCCCTCGTGCAGCCAGCGGAGAGTCTCCCCGCGATATTCCGGCCATCGGGCGTTTATCCCCGAGGCCAACACGTGGTGGTCCAACTGATACATCGATTTCACGCGCACTGTCTCCTCTGCAACACCAGTGAGCCGGCCCATTCGTCCCGTGTTTGCCATCATCTTACGCCATTACCTAAGCCGGCACTAGATGCCAGCGGCCATGGCCTAAGGATCACCTGAGATGAGCATCCGGTTGATTTCGTGGACAGCCCAGCCTATAGTAGCAGTATGGATAAGCACGGCCTAGAGCTTACGCGAATATGGTTTGACGACATCGTGCGGGAGGCGCTTGACCGGGCCCGACAGCGCCATCACGTGTTCTGGCTTTCGGAAACCCTCACCATCCCCCCCATCGCGTTATCTTCAGCGTTTGCCGCCGCTAAAGATTTCGGATGGCTGTTTTGGCGGCCAGACGGCATGGTGCAGTTGGGGTTGGGGGTATCGCGGGAATGGCAGTGGCATCACCCGACGCACCTCGCCGATATGGAACACCAGGCAGCGCGGTTGCGCAATGAAGGGCTGCCGCCCGACACCTGGGTGGTCGGCGGCCAAGCTTTTCATGCCGATTCGCCCTGGGATGGATGGCCGACGGTGTATTTGGCTATCCCGCTCATTCAAATTGTTCAGGATGCCGAGAAAGCCATTGTGCGCCTGGCGCTCCCGGTTCATCCCGACCAGGCCCTGGAAGCCTATCAACGCCTGTTGGAACCGTGGTGGGACGTCTTGTTTGCATCGACACTGCCTCACCAAAGGATAAGCCATCCCCAGGCGGTGGCCTCTTCGCCGGGCCGCGCCGAGTGGCTCCGCCTGGTCGCCGATACCGTCCAACGCCTTCGCCGGGGACCGCTAGACAAAGTGGTGCTCGCGCGATCGCTGAAGCTAAGTTTTACCAATGCCTTGCCAGTCCCTCTCATCTTGGATAACCTGCGCAGCCAAAATCCCGACGCCACCGTGTTTGCCGTTCAGCGTCACGGGAGCATCTTTTTAGGCGCATCCCCCGAGCTTTTGATCCGGGTGCGCCAAAATCAAGCGGAAACCATGTCATTAGCCGGTTCCGCAGCGCGTGGCATCACCCCCGAGGACGATAGCCGACTCGCGCGCGCGATGATTGACGATCCTAAAACTCAACGTGAGCACCGCGTGGTCAAAGAACATGTGACCCAGGCCCTCAGCCGTCTAACTCACGACATGATGGTAGCGTCCGCGCCTACATTGAAAAAATTGCCCAGCGTTCAGCACTTGTGGACTCCGATAACGGCCCAGCTCAACCATGATGCGGACATTTGGAAAATTGTCGCCAAACTGCATCCCACGCCCGCTGTCGCCGGTTACCCTGTTCCCGAGGCGATTCGCTACCTGATTGCCGTGGAACCCTTTACCCGCGGATGGTACGCTGGCAGCCTCGGTTGGACATCCCTGGCAGGAGATGGCGAGTGGATTGTCGCCCTGCGGTCGGGGCGCCTTGACCCCCATCAGGCCCTCCTCTACGCCGGCTGTGGCATTATGGCGGATTCCGATCCCGAGACTGAACTCGCCGAATCCGACTGGAAATTTAGCACCATGTTGAGTGCTCTCGAAGTGGACGGTGAGAAACCGTGACCCCCCTCCGGTCGTACCTCGGTCACTTTGTCGCACAATTAGCGGCCAGTGGTGTCACGGATGCCGTGGTCGCGCCTGGCTCTCGATCGACGCCGTTAGCCCTTTTATTGCACGAAACCCCCTCCATTCACGTACACATGGCGCTCGATGAACGGTCGGCCGCCTACTTCGCCTTAGGCATGGCCAAGGCCCAAAGCCAACCGGTCGCCCTGCTCTCGACGTCGGGTACTGCAGCGGCCAATTTTCTCCCGGCTGTGGCCGAAGCAGCGTTAAGCCGCGTACCGCTACTGGTGCTCACGGCTGACCGCCCGCGGGAACTTCGGGACGTGGGGGCCGCCCAAACTATTGACCAGGTTCATCTTTACGGGCGCCACGTCAAATGGTTTCAGGATTTGCCCACCCCCGGCACCCTCAATTTGGACCGTCACGCGGCCCAAGTAGCCGCCCGTGCCGTGCATTACGCCGTGAGCCACCCCCAGGGACCAGTCCATGTCAACGTGCCCGTGCGCGAGCCCTTGTTGCCCGGCGATGGACCCTTGCCGGAGGCCTACATGGGGCCATTTTTTCAGCCCGCGGCTGTCCCTCAGGCGGCGGCGCTCGCGGCGGCTCGAGATTGGGCGGCGGCCGCCGTGCGCCCGATCCTAGCGCTCGGGCCTGAGACCCCAAAGATTAGCAGGGAGCTGCTCATGGCCTTTGACCAGTTGCGCTGGCCTATCTTCATTGACCCGGTGGCCCAAGTCCCCCGGCAGTCACCGGGACTCGCCTCGTATGACACCTTTTTGCGCGCTTGGCCAGAGCTCCCGCACCCCGACCTGGTCGTGCAGGTGGGTTCCCCCTTTACCTCCAAAGCGTTTCATGCATGGGTTGAAGGCGCGCGCCTCATTTTGCTGGATTGGCCCAGCGGCTTCCGCGATCCCGACCATCACCCGGCGACGGTCGTCGAAGGCGATCCGGTTCTCACCCTTGAAGCGTTAGTGACCGCGTTGCCAGCTGCGCCCCCAGCCTTTCAAGAAGCCCTGCAACAGTACGAGGAACGGGCCCACAAACGCATTGCCCACGTAATTCAGGACAGTCCAGCCCATTTTGAAGGGCGCCTATATTACCATTTGGCCGAGCTATGGCCCGATCCGGAAAAACCTGTGCTCGTGGCCAGCAGTATGCCAGTACGCGATATGGACACGTTTTACACCAACGGTCCCTTAACCGTGTTTGCCAATCGCGGCGCCAACGGCATCGACGGGTTGGTTTCCACAGCGCTCGGCATTGCCCAGAAAACCGACGACGTGCTCGCCATTCTCGGCGATCTAGCCTTTCACCACGACTTGACGGGTCTGTCGTTGGCCCAGTTGCACCAGCTCAATGCGTTCTTTGTGGTGATTAATAACCAAGGGGGCGCCATTTTTTCATTTTTATCGCAGGCCAGTCTCCCCACGCAAACGTTTGAAGAACTCTTTGGGACGCCGCACCGCATCGATTTTTCTGGTGTGGCCACGTTATACGGAGCCGAGTTTAGCCGGGCCGATGATTATCCCACCTTTGATCGCCACTTTCGCGCACTGCGCACGAAACCCGGCCTGAGAGTGTTAGAGTGGCGCACGACGCCCCGGTCCGAAACTGTCGCCATCCATCGCCGCCTATATCAAGGGACCCCGGAGGATTGACGCCATGATCCCTCTAGCCGACCGCATTGTCACCTGTGACAAATGCCCACGACTCGTTGCCTGGCGCCAAGATGTGGCACGCGTTAAGGTGCGCCGCTTTCGCGATCAACGTTACTGGGGTAAACCCCTTCCTGGGTTTGGCGATCCGGAGGCTCAACTCATGGTCGTGGGGCTCGCGCCTGCAGCCCATGGAGGTAATCGCACAGGGCGCATGTTTACGGGCGATGACTCCGGCGCGTGGCTCATGGCCGCCCTCCATAGTGCAGGTTTTGCGAGCCAACCCTCCAGCGATCATCGCGACGATGGACTCGTGCTGTATAACGCCTACATCACAGCTGCACTCCGCTGCGCACCCCCGAACAATCGTCCGCGGGCTGACGAGTTGGAAGCGTGTCGACCGTATCTCTTGGAGGAGTGGCAAGCCATGAATCCGCGCGTGGTCGTTGCCCTAGGCCAGATAGCCTTCGACGCCGTGTTACGCGTCCTCAAAACCTCTAACGAACCCCTTGGCAAGGCCACATTTGGTCATGGCGCCCGTTACGACTGGGATGGGTCCACCCGTCACACGTTGATTGCGTCATATCACCCGAGCCGTCAAAACACCCAGACAGGCCGGCTGACCCGCTCCATGTTCGAGAGTATCTTCAGGACTGCGCGTGCCATTTTAACGGCTGAAGACGGGCCCCTCGACCCCACGGCCTTTCGCCCCCCTGTGCCTTCTGGCCGCTGACCGCGATGAATTGGTATATAATAACTCTGCTAGTGACACTCGGCCAAGGATCCTGAGGGGAGGAAGGCTGTCGTTGGTTGCCACGCAAAATGCCTAGCATGGTGCTGGAGGGTCAGCGTTGGTTCTATGTGACTTGGGGATCACCCTCTAAACCGGCTGTCCTGCTGTTACATGGTTTTACCGGATCGCACGCGAGTTTCGACGCCGTCCCAGCGACACTGCAGGACCAGTATTTTCTCATAGCGCCGGATTTGCCAGGACATGGTCAGACGCCCGCTCCTACCGACGCGAACGAGTTAGCGATGGCGGTCACGGCCGACCGCCTGAGTCAGTTGTTGAGGCGACTCGCCGTCAGCCAGGCCATCGTGTGGGGCTATTCCATGGGCGGACGGTTGGCCTTGCATCTCGCAATCCAACATCCGCAGCTGGTGACGAAGCTTGTGCTCGAAAGCGCCTCTCCAGGCCTTCGCCAAGAAGACGAGCGGCGCCAACGGCGGATGCGCGACAATGCCCTGGCGGACGCGATCGAACGTCAAGGGATCGCCTGGTTTGTCCCCTATTGGGCCAACCAGCCGTTATTTCGCACTGAGCCGCCAGCGCTCAAGGAAAAGACCAATCGCATTCGCGAGCAACAGAGCCCGTTTGGTCTCGCCCAAAGCCTTCGCGGGGCGGGCACCGGGGCGCAAGAGTCGTTGTGGGAGAGCTTAACCACCCTGCCGATGCCGGTTCTGCTCATTACTGGCGCCCGGGATTCCAAGTTTGAGTCCATCGCCCAGGAGATGGCCCAGCTCATCCCCCGCGTCCAATGGGTGTCCGTGGATGAGGCCGGACATACTGTGCATGATGAAAACCCCACGCGATTTTGGGCAGCGGTTCACCCCTTTTTAACCGACGCCATGGATGCACCCCAGACTAAAGGAGGAACACCACATGGGATTTGATTGGAAACTGCGCAAGGAATATTCTGACGTGCTATTTCACGAAATGGATGGCATTGCCAAGGTCACGATCAACCGACCGGAAGTGCGCAACGCCTTCCGACCTGATACCCTGTTTCAACTTCAAGACGCTTTTAACATCATTCGCGATGATCCCAATATTGGCGTCGCCATCCTCACTGGCATGGGTGACAAAGCCTTTTGTTCCGGCGGCGACCAACGCGTACGAGGCAACGCCGGTTACGTCGGATCAGACGGAGTGCCCCGGCTTAATGTCCTCGATTTGCAAAAACAAATCCGCTACCTACCCAAACCCGTTGTAGCCATGGTTGCAGGCTACGCCATTGGCGGCGGACATGTGCTGCATTTAGTGTGCGATTTAACCATTGCTGCCGACAACGCACGATTTGGACAAACTGGCCCGATTGTCGGAAGCTTTGATGCGGGCTATGGGTCGACGTTACTAGCACGCACCGTCGGCCAAAAGAAGGCCAAGGAGATTTGGTTCTTGTGTCGTCAATATAGCGCCCAAGAAGCCCTGGAAATGGGGCTGGTAAACGCCGTCGTGCCCCTCGAGCGCTTGGAAGAAGAAACGGTGCAATGGTGTCGCGAGATGCTAGAGAAGAGTCCCATTGCCTTAAGGTTTCTGAAAGCCGCGTTTAACGCGGATACCGACGGGTTGGCCGGGTTACAGCAATTGGCTGGCGACGCGACCATGCTGTTTTATATGACGGATGAGGGCCAAGAAGGCAAGAACGCCTATTTAGAGCACCGTAAACCGGACTTTTCCAAGTTCCCGCGTTTACCGTAAATGGTGTTCAGTCCCGATTGGCTGCACCACCAGGCCATGGTCCATCCGGAACGGCTGGCACTAAAAACCGCCGACGGGCAATGGACCTTTCGTGGCTTGGATCAGGCCGTAGGTAGACTCGCAGGGGTTCTCAGAGACCGCGGCATTGCACAAGAAAGCCGGGTCGCGTTTCATCTTTGGCCCAGCGCCGCCACGGTCATGCTCATTCACGCCCTAACACGCCTTCAAGCCGTGGCGGTTCCGCTGAACACGCGCTTGACAACACAGGAACTGATGGCGTTAATCCAGGATGCGGAACCCGACCTGGTCGTCCACGATGGGCGCCTGGCGTTAACCGGACCGCTCCCGTCAGTAGCCATTGACGAGCTCATCACCCAAAACCCTTCGAGTCCGGTCGACGATGCGGTGCTGGACTTTGATGCGCTGCACGCGATCGTCTACACCTCGGGCACAACGGGCCGGCCCAAGGGCGTCCAACTGACGGTGGGCAATCAATGGTGGAGCGCGGTGGGGTTTGCCTTAAATGCTGGACTTCATGCCCACGACCGGTGGCTCCACGTCATGCCGCTCTTTCACGTCGGCGGTTTAACCATCGTCTTCCGGAGCGTTATTCACGGATCTGCCATCATCCTTGAACCCCGTTTTGACGCAGAGAGCGCCTGGCAAGTCATGTCTCGGGAGTCATGCACGCTGCTGTCCGTGGTACCCACCATGTTATATCGACTGCTGGCGCTGCCGGAACAGGCCCCAGCCTCTTTGAGGCTGGTCCTATTGGGTGGGGCCCCGGCACCGGTCGAATTAATCCACCGCGCCTGGAACAAGGGGTACCCCGCCGTCCCCACGTACGGCCTTACCGAAACCTGTTCGCAAATTGTGACATTGGATCCCGATGATGTGTTTCATCGCGCGGCATCGTCGGGTCGTCCCAACCTGCCCACCGAGGTGCGCATCGTTCGCGATGGCCGCCCTATGCCAGCAGGAGAACCGGGGGAAATTTGGGTCCGGGGCCCAACGGTAGCGCGCGGCTATTGGCGCCACCCCGACGCCACGCGCGACGCATTTCTCGACGGCTGGTTCAAAACGGGAGATTGGGGAGCTCTGGACGCCGACGGATTTTTAACGGTCACCGACCGCGTCAAAGATATTATCATTCGAGGCGGCGAAAACATTTACCCGAGCGAAGTGGAAGCCAGGATCCGTACCGTGGCGGGCATTCGCGATGTTGGGGTCTTTGGACTGGAGGATCCCGAATGGGGACAAATTGTCGCCGCCGCCGTGGTGGTGGATCCTGCCGTGCCGTTGACGCTTGAGACGCTTCAAAAACACTTGTCGAATCAACTAGCTTCTTATAAAATGCCGTCGAAATATTTTCGCGTGGACGAGATTCCGCGCAACGCCAGCGGGAAAATCTTGCGGACAGTGCTGGTTCAACGCGCCCGCGGATTGAGGGAATGGGGGGAATCAGAATGACATGGAAAGCCTTTTGGCGTGTCAGCCGACCTCCCACCTTGGCAGCCACGGTTGTACCCATGTTGGTGGGGGGGGCTTTAGCGTGGCGGGCCTTCCATCACCTCGTCTGGTGGGCCTGGCTGGATATTGTGTGCATTGGCTTTCTGATGCAAATCGGGGCCAATATGTTGAACGAGTACTTTGATTACATTCATGGGCTGGATTCTCCAGAGAGTTTGGGTATCGGCGGCATCATTGTGTCCGGCGAAGTGGCTCCTAGGACCGTATGGGCTTGGGCTTTAGGTTTATATGTGACGGCCCTCGGCCTGGGACTGTTATTGGTCATTTTTCGCACTCCCTGGTTGTTATTGATGGGACTGTTGGCCATTACTTCAGGATTTCTTTATGCTGGCGGCCCTTTTCCCGTCTCGGCCACCCCCTTTGGCGAGTTTATGGTGTTTATGATTATGGGACCCTTAGAAATCACCGCCACAGAGCTGGCAGCGGTCGGGCATATTACCCCGATGGCGTGGATTTCCTCCATTCCCGTCGGATTTCTGGTCGCCGCTATTTTGCTGGGCAACAATCTCCGGGACCGGGTGAAAGACGGGGAACACGGGCGGCGCACGATTCCGGTGGTGTTAGGCCATGAGCGCGCCTTTATCGTGATTAGCGGCGTAGTCCTTGCCGCGTTTGCCACCATCTTACTGAGCGTCGGCCTTCGGCGACTGCCAACCGCCACGCTCGTCGTATTGTTGGCATTGCCCCTAGCCTTAAAGACGCTCCGCAGTTTAAACCGCCAAGAGGGATTAAAGCGTGCTGTGCCCCTCATGGGGCGACTTCATATTCTTATGGGCTTGTTGCTGGCGCTAGGTCTTATCTTGCCGTAATGTGCATGAAATGTCGCTGTCTGGCGCACGCTGGAGAACGGGAGGTGTTACAGGATGAAGGCGACGGCCATGATTTTTCGGTTATCCTTTCTTATTGCACTCCTCGTGGGCGTCGGCGGCTTATTTCACTTTTACACCATGACGCACACCATGATTGACGTACATATTGTGGCAGGACTCATGATGCTCGTGGCGCTAGCATGGATGGCATGGGATACTAAAAGTCCGGTAGTCGGCATTGCCGTGCTCTTGGTTTTAGCGGGAGGCGCCTTGCCTCTCGTGTCGCCGGCGGATCCGCTGACGGTCCGCATGTTTCACCTGATCATCATGATTGTTGCCGTGGCTTTAGCAGAAATGGGGTTGGCACAAACCCTGCGCCGCCGGTCATCGTAACAAGGTCAGCGGTCGTTCTCCGGGGTGTAGTTGACGGAGCCACACCCCCGATTGCGTGGTATCGATTTGTAATAGGTGTTCCTTTACGTGCCATCCCGGACGGATATCTGGTCCGCCCACTGTCCGCGGATTGAGATGATCGCGAGCCAGAGCCTGCAGAAACGCGGAACTGTAGGCCACCGGCGGGGCAGGGAACGGCACCCAACGCGTGGCGACGTTGTGATAGGTGCCCAGCGCTTGTTCCACTGCATGGGGATGCCTGCGAAAGGCTGACATCAGAATTGGCGGAAGATCGGGCGCCGTGGTCCAAAATTCACCCGGACCCCTGTGAATTAACCAGGTTTGCGAAAAGGGCGTTATGGGCACCGCTGGGGTAAAGCCCTGTTGGGTTTGAAACTGACAGGTATACGCACCCGTGAAGCGGTCGTAGCGTCCCACCCACCCCCTTAAGACCACTTCTTGGGACCGATTAGCGAGGAGCGTCGGTATCGGAAGCCAAAACATCGCGGCCACCAACCCGGCCGCTGCAGCACTCACTTTGAGTTCCCAGCTCATGGGCATAGTCTCTGACACCTCATAGTGCCATGATTTGCAAAGAGCCCAAGATTATTCATGCCTCACGGTTGATATCCGCGAAGCCTCTCCATACCCCTATCCGAGCATCGCACATATCGACCTTAACGGGCCCGCACGCCGGTCGCCCCAGGCCACAAAGTGTTGCATGCTGCAAGCTAACGACGCATCATTCGGAAAATTACCGTTGAGGCCTTCGCCAGGCCGCACTTCTACCCTGTCAACGACCCCGCCCCTGACGGGCGAAACTGGCCGGTGTCTCCTCAAGCGGCCCCGCGGGCGGCGAGTCAACGGCAGCCCTGCAGGAAAGTGGCCCGCAGCGAGGATGTCGGCGCGGCCGGCAAACCCACAGCCAATGCGCCGAAGGAAAGCGGTTAGGACGATTCCGCTAATCGCGTTTTCTGTCGCAGAACATTGCAGCCATTTTGGCATTCTCTGCGTCCCGCGCCCTGCCATAGGGGAAAACCCGTCTCCCGAAACCCCGCGGGAAGTCAGATCCCACACATTCTATTGGAGGACCCTTTAAGACTTGATCTCCCTCCCGACGATAGGGCATACTAACCCACGGAGGACACAATGCCAACGACATCGACGGTAGGCCCTAGTCTCCGATTTATCATTATTGCATTGGCCTGTGTGATGTTCATCATGGGATCTGACTTAAATATTGTGGCGCCGTTTTTGGTCCCGATGAGCCACAGCTTTCGTGTCCCGGTCCAATCGGTGGGTTGGCTCATCACCTGTTTTGCCCTAGGTTATGCGCTGGGTTCGCCGGTGGCAGGATACGCGTCTGACCGCTTTGGTCGTTATCCGGCCCTCGCCGTCGGCATGGCGCTTTTCATCACAGCGGAAACGGCGTCCGGCCTAGCCCCCACTCTCGCACTCGAAGTAGCGGCCCGTACGCTCGCAGGCATGGCGGCTGGCGCCGTCAGTCCCATTGCTTATGCCTGGATTGGCGACGTCGTGCCTGATCGTTGGCGCGCCGGTGCCATGGCCACCCTATCTATGGGATTCTCGTTGTCCACGGTAGCAGGCGTTCCCTTGGGCCTCTGGTTGGCCGATGCCGTTGGTTGGCGGGGAACACTCGTGGCCATTGGCGCGGCGCTCTTCTTCATCGGCAGCATCCTCATTCCCTGGCTTCGTCACCTCGCCTCACCCCAGGCCCACGTGCGTGCCACGCCATTCGCTGTGGCACCATACTACCGACTCCTCGCCCGTACCTGGCCCCAGTTATTAGCGAGCTTCACAGCGTTTGCCGCCATCGGCCTGGTGTATAGCTATTTGCCAACGGCGTTGCTCCACCATGGTCTTCCCGCAAAACAGTTGCTCCTGGTTCTTGGCGGCTACGGTATGTTCAATTTAATGGGTAACGCCTATTTTGGCCGGTTGGGCGATCGCCGCGGTCCGCGCTTTGCCGTCATTTCCGCGCAGCTCGTGGAACTCGTAGCGTTAGCCGCGTTAACGGTCACCACTCTTTACTTTCGGCTAATCGCCATCATTGGGGCCGCGTTGGCATTCGCCTTAAGTCAGGCATACATTCCGGATTTAAAGGCACTGGCCTCCGAGGTGACGCCAGCGGTTCGGGGAACAAGTCTGGCCCTAAACAACACCGCCATGTATTTGGGACTGGTCGCAGGATCAGGAGCCGCTAATCAACTTTACCGTCCGGGCACTTTTCCTCTCATTAGCGGTGCAGCCATTATTGCCGTCGTCATTGGATTTCTTGGCATTAAGCTCACGCGAAAAGCACCCCATCGTCTTTTCGGCACATAATGGCTAGACGCCCCCCGCAGTACGACCGCCCCGCCGCAAGGTGGTGGGCAAATCAGAGTATAATGAAACAGCTACCAATTCTCAATGGAAGGAGCCACCGACATTATGAATCGCTATGTCATCGAATTTGAGGCTAAAGCGGGCAAGGGCGATGAAGCTATCAAGCTCTTTCAAGAGATGAAGCAATATTTCCTAGACCGACACCAGAAGACGCTCGATATCTTTTATCAGGCTTTTGGAAAGCCGGGTAGCTTTCAAGTCGCCATGGATTTTGACAATTTAAGCCAGTTAGAAAGCATGGCTGCCGCATTGCGACGGGATCCCGAGTATAAGGCGCTTGCAGACCGAGCTCGGGACTTGTTTACGGATGATTCATTTTACACCACCGTCTACTACCGCCTTTAACCCCTTATAGTCAAATACTTCACACCACGGTGAAGAGCCGCGGCCTCCAGAGGTCACGGCTCTTCTGTGTTAGAAACCAAACCGCGCCATGCGGTGCGGCTACATCGCTAACTCGCTAAATATTCGGCGACGTTGGCCACGGCCAATCCATGGGCTTCAGCCACTGCCGGGTACAGAATGCGGCCATTCGCGACGTTAAGCCCTTTAGCCAGCGCTCGATTGGTGCGCAAGGCCTCCACCGTCCCGCGCCGGGCCAACTCCCTCACATAGGGCAACGTCACCCCGGTTAGTGCCAGCGTCGACGTACGCGCCACCGCGCCGGGAATATTCGCCACCGCGTAATGAATCACCCCAAATTTTTCGTAAGTCGGGTGGGAATGGGTGGTAATGCGATCGATGGTCTCAATCGATCCCCCTTGATCAATGGCCACATCGACAATGACACTGCCTGGCATCATGCTTTTCACCATGGCCTCGGTCACGAGATGCGGCGCCCGTGCTCCCGGGACAAGCACCGCCCCAATCAATAAATCCGTTCGACTTAGCGCGTCGGCAATATTGTATTCGTTCGACATAAGCGTCCGCACGCTGCCGCCAAAGAGATCGTCCAACTGCCGGAGCCGCTGGGCGTTCACATCGACAATGGTCACCTCCGCCCCTAGCCCAAGCGCGATGCGAGCCGCATTCGTGCCCACCACACCACCGCCGACTATCAAGACGCGCCCTGGCAAGACCCCCGGCACACCCCCCAAGAGAATCCCGCGGCCTCCATAGGCTTTTTCTAGAAACTGCGCGCCGATTTGCGGCGCCATGCGTCCTGCTACTTCGCTCATCGGCGTTAAGAGGGGCAACCGGCCATCGGACGTTTCCACCGTTTCGTAAGCAATGGCCGTCACCCGGGACTCCATTAACGCGTTCGTAAGCTCTCGGTCAGCGGCCAGATGCAAGTACGTAAACAAAGTCAGATTCGGACGAAAGTACGCATATTCCTCGGGCAGCGGCTCTTTCACCTTCACGATTAATTCCGCACCATGCCAGACATCAGCGGCTTCCGGCACGATGACGGCGTCGGCGGCCTGGTACTGCGCATCGGAAAATCCGCTACCCTCACCTGCACCTCTCTGCACCAACACACGGTGGCCATCTTGAACCAGGAGCTTGACCCCTTGCGGTGTTAGTGCCACCCGGTTCTCGTCGGCCTTAATTTCCTTAGGCAAGCCAATAATCATCGGTCTCTCTTCCTTTGCTGTCAATCTTTCTACCAGCGCGCGGTGATCACGCGGCGCTCTGTATAAAACCAGAAGGCATCCATCCCTGTGGCATGCAAATCCCCGTAAAACGAATCCTTCCATCCCGCAAACGGAAACCAGGCCACGGGCGCTGGCACCCCGATATTGACACCCAACATCCCCGCTTGCACATGATCGCGGAAATATCGGGCCGCCTTCCCCGAGGTCGTGTAAATCGTCGCGGTGTTACCAAACCGCGATCCGTTCGCGGTGGTCACCGCCTCCTCTAATGACGGCCGTCGGATAACACTGAGCACTGGCCCAAAGATTTCCTCCTGGGCTATGGTCATGTGCGCTTCCACGCGGTCGAACAGCGTGGGTCCTAAGAAGAAACCCTCAGAGGGCATATCATGCTGTCGTCCATCGAGGGCCAATGTCGCCCCCTCGGCCACACCGCGTTCAATATATCCTTGGACCCGCTCGCGATGCTGAGCACGAATCAGCGGTCCCATCTCTATGCCAGCTTCGAGCCCGTTGCCCACCTTCAGACGTGACGCCTTATCCTGCAGTCGCTGCACAAGGGCGTCAGCCACGTCGCCCACCGCCACGACCACCGAACCGGCTAAGCAACGCTCGCCCGCAGAGCCGTAGGCCGATCCCATGAGTGCATCGACGGCTAGATCCAAATTGGCATCGGGCATCACGATATGAAAATTCTTGGCGCCACCCAAGGCTTGGACACGCTTATGGTGCTGGCTTGCGGTCCGATAGACGTAGTCCGCCACCGGTTGCGAGCCGACAAACGATATCGCCCGAATCCTCGGATGGGTTAGCAAGGCATCAACCACCGGAGCCCCGCCATGCACCAAATTGACGACGCCGTCAGGCAATCCCGCCTCCTTCAAGAGCTCCAAAAGCCGCATGGACGTGAGGGGTGTGCGTTCCGATGGTTTCAACACGAACGTGTTTCCAGACACAATGGCAGGCGGAATCATCCACAGCGGGATCATGGCGGGAAAATTAAAGGGGGTAATCCCCGCGACGACCCCCAACGGCACCCGCAACATCGTCACATCTACACCATGCGCCACTTCGGGAAGCACTTCGCCCTTAAGCAGTGAGGGAGCTCCAGCCGCCAACTCGACCACTTCAATACCGCGTCCCACTTCGTTGTACGCATCCGACAGAATCTTGCCATGCTCGCGAGTGACGCTTTCGGCGAGTTCTCGCCGGTGAGCCTCAAGCAGCTCACGATAGCGAAACATCACCCGGGCGCGCTCAAGAATCGGTGTCGCCGACCACTCGCGAAATGCAGCCTCTGCAGCTTGTACCGCCGCATCGACGGCCTGAACGTCGTCGATGGGAACCTCGCCGATCACATCGCCCAATGCCGGATTAAATACAGGGTCCAGGCGCGACGCCTGATGAGGTCTCAGCTGACCTCCAATCACGTGCTGTAACACAGCCGCCATCATTCTCCCTCCCTAGGATTGGTATTGAATACGGGTCGATGGCACCGTTTCCGCCTCAGGAAAGTCGCGGTAAATCGCCGCCATAGCCTCGGCCATCGCGGTGAGCGCCGTCGTCACTTCATCTCGCGTGACCGTCATGGGCGGCGCGATGCGAATGACGTTGCCGTAGAGCCCCCCTTTGCCTACTAAGAGAGAGCGTTCACGCGTGCGCTCCAAAAAGGCCCGAGCCAGTTCCGGTGCCGGCTTCTTGTCTCGCCACACAAACTCCAGTCCCTGCATCAACCCTTTCCCGCGCACATCGCCAATGACGGGGTAGCGGTCCGCTAACTCTTCTAACCCCGTCCTCAGATACGTTCCCAGGACGCGCGCATTTTCTGTCAGATCTTCCTTTTCCATGACTTCCAAGGTGGCCATGGCTGCTTGCATGGATAGCGGGTTGCCGCCAAAGGTGGATATGGTGGGGCCTTGATAGTGCTCAGCCACTTCGTCGGTGGCAATGGTGGCCCCAATTGGCAACCCGTTAGCCAACCCCTTGGCAAAGGTCATGATGTCCGGGGTCACGCCATAATGATCAATGCCGAAAGGCTTCCCGGTGCGGCCAAAGCCTGTCTGCACCTCGTCGTCAATGAACAACGCGCCAAATTCTCGGGCAATGCTCACCGCTTCTTGGAAGAACGCTGCGGGCGGAGTGATGAATCCCCCAACACCTTGAATAGGCTCGGCAATCAACGCGGCGATGCGTCCAGACGTGCTGGTACGAATAAACTCGCGCAAATCTTGCGCGCACTCTAGTCCGCAACGGTCCGGCGTTTTGCCAAACGGGCAACGATAACAGTAGGCATTGTGCGCGTGCCGTATGGGCAAGGCCATGCCGGCCCCCGCCAGTTTCCAGTCAGCCTGCCCCGTTAATCCCATGGCCATTTGCGAACGTCCCGAGTAACTGTGCCGAAACGCCACCA
Source organism: Bacillota bacterium (assembly GCA_026627385.1). Taxonomy (GTDB): domain Bacteria; phylum Bacillota; class Sulfobacillia; order Sulfobacillales; family Sulfobacillaceae; genus JAPNUR01. The sequence continues at coordinate 23,453 of JAPNUR010000003.1, read as the reverse complement.
CCTCGCTGCGACCAGTGGCCAGCTGTGCCATGGTAATAGCGGTCTCATTGGCCTCTGTTCCACTGGTGGTGAAAAAGCTTTTCTTCAGCGGCCCTGGGGTTATAGCCGCCAGCCGCTCGGCCAGCCGGACCATCGGTTCCGTCACGTACAACGTGGACGAATGCACAAGCTTTGCCGCTTGTTCCGTGACCGCCTGAGTCACCGCTGGGTGAGCATGGCCAATCGATACGGTAAGGATTCCTCCAAAGAAATCGAGGTAACGCTGGCCATCGTCACCGTATACGTGACGCCCTTCCCCGTGCGTAATGACCAACGGATCTTGATAGTACGTGGAGATCCCGGGGACCAGGTACTGGCGTTGCTTTTCGACCAAATCGCTCATAGTCTCCTCCTTTACGGGCGCATTTCCAGCCCGAGACCGTGTTTGGCTCACCATCAAGCAAATTCTAAAGGTTTCAGTCTTTGCTTTTGGTAGACAATTAGGTATAATTTTTTCACACAAATTCGACACAGTGTCTAGGTGAGTTGGATGATAACTGTGCAAGATGTCTTACAACGGGACAGCTTTCGTCGAGCGCAACTGGTGGCGGGAATCGACGGGTTAGGGCGCCCTATTCACTGGGTGCACGTGGGTGAAGTGCCCGAATTGGGGCAATTTTTGCATGGCCATGAACTGGTGCTCGCAACGGGGGTAAGCCTGGGCACAGCCGCCGCCCGCACCCGCTACTTAACCGGCCTCATCGACGCGCAAGCTTCGGGCTTGGTACTGGAACTGGGAGGATATCTTCCCGATGTCCCTGAAGATATGATTGTCCTTGCCAACCGCCATGCTTTCCCCATCATCGTGTTTAAGGAACCCGTGCGCTTTTTAGATCTCAGTCAAGACATCAACAGTCTCGTGATTAGCCAGCACCACCGCGTGATGGATGATTTGGAAACGCTGTCCCTCAAAATTCGCCAGGCACTACTGAATACCGAAGGCCCCGAACGTCTCCTCGCCATTCTCACCGAAAGTATTCAGCGCCCCGCACTCTATCTCCCGCGGGACGACGGGGAACCCGCGATTTGGGCTGGTGAGTGGCCTACGACGCCAGGCCCATTTGAATCCATCGCGCTGCACCCGGAGCCAGTCACTACGCCGGAACCCCTGGTCCGCCAAACGGTGATGGTGTTCGAAAAACCGATGGGCGACTTGCTGGTCAAAAACCCTGGTCAGGTGGTCGACGAACGCGTCTACCTGGCGTTGGATCGCACAGCAGCCGCCTTAGCCCAAGACTTCATTCGCACAGAAAGCCTTGACCGCCGACGGCGCCGCGAGGAAGCGGCATTGTTAGAGCCCTTGCTATTTGATGAGGATCCCGCGCCGCACCATATCCAGCGATTCCGTTCACGGTATCTTATCAGTCCCGACCTCGCCTATCGCGTCATGGTCATGGACAAGGTCCACGTTGAGCGTCTGCGACCCCGGCTTCGGGGAATGGCCACGCTCCTTGAGCTAGACCAAACAGACCGCCTAGTGCTTGTCGCCCTAGCGCCTCGTAAAAAAATCAGCGCGTTTCCTGACGCCTTGCGCACGTTAACGGGGCCCCAGGCCCGACCGATCGGCATCTCGGGCATGTATTCGGACCCCGCCAACATGCATCAAGCGTTCGTGGAAGCCAATGATGCCGCGCTAGCTGCCCACTACCTCAACCGCTCGCCACTCGCCTACGAGGAACTCGGATTATACCGCTGGATCTTGGGAACGCCCCGACAGCAACTGGAGCGGTGGCTGGTAGCCCCCGAACTTGGCCCTATCCTCGCCCGCGAGGACAAGGAACGGCTTTTGCAAACGCTCGAGGTGCTGCTCGCACACATTGATTCAAAGCAGTCGGCCAGTCACGTGCTTGGCATTCATCGTCAGACCCTCTACGCGCGCATTCGCACGCTGTCCGACTTGCTCGGTGAAGACTTTCTCGCCCCTGATCGTCGCCTGGCTTTGGGTGCCGCCCTGGTCGCGTACCGTTTCCTGACTCTTCCACCCGCTCCCTAGGGGCGCACAAATGAGTGACGCTTCAGGTATTGGCCACGCCCTTCGCGCCCCCGAAATTGCGTGCCGTCCACAATCACCTCGCCCCGCGAGAGCACCTGGCGAATCGCACCGCGAGTCACCCGCCCTTCATACGGGTTATAATCGACGCGCATGTGATGGGTCACACTGGACCATCGTGTCTCTCCCGACGGATCAAAAAGAATCAGGTCCGCGTCCGAACCGACGGCAATGGTGCCTTTTTGTGGGAAGAGGCCAAAGAGCTTCGCAGGCATGGTGGCCGTAATTTCGACAAAGCGGTTAAGCGACAAGCGCCCGGCGGCTACCCCGCCATCATAAATTAAACTCATGCGCGTCTCGACACCCGGCGCCCCATTAGGGATTTTGGCAAAGTTGTCCCGCCCCAAGACCTTTTGGTCTTTCATACAAAAGGGACAATGATCGGTGGCCACCACCTGGAGGTCGTCGGTCTTTAGCCCCTGCCACAATCGTTCTTGATGTTCGCGCGGCCTTAACGGGGGGGACATGACGTACTTGGCGCCGTCAAACCCAGGTTCCTCATAATTGTCGTAAGAAAGGAAGAGGTACTGCGGACACGTTTCGGCATAGACATCGAGTCCGCGATCACGAGCGGCAATCACCGCATCGAGGGCATCCGCCGCCGACAAGTGCACGATATAGAGCGGAGCCTTGGTGAGTTCCGCTAAGACGATGACGCGGTGGGTCGCCTCCCCTTCCAACTGGGGTGGTCGCGTGAGCGCATGGTATTTGGGAGCAACTTCCCCGCGTGCTAACGCTTGCTCCACCAGGACGTCAATCACACTACCGTTCTCCGCATGCATGGCGATCATAGCGCCAATGTCGGCTGCTCGTTGAAGGGCACGAAAAATGCCGCCATCGTCCACCATAAAGACGCCAGGATACGCGGTGAACATTTTGAAACTGGTCACGCCCTGGTCGACCATGCGTTGCATTTCATCGAGAATCTCAGGGCGTGCTTCACTGACAATCATGTGAAATCCGTAGTCAATGCTCGCCTTGCCTTCAGCTTTCGCAAGCCAGGTTTCAAAACCCTCCTGCAGGCTATGGCCCCGGCTTTGAATGGCAAAGTCTATGATCGTCGTGGTCCCGCCAAAAGCCGCCGCCTTGGTGCCGCTGGCAAAGTCGTCGGCCGAGGTGGTACCGCCGAATGGCATGTCGAAATGCGTGTGAACATCAATGCCGCCAGGCAAGACAACGAGGCCTTGCGCGTCGATCACCTGGTCGGCCTCAACCGTCAGCGAATGCCCAATGAGCGCGATGCGGCCATCTTCAATCAAAAGATCGGCGTGGTAATCATCTGTGGCGGTCACAATGCGGCCACCCCGAATCAACGTTTTCATTCCATCGGCCTCCTTGCCTAACCCTGGGATAGCGTGTTCAAGCGCGCCTCACGCATGCGCCACGTCTCGACGGGACCTTTCTCCACCGGCACCATCTCGATGCAGCCGGGTACGGGACATACAAGCGAACACAAGTTGCAGCCAACACAATCGTCTTCCCGGACGCGCGGAGCGGTCTCGCCGTCGACCCGCTCAATGCATTGGTGCGCTCCATCATCGCAGGCAATGTAACACAAATTGCACCCAATACATCGTTCTGGGTGGATTTTGGCCACCACCTGGAACGAGTAGGAAAGGCGCAGATCGTTCCAGTCGCCAATGGCCGGAGCGGCCTTGCCTACTATATCCTCCACCCGAGGAATGCCCCGTTGATCTAAGTAATCATTAAGACCTTCGGTCAGTTCCCGCACAATGCGAAAGCCGTAGTGCATCGCGGCCGTGCAGACTTGCAACGCCCCTGCGCCTAACAGCAAAAATTCCGCCGCATCGCGCCACGTTTCAATACCGCCAATGCCGCACAGCGGCAAAGGCACAGCGGCATCGTTATAAAGGCTGGACAACATGTGTAGCGCAATAGGCTTCACGGCTGGACCGCAATAACCGCCATGTGAGCCCCGACCATCGACATCAGGAATGGGGCGCCATGTTTCGAGGTCGACCCCCATGACGCTATTAATGGTATTAATTAACGACAGTGCCTGAGCGCCTCCGGCCACCGAAGCCCGCCCAGGTGCCCGGATATCGGTCACGTTGGGCGTCAACTTGACAATTACCGGAATGCTGGCAGATTCCACCGCGTAACGCGTAATCGTTTCCGTATACTCGGGCACTTGCCCCACCACGGAACCCATGCCCCGCTCACTCATTCCATGGGGACAACCAAAATTCAGTTCAATGCCGTCCGCTCCTGTGTCTTCGACCCGGTGGACCATCTCGCGCCACACATTCGGATTGGCTTCAAACATCATCGATACGATGACCGCGTGGTGTGGGTACCGCCGTTTGACTTCCTGAATTTCCGCGAGATTCTCTTCAATGGATCGGTCAGAAATGAGCTCAATATTGTTGAGCCCCATCATCCGGCGGCCGCCGTAGTCAAGCGATCCTAAGCGCGAACTCACGTTGATAATTGGGTCGCCAACAGTTTTCCATACCGCGCCACCCCACCCTTCGTCGAAGGCTTTCATCACTTGGTACGCGGTATTGGTTAGCGGCCCCGAAGCCAACCAAAAGGGGTTCGGAGCCCGAATGCCAGCAAAATTGATGGATAAGTCAGCCATGTTCTCCCTCCGTTACCTAACGCGTCCGTTATTACACGGGTGTGCGGCTCAACGTCTGATGAATCGCTCGCGCCGCGCGTTTGCCATCCTCCACCGCCTGTACCACGGTGGCCTCGCCCGGCCGGGCCAAGCAATCCCCTATAACATAGACACCGGCTACCGTGGTTTCATAGGTCTCGGGATTCACAACGACCCGCCCGTGGTCCACTTGAGCTCCTAACGCAACCCACAGGTCCACGGGCTTTTCCTGGCCGATGGCACGGATGACGGTATCAACCGGCATGGTCCACTCACTGCCCTCAATGGGACGAACCCGCGCTCTGCGCGAACCCACATCGCCGTCGACGGTGGTCCGCTGCAGTATTAATCCCTCCACCCGATCATGGCCCACCACCGCCAGCGGTTGGCTCCACCACCGGTAGTGAATACCATCCTGTTTGGCAAATTCATATTCGTATTGGTAGGCCGACATCGCCTCTTCTCCACGCCGGTAGATAATGGTCACCTCTTCAGCCCCCAGCCGCTTGGCACAGGTCGCCGCATCGACTGCGGTATTGCCCGCTCCAATTACTGCCACGCGCGGTCCTACCGTGACCGTGCTCAAATCGCCCACTTTGGTGGCCTCAATGAGATCCAATGCATCAAAGACCCCTGGCAGGTCCTCGCCAGGAATCCCTAAGCGCGGCACCTTACCCAGGCCTATCGCCACCACCACAGCATCGTACTGGCTCTTTAACGCCTGGAGGCGGGTGTGGTCTACCTCTTCTCCAAAGTGAAAGGTCGCTCCCAGCCGGCGCACCAGATCGACTTCAAAGAGGCTAACGGCGACGGGCTCCCGGTAGGACACAATGCCGTAAGTGTCGAGACCTCCTCCCTCTTCCCGGCGATCGAAAATATCGACGGTGTACCCCAAACGGAGCAACTCGCTGGCCGCGCCCAAGCCCGCTGGTCCCGCTCCAATAATCGCCACACGCCCCGATCCTTGTTGGGGGCGGGGCGGCAACGTCGGCACCCCATGGTCCATCGCAAAATCCATGGCCACCCGCTGCAACCGCCCGATACTGACGGGGCGGCTTTCGTGCGCACGGACACAATGCCCTTCGCACAGCGCTTCCGTCGGACAAATGCGCGCACAGGTGGCGCCCAGGATATTGGCATCAAGGATTGTCCGCGCCGAGGCTAAGAGATTGCCGGTCGTAATCTGATGAATGAAGCGCGGAATATCAATGTTGGTTGGGCAGGCCTTGGTACACGGGGCATTATAGCAATAGTAGCAGCGGAGCGCTTCTTCTTCTGCCTCCCGTGCGGTAAAAGGAGGAACGACTTCTGCAAAATTCGGATGTGGCTCAAGCTTTACCGCCATCGAAATCACCCTTTCTAGTAAAAGTTGCCGATTCGGGGAGTCCCGCTGTAGTCCATAAACACGGTTTTGACTTCGGTGAAGAACAAGGTTCCTTCATGCCCCATTTCCCGCGGTCCTAGCCCTGAGGCTTTGACTCCCCCGAAAGGCAATTGGGCTTCGCCACCAATCGTGGGATTATTCACGTGCACCATGCCCACATCGACGCCGTGGATAAACTGGTGGGACTCAGCCAAGTCACGCGTGTAAATCGATGCAGAAAGTCCGTAAGGCACGTGATTGGTGCGCCTGATGGCTTCGTCCAGCGTGCGGTACGGCATCAACGCTAAAACCGGTCCAAAGATCTCTTCGCTAGCCACCGGCATAGAGTCCGTCACCCTGTCCAATATTGTCGGCTGCATAAAAAATCCCGGCTCAGGTCCTCTGTCACCGCCAACAATGACCGCCGCACCGCGGTGAACGGCATCCTGCACGTACTCTAGGCAGCGTTTCAGTTGCTCCTCAGAAATGAGAGGCCCTACCGTAATCCCATCGCGCTCGCTCGGCCCCACCGCGAGTGCACGCGTTCTCACGCTGAGGCGCTGAGTAAACTCGGCCAAGATCGCTTCGTGAACGAGCACGCGACTCGTGGCGGTGCATCGTTGTCCGGCAGCGCCAAAGGCCCCTTGGACAACACCTTGCGCCGCCAAGTCCAAGTCAGCCGAAGGCGCCACCACAACCGCATTTTTCCCACCCATTTCCATGGTCACCTTGACCGATCGGCCGACCAACAGCTGCTGCAAGCGAGCACCCACCGCGTTAGATCCGGTAAACGAGAGCGCACGAATCCGTCGGTCACTGACTAGCGCTTCTCCGGCCTCGCCTCCCGCACCGAGAATAAGGGATATCGCCCGCGGCGGGAGGCCGGCCTCCAGTAAATCCTCGACGATTCTCACGCCGATCCAGGGGGTGTAGGTGGCAGGCTTAAACACTACGGTATTGCCCGCCACCAATGCTGGCGATATTTTCCACAAGGGAATAGCAAAGGGAAAGTTCCACGGCGTAATCACCGCCACAACCCCCAACGGCACCCGTAGGGTATACGTCATCGTCCGCGCCACTTCGGATGGAATTGTCTCGCCGTTCAAGCGAAAGCCTTCCCCCGCAAAGAATTCCACCAGATTGACGCCTTTTTGAAATTCGCCTTCCGCTTCGGGACGGGTTTTACCTTGTTCCACCATCATCAGGCGCACGTATTCCTCCTGATGATCAAGCAGCTGTTGATGAAAACGGGCCAAGATGCGCCCCCGGGCCGGAGCCGGTGTGTTAGCCCACTCGGGAAAGGCTTCAGCGGCGGACGCCACGGCAGCCTGCACGTCCTCTGGCGTGGCCGAGTAAAAATGCGCAACCGCCTCGCTAGGATGGCTCGGATTCACATCGTTCACCAAGGCACCGGAACCCGGAATCCACGCCCCCCCAATGTACTGCCGCAGCTCCACGCGCTATCCCCCCTAGAGATCTGTAAGGCGCCCATAGCTTTCCGGACGTCGATCGCGGAAAAACTGCCACAGATTCCGCACTTCGCGCACCATGTCGAGATTAGCGTCGCCAATGACAACCTCCGACTGGTCAGCACTCCCGACCGCCACAAATTGTCCGCGAGGATCGACCAAGTAACTTTCACCGTAAAACTGGCCCATGTTCCACGGAGCTTCCACGCCTACCCGGTTAATGGCGCCCACGAAGTAGCCATTGGCGACGGCATGGGCGGGTTGCTCCAATTTCCACAAATACTTGGAGAGGCCGGCAACGGTCGCGGACGGATTGAAGACAATCTCCGCCCCATTTAATCCAAGGGCCCTCGCTCCCTCAGGGAAGTGTCGGTCGTAACAAATGTAGACGCCAATCTTGCCTACAGCTGTTTCAAACACGGGGTAACCCAGGTTCCCCGGTCGGAAATAGAACTTTTCCCAAAATCCCGTGTGAGGATTTTCCCCGGCCTGCACATGCGGCAAATGATTTTTTCGGTATTTGCCTAAATACCGGCCATCCGCATCAATCACTGCCGCCGTGTTGTAGTAAAGCCCCGTGATTTCTTCCTCGTACAGAGGCACGATGAGAACCATCCCGGTTTCCCGCGCAATCGCTTGCATCATTTGGGTGGTGGGACCGTCAGGAACGGGTTCGGTAAGGTCGTACCACCGTGGGTTCTGCTCGGCACAAAAATAGGGGCCGTAAAACAACTCTTGCAAGCAGACAATTTGCGCCCCCTTCTGGTGAGCCTCATATATCATCCCCACATGCTTATCAATCGCCGACTTCTTGTGTTCCTCGAGCGGCCGGTCTCCCGGAACGTCGTGACTTGCTTGAATTAACCCGACACGCACTACGCGACTCATGAAGAAACCTCCCTGTTCGTAACGGTTAGCACTTTGACGACCTTCCCGCGTCACTATTCCCTCGACATCGCCCCCTTTCAGCGCGCGAGATCACGATTTTTGCGCCGCCACCGGGTCATTGACGCCCGCTGACAGCGCCGATGGCTGTTGACGCCCGCGCATCAAGAGCAGGTACACCACAAACGAGACGACAAATCCCACAAACCACGAATAGTTAAACAGCCACACCAACGGCGGCACGATCTTGCCAATCAAGGACACCACAATGCCAGCCACCAGCGCCCAGATGGCGAGTCCATTGACCCCGTTTCGGTAAAAGTAGCGGCCGGTTTTTTCATAAAGTTCGAGGACTGCCAACGTTTGCCGCCGGAATACCCAGTAGTCAGCAATCAAAATGGCCGCAATGGGTCCCAAAAATCCTGAATAGACGTCAAGCCAGCTATAGATGTAAATGTGAGGATTAGAAATTAACAGCCAAGGAACCATGACGATGCCCAAGATGCCGGTAAGCAGCCCACCGCGGGCAAAGGTCATGCGCTTGGGAAACAGCTGAATGAAATCGTAGGCGGGAGACACCACGTTCGCCGCCACATTCACGGATAACGTGGCTACCACCACTGCCGCCATGGATATCACCAGCAGAAACACATTATGAAAATGGCCGAGAAGCACAATGGGATCCGAAATAGCATGGTGAAAAACCACAATGGTGGCTGAGGTGACCAGCACGCCGATGCCCGAGAACACCGTCATGGTGGTCGGTAAGCCCAACACCTGTCCCCAAAACTGCGCCTTCTGGCTGCGGGCAAATCGGGTGAAATCGGGAATGTTCAAAGACAGGGTAGACCAAAAGCCCACAACGCTGGTTAACGACGGAATCACGATGGCCCAGAGCGCCGCCCCGTGGACCTTGGCCGGTTGAGCCAACATGGGGCCAAACCCGTGAGCTGCCGTGTGTGCCCAAATGAGTAGGCCAATGCCTAACGCCAGCACCGAAGGTCCTGCCCATGCTTCAAAGCGGCGTACAGCTTCAATCCCGTGGAAGATAATCCAGATGTTTAGGGCCCAGAATAAGAGAAACCCAATCCAGCCTCCGAGATTCATTCCGACAAAGGTGAATAACGCCGAAAAGTGGGCCCAACCGGGAATGAGGATGAGTAAAAAGGTTTGAATCGCTTGACCACCAATGGCCGTCTCAATGCCAAACCACCCGGCTGCCACCAATGCCCGTAGGAGAGCCGGAAGATTAGCTCCCACCACGCCAAACGAGGCCCGTGCGTAAACCGGAAAAGGAATCCCGTATTTGGTGCCTGGGTGGGAATTCAGCAAAATCGGAATCAACACAATGAGATTTCCCACTAGCACCGTTAAAATGGCTTGCCACCAGCTCATACCGAGGGCAATAAAGCCCCCTGCCATCAGATACGTGGGAATGTTGTGCGACATGCCAATCCAAAGGCTGAGGTAATTATAGAGAGTCCAGTTCTTCTGCGTGTCTTGGGTTGGCGCAATATCCCGGTTATAGCGAATTAAGTCCGGGTTTTCAATATCAGCAACCATACCATGCCTCCTTGCATCCAGATGCACTGCGTTGGACATCAGATGTAGGATGAGTAAGAATTGGCGGTCAAGGCAGCCGTTTCCTTTGTACAAATTGTCCAACTGTCCTAGGAGTTTTTTACAGTCTGATCAATCGCAGTCTTGCCTCACGGCAACGCTTTAATTATGTCTGATTTTTTGGTTTATAGCGATTATTCACTTTGTACAATATTTTAGTCCATCATGACGACTTTGTATAAAGGAACCCCCGCTTTGAACCGCCAATAAAGAGTGCTCGTTGCTCGACGCACTGCAGAAATTCCGTCCCTCTGACCCGTGTTCGTCGGACAAGCGGTTTCCCGACATCGCAGCAACGAGTTCCGAGAAAACGCCACGGCAATGGACGCGAAAGGGGTGTCAGGTTGTGTCGCAAAACCAGGTTTTCCATATCGAGATGAAAGGGATCGACATTATTGAGGACGACGAGCGCGTCGGTCGTCCACGCGCCCTATTCTATAATTGGGCCGCCGCCAATTTTGCCATGGGCAATCTGGTTATTGGCGGTCTCTTGCCATTTTTGGGTTTGAATTTTTGGCAGTGTCTTCTCGATATTCTCGCCATGGACCTCTTTGTTGTGATTTTTGCCATGACGAGCCTTTACGGGCCCCGTTACGGGTCGTCCACGATGGTCACCAGCCGTGCAGTGTTTGGACTCCGCGGTAACTGGCTGCCCACGTTCTTGACCTGGATTGAAGCGGTCGGATGGGAAGGCGTGAATACGGTCCTCGGTGTCCTTGTCTTGGTGGCCGTCATCGAAAAAATTGTCGGCCACAGTGCATCCGCTCCTATCCTGACGGGAATTGGCCTCGCCTGGATGATTTCAGGCACGCTGCTCTGGTCCTTATTAGGTCACGCAACCATCCTCTATTTGCAACGATTCACGTCTTTATTCCTCTCCTTGGGTTTTCTCGCCATGATTATCCTCCTCATAGCCCGCGGAATGCTGTTTCGCTTTGGCTTTTCTCAGCACGTGGCGCCTTTAGCTGGCAGCAATGTCTGGGGCTCATGGCTCATTGGTTTAATGCTGGTCGTCTCTTCAGCCCCATACGGCTGGGCGAATTTTTCAGCTGAATATTCCCGGTATTTACCCCGCGAAGTGCGCCCTCAAGATGTCATCCGAAACGTCTTTTGGGGGTTTGCCATTGTCTCCAATGTGGTGATGATCGTGGGCGTCATGCTCTCACTGAGTTTTCGCATGGCGGACCCAATCAACGATTTACCCCATGCATTGCCAACGGCCTTCTTAGTCCCATTTGCTCTCATCATTATGGTGGGTCTTTTTTCTGCCAACGTTCTCAACGCCTACACGTCTGGACTCGCACTGCAAGCCATGGGCATCGCGCTCGCTCGCCACAAGACCGTCGTGGTGGACATGATTTTAGTCGCCATGATGGGTATCTTTGCACTCTACGTGTATAACTTTGTCTCCAGCTTCGAGACGTTCTTGGGCCTTATGATTGTTTGGGTCACGCCTTGGACCGCCATCTATGTGATCGACTATTTTTTGGATCCGGGTCCCTATCTACCCAAAGAGTTGTTTATTCCGCACGGGCGATATTGGTACACAAATGGCGTGAACTGGAAAGCATTCGTGGCCTTTCTGGCTGGCCTGATTGCGTCGTTGTTGTTTGTCAACGACTATCCGTTATTTGTCGGGCCGTTGACGTCTTGGGTCGGACATGGAGACTTTAGCTTAGTGGCCGGCACGGTGGTCAGCGTGGGTATCTATCTCCCCTGGCGAGCCAAAGCTGCATCCGCCACTAACTCTGTTGTGCCATTAATTCAGGAAAAGGAGATCGACACATGACAACGGAACAGCCTCCGCTTTCAACGCCGATGATCATACGATCAGCACGACTCGCCGATCGCGAGGGACTGGTCGACGTACGCATAGAAAATGGCCTCATTACCCAGATCGCGGAACGCATCGATATACCCAATGCCCGCGTTTACGACGCGGCGGGCGGAATGATCAGCCCCCCTTTGGTCGATCCCCATATTCACTTGGACGCTGTCTTAACAGAAGGGTTTCCCGAGCCTAACCATAGCGGCACCTTAATCGAAGGAATTCAGCGCTGGAGCCAACGTAAGCCCTATCTCACGGCACAAGACGTGGCCGCCCGTGCTGAAGAAGCCTTGCGGTGGCACGTTGCTCACGGTGTACTGGCCATTCGCACCCACGTGGATGTTTCAGACCCTCAGTTAACAGCGCTTAAGGCGCTGTTGTCACTTCGAGAGCGGGTAAAACCGTGGGTAACTTTGCAAATCGTGGCGTTCCCCCAAGACGGCATTTATTGCTATCCCCAGGGGCCAGAGTTGCTGGAGGAAGCAGTGCGCTTAGGGGCGGATGTCGTGGGCGGGATTCCCCATTACGAATGGACCCGCGAAGATGGGCTGCGCGATGTGGCTCTGGCGTTCGAACTGGCACGCCGTTACAATAAGGCGGTGGACATCCATTGCGACGAGACCGACGACGACCATTCGCGGTTCCTGGAATCGGTAGCCAACCACACGCGCCTTCAGCACCTAGAGGGACGCGTCACGGCCAGCCACACCACCGCCATGGGGTCTTATAACGACGCTTATGCGTACAAACTCATACGCATTCTCGCTCAGACCCGTGTCCACATCGTGGCCAACCCACTTGACAATATTGTCTTGCAAGGCCGCTTCGATACCTACCCCAAGCGTCGGGGCATGACGCGCGTCAAGGAACTCATTGAGGCCGGGATCACGGTTGCGGCAGGTCACGATTCTATCATCGACCCGTGGTACCCTCTCGGCACCGGCAATCAAGTGTTTGTCGCGTCCATGCTAGCACACGTCGCCCATTTGACCGGTAGCGCTCAACTTCCCTGGGTTTGGCAAAGCATTACCACGGCTGGCGCAGCGGTGATGGGGCTCGAGTCATATGGCATTCAGGAAGGCGCGCCCGCCAACATCGTTGTGTTTCATGAGTCTACCATCGCCGACATTCTTCGTTTGATGCCGCGGCCTCGGTGGGTTTTTTCCCATGGGGTGTTAATCGCCCAAACGCCACCAGCTATCACCACCGTACGCTGGGGAAACACCGAACGGGAGGTCACCTTCACGCGCGAGAATATCTCGCTGTGAATGGCACGAGGCCCAGGTTTTCGAGCCGCACTGGCAGTTCCTTCCCTGGGCCCGTTTCACGCAATGGCAACCCTCACCAAGGTGTAACCGGACGGCCTTCGTTCTCAGAAGGCTGCCGGGTAACATCGGCGTTCTTCTAGGACATTTTCCCATTCGATGAAAAGGAATTTGTCGAATGACCCCGAAATAAATTGGGGCCAGTTCGTCACAACCGACTCTGGTCGACACGATTCCCACCGAAAGGATGACAAGGTGTGGCTTCAGGTGCGCTCATTTGGAGTGAAGAACTTAACGAAATCATTCATGCCTACGAAAGCCTGGTGGAGGCACGGTGGAGCTTGGATGATAGCGCAGAGGAAATCGATGCCATTGCTGCAGCCACCGAGCAGCTATCGCACGCCGTGACGGCGATAGCAGACAATGCTGGTAAGATCCAATCAACGCTCGGGGAGATTGCAAGTCGTACCAATACTGCGCAGCAACTGCCTCATCTCTTGGAGAGCGCCATTGGAACCCAAGAAGCGGCCGTCGGAGACGTTGTGGATCAGGTAACCGGACTCACCGCGCGCGTGCAAGAGGTTGGTCAGCTGGTGCAGGTGGTCACGGAAGTGGCCAATTCTACCAATCTCCTAGCCCTCAACGCGGCCATTGAAGCGGCGCATGCGGGAGACGCTGGGCGCGGTTTCGCCGTCGTCGCGGAAGAAGTCCGGTCATTAGCCCAACGCACCAAGACGGCAACAGACGGCGCGCTTAAAGTGCTCAAGACGGTGACCGAGTCAACCACCCGGACAACCCATGCTCTGAGCCAGGTCCAAGCCGAAAACCAAACCATGGTGAGCACCGTTACCCGCACTCAGGATGCGTTAACCAGTTTAGTGAATCCCCTCGAGTCGCTCTTACCGACCTTGGCACAAACGCTGCACGCAGTCCAGGAGCAGCGGAGCGCGCTGACCACAGTAGCCGAACGTTTGCACGCCCAACAGAAGGCTGTGCACGAAGTAGCCGATGCCTTTGCTCGGTCAACTACCTATCTGTCCAAGGCAATTCAACTTGCAACCGACGAACGACAACGGATCATTGATGCCACAGATGCCGATATGGCAACCAAAATTCGATTGGCCATCACGGACCACCGGCTCTGGCGTTATCGCCTGTACCAAGCTGCCTTAAAAGCGGGACCCGTGCCGGACCGCAAGACCGCGCTGAACGATCATGGGTGCCGGTTGGGACAACTTTTAGATGGGCTTACTACTATGGATCAGACGTCTTCTTACGCCCGGCAAATCATTCCGCTACACCGTGAATTTCATGAGGTCACCGCCGCACTGGTTGAGGCTTTGGTGATGCGAGGAAGCTGGGATCGGTCCCAATGGCGCAACTGGTTGGATAAAGGGCAGGCCTTATCGCGCCTACTTAACCGCTGGGCAGAAGCCTCTATCCCAGGAAGCCGACGATAATAGACGAACAGGGTAGGTTGCGACAGTCTAGCGTTGGATTCGACTGACTGGAACACCCGCGGGCATTCGCTAACCCACCGACTTTTCTCCAGCAAGGCCCACCATCCGGCGCTGAAAGCGGGGAAAATACCGTTCTTCTTGGGCCTTCGCGTTGTAGATAAGCCGTTGGCACCCCATCCACCGGAGCAAGATGGGCTCCTGATCAGAACGCGGATGCAGGCGAAACCAAGACCCGTTCAGCATATCCTCACCTGCTGGCATAGGTGCGTATGTCCATGATCTCATGAAGCCACGATGAATGACACCGAAATGATGTGTGCCTCCCATGCCGTGTACGCTCTGCGGCGACCGATCGTCTTCGTGACCCAATATCGACGGAAGACCTTCACGCCAGCACTCCTCGCCGCCTCTAGGCAGGGGAATGCGTGGGCATTGTGTTCAAACGGCTGACGAGGATTGGGCAAGCTCCCAATGGACCACAACTAGCCCATTCACACCGCCATGGCGACCAGCCGACCACTGATGGATAAAATTGCAGGATAGATGGGTATAGTGGTCCCCCAAAAACTAGACATTTGGGGAGGTCTGCAAGTGTTACACTAGACGCATTATGTCGAAGCAAAAACGCCCCCCCACCGACATCATCTGCCCAAGCCAGCTTGCCGTTCGTTTTCGCATAAGTAAGGCCAACAATCTTTTCGCATAATCCGCACCAACCACGCGGCGTCCGTCCACCATCGAGAATGAGACAAGTCCTCAATGGCGGTTTTCACGCACTCACTCGGCCTCCCCATTAATCCTAGGTGCCATGTCGCTCCCCATCCCAGAGGGAAACAATGAAGCAGTTCGATTTCCGGTACACAGGACGGACCAAGACTCCCGTCCCCCATGATGCTCTCGGCCGCAGCAAATTGCATAGTCCACCGCCCGAACAGCGGCACCCGCTCACAACACTGTCCAGGCGGGTTGGTCCTCTAGGAGGCGCCATTATGCGCTTCCAGAAAGGTCAGTGTGCCTTAGCGCTGCCGTCATCATCAACACCCCCGCAAGGGCCCATCCCCCCTCTGCCACAAAGCCCCAACCGGGATGACCCAATGTCCAGAGAGTCCCGATCATGACACTGGCCAAAAGTTGTCCAAAACCGCGAATGGCTGCGATTTCCCCTAGACTCCTTCCACGGCTGGAGGCCGGCACGATATCGACGGTCACCTTTTTCTGTGCGATTTCAATCACTCCAGTGGCGAGCCCCGTGGCAACGAACAGAATGACCCATCCAACCAAATTGTGGCGATCAAACGCAAAACCTGTCACAGCCAGCGCCCAAATCACGTCTTGCCACCAGAGTTGAAGACATATTGATACCGGTGTTCCCAATGACGGTCGGCGTCGAATCCGACGTCGCGCCGCCGGGGACCTGGTGATACACCGGATCGGGCGAATAAAACGACAGGGCAGATTGACGGAACACCACGGCCCGTGTGCGGTTGAGCGTAATGTCGTATTGGGGAATGGTCGCCGCCTCGACGGGACTGGCCGCGAGGATCACCAATCCCGCCGCGAGCCCCGGCCCGGCGCGGGATCGCCACGTCATGGGTTGCACCTCCCTGAGGATGAAACGTGACAGGTGTTGCGCAAAACCGGCATTCACCGCGCCGCGTCGCTCGCGAAGAATCAAGTAACAGACTGACCTTGAAAACGTAGCTACATTGTAGCTATAATCGATGTATAAAACCCGACAAGTGAGGGATGCTGATGAAAGCCGATGCGGTCGTACGGGCACGCATTCCCGCCGAAACCAAAGATCGGGCTCTCGCGGTCTTAGAAAAAATGGGCTTGACTGCCTCCGACCTGATTCGTCTCACATTCATACGAGTCGCCGAAGAGGGCCGATTGCCTTTCACCGTCGAGGTACCAAACCAAGCCACGCGAGAAGCCCTGAAGGAAGTCGAAGCGGGTGGCGGTCACACGGTTCGCACGGTCGCGGACCTCTTTAAGCAGTGACCGAAGGAACCGGCCCGATGTCTCTCACCATTCGCGTGACCACGCGCTTTCAGCGTGACACCAAGAAAATGGCTCGCCGCCACAAAGAGTTAACCAAATTGGAAGCGGTGATTACACGCTGGTATCCGGCGAACCACTTCCTCCGCGTTATCGCGATCATGCCTTAACGGGAGAGCTTCATGGTTGGCGGGATGTCCATGTGGAACCTGACTGGTTATTGATCTATCGGATTGACCTCACTACCCAAGAACGGATTTTATTGCGCACCGGAACACACGCGGACATTTTTGAGGAATAACGCGTCCGGACGGCCGAGCACACGATGACATCAGTGTTGATGCGTGCAGCACGCGTTAGCCCAACGCATCTTTACTCTTGTGGATGCACTGACAATAGTCCCGAAAGGAGTGTCTAGAACGAACATTGTCTTTGACGCGTATGGCACTTTGTGGAACGTCACGAGCATTCGGTCAGCTTGCGAGGCGGTGGTTGGTTCGGAACACGCTGCGCCGTTCTTAGATCTGTGGAGACAAAAACAACTGGAATACGCCTTTTTGCGAACGGTGATGGACCGATACAAACCGTTTAGCCGGGTCACAGCCGACGCCTTGGCATTTGCTACCGCCACTTTTGGCCTCTCGCTCGACCAGCAGACACAACGGATCACTTGGTTCACGCCTGGTTTCGCCCTCAGCCCTATCCAGATGCGCCGTTAGCCCTCCACGCTTTAAAAGGTCATGCCCGCGCCATTCTCTCCAACGGCGATCCTGAGATGTTATCCGAGGGTGTCCAAGCCACAGGGATGGCCTACGATTTGGCCGCATCCTACCGCCTATCAACTTAGTTGCGACTACTTCCACGCGCCAGCCGCGGAGATTGTGTTTGTGTCTTCCAACAGCTGGGATATTAGTGGTGCGACGCACTTTGGCTTTTGGACGATATGGGTCAATCGCACGGGTGCGCCCGCTGACATCCTGGGCGTAAAACCTGTAGCCGTGGTGTCCAGCTTGACAGAAATTCCGGCGGCTTTACCGCATCTCACGTGATATCTGGTCTCATGTCCGCCGGGAGTTTCACCACACTTCGTCACGACCGCCAAAAAACAAAGGAGGGCCCGGGGTAGTGATTGACCACCCACGCGCCACGCCGTGGATGGCTCATAAGGGCGACCACACCATGATCAGCCATGCCGGAGAAGGCTCGCGGGACCTCTCAATTCGCCAATTAGCCTGGTGGACGCCACCAATAGTGACGGTGATCGGATGCCGCGCGCGCGGTCCGCCATGGCTAACATCACGCCCGCCCCGACCGATCCTGCCAGCTGAATAGTCTCCGCGATTTCCGCATCGGTGGCTCCAAGCTTCTTCGCACCTACGAAGTGACTCACCGCTCAAGGCTCACAGTGGAGCGCTAGCACTGGCGGTCGCCGTGCCCCGCCATGATGACGCTCCTGGGCGCACCGCCGTCGTGACCCTGCGCAGCGCCCGCGTCACGCGCCGCCCGCCGCCTCACCGGCGCGCCGAACACCTGGCGGCGCCGACCGTCACCGCCGTCTGGGTGCGGGAGGAGTCTCCGCCAGACAGCCCGCCGCCCCTGGACTGGATGGGGCTTTCGACCTTGCCGGTCGATGATCTCGCCACCGCTGAGACGGTGCTGCGCTACTACACCTACCGCTGGCGGGTCGAACGATACCACTACGTGCTCAAAAGTGGCTGCCATGTGGAAGACCTCCCGTGAGAAACCTTCGACCGCCTCGAACGGGCTCTGGCCGTCTACCGGATTGTGGCCTGGCGGCTGTTATGGTTGACCTATCTCGCCCGCGAACAGCCGGATCAGCCCTGCACCACCGTGTTGCGCCCCGCGGAGTGGGCCGCCTTATATGCAGCCCACACTCGACGCGCCGACCCGCCGCCGACGCCGGTCGACTTGCGTACCGCCGTGCGGTGGATCGCCCAACTGGGCGGATTTTTGGGACGGCGCGGCGATGGGGATCCCGGAGTGAAAACCCTCTGGCCGGGTACCGGCGGCTGGAAGACCTCACCGTCATGCGGGAGATTTTGCACCCGCCCGGATAACCGCTGGTCTTGGCTGTCCGAAACACCTGACGGTCACCGCTCCGGCCTCCCCCTGGATCCCCTACTCTACCGGCCAGGCGGGTCCTCAGACCTCGTCGCCCCTGCGCAGCTCGCCATGAGTCTGGTCTCGCGTCCCAGGCACCATTTTTCACCGCCACCGGGCCATTGTCCCTCCCTCTGTCAGGTCCCTACATTGGGTTCACCTTATCTCTGAAAACCAATGTGGGTAATGCATAGCCCTAAACGGCGGGGTTTTACGGCGCATCGGATAAAATTTTCATCGACTGCAGGTTTTGATGCGGGATTCACAATCCGGCAATCCCCTCTAAATGATCGTGCAAGATCGCGCTCCCCAATTCCAGTAGCTGCACAACACGTTCGTCACGGATAATACACAAAACGGCCCGTGATTCGGCCTGCACTAACCCGAAGCTTTTCAAGCAGGCCAAATGATCGGATAAGTGCTCTTGGCCAATTTGCAACCGGTTGACGAGTTCCCCAACATTGAGCGGCCCTTCCCGCCGGAGGGATTCAAGCACCTTGAGCCGAATTGGATGACTCAATGCTGGCCGGCCAACAAAGTTTCACACTCGTGGCCTGTCAACACTGTAAAACGCATCCTCGGCACATAGTCCCATCAAGGGCATACCGAACCTTCGGGCACTATGCTCGGAATGGGCGGTAACATCTCGCTGGCACCCGTTCCATTCTATCAAGATACTTCAATATAGAGAGGAACGTAAAGAAAAGCCCCCCGTCGGATCTCCACGAGTCGCGGCGTAACGCCCCCCCACATGGCAACCCCAAAGTGAATAGTGTCTTAGCCACCAACGCGACCGTCACTGGTCCAGTCCAGCACACCGCACGGTGATCAATCAATACGAGGAGGGCCCCCACGCCCAACGCCGTTTTTGCGGCCTGCCGCGCCAGCCGCGGATGGCGAACCGCACATCGTGCGCGGTGCCGCTGAACGCCACCGCTGCGGGAAAACCGGAACAACGCACGACCGAGTGCGGGACGCCCACACACCGCACAGATCGGTCGCGTGTCCCCATTCATGGGCGCGTCCCCGGTCTTGACCATCTCCTCACGCTATCCCGCACAGCAGGATAACTTGGCCACATCCTGATCAAACGTCAGGGCAGTTAGTTTCAACCCCTCGGCCATCGTGAGGTACGGCGCCAGGGTATCGGTGAGGTCCTGGATTGTGAGTCGAAATTTCACAGCTAATTGTGCCGCATAAATGACATCCCCGGCATTTTCGGCCACAATCTGCACCCCTTTGACTCGGCCCGTATCCTCTTCCGCGACCATTTTGAAGATGCCCTGGGTGTCTCGATTGGCTAACGCCCGAGTCACCGCCTCCAACGGCAATGTCGACGATTTGACGCGGAGTCCTTGTCGGTGTGCCGCCTCCTCCGTTAATCCGACCGCTGCAATAGCGGGATGCGTGAACGTCACCATCGGGATGACACTTAAGTCGACTTGTTCAGGCAAAGGCGACAAGCCCAGCGCGTTTTTCGCGGCCAATTTCCCTTCGTAGGCTGCCACGTACACAAATTGCGGTCCCAACGTCACATCGCCGGCCGCATAAATGCGCGGATTGGCGGTCCGTAACGTCGCATCCACAAGGGGTTCTCCCCGGAGTCCCCGGGTCACACCCGCAACATCGAGCGCTAACGCCTCCGTATTGGGATCGCGCCCGGCAGCAATGAGCAACGCGTCACCCGCTACCGATCGTGATACGCCATTGACCGTCACGTGAACGATTGTCTCTCTTCCTATTTGCTCCACCCGTTCATAGGTCACGCCGGTCATCACCTCGATGCCGCTATCCGCCAGCATCTCCCGGATGACTGCCCGCACCTCCGCATCATAAGCCGGCATCACCTCGGTGCCACGCTGCATCAACGTCACACGCGCTCCCCAATGTCGAAACAGTTGCCCGAGTTCGAGCGCAATGTAACCAGACCCAATGACCAGTAAATGATCGGGACGGCGCGTCAAATTTAGCGCGGTCGTACTAGTCAGATACTCGACGCTGGTCAGTCCGCTAATGGAAGGGATGCGCGGCCGCGTTCCCGTGGCGAGAATATAACGACTAGCCATCAGATAACGATCGCCCACGGCTACTCGTTGTTGATCCACAAACCGCGCTTCTCCCGCGATAAATGCAATACCGTATTCGGACAACAAATCTTCATATTTTTGTCGCCGTAACGTGGCCACCAACTGATCCTTTTCAGACACCAGCGCGGCAAGATCGGGTGCCCCCGCGGTCGTGTTTAAGCCCTGAAAAGGATTGTCGACGGACCAATGATAGAGCTCCCCCGCCCGCAACAACGTTTTCGACGGCACACAACCCACGTTGACGCAGGTCCCGCCAATCGTCCCTCGTTCAATCATCGCGACTCGCGCTCCCGCTTTGCGGGCCTCAATGGCCGCCGCAAACGCCGCACTGCCGGAGCCGATCACCACCAAATCATAGTCCGCCCGATCGTCACTGGTAAACCCGGTGGGTTCCGTCCCGCCCGACACCGGCTGAAGAACTTGCGGCCGGTAACCGGCTTCAAGTATGTTGGCCCGCGCGCGTTCTTCCGAAAACTCCTTGGGAGCCCGAAAGCGCGCCTCGCCTCGGCGATAGTCCGCCACCACATTGGTGGCGCCAGCCGATTCGAGAGCCCGCGCTACATGCACCTCACAATCGACACACGTCATGCCTTCAATAGTCATGCGGTACTCAGTAGTCGGTGTGTGGCAAGATTCCACCGCCGTAAGATTCCGCGGGTGATACCCTGCATCGCTCACCGCCTTGAACGCCCGAGAGGCTGCTAAGTCGTCCGGCGCCCAAAACGTGGCCTGCCCGTCATGAAAACTGACGCGAATATCATAAGCCCCAAGCGCTTCTAATGCCTTCGTCACGTGCCGCTCACAATCTGGACAGGTCATGCCCTCAATGGTCATCTGATATGGGATACTGTGACTCACGACGACAATCCCCCTTCTCGTCAGTGGTTGGACTGTGCTCGGTCTGCATTGACACCTCTATTTCTTTGTCCATTGCTGACACCATCTGCTTATCCTCGGCCGACGCCTTTCGTTTTACCCTGTAACCAGGCGGCGTTTTCCCTCACGTAGTCCATCGTTCATCAATCGTGCCGTCTTTCTTTAGGACATGGTACAGTCACAACACGCCGGAACCAGATCTGAGAGGGCCCCGACCGCTCTTCCCTCGGGTCACAGTGGATTCACCCGGTGCCCCGTGGTTCAAAATGACACCTCACCGACCTTCACAGCATCGGCCTCCTCACATGAACAGTAACCGATGACGCGGCGGCCTACTACAAGAGTCCTCTGGCTATTTTACTCTTTTTAATTCTTATATCATAGTCTTGCAATATATATGCGTGACACAGGATTTCCCGCTGTGTCGACAGTGCTCCTTATCCTTGACATCTTCCCCGGAGCTCAAGTTATCAATGGCGTCACGATCTTCTTCCACGACGTCAATCTATAGGTCGGCCCGGTAAAGTCCGTACGTTCCGGCCCTGATGCACCGCGGCCGATTCACCGGGCCCTAGGCGAACGAGTGGATACACACCTCTCCGCCAATTGTTGGGGAACCGAGTGAATGGTGCGTCCGCGACCGATGCCACCCGCCATCGGCCATCGTCGCGCGGTGGCACATTCCCTGCTCTTGCATAACCTCTGACCGACGCTCTCCCCCACGGCCTAAATTGGCGAGAAGCGCCCCGTACAGGATCATCCGGCACGGCGACTGAATGGCCGATGGTCATCGTGTTTGTCGGAGCATCCATCAGGAATGCGCCACGCTCGGCCGCGTTCCCATATTGGCAAACAAGGTCCATAACCCCTAGCCTCCTTGATGGCGCCATGCCGGGTGATAATCCATTGACGGACAGCCTGCCCCACGCAGTGCCGCAATGCGCCATCGGACACCGCCCGAACCATGTATTCCACGCCCTCCTCGCGCCGACTAAATAGCCAACTGGTCTCTTGATGCCTAATTAGCGCTTCATTCCCAGGAATGCGGGTAGCAACCACGGCTGCACCACACGCCATGGTCTCCATTAACGCGTTGGGCATTCCAGCGATGCACGCGGGCGTCCGCGTGGGTCAATTAGCGTTTCCGCTCTACCCTTACCCGTCATGAGCAGAAGGCGTAGAAAAAGCGGCCACAGAGTACTGGAAATATCCATTTAACGCGCATCAACAACTCGCGCACGTCCTTTAACGGTTCGCTCGGGTGGACCGTAAAGAAAACGTGAGGGTCACTTGCATAACCCCGAAAACAATCTTGCATCACCTGCCTGCAGTCACACCCACGTGTGACACAAATGGCACCGGACCCGGCCGATGCGCCGTCACTCATTTGGACACTTCCCGCCGCCCGACCCCGTTCGGCCAGGTCTGGATCATTCGAACGACCGGCTCGCCCGCATCCGGATGCCGTGGGACGGGTGTTGCGGACATTCTCCTCTATCACCAATGGGCCTTGCACGCGACGCCCTCAGTCGTGCGGTTCTCCGATCGGACCGACGGAACACGGTAGACGGCCGTGTTGGCGAAATGCCCGGATACCAACGGACGGCATCCCGCGAACTGGCGCTTGTCGTGCAAAAAATCCGGATACCACACACCCCGATATCTGGAGACCATCGGCGAAGTATACTGCCCCTGCGGCTCTACGTCAATAATTGTGGGATCGCCGTGAGGGGCAGGAAGCCCAAAAACATTTTGCGTCGATAGCGGTCCCG
>JAPNUR010000039.1 GCA_026627385.1 Bacillota bacterium | reverse complement strand
CCTTGCCGAGTCACTCGGCGTAACCCGCGTTCCAAGGAGGCCGAGTCCGAATTTACACCACTTGACAGGACACGATCCGGTCAACCGGTGACTGTAGTTTGCGTGGTCGAGATAAGGGACATAGTCTGTTTCGGAGATTTCCCAAGCTCGGGGATGTTGGAGAATACGGAACGATAACGCTCTTGGGTCAATAGACGTTGTACCATTTAAAGAACAGGCGGTTTCGTGGGTTCGGAAAGGACATTGTAGCGTAATCGTGGTGTTAGAGCGTGCCGAAGAATACTCGTTGCAACTGGAACCGCATAACGAGCTGCCACCTGGGTTGCCGTTACTTCGGATGAATTCGGATGAACTACATCTGGAAAATGCGTCATCGCATCATTAACCCCCCATCCACAATAAGGCATTGGCCGGTGACCATGGCGGCTTCCGGGGATGCGAAGAAGAGGACAGGGGCCACGACATCTTCGGGTGTTACTACTCTTCCTAAGGGCGTTCGAGCCGCCAACTCGTTACGCAAGCGCTCCGGCGTGGCACGGCTAGCCGTGGTCGGATAGATAAGTCCGGGTGCGACTGCGTTAACCGTGATGTTAAAGGGGCCCAATTCTACGGCAAGGGTTCGTGTGAGACCAAGCAACCCCGATTTGGCGCTTACGTAATTGTGATAAGGAACAGAGGGGTGGAAAATTAAGTCTGAGAGAATGTTCACGATGCGACCATGGTGCGCCTCTTTCATTCCCGCGAGCGCTCGCCGCGTGGTCAGATACGCAGCCTTGACTGAGCCTTCCCATTGGTCGCGAAAGTCCTGCCAAGATAAATCGGTGAAGGGCGGCCGGTTTACGGGATCAAACTGAAATCCAACTAGTGCGTTATTGACCACGATTGTTACCGGACCAAACACCGCTTCAACTGCGTCAAAAAGTGAGGATACTTGAGTGTCCTCTGTGACGTCTGCTTGGACCACCAGCGCATGGCCTCCCTCCTGATGGATGCGCTCAGCCGTTTTTCGAGCTTCTTCTTCATGCGAGCGATAGTTAATAACCACGGGGATTCCGCGACGGGCTAAGCCTTGGGCAATGGCTGCCCCTAGTCCCCTGCCACTGCCGGTGACAATTGCAACATCTTGTGTGGCCACTTGTCTTCTCCCTTCTCTTACCATGTGTCGCGGTCTAATGTATCTAATGATTCTAACGTGCCGGGATCGACACCCATAAAAGACACGAGGTCTGCGACACTGTGACCGCCGTCATGTAGCCAACCCGCCGGAAACTCATGCATGCGTCCCACCTCCGTGATTCGTGTGACGCCCGCACGAGCCCAAGAAGAGAGAAGAGGGAACAACCGCCGACGCGGAATGGCCACCCCTACCGTTTGCAGATACGGGACAAGTCGTCTAAACCATGGTAGTACAGCAGCGTCGAGATTAGAAATGGGGATAACAAACGCAGTTCGGTTCATAGGGCCGATGGGAACGGATGCCGGATCGCCCGCGACGACCGCCCATCGGTAATCCGGGTGGTGCCACACCGAGACGTTACTTGTCCATTCCCACTGGTCCGCCCAATCGCGGATGGCATGGGCAACGTCAGCTGGGACCGGTCCTCTGGGTTCCTTAATTTCCCATCTCTCTAACTCCGCGGCGAGCCGTTCAGCCAATTCCTTCGGCTGATGTTTTCCACCCTCTTCGACTAAAATGGCGTGAGGAGAGGCACAAGATGCCTGATCCCACAGCGCCACATCGCGGCCAGTACGGCGGACAGTATCGTCGATGACGAGTTCTTCTAGCGCTTCGCGTCCGATGACGGTGAGACTCACTCGGTGACCGTAGCCGACTACGGGAACACGTCCTGCAACGCGTTGCCGAATGTCGCTGATGGTTGAATTGCTGCCATAGATGACCAAGCGGTCGACGCTATCGAACAATGCCTCCTCGCGTAGAGAGTCACCAGCGGGCCAATAAACCAGAGCTAATAGTTGCGCGAGTTCCGGGTCCGTCCGGTGAATGAGCTGGTGGGTTAGGGCGGCCATGAGGGGTTCGTGGCGGGATACCCGCGTTATTACCGCCGATTTGACTAGTAGCCCCAACACCATATGCCAGAGCGCGATGCCAGGAATGTTCCCGGCCACAATTTGTCCTAATACCCGTGGGCCTACTGCCATGGACCAGCCGCCGGCTCGGTCGGGCACAGGATGGTCCAGCATGGCGGGATCGAGTAGGTCCTGAGCCAGGAAGCGCGTCAACTGATCCGGTAAGAAGGTGCGCAGATAGCGCGTTAGGCCGCGATGCACCATGTTCGGCGCATAGCCCGTCATAACCGGAAGCCAACGTTCCGCAAGTTGGCGTTCCACGCTACGTGGGTCGAGCCATGCAGCAAGTGCAGAGCTAATGCGACAAATCCGCTCCGACATCGGCCAAGGCTGAAGAATTTCTGCCTGTGCATCGCGTAAGAGCTGTGTCGCTTTTCTTATTGCCCCGGGGAAGGGACGGGGAACGCGAATCACTAAGGTGTCGTTACCATCGCGGTAATCAAATTGCTCGACCTCCGTGTCGACCGTGCGCCAGACACCGATCACAGCATTGACTTCGTCAACCACGGGTGCTAACCCCTTGAAGATACTCATCTATCGCCAGGGAACACCCGCGCATTTCCGCGCCCCGGCGCCGCCCCAAAAACTGAAAGCCGCTCTCGGTTTTGACCCCCCAGTCTTCAGTGAGAATGCCCACCGCCGCGTTGCGGTTCGCGAGATCGTAGTGTGCCAAAACCCCTTCCTGGCCGACGGGGACCGGCGTCAGCGAAACCGGATCCAATACCAGCGTGCGCACCCAAGGGGGGGACACATAGTTCAAGAGCGTTTCCGGGTCAGCAGGACGGATGGCTGGCACCGAATAAAACTGAGAGGAGAGCTCGGTCATTCCAAACATGTTGATCCAATAAGCGGGTGTCAGGCCAAAGCGGTCCTCGATAGCTGTTTCAAATTCTTGGCGGCTAATGTCCCGCGATTGCCCCTTGGTACCGCCAGTGTCGAGAATCACGCTGCCCGGCGCCAGGGGGAAACGTTGGCGATGGTCGGCCCAGCGGTCAAAGGCGTGCACATAGGCAAAAGTGGTGCCCATCAAAAGAACCGGCACACCCTCTTTCAAAGTGCGCACCAGATGGGATTCAAGGGATTCCCATGCTAAGGTTCCCTGGTGCCATACACTTTCCGACTGGTCGTCGCCAAATTGCTCGAGAGCCACGGTCATATAGTGCGCCAGCGAGGAATGCGAAAGCGCAGCATCGGTGGGGTTCAAGACCAAGACCCGCATGCGATCGCGCTCGGGAAGCACCCAGCGCCGGAATTGCGTGGTCATGGACCGCTCCCATACCACAAGGTTCGGGTGATAATGGCGGCCGTGACGGGTGGGTTCGGTGGTGCCCGAGGTTTGAAAATAGGTCTCGCACACCTCGGGGGGCTCGCACCAAAAGCCGGGATGCTTAAAAGCCTGTACCGGCACCGGAGGAATTTCGTGCCATGCCCTCACGGTAGCCGGCGTGCGATGCCGCCGCCGGCAAAAAGCCTGAAACGGGGCGTTTCGCGAAAACTGATAGGAAAAAATCATAAGAGCAAGGCGGTTAAATGCGTCGTCATCCAGAGATTCCTGGTCTAAAGCGTCGAGCAGCACGGATTCAATTTCGCGGCTTTCGTCGTCTATCATAAGATCCCCCTCCTTCCGTATGGTACTCAACTTTGCCCGTCCCTCCTAGATCTGCGTGTGTTGCGACCAGAGAATGTGGTATCATGAGGAAAACACTAGGGGTGCTTTAAGGCTGAGAGGCGGTTGCCAACCCTTGAACTTGGCCGGGTAATGCCGGCAAAGGAATGTGTGGGGCCCGCATGGCGGGCTTATTTTCTTCAATTCTTCATACCGCTCTCTCCTGCCCCCGAATGGGGAGGAGTTTTGGTTGGTCGAACGCAAGGATACCGCTCACGGGCGGCAGAATACCACGCCCTGGCGCGTGGAGACTCACGGCATTAACGTGGTTCCTGATGAAGATCGGCATGGCGGACCTAGCCACGTCTTTTGGATTTGGTTTGCCGGCAACTTAAATATCACGGCGGTGGTGATTGGCGCTGTGATCTCCAGTTACGGCCTTTCATGGTTCCAGTCGCTTATCGCCATGCTCGGCCTCTTGTCTTTTTGGTTGGTCGGATACTTTGGGATACCCGGTATGCGGCGCGGCAAGCCCACCATGGCGTTGTCAGCTCACATTTTTGGGAGCGTGGGAAACAAGTTTCCGAGCTTAATCTCCTGGCTCAATTTGGTCGGATGGGAGACCATTATGCTCATTTTAGGCGCGTTTGCGTTTGAGGGAGTTTTGGTGCATGTGCTACACGGCGTCTCAGGCCCGGTAGACCGGCTAACGTCGCTGGCGGTGGTGACCGTGGCTGCCTTTTCCATCGCGTTTTTGGGGCATGCGACTATCGTGCGCATGCAAACGATCTTTTCGTACCTCTTCGGCGCCATGACGGTCGGCATCATCCTATTGCTACTGCCGCACATGGATTGGGGGGCCATTTGGCGTCATCGGGCCGGGTCGTGGACGCTCGGAGTGCTACCCGCCTTTTCCATTGTTGTCGCGGCGAGTGGCCTTTCGTGGGTCAACACGGCATCTGATTACACCCGTTATCTTCCGCGCTCCACGCCAGGGCGCAAAGTAGTAGGAGCGACTACGTGGGGGGCAGTCATCCCCTTAGCTGGGCTGACGGCGCTCGGCATCGTATTGGCGAGCCGGGTGCCCCAGCTGGCAACTAGCGTGAACCCCGTGGCGGTCCTGTTAAGCCAGTTACCGGGATGGGCGGTCATCCCGTATTTACTGGTGTCCGTTGGGGGCATCGTCGCGAGCGATATTCTCGATGTGTACTCCTCGGGCCTAAGCCTGTTGGCGTTGGGTGTGCGTACGCCACGGTCGCGCACGATTTTTGTCGATGCGATCATTTCGATTGGATTGGCCACGTTTGTGCTTTGGCACGCAGAAGGCTTCATTGCCCTTTTTGAGGCCGTGCTGTCGCTGTTGGCGGGTGTGCTCGCGCCGTGGGCCGCCATCTTTCTAGTGGAGACCGTGCGGGGAGAGCGGGGGATGCGAAGTGCGGTGCGGCTACGATGGCCGGCCTTAACGGCGTGGGGAGTAGGCCTTTTGGCCGCACTGTTGACCACCTCTACAAGCCTTGTCTCCGGGCCCCTGGCGATTGGCGTCTTTAACGGGTCTTCCCTAGGCTACTTGTTGGGCTTTGTGGTGGCCTGGGTTATTTACGCGTTTTGGACGCGCGGCGTTCACGCGCACGGCGGGTAATCTCCCGTGAAGAAGCTAGATGTTTCAGGGATGCGTGAAACGTCGAACACGGCCATCGCGCCGTGGGTAATGTTCCCGACCGAAGTGCTGGAATATCTCGACTGCCGCCATCGCCTCAGCCTCTGGAAGAGGGCCGCCGAAGGTGCTATTTCTGTGCCGCCGAAGGCATCGGGGGTTTCCACGGGGAGTCCTCCATGGCACGGGACACCAGGGGAACGCCGCACGTTGATTTCGAACAGCCTAGAAGCGTTAGAGAAAGCGTTTCAGAATACCCAAGAAGCCCTGCGGCGCGGTGACGAACACCTGCTCCACCCGGTGCTTTGGGATCGTCCTTGGCTGGCGATGCCGGACATGCTGGTCCGCGTCAATGCGCCCTCAAGCCTCGGCGCCTATCGCTACGATGTTGTGAAACTTTTGGGGTCCCAGGAGTCGGTCATCGATGCCCTGTTAATAGCGGCGCTGGAGGCCGATCTCTTGCACGGTTTGCAAGGCGCAAGCACCGCCATTCAGCTAAAAGGCAGCGACGGGAGCGTCCGCTCCTTTTCTTCCGCCGATGTTGTCCACTATGTGAGGCGGCTCAAAAACCGGCTCTATGGCGATTTAACGAACACGTGCGACAGTTATCCTGACCCCGTGCCCGCCTGTCGACAGTGTTTGTGGCTTCCAGTGTGCGAGGCCCAACGACGGCAGGACGACCATTTGACCTATGTTGCCGAAATCACCCGGACGGAAATGCGGGCCTTGCAGAAGGCAGGCATCCGGACGCTCACCGCGCTGGCTGAGACGACGGCCACGGAGATTCCGGGACTCAGCTCGGGTGCTTTGGAGCGATTAAAGCGCCAGGCTCAAATTCAGCTGCAGGGGAAACTCTCTGGGAGCCCGGTGATGTGGTGGCGTTCCCCCAGCCGGGAGGATCGGCTTCAGGCGCTACCGCCCCCGTCCAGGGCGGATCTCTTTGTGGTGATGAGCATCGATGAACCCGCTGGAGAAGAATTGAAAGGCTGGGAGATAGAGTGGGTAGAGGCTCCTCTTGAGGATGGCCCGCTAGACATTAGGTGCCGGCGAGCGAACACATTGGAGGAAGGGTCTACCGTTCTTTTAGAGATACTGGAGCGTGCGAATCGAGGCTTAAGCGGCGACTCGTCCCTGCATCTTTATCACTTCGGTCCGGACCTTCCTAATCTGCTGAAGCAGTTGACCGGACGTTATGGGGTCGGTGAGGCGCTCCTGGATAACCTGCTGCGAGCGGACGCTTTTTTCGACCTCAAGGCGTATGCGCGCGAAAGATTATGGGTGTCGGAAGAAGAGTACTCTTTAGGTGCGCTGGCGGCGCTGGTTAAAGCGGACGAATCCGCGCCAATCCCGAACGAAGACCTCAAGAAGGGCACATCCCTCGCGCTTTATGTTTTGTATCGAGGCTTATGGGTTCGGTCGTCTAGTAGCGCTGCCTTGCGCGTGGAGCCTTCCAAGGCGACGAGCGTTCGCGTAATCCTCGAAGAAGGACGCGCCGAAGAGCTGAAGCATGCCCTGATGGCCGGGGTGCCGCCTGACCCGGGGGCGTGGAGCCAGGAGCACCGGGCGCGGTGGCTCCTCTCCGAATTGATTCGCTGGCACCGCCGGGAGGAACGGGCCGCGTGGTGGCAATATTTTGCCAACCTGGCGATGGATCCCGAGGAAGCCTTGGAGAGCCCCGGGGCCATCGAGGGACTCACCTTGGTGCGCCACCTTGGCGTGCGCGTCGAGCTCACATACCCGCCGCAGGAGCACAAGCTGAAGGTGGGGGATAAACCGGTCAACCGTGAGACGGGCAAGACTGTCGGGGAGATTGCGGCGTTAGATCCTCTCGCCCGCCGTCTGATTCTTGATCTTCCGCCGGGAGCCCCGGTGCCGCGAACCCTCGCCGTTCCAAAGCCGTTACCTACCGAGGCCATGAAAGAGGCCGTGGCAGAAGTGGCCCAAGTTGTGGTGGCACGCGGGCTTGCTGGCCCTGGCCCATACCGAGCCCTTCGCCGCCTGTTGGGACGCTATCCCCCTACAATCCGTGGCGTTGCTGACGGGGCGCTGCTTCGCGATCCCGCGGAACCTGCGAACGCCGCTGCCCGCCGCCTCGCCTTAGCCCTGGATCAGACGGTGCTCCCTATTCAAGGCCCTCCCGGAACCGGGAAGACGCACACGGGTGCTCAGCTGATTGTCGACCTCGTCCGCGCGGGCAAGCGCGTGGGAGTGACCGCTGTCAGCCACCAAGTCATCTCCCATCTGGTGGACCAGGTGGCACGCTTGGCAAATCTCCGGGGCGCCCCTGTCCGCATTGTCCAGAAGGCTCCCATGGACCCCCGCGTCTTTCAGCGTCCTCCGGGCGTCAGCGTGGTGTGTCGAAACCAGGAACTGGAAGAGGCGTTTCGCCGAGGGCGGGTCGATGTGGTAGCGGGGACGGCGTGGCTCTTTTCGCGCAGTGAATGGCGAGAGGTCTTGGACGTGCTCGTCATTGACGAAGCGGGACAGTTCGCGCTAGCGCAAGCGCTCGCCGTGGGCACCGCGGCCCATTCTCTCATTCTCCTCGGCGATCCGCAGCAGTTGTCTGAACCGACTCAAGGGCATCATCCGCCTGGCGTTGACATTTCAGTGTTGGCGCATCTGCTTAATCAAGAGGACACCATCCGCGACCACCAGGGTATCTTTTTGGACGTCACCTATCGCATGCATCCGGCTATCGGCACCTATATTTCCCGCATTGCCTACGAAGGACGGCTGAAAAGCCATCCCCGCTGTGCGACGCAAGCGCTCGATCTCGAGCCCCCGTGGCTTTCGGCAGGGCTTGCCTGGATTCCAGTCCACCATGAGGGCAATCGCACCGTGGCCCCTGAGGAAGCCATCGCGATTCAAAAGATCGTGGCCCGCCTGCTGGGACGCCAGTGGTACGAGGCGTCCGGTGAGACGCGCCCCATCGGCTGGGAGGACATCTTGGTAGTGGCGCCGTATAACGCCCAAGTGATGTATCTTCACAGTGTGTTGCCCAAGGCGCGCGTCGGCACCGTAGACAAGTTTCAAGGGCAGGAGGCGCCGGTGGTGATTTACAGCTTGACCACATCGACGGCAGAGGATGCCCCACATGGGACTGATTTTCTCTACAGCTTGAACCGGTTGAACGTTGCCTTGTCGCGCGCCCAGGGACTGGCCATCGTGGTCGCAAATCCCAGTCTGCTCTTGACCAAACCGACAAGCATGGAACACCTTCGGGTCCTAAACGCCTTATGCCTCTTTGTCGAAGAAGCGACCGAGATTGCCCTTGAGGTGTAACGGTCGTGGGAACCGGAACCCGCGACTACTGCCGTTCAAAGTAACGGTGTAAGCGATAGTCGACGATATCGTGGGTCCAGCGAGCCAACAGCGCGCGTTCCGAGGGGGTGGTGGCACCATGGTGTGCGGAAAAATATCGGCCGTCCCAACGAAAATGGGAGGGGGCGGAGGCAGCAAGATAGCGAATGGGGTTCCTCTTGAGAAGACTAGCGACTACAGCTTCATCATACGGTGCGCCAAAAAGCTTTTGGGGCTGCCGCTCCCGGCGCCAGCGCTGTTCGGCATGAAGATATGCGTAAAACGGGAAGGCCAAAGCCTCGGCAGTGACCGGCTCGTCCCAGGCGTCGCCGCGCGCCAACATCGCCAGTAAGAGCACCATCTTATAGCTCTGGCTCATGGCGGTGGTCTCCAAAGTGGCAAGCCAGCCTTTCGTTTTCTGGTAGATGGTTTCTTCGAAAGGGGTCAACTCGCCTGCCGTTGACAGGAGTCCAACGAAGCTTTTGAACTCGCTGCGAACCATCTTGCTGTCAATCCCGCTTTTGAGGTGAAACTCAAGGTAGTTCGGACACCGTCCCAAGTCCTCCTTGAGAGCTTTTAGCGCGTTCAAGGCGAGCTGGCGGCGGGGTGTTTGTCGCTGGGTGAGTTTGGTCAGCACGTCGATGACCTGAAGATCGAGCGCAATAAAGCAATGGAGGGGCAGGTGTTCAGTAAGCACGTCACGTTCATGCGCCAAGGCGGCGCTCAGATCCTGAACGCCTAAAACCGAAAAGCGTTCTTCGGCGTTGCGGTAATTGCCCACAAAGTCGATGATTGTGCAAAAGGCCTTTCCCGGCGCTGGCCGAAGGCCGCGCCCGATTTGCTGCAAAAAGATGGTCGTCGAATCTGTGGGGCGAATCAGCATAATGGTATCGATGTTTGGCACATCCAGCCCCTCGTTAAAGAGATCGACGGAAAAGATGACGTCGACGTTTCCTTGATCAAACGCGTGAAGAACAGCCCGGCGGCCCTCACGGGGGGTGCTGCCCAAGAGCGCGTAAGCCTTTACGCCGTGGTTGCCGAAGTAGTCCGCGAAGTAACGAGCTTGCGCAACGCCGGCACAAAAGGCAAGGGTGCGAAGGCCGCGGTGTTGCCTCCAGTTTTCGTAGACCCAGGCTGCAAACGCGGCCACGGCTTGCACCGCGGCCAGCGCCTGCTCGTCGTAGTGCGTCCGTCGCCAAGGCAGGGCTTGATAGTCCGTGGGGTCGTAAATGCCGTAATAATGAAAAGGCGCCAGCCATCCCTGGTTTATCGCCTCGGGCAGCGTCTCTTGAAAGACAAGATTTCCATCCGTGAGGGCATAAATATCCCGGTGATCGCGGCGCTCCGGAGTCGCCGTGAGTCCCAAAAGAAAGCGCGGCCTAAAGTAGCGTAAAAGCGCTTCGTAAGATGGGGCAGCCGCGTGGTGAAACTCGTCGACCACTATCAAGTCGAAGGCATCCGCGGCAAAATGTTCGCGGTGGCGTCGGCTGGCGAGGGTAAACACGGACGCGAAAATCATGTCCGCATGACCTTTGTCGAGACCGGTGTAAAATGCTGTGGTTCGGTCGCGAAGCACATGGGAAAAGGCGTGCGCTGCTTGACGCAAAATTTCGTCGCGGTGGGCCACGAACAGAACGCGCCGAAATGATTGCGCAAAAAAGGCGGCCAAATAGGTTTTGCCGAGTCCTGTGGGCAGAACCACTAAACCCCGCTGCACGCCTTCTTCCAGGGCGGTTTGAAGAGCGCGCAAGGCTTCGACTTGTACAGGACGCAATACGATGTCCGTGGCTACTGGTTCCGTCAGAACCAACGGGGAGCCGTGTTCAGTGTTGGGCGGGTTCACCGTTTCATCACCCCACAGGACCTTCGCCAGTGATGCAGCACGGCCGTAAATTTCTCGGCGCTGGCGGTAATCTTGTAGCGTCACTGCGTTGAGGGGCACGGTTTCGTCAGCGTAAAACAGTTGCAAGAACACCGTGACAGGGTCGGCCTCGTGAAAGTGGGCATCTTCCACCAAAAGGTTCCATTCGACTCCTTGCGTCAAGGCGCTGCGAGACAAATTCGAGGAGCCGACAACCACGTGTAAGGCCGTCGGCG
The DNA here is from genome assembly GCA_026627385.1 of Bacillota bacterium. Classification (GTDB taxonomy): domain Bacteria; phylum Bacillota; class Sulfobacillia; order Sulfobacillales; family Sulfobacillaceae; genus JAPNUR01. Next base: position 10,875 of record JAPNUR010000039.1, on the reverse strand, counting down.
ATTCAAAAAGATAAGCCTTTGGGTGAAAAGTTTCGCCTGAGGTGCGCCACATCCGCACTTCAAGTTCCGGCCCAAGGGTCAGGAGGCGCGCCAACGCATCCGGGTCGGTAATGCCTAGATAATCACCGGTTAAAATTTTTATTTCTGCTCCCGCATCTAACGCATGTTGCAACGTCGGGAAGATTTCGTTCACGCCAGATGGGCGGATGAACGCCAGTAGCAGATAAAGACTAGTGGCTCCTTCTGCGAGTTGCTGCACCAGGGATCCCAGGTTCTGGGTGATGAGCTTGGGGTTATTCATCCGCTTCAATTAAAAGAATCCGTTTGTCAAAGCCCCCGCGTTCAGCGTGTTTTCGTGAATACGCAGCTTCTAAATCCTGCCTGGTGTAGCCGTGCACGGTCGCGAGGGCGTATAGAACTTCGAGGATGTCCGCCAGTTCTTCAAGGGCTTTGCTTGGCGTCTCGGTACGATGCAACTCGCTAACCTCTTCGTCCAGCTTTTCGTTGAGTCGCGCGCTATATTCATCGTGGTCTAACGTGCGAATTCGATAGCCCTTGCCTGCGAGTTCGATGAGGGAAGGAATTCCATCGCGTATCAATTTATTGTAAAACACTGCTTTGCCCTCCATCCGTCTTTGGTTTTATGTTACCGGAAATCAGGAAGTTGAGGGACTCTGTGCGCGGATTTAGCGAAAGCTTTACGGCGGAGAGTGGCACGAGCGGGATTTTACCTCCCCGACTGACGCGGTATTATAGTCGAAAATCGCCGCGATGGTGGTTATGATGCTATGCTGCATGGTGACAGGCGCTCTCGCGTCATCCTGACAACCATAGGGAGCGAGCAGGATTGATCGGATGGAAATTCTTAACGACGTCTGCAGATTCGCAAAGCGGGCGTAGGAGAAGATGATGCGCGGCACACTCAAAATTTTCATTGGCGCTGCCCCCGGCGTGGGCAAAACGGTCGCCATGTTACGGTACGCGGTTCAACTGCAGCAACAAGGAATTGATGTGGTGGTTGGGTACGTTGAGACCCACGGCCGCTCGAGCACAGCAACCGAACTCCAGGGGTTGGAGCTCATTCCGCCCTTGGCGGTGAGCTGGCAGGGCCGTGTGTTTGAAGAAGTGGATGTGGTGGCCATCTTAGAACGCCGACCCGAGGTGGTCGCAATCGATGAACTAGCCCACGCGAATGTGCCCGGTTCGCGCCACCCTAAGCGCTTTATGGATGTTGCGGAAATTCTGGATGCCGGGATCGACGTGCTGTCGACGGTCAACGTCCAGCACTTAGAAGGCGTGCATCGCGAGGCCGAGGCCATCATTGGACGGCCCATCCGCGAGTTGGTGCCGCAGGCCTTGGTTAACGAGGCCCATCTGGAAATGGTGGACATTACCCCCGAAGCGCTCTTGCGACGGCTGCGGGCCGGGGATCTTTATCCCCCGGGCCAGAGTCAAGTAGCGGAAGAAAATTTCTTCCGCTACCAAACCCTGGCGGCGCTGCGGGAACTCGCCCTTCGCGTGGTGGCGCGTGACGTCGATGTCCATCTGCAACGGTTGGCCGAGCGGCGCAGCATCCCTGGGCCCGTCGGCGCGCGCGAGAATGTTCTGGTTTGTTGCGACTATCTTGGCCGCGCCGAACGATTAGTAGCCGCCGGGGCGCGCATGGCGCTCCGCATGAAGGCAGATCTCATTATTCTGACCGTGGTAGCGGAGTCGCCGAACTCCGCGTCCGAAACAGCCGCCAATCCCAAATTGAAGGCGCTGGAGGAACTGGCCCGCCGCTACCAAGGACGGCTGGTGGTGGCATCTAAAGGGACGCGGCGACTGGGAGAGGTCATCTGGGCCGCAGCATTGGAGCATAATGTGACGCAAGTGGTCATGGGCCAGCCAAAACCAGGGCGGCGCTGGCGCCCCTGGTGGCACGAGAGTCCCACGAATTACCTCTTGCGCCATATGCGAGATGTTGATCTGCGCATTGTCGGATGGAGGGATCGGTCGTGAGCGAGACGCAGGAACGACCACGGCCGGGGCGGCTCACGATTTACGTGGGGGCCGCGCCAGGCGTGGGCAAAACGTACAAAATGCTGCAAGATGCGCACGTGGTCAAAAATCAAGGGTTTGATGTGGTCATTGGATGGTTGGACACCCACGGACGGCGCGAAACCGCAGAACAGGTGGGGGATTTGGAGCGCATCCCGCCGAAACTGGTGGTATACCAGGGACGCACTTTTCAGGAAATGGATCTGGCCGCCATTTTGAGACGCCACCCGCAAATTGCTCTGGTCGACGAGCTGGCACATACCAACGTGCCGGAACCCGGCGCGCACGCCAAGCGCTACGAAGATATTGAAGATCTGCTGGCGGCCGGGATCGACGTGGTGACCACGGTCAACATTCAGCACTTGGAAAGCCTTTACGACAAAGTTGCGCACATTACCGGGGTCGCGGTGCGTGAACGGGTGCCTGACCAGTTTCTACGCCGGGCGCGGGAGATAAAGCTGGTAGACGCGTCTCCGGAAACGCTGCAGGAACGGCTCCGCCAGGGCAAGATTTACGCCATGGACAAAGTGGACGCAGCCCTGAATCATTTTTTTCAGTTGGGGAAATTGGCGGCGTTACGGGAATTGGCGTTGGTCGAGGTGGCCAACCGTGTCGAGCCGCCGTTGAATACGGTGGTCGAAGCGACGCAGGGAGGGCAGCGAGAAAAAATTTTGGTCTGTGTTAGTGGGGGCCCTCAGTCTGAATCGCTGATTCGCCGGGGATGGCGTATTGCGGACCGCCTGCAGGCAGAATTAACTGTTCTGCTCATTCGCTCCACGTCGAGTCCCGCGGAGCCGGAGCTAAACGAAACGGTGTTAACCCGCATTCGTCAGTTGAGCGCTCAATTCGGGGCCGCCCTGATCGTCCGAGACGCCCCAAAACACCTCATCGGAACCACGATTGTCAGTGTCGCAGAGGAACTGAAGGTCAGCCAAATAGTCATTGGGCAGCCGCCGCCCCGGCCGGGACGATGGGGCTTACGGAGATCGAGTCCCGTGGATGTGGTGTTGGCACGGGCGGAATTTGTCGATCTGCATGTGGTGGGGCGGGTCACCCATCCTCATGATACATAGACAGAATTTTTACGGATTTTGACGCCTTTTTTACTGGTCGGTACGGCGGTATCCCCCTATACTCGGTCATGAACCACCGGGGTATACGGGGGGAATGCGATGATCTTAGCCACATTGGGCGTGTCCCTTGCCATCATTTTGGCATTGGCACTGGGACTGGGAATCGCGCGGCGATTCGGATATGGATGGGACGCGGATGATGACGACAACGATAACAGGGAAGATGACTCGCGCGATGAATGAAATGTTGTCGCAGTGACCACTGTGGCAACGCGAGGCCTAGGCACGTGTTATGCGCGGGGCAGGGAATCGTCGTCCGTTTATGTTTTTTTTATGGGCGGTTGATAATCTTTATACTTCCCTGAAGACGGCACACTCTCTATAGTGGTGTCGAACCCAGAACCGACTCGAGTGGTAAGGAGGCCAAACATGCAAACGCTGTGGCTCGGAATCCTATTGGTGGCACTCTTTTTCGGGATCATCGCCTTGCTTTACGGTCTTCGCCGCCTCTGACGGCGGCACCACAGATTGCCAAGGAGAGTGAACAGCGTTGGGTGATGCCATTTTATTGGGACTTGCGATTCTCGTGATGGGGTATCTCGTCTACGTGATTATCCATCCGGAGCGGTTCTAAGAAAGGACGGGGCGGTGACGTGAGCGTCAGTACCGTAGCGACGTGGGCAGTGGTAATTGGGGGCCTCTTGATCTTGCTAAAGCCCCTCGGTACCTATCTTTATCGGGTTTTTACCTTTCAGCCCACGATTTTGGATCGACCCTTAAAACCGGTGGAAAATGTGATTTTCCGCCTGATTGGCGTATCGCGCGATAGCTCCATGTCTGCAGTGGAATATGGCGTTGCGTTTATGCTGACCAACCTCGTGTGGGCGGTGATGGCCTATACGCTCTTGCGGCTGCAAGGCCTTTGGCCATTTAACCCCCAGCACTTCGGCAACTTAAGCGCCGGCCTGTCGTTTAACACCGCTGCCAGCTTCGTGACCAATACCAATTGGCAGGCGTACAGTGGCGAAAACACCATGTCGTATTTCTCTCAGTTTGCGGTGCTGCAGTTTTTGCAGTTCGTGACGCCCGCCTCGGGCGGCGCGGTCGGAGTGGCCTTTGTGCGGGCCCTGGCGGGGCGGCCCCTGGGGAACTTCTTCGTGGATCTGACGTTATTGATCACTCGCGTGTTACTGCCGCTGGCGGTGATTTTCGGCCTGTTTTTCGTGGCCCAGGGCGTGCCCGACACGCTGGCCGGGTATCTTCACCTCCATACGCTGACGGGGGCGGCGCAGACAGTGCCGCGGGGACCTATTGCGGGTTTTGAGGCGATTGAACATTTGGGCCAAAACGGTGGTGGCTTTACGGGGGCCAATAGCGCCAATCCGTTGGAAAACCCGACGGCGCTGACGAATATTGCTGAGTCGATTGCAATGGGCTTGGTGCCGGTGGCGTTTTTCTACATGTTTGGCCTTTTTACGCGCCGCACGCGTCTTGCCTGGACCTTGATTGCCGTGGCTGGTACCTTGTACCTGATCATGTTAGCCATGATCTATTTCCCCGAGGCGGCGGGCAACCCGATTGTCAACCAGCTGGGCCTCCTGGGCCACGCGAATATGGTTGGCAAGGAAGTGCGCTTCGGCATCGGCGGCACCAGCATTTTTGAAACCAGCACCATGGCCTTTACCACCGGATCTGTGGCGGCGGCGCAAGACAGCTTCTTGCCGGTTCCGAGCCTGGCCTTTTTTCTCGGCCTGTTTTTGAACATGGTGTTCGGGGGCCAAGGGGTGGGCCTTCTGAACATGCTGATGTTCGTGATTCTCACCATCTTCTTGATGGGCCTCATGGTCGGGCGGACCCCCGAGTTCCTTCGCAAGAAAATCGAAGCGCGCGAAGTGTCGCTGACGGCCATTGCCTTTTTGTTGCATCCGCTGCTGATTTTGGCAGGTGGGGCGCTGGCGGTGTCAACGAAAGCAGGCCTCTCGGGTATTTTCAATCCCGGACCCTATGGGTTGTCCGAAATTCTTTACGCTTTTGCGTCAGGCGCGGCCAACAACGGATCGGCCATGGGCGGGCTCAATGCCGCATTGCCCTTTTACGAAGTGGCGATTGGGGTAGTGATGATCATTGGCCGTTATGCCTCGATCATGGCGATGCTGCTGGTGGGGGAATCGTTGCTGAAGAAAAAAGCGGTGCCCCAGACCACGGGGACGATGCGGACCGACACTGCTCTCTTCGGTGGCATTCTGCTCGGTGCCATTGTCGTGCTTAATGCGCTCACCTTTTTCCCCGTGATGGCGCTCGGGCCCATTGCCGAACATTATCTCTTGCTCGCTCATCATCTGTTTACTTAGCGTAGGTGCTGTTTTGCGGAACACTGTCCTAACGAACAAAGGGGAGGAAACAACGATATGGCGGCGCAGCAATCTTCCGCAATACCCCCAATGCGGCTGGGAGAAGTACTGAGGGATACTCTCTTAAAACTCAACCCCTGGAGTATGATGCGCAACCCGGTCATGCTGGTGGTAGAAATCGGTACCGCCGTGACGCTGTGGCTTACCATTGCGGCGCCCGCTGGACCCGACCGTGCCTATGATGCGCTGGTGACCGTGATTTTGTTGTTCACGGTGCTGTTTGCGACGTTTGCGGAGTCCTACGCAGAGGCGCGGGGCCGTGCGCAAGCCGCGTTTTTACGGAAAAGCCGTGCTTCGGCCCGGGCCCGGGTGCTGAAACCCGACGGGAGTTGGGAGTGGCAGGATGGCTCGCAATTGACGCAAGGAACCCGCGTCCGCATCGAGGCCGGCGATGTTGTGGCGAGCGATGGTGTGGTGCTGGAAGGCGTAGGATCCATGGACGAGTCGGCCATCACAGGGGAATCCGCGCCCGTCATCAAAGGACCGGGAGACAGTGTGACCGGGGGGACGGTGCTTTTGTCTGACGTGTTGATCGTGGAAATCACAGCTGATCCGGGGTCCACTTTTTTGGATCGGATGATTGCTCTGGTGGAAGGGGCGGAACGCCAAAAGACGCCGAACGAGATTGCCTTGACGGCGCTTCTCGCGGTGCTGACTCTGATCTTTCTGCTGGTGGTGGTGACGCTGGCGCCCTTTGCCCGCTACTACGGCCCCCATGCGGTCAGCATCACCACATTAGTAGCGCTTCTGGTCTGTCTCATTCCCACGACTATTGGTGGCCTATTATCGGCCATCGGTATCGCCGGCATGAACCGCGTGGCGCAAATCAACGTGGTCGCCAAAAGCGGGCGCGCGGTCGAAGCCGCGGGAGACATCGACACGCTCATTTTGGACAAAACCGGAACTATTACCATTGGCAACCGCATGGCGACCGAATTCATGCCGGTGCCGGGCGTCAGCGCGCACGCGGTGGCCGAGGCCGCACTGTGGGCGTCGGTGGCGGACACCACGCCAGAAGGACGGTCGGTCGTGGAATTGGCACAGAAAGTCATGGAACTGACCGAGGTCCCCACGCCCGAGGGAGAGCCTGTCCCGTTTACGGCGCAAACCCGCATGAGCGGGATTGATTTAGCCGATGGCCGCAAAATTCGCAAAGGAGCGGTGAGCGCCATTACCCGAATTGTCTCTAACCCGCCACCAGAACTGGCGCAAATGGCGGAGGCGGTGGCCCGCGAAGGGGGGACGCCCTTAGCGGTGGCGGTCGACGACCAGGCATTGGGCATTATTCGCCTGAAAGACATCGTGAAACCGGGCCTGAAAGAACGATTCCAGGAGTTTCGGGCGATGGGCATTCGCACTGTAATGGCCACGGGAGACAACCATATTACCGCGGAGGTCATCGCGCGCGAAGCCGGGGTGGACGACGTGGTCGCCGAGGTGGATCCGGAGGGTAAATTAGCGTTGATTCAGCGTGAGCAAGCAGAAGGACGGTTAGTGGCCATGACCGGCGATGGCACCAACGATGCTCCGGCTCTGGCGCAGGCCGATGTGGGGTTGGCCATGAATTCGGGCACCATGGCGGCCAAGGAGGCCGGGAATATGCTGGACTTGGAATCGAACCCGACCAAGCTTTTGGATGTGATCGAGGTGGGCAAACAGCTCCTCATCACTCGCGGGGCACTGACGACGTTTTCCATCGCCAATGATGTCGCGAAATACTTTGCCATCGTTCCTGCCATGTTTGCGTCGGTGCCGTTGCTGCGGGGATTGGAGGCGCTGAACATCATGCACCTGAAGACACCTCATGGCGCGATTTTGTCCGCACTCATTTTTAACGCGCTCATTATTCCTGCGCTCATCCCGTTCGCCATTCGCGGCGTGCGCTATCGCCCCGAATCCGCGGATCGCATGCTGCTGCGCAATATTGTGAATTGGGGTGTGGTCGGCGTGATTGTGCCATTTGTGGGCATCTGGGCGATTGATCATGTGCTAGGCTTGTTCGGGCTCGCGTAAAGGAGGCAGCGGGATGATTCGGACGTTCAAGCGCGCGGTGATTGTGACGGCTTTATTGTGGGTGATCCTGGCCTGGGGGTTCACGTTTCTGCTGCTCGGCCTGGCTCACCTTCTCTTTCCGTATCAAGCTGACGGGAGTGTGATCACGTGGCACGGAAGGGCGGTGGCCTCCGCGCATGTGGGCCAAAATTTTAACCGAAGCCTGCAATATTTTTGGGGCCGCCCCTCGGCGACCGTGTCCCCCACGACGGGAAAGCCATCACCGTACGATGCGTTGAATTCCGGACCCAGCAACCTCGGACCTACCAACGCGGTGTTGCTGGACCAGATTCACCGCACCATTGCCCGATATCTAGCCACCACGCCTGGACTGAGCGTGCATCAAATTCCCATCAGTTTGGTGGAAAGTTCGGCGTCCGGACTCGATCCGGATATTACGGTGCAAAGCGCCCTCATTCAGATTCCACGGGTGGCGAAATATACCGGGCTCAGTCCGCGCGAGTTGCGAGATTTGGTATACCGTGAGGTCCAAGGTCCTCAACTTGGGGTCTTTGGCGTCAGGCGGGTCAATGTCGTCACCCTCAATTGGGCACTCTACCGGCTTCTCCATCGGTAAATCAGCGACTTATCGGCTGATGAGGATCGATCCGCCCGGGGAGCACCCGGAAAAGAGGGGTTGCGAGAGTCCTCCGCCGTGGGGACGCGAGCCTCGAACACGACTGACCATCCTGATCCGTCGAAAGGAGAGTGGACATCATGCTCATATTGGCCGGATACATCCCAAGCGGGTGGAGGCATGCGTGGGTGATGGGGCATCCCACGGGTGCGGAGGCCATGGGGCCTGGCATCGGCGTCTGTCTCGCGGGCGCCTTGGCGCTGTGCTTGCTCGTGATCGGTCTGTGGGAAGCACGCCGGGTGGGATCCGTGGATCCGACGAAGAGGCAACCTTCCGCGATCGGTGGCTACCGGACACGCCGGCCGCGCCGTCGACACCTTAGCAAGCGGATCATCGCCTGGCCGCGCTCGCGATGGGGGCAAATCTGGCGGCGGCTCTGGTGTCCGCATCGGCCGCGGCCAGCGCTCGTGATCAGGTGGCCTTTGCTCCGGCCAACGTCTTTACGTGACCCGACCTCGCATCAGGGCTAACTGTGGGGTATGGCGGCTGGCGATGAGAACGCGGATCGGGTACCCGAGTGGTCCCCAGTTTTTAGCCAACAGAAGCCGGAACCGTCGGTCATTCTTCGACAAGCAGGGCTAATCCGTTGGCGCCAGGCGTAGCGGAGAAGGCGGGCCGTCCCCCCAGATTGCCAATTCAGCAGGAACCTCTGTAGTGAAGATCCGTGACCCGCCTGTGTGGACATATGTCAACAGATTAGACACGAAGACACAGGGCATGGACTCCTTCGTGGCGGTAGGGCGTGGGGGTCAGGGTTACGGGCTGGCGCGGGTGGTCAAGACATTCTCATGGTCGTTGCGCCGATTTCCCGCCGCCTTGTGGGAAGCGCGTCAACCGCCGGGGTGGCGACGCCTGGCTTCAGCACGGGGTGCGGGGCCCTCCCATCGCCGAGTGCGTTATGCAACCGCTGGCGAGGGTCAACGATTTCCATGTTGGATTAAGATCGCATGTTGGGTGTCAGGCCGAGTTATCCATTGGTGTTGACCGAGGAGTTCTTTCTTCAGTAAATAGCGATAAGATTCGCGATACGCATTGTCGCCAATATGCTTGACCCGGCGGGAGTTCGTCGGCATGCTGTCCTCGCGCAGGGCGGCCAGACCCGTGGTACGATTCAGGCGACAGCGGACCTCGGCGCGAGCCGGTGCCGTCCGCGTGCGGGCCGTCGGCGATAGACGCAGGATGGGAGACCGTCGTTTAGCCCCACCATCTTTGGAGCGATGCTACTCAGAGATGCGTGTTCAGCGCTGGTGCTGGTCGGGGTCACGAGTGCATGCGCAACGGGTCCAGCTAGTCAGTGCGCGCCTCGATTCCACAAGGGTTCGCTAGTGTCTGCACAGAGGATTATTTAGAATGCGAAAAAGATAAGCGCGGACTGGACAGGCCCCAATCGTATCGTATGCGGGATGGTGTGTTCCTTGCGATTCCGAAAAAAAGGGGGGGTGCTGGCAATTATGATGAGGTTACAACCGATCAGGGCGGGGGTTCAACATTCAAAGTGGACGAGGGCTGCGCGGAATGCTGCACAGGGAACGGCCCATGCCAGCGTTCCCGATGAAAGATATGCCCTGGATCGTCGTTGAGATGGGCGATCTTTGCTAGTCCGATCTCTTGCCAAAGCTGTGGGAAGCGCACATGCAGGAGGCCAAGTGCGAGACCTGCGCCAGCCAAGGGGCCAATCCAGTAAGCCCACCATCCGTGCCACATCTGACTGACGAGAGCTGGTCCGAGACTCCGGGCAGGGTTCGTGCTGGTGCCGGACAGGGGAGCCTCCAACCATACCAAGATGGCATAGAGGGGAGAGAAGATCATCGGCGTATAGCGCCGCACGCGGGGATGGCGCAAAAAGAGGAAAAGCGACATAACGAGACAGAACGTTGCGCCAACTTCACCGACCGCCGCCCACCACACACCGTCCGGACCCGGAACCGTGGCCGCATCGTGCACCGCCCGAGCCCAGCTGCCGGCCACCACGCTGAGCAGCCAAGCTCCGACAATGCTGCCAGCCAGCTGGCTTGCGACATAGGCGAGAGCCATTCGTCCAGATAGCTTTTTGTGGATCCAAAAGCCGAGCGTGACGACCGGATTCAGGTGCGCGCCGCTCACGCGTCCCACGGGCGACCACGCGATACTTCCGCCTGTGGCGCCGAAAAGAAAGCCCGTGAGGGCGCGACGAAGCGCCGGGTTCGGTAAAACATGGACAATGGGTGATGCCGGCGCAAAATCCAGCACGACGAACGCGCACCCGATGAGCACCAACGCGAGCATGCCGATTCCTTCATAACATACAATCTTGAGTTGCGGTTTCGTCGGTCTCCCTCCTTCGCAGCATCGGTGCCTGGCTCGGGGAGGTGTGGCTTATGAAACGTTGAGATGTTAGACGAGCGGCACATTGACCGTCTCCATCCGTTGTGTGTGGTGACGCCTAGCGGCAAAACCGTCCTCTCCGGATCACAGGACGCGGTGACTACACTTAGACGCTAAAACCTCGCGAGATGAGGATAAATACAGCTACAGCAGACTGAAATAATGTCCGGGTTAACGTGCATCGTCAGCCCAATCCCAACGTGGGGCTCAGGGCGATTACCGGCGCGCTGAATACTATATTGACGTTCTCCCCAGCCCTAAAGGGCGGGGATTCTTTCTCGCGCTAGCGAGCTACGCG
>JAPNUR010000038.1 GCA_026627385.1 Bacillota bacterium | reverse complement strand
CCGATCCCATCCCGAGTCACCGTGTTCTTCAAGCAGCCACTGCGTCCTGCGATCCCACAGGTTTTATCATAGAGCCATGCCTTCGTTGACTGAGAAGGCTCGCATGGTATGATACTAGTAAGGTACTGTGGAGGGGAAAATTCTCCTCTTTAAAGTTTTGAAATTTTAGAGAACAAATCAGCTGTTTGCCGTCCACCGGATGACAATGGAAAGGAGGGGAAGGGCGCCGTGAGGCGGTCAACCCGGTGACGTCAAAGAGCAAAGAGGTTGAGGAAGGGGTCTCATATGCCACGGCGCAAGCGTCGCCGATGGGGGATTTTGCCAGCACTGACGACGAGTGCTGACACGGCGGAAGAGGCTTCCGGCGAGAAATCCCTAGGGGACGCGGAAGCGGAAAGCGCCCCTCACGAGCCGGAGCCAAAAGTTTTTAAGGAACTTTTAATCAACTACGGACCGCACGAAAGTCGTTTGGCGATCATGGAGGACGGGCAGCTCGTTGAGTTTTATATCACGCATGAGGATGAAGACCAGGCTGCCGGTAATATTTATAAAGGGCGGGTCGAGAACGTGTTGCCCGGCATGCGCGCCGCCTTCGTGAACTTAGGCTTAGAAAAGAACGCATTTCTGTACGTGGACGATGCGCATGCCGAGGATCGCGACCGTAAGCGGCCAAAGGCGATTCAAGATGTGGTCAAAGTGGGACAGGAAGTCGTGGTGCAGATTGCCAAGGAGCCTATTGGCAATAAAGGGGCCCGCGTGACCACGGACATCAGTTTGCCGGGACGGTACCTCGTGTTAACCCCCTATTCTGAAACAGTGGGGGTTTCTCGTCGCATTGATAACGAACGCGAGCGGGACCGCTTGCGGGAAATGGCGGAAAAACTGCGCCCCAAGGGAATGGGGCTCATTGTGCGCACGGTCGCCGAAGGGGCATCGCAGCGCGCACTGATGCGGGATCTCGCATATCTGAGACGGGTGTGGTCGCGAGTACGGCACAAAAGCCGCACGTCGAAAGCGCCTCAAATGCTTCATCGTGAGGCAGGGTTGATTGCTCGTAGCCTGAGAGACCATTTGGATGACCATGTTGACCGTTTCATCATCGACGATCCGCACGCGTACATGAAGGCGCGGGAGTTAGCTCACACGCTGTCGCCGGGGCTCAAGAACCGCATCGAATTGTACCAAGGATCGGTACCCCTCTTTGAGGCGCGCGGCATTGAGGCGGAACTCGATCGCGCCCTAAAGCGCCGAGTGTGGCTGAAGTGTGGCGGATATTTGGTGATTGATGAAACCGAGGCCCTCACCGTGATTGATGTGAACACCGGCAAGAACGTGGGGACCACGGACTTATCGGATACCGTGTTGGCGACCAACAAGGAAGCCGCTGTAGAGATTGCACGGCAGCTGCGTTTAAGGGATATTAGCGGCATTATTGTCATTGACTTTATCGATATGGAAAATGAGCAAGACCAGGCGGAGGTGATAAAGACTTTTCAACGCGCGCTGCGTAGTGATCGCACTCGGGTGACGGTGCTCGGGCTGACGCGGCTGGGGTTATTGGAAATGACGCGGAAGAAAGTCAGGGAGTCGCTGCTTAATCAAATGACCCGCGTCTGCCCGGTGTGCGAAGGACGGGGACATGTCTTGTCGGAAGATGTGGTCGCCCGACGGGTCCGCTATCGTATTATGGAAAAATTCCGGGAAACCGGTGCCGAAGCGGTATTGGTGGAAACTCACCCGCTGGTCGCCGCCCACCTTATCGGTCCGGGCGGTAGCAACTTGCGTCAGCTGGAACATGACACGGGGCGGTCAGTCTTTGTGCGCGGGGTCGATGTGGCGGATATGAATCATGTGGAGTTTGTGGCGGTGGGTGACCGGAGGATGGTCGAGGAGTTGGCCTTACCCGTGCACGATGGCGACCGGTTGGAATTAGAGATTGAGGAGCGCCATGCCACGAACGCCAAGGATGGAATTGCACGCCTATCGGGTTACGTGATTGACATTGAAAATGGCGGCGCCCACGTTGGGAAGCGCGTGACAGTGGAAATCGTGCGCGCACTCAGGACATTTGCGACGGCCCGCATCGTCACGGCGTCTGACCTAGTTGAGAGTCGGCCTTTGGTGGTGGAGCAGGAACCTTAACGCCTAGGCCTCGCAGTTGAAGATTACGGACCTGTCAAAGCCCTGGGATCCTTCGCATGGGCGGTGCTTGGGTAATAGCATCGGCTAAAAGCGGGCTTTGTGCGGGCATTTGGTGAAGATGGCGGGGGCTGCATGGACTCGTCCCCGCCACACGGATTACGCGGGCTGCTGATACGCATGCCGCACGCTGCCAACGACTAACCAGACTTCCCAAAGAATAGCCACAAGGGCAACCAGGCGTTCCATCAGGCCAGAAGGCCCCCCGATGGCCGCGGTAAGCACAAAGAGGGCCAACAGTCCCAGCATGACGATGCCGCTCGCGAGCGAATAGCGGTGCGCCCAGCGTCCGCCCGGTCGGTGGCGCGGCCCGTGGCGCGCGACAGCAAAGCAGGAATCGACGATGGCGAGGTATAAAATGAGACCACCAATGACGTGAATGAGGCCTACGGCAGTCAAATAGCCCCAGGGGCTGGGCACACGAAATCCGCGGCGCGGGGCTAACCCTTGCTGAATAAAAAGCCCGCTCGTGGCGAGGCCGATGCCAATGGCGGCTTGGCCCTTGACGACGCTGGCGGGGTGGCGTTTGAGCAAGTGCAGGCCCCATGCATAGACCAACATGAGGGCGCCCCCGAGCACCAAGGCAATGCGTAACACGCGTCCTTGAGACCCCTCGATTAAGAGACTGATGGATTCTTGGACGGGGTTGACTGATGGCCTGGTGAGGCTTTCACCAATAATGCTCACGGTGACAATGAGGGGCGAGAGAAGGCCGGACCACAAGAGGCGATGATACGGGGGGCGGTGGGAAACCGGCGTTGCCGACGGGGATTGAGGATGCATCTCGAGGGACCTCCTTTCAAGCCCATTAGGCGCTAATCAGATCACTGATGGCCCTTTCATGGTATCACGACGAGTCTGACGTGAGCGGCTTATTTCTCCCAAAGCTCCTGAGAGTAGCCTAGTCTCGTGGCGGCGGTGGGGCTCATGCTAAGCAAATGGGGGTCATGGGGGCGGTGGACGTTCGCGGTGGTTTCTTCTGTACGGTTCCTAGGGTCCACGGTGCGGGGTGGGCTACCCGGCAATCATCTGGACCCTAATTCGCGGTTTGACAGCGTTTAACGAATTATGATAACATGCATTGGACTTATGGCACCTAAGGACGAGGAGGATATTTTCGTGTATGCGGTAATTGAGACCGGGGGCAGGCAGTATCGCGTCGAACCTGGTCAGGTGATCGTCGTGGAAAAATTGCCAGGGGAGCCCGGGGAAGAACTCGCATTTGACCGGCTCCTTATGGTTGTGGGTGATGAGGGCGATCCTCAAGTAGGGACGCCGTATCTAGGCGGTGCAAAAGCGTACGGAACCATCCTCGCTCAAGAGCGGGGCAAGAAGATCATCGTCTTTAAATATAAGCCGAAAAGCAATTACCGTCGCCATCAAGGACACCGCCAGTGGCTGACGCGGGTGCGCATCGAACGCATTGAACTCGCGTGATTGAGGTCACGCTATTTCGCGACTCCAATGGGCTGCCGGTGCGACTTAAAGTCTCCGGGCATGCCGAGCGCGGTCCGTACGGGAGCGACATTGTTTGTGCGGCGGCTAGTGCCCTAGTGGAAACGCTACGCATTGGCTTTGAACGGGTGGTCCACCAAACGTATCATGGAGCCATCCAGGATGGCGAGGCGGATGTGACATGGTCGCTTCCTATCGGTGCCGAAGCGCGAGCATTGGTGGAAACCATCGGCCAAGCGTTGAAGGATTTGGCCGAGACCGAGCCCGACGCGGTTAGCTTTCACGAAGTCGGGGTGCCATAACACGTAAGCTCACAGAGGAGGGAGTCAGATGCGGTTACAGTTGTTCGCGCATAAGAAGGGCGGTGGCAGCTCGCGCAACGGCCGTGATTCGAATGCGAAGCGGCTTGGCGTCAAGCGCCATCAGGGCCAAGTGGTGACAGCGGGTTCGATTATCGTGCGTCAGCGCGGGACCCACTTTCATCCTGGGCGCAACGTGGGAATGGGCCGCGATTATACCCTTTATGCGAAGGTGGACGGGCGCGTGCAGTTTCGTCGTCGTCCGGAGAACCGCCGTGAGATCGATATCGTGCCGTTAACGGAGGCTCAATAGCTGAGGTAGCGTGAAATCGTTTATTGGTCGTGGCGTGATTTTAACAGCGCTGGGGGCGGTGGCCTACGAGCTGCATCGTCCTTGGCGTTTTTTGGCATTGCTGGCTATTGCCTGGTACTTGCTCGAATGGCTGAAGCTGCGCCATCGCCAAAGGACGATATACATCGTGCGTCAGCGACGTCACCGCATGGCTAATCAGCTGCAATTGGTGATGGGTTGGCTGGAGCTGGGGGCAACCCAAAAGGCGCGCGAGGCGCTGGAGACCCTGCTGGCCCAAGACGCCCGCGAGACCCCCTGGTTTCACCGGATTCCGAGCCGCTGGACATATCTCTTGTTGCACTGGGATGCCCGAGCCGAGGCCAAAGGACTCCGCATTCGCTGGGAAGGGTTGGAGAGTTTGCAACCCAGCTACCGAATGGCGTGGATGTTGGAACGGCGTCTGGCGCAAGCTATCACACTAGCCGACTCGACGGTGGTGGTCCAGGTGCGGGGCCAGCGGTTTCGCATTGCAGTAGAAACGGCGTCACGGCGCGCGCCACGGGGTTGGTTTCCAGGGAATCATGGGTGGGAAGTGACGTGGCAACACAGGCCGTGGGGTGTCAAGCCGGGCTCATCCCTCCCCTCGTAAAGTGGAGTGGACGCTATGTTTGTGGACGAAGTGACCATTTATGTGGAAGCGGGCCGCGGGGGCAACGGGGCGGTGGCGTTTCGCCGCGAAAAGTATGTGCCGGCCGGCGGCCCGTCGGGCGGTGACGGCGGGCGCGGGGGTGACGTCATCTTTGAAGTCGATGCCGGCCTCAACACATTGATGGATTTTCGGCATCAGCGTCATTTCCGCGCACAAGACGGGCAACCCGGAGGTCAAAATCAGCGGCACGGGAAAGATGGTGAGGACTTAATCGTCAAAGTGCCGCCGGGCACTGTTGTTACGAATGAGGCCGGCGAAGTCCTCGCCGATCTCATTTATCCCGGGGAAACGGCCATCATTGCTCATGGTGGGCGCGGCGGGCGCGGCAATGTGCATTTTCGAAGCTCTACGCACCGCGTGCCTAAGGTGGCGGAACGGGGTGAACCCGGGGAAGCCGGATGGGTGCGGCTGGAACTGAACTTGTTAGCCGATGTGGGCCTCGTAGGACTGCCTAACGCCGGTAAGAGCACCCTCATCAGCGTGGTGTCGGCGGCCCGGCCAAAAATTGCGGATTATCCTTTTACCACCCTGGTCCCGAATCTGGGCGTCGTGTCTCAGTACGGGGCCCCTTTTGTGATAGCGGATGTGCCGGGGCTCATTGAGGGAGCGCACCAGGGCACGGGACTGGGAGATACCTTCTTGCGCCACCTCAAACGCACACGCATCCTGCTTCATCTCGTAGCGATGGACCCGATGTACCCTGAAGACGAGATCTGGCACCACTATCAGGTCATTCAAGAAGAGCTGCGCCTCTTTTCGCCGCGGCTCGCGGAAAAACCGATGCTGGTGGTGGCAACCAAGATGGATATTCCGGGGGCGGGCGATCTTGTGAGGGCCTTTAGGGACCGGCTAGAGGGCCCCGACGTGGTGCCGATATCAGCGGTCACAGGAGAGGGCGTGCCATCCCTGATGTGGCGAGTGCGCCATATGCTGGACCAATACCCGGCACCGCCGCCGGAACGGCGCGAGATCATCGAGCGACCTGCCGTGCGGGGGTTTCAGGTGGTTTTCGAAAGTCCGTCAGTGGTGCGTCTTGTCGGGGATGTAGAACGGCGGGCCCAGATGACGCTTTGGGGCAATGTGGATGCGGAAAACTACTTTCGCGAATATTTGCGGCGCCGGGGAGTTGTTGAGGCATTGAAACGCGCCGGCGTTGCCGAAAATACCGCGGTGCGCGTGGGGGAAGGGGCCTTTGTGTTCCGCGGCGGCAATTTGGATTGCGTAGAAACTGAGTATCCCTAATCTAAAAAAAATAGAGGAATTATGAGGGTGCACGTCGAATTGGGCAGCAATGGTTAAAGCACGTCGAGCCATTGGGCTAATGGGAGGAACATTTAATCCGATCCACTATGGTCACCTGGTTGCGGCAGAGGCGGCTCGGGATGCCTTTAACCTGGACCAGGTGATTTTTATTCCTTCTGGGCAGCCTCCCCATAAAGCCGGGTTGTTCGTAGCTGACCCCGAGCATCGCTATTTGATGACGTTTTTGGCCATTGTTTCAAATCAGCACTTTGAAATTTCGCGAGTGGAGATTGATCGGGCGGGGCCGTCGTATACGAGCGAGACGCTGGAGTACTTTTACCGCATGGACCCCTCCGTGTTATGGTATTTCATAACCGGGGCAGACGCCATACTCGATATTGTGACCTGGCACCAACCTGACAGTATTTTTCGTCACGCAGAGTTTATTGCAGCCAGCCGTCCGGGTTATTCTCTGAGCAAAATCGAAGCGCTGAAAAGCCATTTGGGAGCTGACCAATTGGCGCGCATTCACCCGTTGGAGGTGCCGGCTTTAGCCATATCGTCCAGTCAGATTCGCGAGCGCCTCCAGCAGAGATTGTCGATCAAATATTTGGTTCCCGAGGCAGTGGAGCATTACATTGCCAAAAATCGCGTCTATGAGGCGCTGAAGGCATGAAGGACCTACGAAATGTTCATACTGTGGTCAAGTCCAGTGGTTTCCCAGCATCACGGAGCTTCCTTATCCGTATCGAGTGGATTAGAGTGCGAACCGGGTGCCTGGGTCCCTGGCCAGGTGCCTTGAGGAAGATACAGGGAGGAATTTGAGTGGCGAAAACATTGTATGTGGGCAATCTTCCGTGGTCCATGTCTGAGGAAGAGCTAGCAGAGGCGTTTAGCCGACACGCTCAGGTCATTAGCGCGCGGATTATTACCGACCGCGAGACAGGGCGTTCTCGGGGCTTCGGCTTTGTGGAGGTCGAAGATCAAGACGTGGAGCAAGCCGTGGAGGCCATGAATGGGACGCAGCTTGGCGGCCGCGACATTATCGTCAATGAAGCGCGGCCACGGCAGAGCAAGTATTAGGCATACTGGTCACACTCGGCATCACTCGTCCTCGGCCATGGCCGAGGACGCTTTTCGTTGCATTGAAGAGCGTTTCTCGCTAAGATGGCGACAAGATCCCGTGAGCAGGAATTAGAGGAGGGGGCGTGTGTCGTTAGAAGAGCGCTTTCAACAGCTAACGCCTCATCGGCAAGCCCATAGTCAGCGTGTGGTGTCTGTGATGGAGGCGCTGGGTCGGGCGCATCATTTGGACCTAGAGGCTGCGCGTCTAGCCGGTTGGGGGCATGATTTGGCGCGCGAATGGTCACGCCCTGCGCTGTTAGCTGAGGCGCGCCGCCTGGGCCTTACCTGGGGACCTTTTGAAGAGCGAGAACCCCTCTTGCTTCATGGGCCGGTGGCGGCGATGTGGCTACGCGAGGCCGGTGTCGGATCCCCCGAGGTCTGGGAGGCGATTCGCTACCACACCACAGGGGCTCCTCACCTAGGAAAGCTCGGGCGCGCCCTCTTTATTGCTGACGGCGTTGAACCAGGCCGGCAGTACGCCGAGCGTGACGAGCTTTTTCACCAGGCCCTACAGGATCTTGATGCGGGATACTGCGCGGTATTGGCGAGTACCTTAAGGTATCTGGAGAAACGACGGTTGACGCCGCATCCGGATATGGTGGCGGCCTGGGCTCTCTGTTCTCCGAGCGGTCATCATGGGGAGACAGAGGTGCGGAATTGATCAGAATATGAGGAGGCGACCAGCAGACGAACGAGACATTGCGACAGGCGCTCTTGGCGGCAGACGCGGCGGAATCTAAAAAGGGTGAACAGGTGGTTATCCTCGACATGCACGAAGTCACGTTAGTGGCGGACTACTTTGTGATCGCGTCGGCCTCGAACGTGATTCAGGTGCAGAGCATTGCGGATGCTGTCGAAGAATCCTTGGCCGAGGCAGGGGCGTCTTTGCCGCGTCGTATCGGCGGGGCTCATGCCCATTGGGTGGTGTTAGACTACGGGGGCCTGGTGGTGCACATTTTTACCGCCGAAGAACGCGCCTATTATAATCTTGAACGCCTGTGGGGCGATGCAACACTCGTCAATCGCCAGGATTACCAAAATGTGCTGTAAAGCGGGATAGGCTTAGAGGTCTGTTCGCCTATTGTGCAGGCGCCATGCTTTAGAAGATGTCAGGGCATGACCATCAGCGCTCCACGGCCCCAGACATAAGCGCGGTTAAAGACGCGCTTGGCCCATTGTGCGGCCGGACCGACATAGACGAGATCGCGGCTGTCACCGTAGAGAGTGGTGTTTAGCGCAAAAAATCCTTGCCCATGGCCGATGTCAATGAGGCACAGCACCTGGGGATGATAGGGTGGTGGCGCGGGGGTCTTGGTGACTTGTGCCCACCAGTGGTGAACGGCTACGCGCGCTTGTACCATAGCGCTATGGGCCAGTTTGGGCACGTGGATGGTGATATCGCCTACGGCATAAATATTAGGCCACTCGGGATGTTGCAAATGCGCATTCACCGGAACCCATCCCCAGCCGTCGTCTAAGTGGCTGGCCCGCGCCAGTGGCGAGCCAGTATAAGGGGGAATCCAGACCATCGCGTTAGCGGGCAGGTAACCGGATCGCAAATGGATGCCGTTCGGGTCAACCCGCACATATTCGGCGTTGGTGAGGAGGTGGATATGCCGGCGTTGCATGGTCTCGAGGAGCCGATGGCGCGCACGAGGGCCCAGGGCTTGGCCAACCGTGGGGGCGGGGGTGACGAGCCAAATGTCGGTCTGGCGTCGGAGGGCAGGGCTGAGCGCACTGTCGAGCAGCAGGCTCGATTCATACACCATAAATTCATCTGCGGTCGCCAGACGAGGTGTTCCGTTAGGGTTTCCGTGGTGGGGACCCACGGCAAACACAAAGGATCCGCCGGCCCAACGTTGGACGACGGTGGCGGTGTAGCGGGCGAGGTAATCTTCGCAGAGTCCCCCGAGGCTTACGTCAAGGCCATCGATGGTATGCCAACCGGGATCCGATCCTGTGGTCAAAAACAGCACGTCGTAGCTCAGCGGGCCGTGGCTGGCGAGGTAAACTTTTTGCTGCGCGGTATCAATGAAGACCGCCCGATCCTCAACAAAACGAAATGCTGCGCGGCGGGCCACCCGGCGCACGTCAATGCGCCAATGGCGGACGAACGTTGGGGACGCCTGCATGGCGTACACCAGGGCTGGACGGTAGGTCATAAAGGGCCACGGATCGACAATAGTGCCCTCCACCTGGTCGCGCGGTGTCAGCCGCCGAATCCAATGCATGACGGTTAACCCTGCGAAGCGTGCCCCCAGCACGACAACCCGCCAACGTGGTTTAGCCATCGGAACCGCCCCTTGATTAGTGTGTCCTGCTAGAGGCTAAGATTCTCAGAGCGCGGCATACTAACTGCGCCCAGGAAGGGACGAGTAATGGCCAGCGTAAGCCAAGGACTAGTCGATATCGCGCTCATGACGGCGGAAGCAACAGGGGTTGCGCTACTCGCCTGGTTTTTAGGTGTTCGCTGGGTTAAGCGGTATGTTGAACAGCTCCTGGGCGAATCCCCGAGAACCGGTATTACGGAGCTCTTTTTTAGTCTTCGGTCAACCACGTTGCGGGAAATGATGCTGACACTGGAGCGCGCGACGAGCGGCAAACCGGCCAAACATCCCATGGGTTCGCGGATGGCGCATCCGTGGCTCGACGAATTCGGGTGGGATCCCGCGACGTTATGCCCTCCGGCCTTACCGCGGCAATCACCGGTCGAGACCGCCGTGCGCTTAGGCCCGCGCGCCCCACGTCCGCTGGTCCTCACATTCCCGGTGCTGATGGCGCCGATGGGGTACGGCATCGCCGTGAATTGGGCCACCAAAGTGACGATGGCGGAAGCCTCGGCGTTGACCGGCATCGCCGCCAATTCCGGCGAGGGACCGTTTTTACCAGCCGAGCGATCCTATGCGACGCGCTGGATATTGCAGTTTGGTCGTGGCCCCTGGAACCATCAAGCAGCGACCATTAAAATGGCTGACATGGTGGAAATTCAGTTAGGCCAAGGGTCCGAAGCAGACACCGGCGTGCGCAAAACGCCTCAGCGTTTACCCCGGCGCGTTCGCCAGGCCACCGATCATCCCCAGCGCCAGTTTCGCATTCGGGGCGGGATTCCTTTTTCGCTAGAGGCGACCATCCGGCGGATCCGCCGGATTAATCCCCGGGTGCCTGTGGGGGTCAAGATCCCGGCAACCCATCATGTGGAGCACGACATTCTCCGCCTGCTAGCCTTGGGCGTGGATGTCATTACGTTAGATGGAGCGGAGGCGGCCAGTTCCAGCAGTCCTGCGGTCATTAGCGATCACTTTGGATTGAGTACCGCCGAGGCCGTGGTGCGGGCGCATGTGTGGTTGACAGCACTGGGGCAGCGCCATCGCGTGAGTCTGGTGGCCTCCGGAGGGGCACGGGGCGCAGACGACATTGCGAAGCTGCTCGCCTTGGGCGCCGATGCCGTGGCCGTGGGATCGGCGCTCTTAATGGCCGCCAGCCACGGTCAAGTGCATCGCGTGCTTCCGCGGTATGGGCCCACGCGCTTGGTCCTGTCATCGCCAAAGCTTCCGGCACAGGACACGTTAGACGTGGATACCGCCACCGGTCATGTCGTCAATTGGTTGAACGCGACGCGCAGCGAGTTGGTGCTCATTGCCCAGGCGGTCGGGGTCGCGCGATTGTGTGACCTCTCCCCGTATCATCTCATTCCGCGCAGCACTCGCGCTGCTTCGCTGGTTGCATACAGGCAACGCGGCGGGGCTGCGCCCGGGTTTCAGGTGCTCCTTCGCGTGTGGATTCACCAATACGAGACGCTAGCCGACGCGCTGACCCAACTGTGGGACGGCGTCCGTCGGCTATGGTCTCTGTAACCTAAGGCCCGGCTAGGATGGGCTAGGCTCCGTGGTGTCAGCCATGTCGGCGTCGGCCGGGAACAACAGCGAGCGCAAGGCGTCAACAATTTGTTCGGGTTGCGTGACCGGCGCAGCACAGGCCGTGCCCCGGCAGATATAAAGGGCAGGCAAGGGAATCTCGGGCAGGCCTGATGCCGCAAATTCGCGGCTGCCGACTGGCCAGGTGCGGATTCCCCGGCGCCGGTCAAAGACGCCAAACATAGCCCGTCGGAGGTCGGCCCCCGAATGATTGGCTGACTCGACAATCGTGGCGGTGAGCTCTGGCGCTTCTGCCATATCGGTGGCTAGTGCCCAAGAGGCGCCAAAAATCCCCTGCTCTTTGGCGTAATGGGCTAACGCGCCCAAAATGCGGCGGCCGCGCTCGACCTCTTCTTCGTCGTTCTCGATCGTGCCCAGGCGCATCCAGAGTCGTGCCATCGCGGCATTTTCTTTGAGGGGATGTTGGCGATGCTTTAGTCGCCCAAGGGCCTCCGCCCCCTGGCGCTCGACCTGGTCCCAATAGACCTGGCCGCTAAACAAATGTTGGTCGGCCCAAGACAATAGGGTGTGGACGCGTTCTAAGAACACCATGTCTCCGGTGTACTCATAACCATCAAGGAGGGCGAGACCGACCTGGGCAACGTCGACCAACAGACCGGGAAGTTGGGGATGGTCGTCAAGATCCACGTGGTAGAGGCCAGCGTCATCATCCCACATGCGATCGTATAAAGCCTCCAGAGCCGTGAGCGCCACCGGCCCGTATTGACCGGGATTGATGAGACTCGCCGCCAGCAACTGACTTTGAATCATGAGGCCATTCGCATGCGTGTAAATCGTGCGGTCGACGTACGGGTCGCGGCGTTTGGCGCGTTCTTCCGGGGGGAGCCGATAGTACTCTTCGTCAGCATCCTGCGAGCCCCCCCACAAGCCGTCCTCGCGCAAAAGGGTGCGGTTTACCCAATTGAGCAAATGGTCGGCAACTTGGCGGTAGGTGTCATCGCCCAGCGTTTGAAAGGCCCTGAGGTAGAGGTGGGCGAGCTCCGCATTGTCCTCCAGCATCTTTTCGAAATGGGGAATGGTCCACTCGCGGGTGGTCGAATAGCGGAAGAATCCCCCGGCCACTTGGTCGTACAGGTTAGAGCCTGCCATGACATCCAGCGTCCGTACCGCCATGCCAGCCAAGGAGCCGTCGCCGGTGGCGGTAAAGTGCGACAACAAAAGCTCCCAGACATCCGGCTGCGGGAACTTCGGCATCAGTCCCACCCCACCATAGGCCCGGTCAAACTGCTGGCGGATGGTCTCGATAATCTCTTCCAAAATCGCGTGGTCCGGCGACGGGGTGTCGACCAATTGGGGCATGACCGGCTCCGTCAGTTGGTCGCCAATTTCCGCGTGATTTTGCGCCCAGTACTGGTCGACTTGATCGAGCAACTGCAACATCTGGTCCGGCGGAATGAAGGTGCCCCCGGTGATAATTTCGCCGGCTGGCGTTAAAACGGCGGTGGTAGGCCACCCGCCCATGTTGTAACGCATGTTAATGTCGGGCCGTTGGTCATTGTCTACGCGAACCGCCAATAATCGGTCGTTAATGCGCTGAATGACGCGCGGATCAGAATAGGTGGTTTCGTCCATCACATGGCACCAGTGGCACCACACGGCAGAAATGGAGAGTAAAATAGGCTTAGATTCCGTTTTGGCTTGTTCAAAAACCTCGGCACTCCACGGGCGCCAATGAATTTCGTGGGCGCGGTTGGGCCGCGGACTAAATCGAAAAGGGGATTCGGGCATGCACGTCATCCTTTCTGAATCGGCCAATATTCGCATGTTCCATCATACCAATCTTTACCCTGATTGCCAGCGGTTATCCGGCATCTTATGGTAAGACATCAGCCGGTAATGGTTGCCACAGGGCTCAGTTCAGCTATTGGCCAGGCGTTAGTGGCTCGCCTTGGGCAGCACTGGACTATTGTCGCTTTAGGCCGCACTTTCCCGGGAGACGGGGTCCATTGGCTCCCCGTGGATTTGCGAAAGCCTCCGGCGGCGTGGCTGAGTGCGGTGAGGGAACGCCTGGTGGCGGATTATGGCCATGTGGAGGCGTTCATACACCTGGCTGGGGTCGTCTATAGCGATCGCACCGAATCGACCACGCTGGACGAATGGGAGAGCACCATGGCTGTCAATTTGGCCAGCGGTTTTCACTTGGGCGCGATGCTTTCGCCGCTCTTGTCGCCGGGGGCCTCCGTTGTGCTCGTGGGTAGCGTGGATGCGCGCCATGCCAGCCAGGATGGCCCTGCCGCAGCGTACGGGGCCGCCAAAGCCGGCCTCTTCGGCCTCGTACGGCATTGGGCGGCGGAATGGGGGGAGCGCGGGATCCGTGTCAACGGCGTGGCACCTGGTGCCATTCTGACGGGCAATGGTCCGGCCGATGACAAAGTTCGAGAACGCCTCCAGTCTCGCATCAGCTTGGGACGGCTGGGGTATCCAGAGGAAGTGGCAGCGGTCATTGCTTTTTTGTTGTCGCCGGATGCGAGTTACGTCACAGGCTCTTGGCTATCGGTGGACGGGGGGCTCAATATCCGGTATTAACCGGTGGCACGGCCCAGATTTGCGTTCAAGTATTCCTTATCATAAAATAGCCAATATCAGCAAGGTCAGGAGTTATCCATTGGCCTATGGAACATCGTAAGCGAAGCAATCAGCTATGGGGGATTAAAAATCAGCCGATGTATGTCTCAGCGTGGGAGATCGCGGCCAGACCCGTGAGCGCTACCGAGAGACATCCTCGTCAGAGGCTAAAGGGGTAGCGTGGGTTGAAGCTCGTCCCTAGCAAGTCTAGGGATTTTTTCGTTGGAGGAACGCATGATGAGCGAGAAGACCGTAGTCCAAGACCGCTATGATGTCCATGCGGTCGAAGCCCGTTGGCGTGAAGAGTGGGCGAAGGAAAGCCCCTACCGCACCCTAGAAGGTTCGTCAAAACCTAAATTTTATTGTTTAGAGCAGTTTCCGTATCCCTCCGGCCATCTGCACATGGGTCACGTGCGCGTGTACACCCTGGGGGATGTGATTGCGCGGTATTACCGCCACCTCGGGTATGCAGTCCTGCACCCGATGGGATGGGATGCCTTTGGTTTGCCCGCAGAAAACGCTGCCATTCAATCAGGCATTCCGCCTCGCGTGTCGACCATGGCCAATATTGCCTATATGAAACAACAAATGCAGCAAATGGGCTTGTCCTTTGACTGGGACCGCGAAGTGACAACCTGTGAGCCAGAGTATTACCGGTTTACGCAAGAACTGTTTTTGCTGTTGTTCGAGCGGGGACTAGCTTATCAGCGGGAGGGGGCCGTGAATTGGTGCCCTAGCTGCGAAACCGTCTTAGCCAATGAACAGGTCGAGGAAGGTCGGTGCTGGCGTTGTGATACCCTGGTGACCAAGCGCGACCTGACTCAGTGGTATTTTCGCATTACGGCCTACGCCGACCGCCTGCTTGAGGGACTTGAACGGCTTAATTGGCCGCAGGAGATTAAAACCCAGCAAATCAACTGGATTGGTCGCAGCGAAGGGGCGACGGTCACGTTTGATGTGGTGGGGCTTGATGAAACGATTACGGTGTTCACCACGCGGCCTGATACGTTGTATGGCGCCACTTACCTCGTGTTGGCGCCGGAGCACCGGCTTGTCGAGCGGCTCATCGACGGACAACCCCATGCGGCAGAAGTGCGGGCTTTTGTCGAGCGCGAGCGGCGGGCGAGCGATATTGAACGCACCGCCGAGACCGCGGAAAAACGCGGCGTGTTTACAGGCGCCTATGCCCGTCATCCCTTGACGGGGGACACGTTACCGATTTGGGTGGCCAACTACGTTTTGGTCGACTATGGCACGGGGGCTGTCATGGGCGTTCCCGCGCACGATGCGCGGGATTACGCGTATGCCCTCAAGTATGGCCTTCCCATTCGTCAAGTGATTCGACCGCTCGGGGACACAGAGGCTGAACTTCCCTATGTGGAGCCGGGGGTGCTGGTCGATTCTGGGCCGTACAGCGGTCTCGCGTCGGAGGATGCCAAAGGGGCGATTAGCGATCGGTTACGGGAATTGGGTCACGGGGATCGGCGTGTGACCTACCGCATGCGGGATTGGCTGATTTCGCGGCAGCGGTATTGGGGAGCCCCCATTCCCATTATTCATTGCCCCACCTGTGGGCCCGTGGGCGTGCCACGCGAACAACTCCCGGTGCTTTTACCCGAGAATGTGGAATTTACCGGACGCGGGGCGTCGCCGCTGGCCAGTGTGGCTGAATGGGTGAACACCCTGTGCCCCCGTTGCGGGCAACCCGCCCGGCGGGAAACCGATACCATGGACACGTTCGTGGATTCAAGCTGGTATTACCTCCGCTACGCTTCGCCGCATGAGACAAGTCGCCCGTTTAATCGGCAAGACGCAGACTACTGGATGCCGGTTGACGAATATGTGGGCGGTAAGGAGCACGCTATCCTTCACTTGTTGTATTCGCGGTTCTTTACCAAAGTGTTGCATGATGCCGGCTGGGTTGCGGTGGATGAACCGTTTCAGAGTTTGCTCTCCCAAGGCATGGTGGTGTATGGCGGGGCGAAGATGTCCAAGTCAAAGGGGAATACCCTCAGCCCGGAGGCCATTATGAAGGAATGGGGGACAGACGCCACGCGGCTATTCATGCTGTTTGCGGCGCCGCCCGAAAAGGATTTTGAATGGTCGCAGCAGGGAGTGGAGGGGAGCTACCGCTTTTTGCAGCGGGTGTATCGCTTGGTGACCCGTAAACGGCTGTCGGGGGATAACGCGGAGGCAGCACGCCGGTTACGGCGCATCCAGGCACGCACGATCAAAAAAGTGACCGAGGATTTAGGGCCCCGTCGAGCCTTTAACACCGCGGTGAGCAGTCTCATGGAATTTACCAACGCCCTCTACCAGGACTTAGAGTTGGTGTCGTCCGACGTACAGCACGCGCTGCTCGAAAGCTTAACCGTGTTGCTGGCCCCCATGGCGCCACACCTGGCGGAAGAACTGTGGCACCAACTAGGTCACAACACAAGCGTGCATGAGGCTCCGTGGCCACAGTACAACCCGGCGGACTTGGTCGAAGAGGAAGTGGAAGTGGCCATTCAGGTGAATGGCAAGGTGCGGGCGCGTATGCGCGTCAGCGCGGCGGCTCCTCAGGAACAACTGGAGCGCCAAGCGCTGTCGCATCCGGGACTAGCACCATATCTCAGGGGCCACGAGGTCCAAAAAGTCATCGTCATTCCCGGGCGCCTGATTAATGTGGTGGTCGGTTGAAAACCGTCTTAGCCCTCTTAATCGCGCTGTCCTCCGCGGTCATTGGTGCTGTTGCCGGGCGGTCGCGGCGTCCGATGGGGCGGCTCTCGGTGTGGCAGGTGATATTGATTAGTGTGCTGGCCGCCCTGGTCGCGGAAGGCGGCACGGTGGTCTGGGTTGGCCCGCCGCAATCGGTGTGGCAGCCTGTCTTAGGGGGGCTGGCGCTGGGCTTTGTCGCCGGGTTTTTCAGCGGAAGAAAGCCGCCGCCTCCGGATCAATTGCCGCCCTCGCGGCCGAGACCGTAAGATGCCAAAAGCTCGCGGCGATGGCCGCGAGCTCGAGATTGTGCGCTAGTGTGGAGCAGTGAGTGCGATCCGGCGGCGATGGCCCGCCAGTTTATGCGCTGTGATAGACAGAAGACCGTGGCGCCAATCCGCTGTGGCGGTGTCGGGATTGACTTCCGTGGGCCACGATAAGACCACGTGAAAGTGACTGCGGTCTTGATCTTCGGCCTCTCCTGGGCACGGCGGAAACTCGCCGCGTACGCTCACGGTTTCTTCGTCGACGTCGATTTGCACTTCTTCGGGATTAACCCCGGGCAATTCGAATTCGGCGACATAGCCATTCTCGATGGGATGCAGGTGGGTGCGCGGCCGGGCGGTGTCGAGGGCCCAATCCTCGCGCATCCGGTTCCACATGCGGGTCATATCCTCACGCAAGCGGTCCATGTCTGCAGGTTCCCAGCGTAATAGGGCCAAAGCGGATCACCTCCGCTGTTCAGTATGCCCACCGGCGTTCGAAATCTTGTATCGCGGGCGCGCATGGTCCATCTCCCGCGGGTCCGTGGCGATGTCAAAAAACTGCTTGAGGCATGTGGTAACAGCGAACGGCTTTGCCAGCAAAGAGGAATCTGTCAAAATATGTCGAATGGCTTAACGACCTGGTCACGCCCCAGTCAAACCCTCAGTCCAAGCAGGTGGCGACAAATGAAAACAGGGAAGCCAAACGATGGTTATGATAGTTATTGGGTATTTCCGGCGGCGCCGCATATGCAGCTCATTAACGACGTGGCAGCGCGGCGCGACCTCTTAGATTTATTGCCCATCCCATTGGGATTGAAGCGGGATGGGCGTTGGGTTTGGCAAAACCGCGCAGCCTTGATGCTGGCAAGCGGGCAGGAATGTGAGACCGCGAGCCACGGGACGCCCTTTGACAATGAGCGCCCGGCGCGAAACTTTGCCAACCAAGTGGTGGGAGAGTGGAGCTGGTTTGGCCACGCGTGGCCGCTGTTGATTGCCGATGATTTGGAAACGGCCGTGATTGTTGGAGCCGGCGGTCGCATTAAATGGGCCAATGAGACGGCGCGCCGAACCTTTGGGGTAGAGGAAGAACGGGAATGGGACACGGTCGAAACCATTCCCCGGTGGCGGGAGCTGGGGCCTGAGAAGTCGGTGCTGTTGCGTAGCGGCTATCGATTCCGGTGGGTTACCCGCCGCCACCTGGTGGTCCTGGAGGCTTGGCCGCTCTCTTCCCCGTCAATGCCTGCTCCCCTTTCCATGGATCACTTGGCGAGTTTTGTGCATGAAATTCGCAACCCGTTGGCGGCGCTCAGCGGCTATGTGGAGATGGCCCAGCGTGAAACATCGGGATCAGGCCATTACTACGAGCTCATGCTGGAAGAAATTGACCGCCTATCGCGCCTCACCGCTGACCTCTTGGAGGTCTCACGTCCGCTGACACTGACGTTGGATTGGGTGCTGCTAGATCCCCTGGTGGAACATGCCTGGTTTACCGCAACCCACGGTGAACGGTCGAACGGCCGTTCACTTTCGCTGGTTAAACGCTATGCACCCGAACAAGAGCTCTGGGCGGATGCCGATCGGATGCAGCAAGTGCTGACCAATATTATGAAAAACGCCGTGGAGGCTATGAGTCACCAGGGATCGCAGGTAGAAGTCAGTTATCGCAAGCAGGGGGACCGAGCGTGTCTGACAATACGCGATGACGGGCCGGGCATTAGCGCTGATGTCCTAAAAAAATTGATGTTCAGCCGCGTGACCACCAAAGAGTCGGGTAACGGCCTCGGTCTCATGATTGTCCGCCGCATCCTGGAAGCGCACGGAGGCGTGGTGCAGCTATCCTCGGACCAGGGGACGGTGGTGGAACTGGTGTGGCCCGAGCCGCGTTAGATGTCGGGGCCCGGCTCGTAACGGGTTCGCAATTGGGCGATCAGGGTTGGACGTGCTCTGGCTACCAACATGACGGTGCTCGGCACCAAGACGAGATACGCGAGACCTAACGGCAAGAGGTAATGCTCGTTTAGGAGGTCGGCCACTTTGGCGTTCGGAAAGAGAAGACAGCCGCCAATGGTCAGTAAAGTCATGAGCCCCAACGCGGCCTCGTATTTGAAGCGCGGAGCCATGGCGGAGAGGTCGTGGGCTAGACACCAGAGGCGAACGGAGACGAAGGCCACGATGACAATAGTCCAGAGAACAATTAAGAGCGTGCCCAGCTTAGAAATGTAAAAGCCGGATAGGGAAATGATGCGGTAGGTGCTGGCCAGCGGCCAGCGCAGTTCGGTGATGGCGTTCGGCCCGAACACCGCCATAATCACCTCGTATTCCATGGATAGCGCAAGGACGATGCCAACCAGGGCCAAGAGGCTATAACGCTCGGCCTGCTGGCGTTCGGTGTTTTTCACAAACGGATACAAGGTCACCGAAAGCTGAAAGCCAATAAAGATGACAAACTGGTGATAGGCGCCCTCGACAAGCGGCACCAGCGCTACGTCGGTGGTGGGGATTAACAATGCCGGATGGCGGATGGAGAGAGCGGCCATGGAGACCGATAGAATGGTGAGGACTAGAAGGGGAATATAACTGGCCTGCAGTGTGCGGGCTAAGGCCTGAACGCCTCCGTAGGCCATGTAAGCGCTGGTCAGGGTTAAGGCGGCACTAATGGCCCAGATGGGCGTAGACGGTAAAAAAATGTTGCCCAGCACAAAGCTGAAGAGTATGACCGCGGAGATAGCCAAGCTGATGTGATAGGCAATGGTGTAAAAACCCAGTAGCCAGCTGACCGGTTTGGACAGTAAGGCCGGTGAAAAGCCTGACAGGGTTTCGTTTGGGATCAGGTGGCCCATGGCAAAAACGAATCGCATGAGGATCAGTGCGGCGAATCCATCCAACCATAGGCCGTACAGACCATAGCGTCCCGCGTCTACTACCAAGGGGCGCGGAAAGTAAAAGATCCCGAGGCCCAGGTAGCCGGCGGTAATCATGGTCGCAAATTGGCCTGCCGAGATGCGCGGCATTCGCTCAGTGATCCACGCCATCACAGTGCCTCCCCAAAGTTTGACATTAGCGCACATCTCCTAACCGGTTAATGGTGATCGCCGCGCGAACGCTCACGTTCAAGTGAGGGTAAATCTGATGCCAGTGGCGGTAGCGCGAAAAGATTGCGGGCGCCGACCAGGCCAGCGATCGGCCAAATCCGAGCGCGTCGACGTCGTGCCGCTGGCTTAGGCGGACAAATGAAACCGCTTGGTCGGCAAGCAATGCGGCGGCCTTCTGGCTGATAGCGGCTACCTGAGCGGCGGTTTCCGTCGGCGTGGCAATGGACTCCAGGGTTGCCGTAGCATGAATGGCGAGGGTTGCCTGGAGCCGACCATGCATTATGCGGGTCGCCACGTGGGCTTTGTCGGCGACAAAATCCAGATTGGTATCCCACAGCCGTGGGAAAAATATCGACGTTTTGCGACTGAGCCCAGCGGCGATGGCGTACGCAGCGGTTTCTTTGGGGGTTAATGTCATCACATAGCGGGTGCCTCGGTACAGCGCCACTTCGTCCACGGCAGGACCCTGCTTGGTGGGCCTTAAGAGCGGCAACACCAGGTCAACCCCGGGGGTCCATAGCCGGTCACTCATTTCCCAAAAGCGCACCCCCAGCATGAGTTGTTGGCACGTGGTACACGAAAACAGTTCTTCATAGTAGAGGGGGGGGAAGTGCTCCTGAGGAATGGTCCCCATCACGGATGCAAACGGGGCAGAGGTTGCGGCGACGAATGGGGTTTTGTCGAGCGTGCCAATGCGATCTAAAGCGTTGACCAAGCGGCGCAAGGCTTTTGGCGAAAGCTTGGTGGAGAAGAGCAAGAATATCGTATGCCCTAAGTAAAGGTCGCGATTGGTACTGGCTTGGGCGGCGGAAAACGCTTGACCAATCGAGTGGCCCACCCCTTTTAGAATAATAATGGGGGGCCCGGATGCGCCACCGCTAGAGCTGGACCCGCTATCGGAAGTCAGGCCTGCCGGAGTCGGGATGGCAAAATAGACAGCGATTTGACCGGGTTGCCGTGCGGGATAAAAGCCCATGGCCAACACCAGGGTGCGTGTGTCGAGCGATTTGTCGTCCCAACAGCCTGTCAGTGACCAGGTCAGTAGTGCCGTCATGACCGCCACGACAGTGATTCGCCACCATCGCCGCCGATTACCCATGCTGTTCCTCCTTTTGAGCCTGTCCTAGTTGCGGATGCGGCATAGGATCCACGTGCCAATGGGAGGATTGAGTGACGTCAAGCGGCTGCAGGTAAGCTGGGCGTTTGGTTAGACTGGACTCTGGAAAGCGGACAAACGTATCTTTCAAATCGCGCCAGCGGTATGGCCCGAACGGGGATAAATAGGGCACGCCAAAATTCTCTAAAGAGGCCAAATGGGCCAAAATGGCCAACAGGCCTAAGATAATGCCGAAGAGCCCAAAGAGATACGATAAGGCGATCAGAAACCAAAATAGCACGCGCCAAGGGGTGGCCATCTCGTAGTTAGGGGAGGTAAACAGTCCCAACGCTGTTAACGTAATGATGACGATCATGAGCGGGGACACAATGCCGGCCTTGACGATGGCCGTGCCTACCACGATGGCGCCGACCGTGCCTAGGGTATTTGATAATTCCTTGGGTAAGCGTAAGGAGGCTTCCCGCAAGATTTCAATAATCGCCCACATGGTTAACACCTCCATCACCGGCGGCAGGGGTAGACCCACCCGGGAACCGGCTATGGTAATCACCAATTTCGTGGGTAATAACTCCGGGTTGACGGAGGTCAGCGCGATATACAGGGGTGGCAGCAGCAATCCCAAAATGAGGCCGAGAAAACGAACCAAGCGTTCCAGGGAGGCACCCCAAAAACTCATGGTGTAATCCTCCAACGTTTGATAGAAATCGGCTAACGTGTTGGGGACCACCATCGCAAAGGGGGTATTGTCGACCAAGATGGCGACTTTGCCCATAGTGAGTTCCCGGGCTACAACGTCCGGGCGTTCAGTCCGCCGCACTTGGGGAAAAAGCGAATGGTAGCGGGATGCCAAGAGCGGGGTGAGTTCTTGGCCAATATTCAGAGTGGCCATTTTAGCCACGGATAATTTGCGCTTGACAGCGGCCACGAGTTCAGGGTTCGTCAATCCTTCGATATGGGCGACAATTACGGTGGTGTGGCTCATCTCCCCGATGGTCAGGGAATCGAAGCGAAGATTGGGGGACTTAATACGCATGCGGAGGAGATTCATTTGCGTCAGCACCACTTCATTAAACGCTTCCTGGGGGCCCAAGACCGATCGCTCGGTGGTGGGCGTCGTCAGGCTTCGCGCCCGGTATTTCACGGTGTCTATCACCAGGGCGGTCGACGAACCGCTTAGGAAGAGGATGGTATTGCCGCCCATCAGTTTGACCATCAGTTTGTTCCAGCTGGTCTCGGTGGTCACATGTCCTGATGCGGTGACCAGATCGTGCACCACTTGATGGATGGTTTGCGGATCGTGATGCCGTGTGAATGCGTGATCGTATTGCTGAGCAAGCATGATCGTGTCCTGATCGATCATTTGGGTGTCGGTGAGTCCGTCCACAAAGGTGAGGACAGCAGGAATCTTAGCTTTGTCCCCCATTAAGAAGCGGCGGATGATGATGTCGGGCGACTGTCCCACGCCACTTTGTAAGCGCTGATACACGGCCTCAATATCCCCTGTAAATTGGTCCAGCGACGTGTGTGGGTTCAGCTCTTGCGTTAACGCATTAAGTTCTTGGTTCAACGCGCTTGTTTGACTAATGAGCTGCTTTAATAAGGCGGTATCGACGCCACTAATGGAGCGCAAGACGCTTTGGGTGTCATTGAGACTATGGGTTAAACGCGCGGCCCCGGCCTTGATGTGCGGGCCGGGCTTTTGGGCGTCAGATTGTTGAGACGTTTTGTTGAGACGGGTTTGGCGCGACCATGGCCACATCGTCAGCCCCCCTTTTGGTGCATCAAAGCTCTTGGTACAATGTGGCCAAGTTGGAACGTCGCTATGCGATCCCCAAAGGAGCCAGCATGACTTACGACGAAGCGCTAGCGCAGATAATGCGGGGCCGTTTTGAGCCCCTTTACGTGGTGACGGGGAGCAACCCGTTTTGGCAAAAACAGTGGATAGACAAAGCCGCGCAGCAATTTTTGGGGGAAGGTCAG
This sequence comes from Bacillota bacterium, assembly GCA_026627385.1. GTDB lineage: Bacteria > Bacillota > Sulfobacillia > Sulfobacillales > Sulfobacillaceae > JAPNUR01. The sequence goes on along the minus strand of JAPNUR010000038.1, from coordinate 1,363 downwards.
GCCACCGGCGTCATTCGATTTGAGGAGGCTCAGGACTTTCGCCAGGTCAGTGTGGAACTGGCGACGCCGGGATTTTTCGCTTCGCGTAAAATGGTGGTGGTCGAGCGGCCCCGGTGGCCCAAAAAAGAAGAGACGCTCGCCCGGTATCTTCAACATCCCGCGCCTGACGCGCTCCTCGTCGTATACGAAGACAAGGTCACTCCGGCGTTGGAGAAGGCCATCGGGCGCCAACGCGTGGTCGAGTGCAAGGATCTCAGCGCCGTGGCATTCCGGCGATTTGTCCAACGGGAGGCTCGGGAGCAAGGCGTCACCTTCGAAGCGAAGGCGCTCGATGTGTTTTGCCAACGGGTAGCCGGATTTGAAGAGCAGGCCTTGCTCGAATTGGACAAGTTGTCGTTGAGGAGGGCGGGTGCTCAAGTCACGGTGGACATGGTCCTGGACGGTGTCCCGCCGATGCCCAACGGGGAGGAGCCTTTATGGGATCTGACCGATGCATTGCTCGCTAAAGATGGCCTTAAGGTGGTGACTCTCCTTAGCCACCATTTGAACCGTGGGGAGGCTCCGCTCAAGTTGTTCATCATGATGGCCCGTCAGCTTATTCAGATTCAGCGTGCGCAGCGCGCGAAGCAGCGGGGACAATCGTTGCAAGCGTTTCAGCACGAGGCGGGGCTGAAAGATTTTGTCGCCAAAAAGGTATGGGCGGCGGTCCGCCTATGGTCGCCAGATGAGATCGATGAGCTTTTGCACTGGGCACGCAAAATTGATGTGTCCATGAAGACGGGTTACGGTGAACCCGATCTATGGCTGATCCTGTGGACCCTCCTATGGGCCGGAAAAAAATCCCGCCACGGGGCGGGGTGAGATCAAGAGCGAGCAACCTTAGCTGGCTGCTTGCCTGGCCTTTGCGAGGCGAGCGGCCAATCGGGACTTACGGCGACTCGCGTTATTGCGATGAATGGCGCCTTTTTGCGCGGCTCGGTCTAGACGCGCATAACAGAAACGGAGCGCCATCTCAGCTGCATCCAAATCGCCCCGCTTGAGTGCGTCGTCGAACCGTCGAATGGCGGTGCGCACCATGGTTTTGCGAATCTTGTTCCTCAGGGTTCGCTTTTCAATTTGACGAATACGCTTTTTGGCCGACTTGATATTAGCCACACCGATACCTCCTGTCGGGATATTATACCATGCGCCGTGAATCCGGTAAAGATGCGATGTCCCCCGCGGGTGTGCCTCATAATTGTGATCAAGCAGCACAGCGTCGCTTCGGCGGCACACGCTGGATGAGCGGTCGACTCGCCCAGAGCGCGGCCCAGCGCCCCGAACGGTGCCAAGCGCGCAGCGTGGCCACCGCTTGCGCCCCGGC
>JAPNUR010000037.1 GCA_026627385.1 Bacillota bacterium | reverse complement strand
GCAATCCGGTGAAACAACGTCGGATGTTGCGTAAGCCAGACCTCAATCGGTTTTTACATCAAAATAGAGACATTATCAACCCAATCTACAACCGCCGCAGTCCGGAATAAAGCTCGGTTCCTCACTGGGTTCCCTGGCGCGCGATCTCCCCTTTTTCCATCATGCGGTCATCAATCACGCATCCATTTATTATCGGCCTACTCCCGAACTCATAGCTCGTTTTTAACCAATCTGCGATCGCTTGTCGATGATGGGGTCGTTGCGAGCTCGCCGCGAAATGTGGAAACCACTGCTATTTTGATCACGAGCCACGCAACACCCCAACCCCTCCTCGGAATTTCATCCGATTGGAATAACCCCTAAGGTTATTTTTATAATCCCCCACTACACCCTCACCGTCTCGCTTGGTCTCGAGCATAACGAATGGCATCTTCAAGAATCATTAGCGCATCTTCGGCCACGTCATCAGTCATGATTATCGGCATTAGCGTCCGGATTACGTGGTTGGCCATCCCGGCCCGCATGAGAATCAGTCCGTGCTCATAGGCATACTGTGCGACGAGATCGGCATGAGCCGTCGAAGGACGCCTGGAAGCCTTGGACTCCACGAGTTCCAACGCCGCCATGGGTCCAAGGCCTCGGGCCTCACCCACAATGTCGTAGCGCTTGGAGAACTCCTGGAAACGCGCGTTTATCACCTGCCCCAGGTGCCGGGCCTGCTCGAGGACCTCCGGATGCTCCAGAAAGTAGTTGACGACACTCAACGCGGCGGCGACAGCTACGGGGTTTCCAGCATAGGTGCCGCCTAACCCACCCACTTGGGGAGCGTCCATCACTTCTGCACGCCCGACAACGGCGGACAAGGGGAAGCCTGCGGCCAATGATTTGGCGAGAACCATGAGATCTGGCACCACTTGGTTATGCTCAACGGCAAACAACCGCCCCGTGCGACCAAACCCCGTCTGAATTTCGTCGGCTATGAGGAGAATGCCATGTTCCTGGGTAATTTCCCTTAACCGCGGTAAAAATTCCGGCGGCGGCACGATAAAGCCGCCTTCTCCTGCCACCGGCTCGACGATGACGGCGGCCACCTGTTCTGCGGGAACCTCAGTATCAAAGAGCTCTAATAACCGGTTGGCCGCCAAAACGCCAAATTGTGGGTCGTATCCTAATGGATCGCGGTATGGATAGGGGTAGGGAATGTGGTAAACTTCGGGAGCCATCGGGCCAAACCCCGCCCGGTACGGTCGCGTCTTACCCGTTAATGTCATGGTGAGCAAAGTGCGTCCATGAAATCCATAAGTAAAAGCGACAATGGCTGACCGCTTGGTGTAGCTGCGGGCAATCTTGACCGCATTCTCGACCGCTTCGGCCCCGGAGTTCACGAGTAGCGTCTTCTTCGCAAACGCTCCGGGAGCCAAGGCTGCCAACTTTTCCGCTAATTCGATATAAAGTTCATACGGGGCGACGTTAAACGATGTGTGAATAAACCGTTCCAGTTGAGCTTGGACGGCATCCAATACGAAGTGAGGCCGGTGCCCGAGGTTCTGCACCCCGATGCCCCCCGCGAAATCAATATAGCGACGTCCTTCAACGTCCCAAATGTACACACCCTCGGCGCGATCCGCAAACACCGGCGTCGCATGACTGACTCCGCGTGGAATGGCGCGATTACGGCGTTCCATGAGCCGCTCAGACCGTTCCCCCAAGCTCATGTCATCATCTCCTAATGATCACAATGTTGTTGCTTCACCTATTCGTCGCAAAGGGAAAGACTCCTTTGGACACGACGCCTCATCATTTCCCACACAATAGGGCATAACGAACAATGACGAGTTTAGTCCCCGACCCCTTACAGCAGAATGGCCGAGACACCCTAGAGATGTCCCGGCCCTCCGACGCGCGGCCTCTGCCCCGGGCGCTCAGGGAAGAGGGAGGTACCCTCTAAGGGTCTCGAACGCCGCTTGGGCACAGGTGCTGTCCTCTGCGGCGCTGCCACCGCTGACGCCGATGCCGGCAATCACTCGGTTTTGCCACCACACCGGGACGCCGCCCGCGAAAGTCACATAGCGCCCGCCAGCATTCGCATGCAACCCATATAAACTGCCGCCGGGTTCCGCCTCGGCCGTGAGCGCCGCTGTTTCGATGCGATGCGCCACTGCAGTGTACGCCTTATCAATCGCCAACGTGGGGCCGGCAATTTCGGCCCCGTCCATCCGATAGAACGCCTTTAAAATGCCGCCCCCATCCACAATCGCGACCGACACCGCAATGCCAAGCCGCATGGCTTCGCTGACTGCGGCTCGCACGGCGGCCCCCACTTCTTCCCCGGTAAACTCTGCCACTGTGTGCATCCGCCGACTCCTTCCCCGCGTTATCGCGAGGCCTTAGCAGACGACGAACCCGCATCTTCGCCGGGTTCGTAAATCATCCGCGGCTGGTGAAAGTAGGGATGGCGGCTTCCAAGCGCATAGATGGCGCCAATCACCAGGCAGACCACAATCGTCAACCCGCCCACCCACGCAATCGCCGCCGTCTGGGTGATGAGTCCGTAAATCAAGGCAATCACCATCATAACGCCGCCGACCACAGGGATAACACCACTGCCAAAGAAAAAGCGAACATTAGTCAGCAGCGCCCGTCGGTAAAACCACACGCTGGTAAAGGCGATCACCGCATACATAAAGAGATACCAAAGGCCAGCCGCGCTAATCACATCGCCAATGGCGGTGTTGGCACTCGTGCTCACCAAATAAGGAATCAACGCCAGCGCAGGAATCGCCCCCAGAATCAAACTGGCCCAAAACGGCGCCTGGTGCCGAGACAGGGACGCCAAAAACTCCGGAAACAATTTATCCCGCGCCATGGCCCAGACCACGCGGCTGGAGGCAATCAGCTGCAGCTGCGTGGTGCCAAACACCGCGACAAACACGGCGACTGGCAACAACCGCTCGAAGGGGCCTGGCAGGAGGATGGTCCCCGCATACGCTAACACGTCGGTTCCGTGAGCAATAATGTCTTTGGGGGACGCGATGCCTTGAAACACCACGGTCAGCAGCGTGTACCAGAGAATCAGAAACGACGTGCCTAAGATCGCCGCCCGCCCTGGATTGATCTTGGAGTTGGTGGTTTCCTCGCTTAACACCAGCGTCGATTCCCAGCCCAGGTACAGGAAGGCGATGGGCACCGCCGCACTGGTAATCCCCTTAAAGCCCCCAAGCGATAGCGAGGGGGTGAACATCCGCCAACTCGGCGCATGGGCGCCTGGATGGTGGCCTGACACCTCGTATGCAATAGCTAAAATCAGGAACAAAATGACAATGGCGTATTCCAAGATAAGGAGCGCCATTTGCACGCGAATGGACGGCCGCACGCCGCGAATGGCGAGCGCCACCACGATGGCCAAGAGCGCAGCCGACACAATCCACACCAAAAGACTCGAGGGATGATAACTCGGAGCAATAACAGAGATAAGATAGCTGCCAGCCAAGGCAATGTTGCCAATGTTGGCAAATAACATGCCTAAGATGGCTCCAAATCCCACCGCAAACCCCAACCAGGGACGAACGACCGCCCCCACCCAAACAAACGGTGCGCCCGCATTGGGACGCCAGTTGTTTAGCCGCGAATATCCCACGGCCACGAACAACATGCCGAATCCCACGACCAAGACCGCAAATGGCGAGGACAACCCGGCAAAGGAAATCATCAGCGCCAGCGTAAAGGCCACGCTGCTTGACGGCGCTACGGTGGCAATGCCGGCAACCCAGTCGCCAAAGAGCCCCATCGCATTCGCCCTGAGACTTCGAGGCGGCGAAGACGCCACACTCATGCGAATCCCTCCTCTTTTCTGACTTTACAACCCATGATGCGCGCTTCCAATATCCTGGCTATCCCACCACCACTAAGGTGATGTCGTTGACATTGGTACGCGTTTGTCCGGTTTCAATGCCACATTGAGCCTGTGCCAATTTCAGGGATTGGTGCGTCCTTAACGCCTCTTCGAAGATTTTCACCTCCTTTACCGTCTCACCGTCAACCAGCGCTCCAGCCACAGAAGTAGAACCGTCCTGGCCATCGGAATCAATCGAGGCCAACGCAATCCGGGGATAGCCGCGCACTTCGATGGCAAACGCCAGGGCGAGCTCGAGATTGGGCCCCCCTTGGCCCAACTCTTGAGGGGATAGGCGGACCGTTGTCTCCCCGCCCGCCAAAATCGCAATGACGCGTTCGCCCCGCTGAGCGCGTTCACGGGCAAAGGCGCCCAGGACCCGTCCCACTTCCCGCGCCTCCCCCGAGATGGTGGTGCTAAAGACGGTCCACGGCCACTCGGGATGCCGTTGATCGAGGTAATGCCCCACCGTATTGGCCACCGTCGTGCCGCTCACCAGCACCCACGACTGTTGCACCTGAGGCAAGGCTTCGACCGGATCAGGCGCTGACAGCAAATGGCGGCGAACCGTGGGATGCACGCTGTCCCAAAGGTCGTATGCTCGTAAGACGCGTACGGCATCCTCGTAACGACTGGAGTCCAAAACCGTAGGGTCGGTTATCAAGTCCAGCGCATCCCCCGCCACGTCGGACACCGTCATGTTGTAAAAGGTCACATCGGGTCTCAGGGCCGCCAGGCGCCCCCCCTTGATTTGCGAGACATGCTTGCGCACCGTATTGATCTCGTTGATGGACGCACCGCTAGCTAAGAGCAGCCGGTGAAGGTCGACTTTGGCATCCCAGGGGACAGACTCCGGCGGGACCGCAGCTAATGCCGAACTGCCCCCAGTAAACCCAGCAATGACGACATCTCCCGGTTTGACGCGGTGGCGTAGGTAATCCATTAACGCCTGACCCGCGGTCAAGGAATCTCGCGAGGGCACCGGATGGTCGGCCCATTGCACGCTAATGCGTTCCGTCGCGGCCACCTGCCCGCGTTTGAGAACCACAAGGCCGCCGGCGAGTCGCGCACCTAACGCGGCCTCCACCGCCTCAGCAATGGGAGCTGACGCTTTGCCCGCACCAATAAAGTGAATGTTCGTTGGCGGAAGAATTCGATGGGATCCCAGAAACACCTGCCCATCGGCCACGCGAATCAGCTCGCGCACGCGATCGGACGGATCGCAGGCACTTAAGGCCACGTCTAACAGCTCTACGAGCAGCGCTTTACCGTCACGCCATCCCCCGCCCAGCAAGGTTGACGCATTTCGGATCCACGGACCTGCCTTAGCCATAGCGCTCCATCAAATCCTGCCCCGCGTAGCGCCCCAAGGTTCCGAGCTCACGCTGGATGGCCAGCAATCGGTTGTACTTGGCTGTGCGCTCGCCGCGCACCGGCGCACCCGTTTTGATTTGGGATGCCCCCAGAGCCACCGCCAGATCCGCAATGGCAGGATCCTCGGTGTCGCCACTGCGCTCGGACACGACAATCTCATACCCATGGCGACGGGCCACGTCGGCTGCCGTCCAGGCTTCTGAGAGGGTGCCAATTTGATTAAACTTCCACAAGAGCGCGTTGCCAGCTCCCATTTGGATGGCGCGGCGAACGCGGGCCGGGTTGGTCACGAACAAATCGTCCCCCACCCACTGCGCCTTCAGCCTCCGCGTCAGTTGTGCCAGACCCTCAAAATCGTCTTCTTCCACGGGATCCTCGATGGACACCACCTGCCGGTGCTCCACGATGTCGGCGTACATGGCAAAGAGCTCCTCGCGGGTGTAAGCCCGGTCGATTGTGTACTGCTGCGTGTTGACGTCATAAAGGTGGGTTGCGGCCATGTCCAAACCATAGCGGACGCCACCCGCTAATCCCGCATTCTTGACAGCCTCGCTCAACAAATCCAGCCCAGCCGCGAGAGAAGGCACGTCAGGCGTAAGCCCGCCCTCATCCCCGGTATTGAGCGCATGATGGCCGTAACGCTGTTTCACCATCTGACTTAAGGCGTGGTAAATCCGCATGGTCCACGAGAGCGCCTCGGCAAAATCCCCTGCTTTAACCGGCATCACAATAAATTCTTGCACCGGAGTCGCGTTATACGCATGCCGACCCCCGTTAATCAGGTTCATTTGCGGGACCGGGAGAGTACGGGCCAGAGGGTTCAAATAGTGATACAGGGACACACCGTCCGCACGCGCCGCCGCTTTGGCCACCGCAAGCGAGATCGCTGAGGTGACGTTGGCCCCCAGCCGCGACTTGTTGGCGGTACCGTCGAGCTGGATCAAGGCCTCATCCACGCGGCTAATGTCCAGCCGGCTCCCCTCGAGCGCTTCCGAAATCTCCGGTTCGACCTGCGCCAAATGATGCCGAAGGCCGCGCCCGTTGTACCACTCTGACTCCCCATCGCGCACTTCCACCGCTTCATGGCGACCGGTCGACCGCCCGCTCGGAGCCAGGGCTGTCGCTTCGACCCCATCGTCAGTGGTCACCGTGGCGGCAACCGTCGGATCGCCCCGTCCATCCAACACCTCTGAAAGCCTAACCCGTTTTACGTATGGCATGCGATCATCTCCTATTGTCAACTGTCGACAGTTAATATATTACGGGAGTTTCGATAATTGGCAAGAGATTTGTGGAAAATCTGTTAGAATACCGATATGACATAAACCATGCCACGCGAGGTGCCTGATGAATCGTCCACCGTCCACATCCCAATGGGCAGAAAACGCCATTCGCGAGCGCATTGCTCAGGGGGTGCTGAACCCCGGCAGCCGCATTAATGAAGCTGCGCTAGCCCAGGAACTGGGGATTAGCCGCGGCCCTTTGCGGGAGTCGCTTCGGCGTCTGGAATCAGAGGGGTTAGTGGAATATTTACCGCACCGGGGATGTGTGGTCCGCTCTTACACTCCTGAATCCCTATGGGAAGTCGCAACACTGCGATCGCTGTTGGAGCAATATGCCGCCGAACTCGCCATTCGCCGCGATCGCCAGGAACTCGTCCGCCAGCTCAACCAGCAATTGGCCCTCATGCGCGACGCCGCGGCGGACGGCGATTGGAAAACCGTCATTCAGGGAGATTTAGCCTTTCACGAAGCGCTGGTCAGCTATTCTGGCCACCAATTAATCCTCCGCCACTGGCTCATGATTGCCCAACCCATCTTTTATTTCATCAGCCTGCAGCCCCAAAACCGTGAGGAATTGCGTTCCTTGGCCGAGGGCCATCAGCCAATCGTCAATGCCGTGGAAACCGGCCGTGGCGTCAAGGAGACGGTCGAAGGCCATATCATGGAAGCCTTAGAGCAAATTCTCCAGCGGTCATCGACCGCCTCCCCGCATGAAAAAAGCCTCCGCTAGCACGCTAGGGAGGCCAATGACAATCGATTACCGCTGCAGTTTTTTCAGTTCGCCCAGCAAGCGGTCATTCAGCACCCGAATATGGGTTCCCTTCATGCCCAAGCTGCGCGACTCAATCACGCCAGCGGATTCGAATTTCCGCAAGGCATTGACAATGACCGACCGCGTGATCCCCACGCGATCCGCAATCTTCGAGGCCACTAACAGTCCTTCGGGGCCGCCCAGCTCCTCAAAGATGTGTTGTACCGCCTCCAATTCGGAATAGGACAAGGTATCAATCGCCACCTTGACAGCGGCCTTCTTGCGCGCTTCCATTTCAAGCTCGTCAGACTTCGACCGCAAGATTTCCATTGCCACCACGGTGGCACTGTATTCGGCCAATATCAAGTCTTCGTCGTTAAATTCCCGACCAAAGCGCGACAGCACCAGCGTTCCCAGCCGATCGCCGCCGCCATTGACCGGCACAATGGTGGTAATCTTGTTCTCGTACAAGCACGGCTTTTCGTGGAAGAACACGCATTGCCGCTTTTCTTGCGAAATATTGGGATGGGTCTCATCCACCTTCAAAAGCCCTTGGTTGTAACTTTGCGGGAACACTTCCGGCCCCAAGACTTCTTGCACCATCACGTTGCACTCGAAGCCATCCAGAAGGGAATAGCCCAAAATCTTGCCCCGGCGGCTCACAACGTACACGTTGGCCTGAATAAGCTCGCTTAAAATCTTGGCCATTTCCTCAAAATTTACCGGATGACCTGCCGACCGCTGTAAGAGTCGATTAATGCGCCGCGTCTTTTCCAACAATGATTCCACGACAACGTCCTCCTTTGTTCGACATGACCTACGCATTTCACGACTCTATTATAACACGAAAGTGGATAAAGGTGATGACGAAAATAAAAATTCAGAGTATATACCTATTGATGTCAATGTTGTCAGCGATTTTGGCGAGTCTTTCATCCACATAGTGGTCCGTAATCGTAATCTTCTGCCCTGCCAACTCTGGGGCGCTAAAGCTTAATTCTTCCAACACTTTTTCGATAATCGTATGAAGTCGCCGGGCTCCAATGTTTTCGCTATCGCGGTTGACTTGGTACGCATAACGCGCCATGCGCCGGAGCGCCCCTTCGTCAAACCGCACCTCTACCCCTTCCGCGGCCAGCAAGGCCTGATACTGAAACACCAGCGAATGGCGGGGTTCCGTCAAAATGCGGTAAAAATCCTCCTCCGTAAGCGCATCAAATTCGACCCGGATAGGAAAGCGCCCCTGCAGCTCGGGAATGAGATCACTGGGCTTGGAGACGTGAAACGCTCCAGCGGCAATAAACAGGATGTGATCGGTCTTGACCGGACCATATTTCGTTTGCACCGTCGACCCTTCGACAATGGGCAAGATGTCGCGCTGCACCCCTTCGCGCGAGACATCCGGTCCGCGCGCACCCTCTTGACCGCCCGCAATTTTGTCAAATTCATCGATAAAAATAATCCCTTGCTGCTCGGTCCGCCAAATTGCCTCCGCGGTGACCGCATCCGCATCAATAAGCTTATCCGCTTCTTCCTGGGTGAGCACTTTACGCGCCTCGGCCACCGTCATCTTTCGCCGTTTGGTGCGTTTGGGCAGCAATCCCTGAAACATCTCCCCGAGATTCATTTGGTTTTCCATTCCGGGCACATTGCCCATGAAGGGTATGGCAGGACCCTGGTCTTCCACTTCCACTTCAATGACTTCGTGCTCCATCGCCTTCATGCGTAATTTTTCACGAATTTTGCGCCGTTCTTCTTCAATCCGTCGTCGTTCTTCGGAATCTATGGGGCGCGCAACGTGCGGGTTGGATGATCCGCCAAAAAACATTTCAAAGGGGTTGCGCATACCCGATCCGGACTCCTCGGGATAGGGGGCCATGGCATCCACGATGCGATCTTCGGCTAGACGCTCAGCCCGTTCGCGCACCTGCTGGCTGCGCTCCTCTTTGACCATGCGAATTGCGGTTTCCACCAGATCGCGCACCATGGCGTCCACGTCGCGCCCTACATATCCTACCTCGGTAAACTTGGTGGCTTCCACCTTGATAAACGGGACTTTGAGCAAACGCGCCAGTCGGCGCGCCACTTCCGTTTTCCCGACACCGGTGGGCCCGATCATGAGAATGTTCTTGGGCGTGATCTCCTCTTGGAGTTCCGGATCCAAACGGCTGCGGCGCCAACGATGCCGCAAGGCAATAGCCACCGCCCGCTTGGCCTCTTTTTGCCCCACGATGTATTTATCCAACTCTTCGACAATGCGCGCGGGAGTCAATAACGCCTCATCCATAGTCGCCCTCCTAATCCAATGACTCAATCGTAAGGTGGTGATTCGTGTAAATGCAGATATCGGCCGCAATATTCAGTGACCGTTCGACAATGTCCCGCGGACTGAGCGCCGTATCAATCGAAACCAAGGCGCGGGCCGCGGCTAAGGCATAACTTCCCCCGGATCCCACCGCCGCAATCCCATCGTCCGGTTCGATCACCTCACCGGTTCCCGAGAGCACAAAGAGATTGTCGCGATCGGCCACCAACAGCAGCGCTTCCAATTTGCCCAGCATGCGGTCGGTGCGCCATTCACGGCTCAGCGCCACCGCGGCTCGCGGCAAATTTCCATGACTTTCTTCAAGCTTGCCTTCAAATCGTTCAAACAATGTCAACGCATCCGCCACGGCTCCGGCAAATCCCGCCAACACCTGCCCGTGGTACAATCGCCGCACCTTTTTGGCCGTATGTTTCATGATGGTATTTTGCCCAAAGGTCACCTGGCCATCGCCGCCTATCACGGCGTGACCGTCCTTGACCACCGCCAAAATGGTGGTTCCGTGAAAGTCTGTCACGTGTCTCCCCCTTATTTCATTCTACGCCCTCGGGTGGGTGTTCTGATAGATGCGGCTGAGCTGCTCCTGCGACACAAACGTATATAATTGCGTGGTGCTGAGACTCTCATGGCCCAACAGCTCCTGCACCACGCGCAGGTCAGCGCCGCCCATCAGCATGTGCGTGGCATAGGAATGACGTAGCCAGTGGGGACTAATGTTGCGATGTAACGCACTTTTTACCAACGTCGCCTTGACGATGCGCCGCACGCTGCGCGTGGTCAACCGGCGCCCGCGAGCATTCACAAAGAGGGCGGGCTCTTTTCCCACCACCAGTTTGGGCCGCCCGGCGCTCAAATAGGCCTCCAAGGCCTCCAGGGCTTTTCGCCCGATGGGCACAATGCGCGGCTTGCCCCCCTTGCCGGTAACCGAGATCATGCCCGTCTGTCGATTAACATCGCGGACATCGAGATCGACCGCTTCTTGGCTACGCAGCCCTCCGCCGTACAACACTTCCATCAGCGCCCAATTCCGCAGGCCTAGCGGCCCGTCTTCCTGCATGGCCGATTCAATGAATTGGTGCATCTCCTCGACAGTGAGCGCTCGGGGCAATCCGCGGCGAAAACGCGGCGACAGCACTCGCCGCGCAGGGTTGTCAGCCACGATCCCTTCGCGTTCGAGATAACGGTAAAATGTGCGAACGGCTGCAAGCTTGCGGGCGATGGTCCGCGGAGTCCTGCCTTCATGACTCAGGATCACTAGGTATCGGCGAATATCCTGGGTCGTCACCTCCTGAGTTTTTCCCACGATCGCGAAAAATTGCGCCAGATCGCTTTCATAAGCTTTCAGGGTATTTTCCGACACCTGATCGAGCGTCGCCAGATGCCGGAGAAAGGCTGTCACCTCGGGCGGCACCGGCTTAGACATAGTGCGAAACCTGTTGATCCAAAAAGTGGGCCATCACACGAAGCGCTCTCTCCTTTAACCATTGTCGGCGCGCCCGCTTGTCCTTTAATGCTTGCACCTCGGGCGGCACGTCAAGAAGGCCAAAGGTCGCGTTCATCGGCTGAAACGACAGCGGATCCGTATGGCTGATGTAATAAAACAGCGCCCCCATCATCGTCTCCCGCGGCAACGTCACCGGCTCTTCGCCATGCACATAGCGGGCCACATTAAACGCCGCCAAAATGCCTGAAGCCGCGGATTCCATATAGCCCTCCACACCAATAATCTGGCCGGCGAGCCACAAATCCGGGCGCACTCGGGTGTTCAGGGCAGCTGTCAGGATTTTGGGGCTTCTCAGGTAGGTGTTTCGATGCATGACGCCGTAGCGGGCAAACTCCGCGCGGTGCAACGCGGGGATCATCTGAAAAACGCGCTTTTGCTCCCCCCAACGCAAATTCGTCTGAAATCCCACCATGCTCCAGAGCGACCCCGCAGCATTATCGCGCCTAAGCTGAACCACAGCGTAGGGCCGACGCCCTCCTTCTAGTGGATTATTTAACCCCACCGGTTTCATTGGCCCAAACAGCGGCGTCTTTGGCCCGCGTCTGGCCAATTCTTCAATGGGCAGGCACCCTTCGAAAAAGGACGCGTCCTCAAAATCATGCCGCTCATGTTGCTCGGCCGTAACTAGGGCTTCGTAAAACCGGTCATACTCTTCCTTGGTCAATGGACAATTGATGTAATCGTCGCTGCCTTCACGCGACCCGTAAAAAGCGTAGTCCATGTCAATACTGTCGCCAAAGACAATGGGGGCCGCCGCATCGAAGAAGGACAGGGGATCCTCCCCTAGTTGGCGAATCAAATCGCGTGTCAGCGCTTCATGGGTTAATGGTCCGGTCGCAATAATGGTCGGCCCTTCAGGAATGCGCTCCACCACTTGTCGGTGAACCGCAATCTTAGGGTGGGATTCAATCACACGCGTGACCTCGGCGCTAAAGCGATCCCGATCCACCGCCAGGGCCGATCCGGCCTCCACCCGCGCCTGTTCCCCCGCCTTTAACACCAGCGATCCCCATAGTCGCATCTCGTCTTTTAATAGAGCCGCTGGTGAGACGCCCTCGCTCGCGCCAAACGAATTAGAACAGACCAATTCCGCGAACGACGCCGTATGGTGCGCGGGGGTCATAAAGACGGGGCGCATTTCGTACAAATCGACGAACAGCCCCCGTTCAGCCAGTTGATAGGCCGCCTCAGATCCAGCCAATCCTCCGCCAACCACAGTCACACGGTCACTGAGCTTCTTCTTCATAGCCACATCCCTCCTTCAAACACACCAATGTATCCTGCCGCCCTTTGCGCTTGAGCGCCATGGACGAACCGCAGCGCGGACAGATCTTTTCCGTGGGACGCCACCAGGTCACAAAATCGCACGTGGGATAAGCCCGACATCCATAAAATGTGCGCCCGCGCTTGGACCGCCGCACCACCAAATCGGCGCCGCATTTGGGACACACGCCGCCGGTCTTTTCCACCAAGGGCTCCGTGTTCGTACATTCGGGATAGCCGGAGCAGGCCAAGAACTTGCCGAAGCGACCGTACTTGACCACCATCGGGCGACCGCACACCGCACACGTTTCCTCCGTTTGCTCGCTCGGCAAGGCAACCTTTTCGATATCTTCGTCGGCCCGCTCCAGTTCCGCCTTAAAGGGCTGATAAAATGCGTGAAGCACGTCGCGCCAACCCAACTCTGCCTCTTCAATCCGGTCCAGTTGGTTTTCGACAGCTGCAGTGAAGGAAATGTCCACAATTTCCGGGAAATATTTCTGCAAGAGGTCCACCACCACCCCGCCCAGTTCGGTTGGCACTAATTTACGCTGTTCGCGCCGCACGTAATCGCGTTGCAGCAGGGTATCGATAATGGGGGCATAGGTGGAGGGGCGCCCAATGCCTAATTCCTCCAGCGTTTTAACCAAACTTGCTTCCGTAAAGCGCGGGGGCGGTTCTGTAAAATGCTGATGCGACTGGAGCGACACCACCGTCAATTGCTGCCCTTCGTGCACAACCGGCAACGCCACGACCCGCGTGTCCTGGCCTTCGTCCTCCTGGGTTTCCTGGTAGAGGATGGTGAAGCCCGGAAATTTTACCACGGCACCGTGGGCTCTGAAGACGTGGTCGCCGTAGCCCAACTCGATCGTGGTCACGTCTGATATTTCCGCGGCCATCTGGCTTGCCAAAAATCGCTCCCAAATTAATCGGTAGAGCCGCCACTGGTCGCGGCTGAGCGAGTTCTTCAGCGAATCCGGGTGACGCATCACCGAAGTGGGGCGAATCGCTTCGTGGGCATCCTGCACGCCCGGCCGCTTTTTCGCCGGCCGGGTATCCGGCCCTTTCCAAAACGAAGCCCCGTATGTGGCCTCAATGTACCCTTTCGCGTCCGCGACCGCGACTTCAGCCACGCGGGTGGAGTCGGTGCGGATATAGGTCACTAACCCGACCGTTCCCTCGCCAGCCACCTCGAGCCCTTCGTACAACTGTTGGGCGATACTCATCGTCCGCTTCACCGAAAACCCCAGCCGCCGCGATGCCTCTTGCTGTAAGGTCGACGTGGTAAACGGCGGTGCCGCATGGCGGCGCCGTTCCCGCGTCTTGACCGATCGCACCACCACCGCATCCTGGGGTTTCACCATAGCTTCCAGTGCTACCGCCTGTTCGCGGGTCAGCCGCCCCTTTTCGCCCCACGGCGCTGCGTACTCCGCCACAAGCACGGGGTCGCTGGCAACCGATAGCTCCAGCGTAAAATATTCTTCTGGCGTAAACGCCTGAATTTCCCGCTCACGGTCAACAATTAATCGCAGGGCCGCAGATTGCACGCGCCCCGCCGATAGCCCCGGCCGGACTTTGCGCCATAACAGCGGCGAGAGCTGATACCCAACGACGCGATCCAAGACACGGCGCGCCTGCTGAGCATCCACCAGATTCATGTCAATGGGGCGCGCATGGCGAATCGCTTCGGTTACCGCGTCTTTGGTAATTTCATGAAATTGAATCCGCTGCGCCCGTTGCGGGGGAATGCCCAGCGCCTCCCCCAGGTGCCAGGCGATAGCCTCCCCTTCCCGGTCGGGGTCGGTCGCCAGATACACGCGGTCGGTTTTCTTGGCCGCTTCTTTGAGCTCCTTGACCAAACCGCCTTTGCCGCGGATGGTAATATAGCGCGGCTCAAACCCTTTATCTACGTCCACCCCAAATTGACTCTTCGGCAAATCCCGCACGTGTCCCATGGAGGCCTTGACCTGATAACGGCTGCCCAAAAATCGGCTGATGGTCTTGGCCTTAGCCGGTGATTCTACGATAATCAAGGGCTTTGGCTTCGCCAACATGCCACCTCCCGTCATAAGCGTCCCTATATTAACGCATTATGCCATCAATCTCCAGAACCGTGTATGGCGAGTGCATCCTCTCTGAGCCGAAGGGGACAATTTCCATCTACGCCAGACTTTCTATATTCCGGACATAATCTGGGAATTTCGGCTCATATCGCCTCTAAGGCGCCGAAACCGCGCGTCAGGCTTCATGACACGGGCGGTCACAACTTGTAGAATTTTTCCGACTCCTGACGCCGAATCATGGGTTACCCATGTACGGGGGATTAAAAGGCTCCGGCCTTTGGTGAATCGTGATGCTCACGTAGGGCTCCTTCTGCCCGAACCACCTAACTAACCTCGGAGGCAGATTGTGAAGGAAGGGGAGCCATTTCTTTGACTTACCGCTGGACAGGCGCGCTCAGCGTCACTGTCGCTTTGGCTTTGGGAATCGGTTCCATCGCTAATGCCGCATCAGTCACTGGCACTTATGCACCAGGCGCTGAGGGTCCCGCTATCCGCCTGCTGCAAACTGATCTCGACCAACTAGGGTACCGCATTCCGGTGACCGGCTACTTTGGCTCGATTACCGAGACCGCTGTCGTCAATTTTGAATCGATCCACCACTTGGCGCCTAACGGTATCGTCGGCCCAGCCGTTGAACATGCGCTGGTGACCGCCCTTGACGGGACCGTGAAAGTTTCCCGTCCCAAGGCGGAACCGATGCTTTCTGTGCGGCATAGCGGTTTGGTGCGCTATCGAGTCAAGGCGGGGGATACCTTAGATAGCATCGCCGCCGCGTTTCACACCTCCGTAGCCGCATTAACGGAAGTCAATCACCTAGCCACCCCGAACATGCTTCACGTGGGACAGCTGCTGTGGGTTCCCGATGGGACCGCCCCCAGCACCCCGGACGTATCAACCAAGCCCGCCGTCGTGCATTATACCGTCCAACCCGGCGACACGGTGGTCAGTATCGCCGCCCAATTTCACGTGTCGTGGGCAGCCCTCATCGACGCCAACCACCTCCTCAATCCCAATGACCTGCGGGTTGGCGAGGTGTTGGTGGTCCCGACAGAGGCTCCGGCTCGTACCGTGGCCAGTGACACCGCGAGTGTGAATCTGCCCATGACCAGCGCACGCACGACGCTTGGCGAAGCGATTGTCGCCACCGCGCTCAAATACCTCGGCGTGCCCTATGTCTGGGGCGGCGCCAGTCCGGCGACCGGCTTTGATTGTTCGGGACTGGTCCAATATGTGCTAGCACAAAATGGCATCAGCATTGGCCGCACCAGCTGGGATCAATATCAAGAAGTCACACCGGTACCGCGCAGTGCCTTAGAACCCGGGGATCTGGTCTTCTTTACAACCTACGCGCCGGGCGCCTCCCATGTGGGCATCTACATTGGGGCTGACCCGAGCTTAGGCTACAGCCAAGCCTTTATTGACGCCCCCGAACCAGGCCAGTCAGTGATGATCCAAAACTTAGACAGTCCGTTTTGGATTCAGCATTACTATGGAGCGGGAACCGTTAACCCTTAAGCCAAGGACTACCAAAAGGGGCCGATCTCGGCCCCTTTGGCATGACCGTCGCCTTGGCGTCTGCCCGGCGCGTCTTGTTCGCCAGGATTCTCCCGTCTGACACACGCGGTTGATGTGGAGCGCCTCATCTCGGATCGCCGCATCCGCAGGCGGATTTTGTGCATAGGGTCCCTTTATCTGGGGCAAGTTGAGCCTATGACACGTCATGCACAACGCATCATTCGCCGCCTCACCGGACTGTTTCTCATCCTCAGCACGGTCGCCTTGGGCGCGCGCGCGATTGTGTGGTGGGCCCAGCTTCCCCAGGTGGAATCGGCCCTTGGCACTATCGAGAATGAGGGGAGTTCGATTATTTACGATGCCCACGGTCAGGTGGCTGCATACCTCGATCCCTCCAACACCGGCTTTGTGCCGCTGCACGATATCGCGCCCGTGATGCAAAACGCCATCATCGCCACTGAAGATCACAACTTTTACCGCAATCCCGGCTTCGATCTGCCTTCGCTGGTTCGCGCGCTGTGGGTCGACCTGCGTGACCGGCGAGCTTTAGAGGGAGCCAGCACGATTACTGAGCAACTGGCCAAAAACCTCTATCTCTCAGATCAGAAGACACTCGGGCGAAAGCTCAAAGAATTTGTACTCGGCCTGAAGCTTTATCACGCCTACACTAAGGATCAAATCTTGAGCCTCTACCTCAACACCGTCTACTTTGGTCACGGAGCGGACGGCATTGCCGCCGCCGCTAAAATCTATTTTGACACCACACCTAACCGTTTGACCCTGCCTGAGGCCAGTTTGTTGGCTGGCCTTCCTCAGGCTCCGTCACTGTACGACCCGTACATTCATTGGCGCCTCGCCAAAGCACGGCAACGCCTCGTCCTAGCCGCCATGGCGCGCTGGGGCATGATTACCCCCGCCGAAGCCCGCGCCGCCCTTCGCACGCCGCTCGAGCTCCACCCTGCCCCGAACACCGCACGTGGCCCTCATTATCCCTACCCCTGGTACGTTGACGCCGTCGTCAGCACCCTCCTGGCCCACGGCTTTAGCCTTCATGAAATTCTCGACGGCAATCTCCACATTTACACCAGCTTGCACCCCCGCGTGTATCTCATCGCCCAGCAGGCAGTGGATCGTTGGATGCAAGCCAATTTCGGGCCGGCGCGCCACCCATATGCCCATCACCAGGCGGCTGTGGTGGTGGAGGACCCGCACACTGGGGCCATTTGGGCCATTATTGGCGGACGGCGTCATGTTGCCTTTCTTCAAGCCGATTTAGCCCTTCACGCGTTGCGCTCCACGGGTTCCGCCATCAAGCCGCTGCTCGACTACGCACCTCGCATTGTCGACGGCGCCGAGCCCACCACCGTGGTGCAAGATGTCCCGCAGTTTCGGGGGATAGACGGCCACTGGTGGCCGCACAACGACGATTATCGCTACCGTGGATACATCACACTGGACAACGCCCTGGCGATGTCAGACAACAATGTCGCCGTGAAACTCATGGCGGCGACTGGCGTCCGTCATGCCGTGACATTTTTGCAGCGCCGATTCCAGGTGGCCGTCCCCGCCGCTGAACCGCGCAATTTGTCGCTGGCGCTGGGGATTGATAGCAACCTCTTGACGCTGACCCAGGCTTACGCTGCGCTTGATAACCAAGGGCGGTGGGTCCAACCCTGCTTCATCACCCGGGTCACTCAAGGGTCGCGCACGGTGTACCAGACGCCTCACGTCTCCCATCAGGCGCTGACGCCCGCCCAAGCGTATCTCTTAACCACCATGCTCATGAAAGTGTTAACGCCCCATCCGCTGCCGGGAATCGGACCGGATGCCTGGGCCACAGGACACCAGCTGGCGCTCGGGCGTCCTGCGGCCGCCAAGAGTGGCACCAGCAACCAAGAGGCCGACGCCTGGTTTATCGGCTACGAACCGCAAATCATTGTTGGCGTTTGGGAGGGCAATCGCGTGGGCGAACGGCCCCAGCTGTTTACCGAGGCGGGACTCGGGCCCGCCTACGGAGCGGTTGCCGCCGGCCCCATCTGGCACACCATTATGCGGCGTCTCAACCGTACCATGCACTGGCCGCCCGTGCCCTTCGCCCGCCCCCGTGGGGTCGTATACATGCCCCAAATCAGTATGACAAGCGGCATGCGCCCCGGTCCGGCAACCCCCCGGTCCGCCGTGGAAGGCGCCTGGGTATCCGCGCCTTTTCACGCGCCCCAGGGACCCCACCGCTGGACGTGGGTTCCTGTGCCCGCCCTTCAACCCAATACGCGCTGGCACCCCGGCTGCGGACCCGTCATTCTTCGCCCATTTCTGCAACCGGAGCCCCTCTGGCAGCCGCATTCGCCCAAACCCACGGACGCCCGTTATTGGCCACCCACCCGGTCTTGCCAAACCTTAACGCAATCCTCATAAAAGGTTAACAACCCCTTCTTATGATGGAGCTAAGCATTGGAACACAAGGGCAAGAAAGGGATGGGACTGGGTGACGCGGACCATCTTGGTGGTCGATGATGAACCAGCCATTCGCGTGTTGTTGGAGCATGAACTCGGGCGCCAGGGTTATCGGGTCCTGACGGCCCAAGACGGCGTCGAGGCGATCCGCAAGGTCGAGCACGATCGACCAGACTTGGTCCTACTGGATCTGATGCTGCCCGGCATGTCGGGCCTAGAGGTTTTGCGGCAGACGAAAGCGCATGGGCGCGTACCCGTGATTATGCTGACCGCCCGGCAGGAGGAGGTCGACCGGGTGGTAGGCCTGGAGCTTGGCGCTGACGATTATGTCACCAAACCTTTTTCGCTGCGCGAATTGGTGGCCCGCATTCAGGCCTTGTTTCGTCGGCTCTCACCCACCTCCCGTCGGCCTATCACCTACGCCCGTCTGCACCTCGATCCCGCGCGCCACGAAGCATGGCTGGGCGGACGACCCCTCGATCTCACGGCCACCGAATTCGCGTTGTTAACCTGCTTTCTCGAAGAACCTGGGCGCGTCTTTTCCCGCCGGGAACTCTTTCGTCGGGTATGGGGGCTGGACGACATCGACGATACGCGGACGGTGACCGTGCACATCAAAAATCTTCGCACCAAACTGCTCGAAGCGGCCCCGCTAATCGAAACCGTGCGCGGCGCCGGGTACCGCTTGGCCATCGCCCCGGACACTGACACCGCGCCGCCTGAGAAACGTTAACCGATGCGCCGCAGACGGCCCCCGCGCATCCAGCGCGTCGCGATGCGCTTTTGTGGGATAGCCTTTATGGCGGTCGAATCCGTACTCCGGAAACTCGCGGTGAAGCTCCACCATGTAGCGGTCGCGCAAGACCTTGGCAATCACCGAGGCGGCAGCAATGGACGCCGAGCGCTGGTCACCTTTGATGAGCGAGACCGTATAGTACGGACCCTCCGTCAAACGCATCGCATCCGCGAGAACCACCTCGGGAATAACGGGAAGGTGCGCCAACGCTCGTTGCATGGCCAACCGCGATGCCTCTAAGATGTTCAGGCGATCAATGGTTTGGGGTCCTACCGCTCCTATGCCAATAGCTTCGGCCTGATGCCAAACCTCGTAAAACAGGCGCTGCCGCTCCATCTCAGTCAGCCGTTTCGAGTCATCAAGGCCCGCGATCATGGCGCCGCGCGACAGCACCACCGCAGCGGCCACCACGGGACCTGCCAGCGGTCCGCGCCCCACTTCATCGGTGCCGGCTACCACCAACCCTTGCCGCCAAAATCCCTCTTCAAAGACGGTGAGTGTTTGCCAGTCAGGATGCGGCATCACTGGGTCTCCCGTTGATCCGGGGTTTCTAGACTAATTGCCCCCAGCTCCCCGGCTTGAAAGCTTCGAATCAGGGCTTCGGCCGTGCGTTGAACGTCGACCGCTCCCCCTCGTCCCAGATATCCGCGTCGGCGCCCCCATGACATCCAATCCGCATCAGGCCCATGGTCCACCAAGGTCCAAACGAAGTCGGCCAGTTGCTCCGCCTCGTCGGTCGGCCAGGCTACAATACCTAACACCTTGAGGCGCCAATCGCGCGATTTGGCCGGCGTCACCACACCTGGCAAGTCTAGCCACTCCCACCCATTGCCAACGCGAATCCACTGACGTCCGCGGGTAATGCCCGGTTTGCCACCGGTTCGGACCCGATGGCGCCCCACCATGCGATTGAGAATGGTCGACTTCCCCACGTTGGGTACTCCGACTACTGCCAATCGATATGGCGGCTGATATCGCGCTTCGACCACCGTCCTTAAGCGATGGGGAGCGCTACTGTCCTTGGCGCTAAACGGTATCGCTGCCACGCCGCGTTCCTTGTACCAGGTGACCCAGGCCTCTGTGACGCGGGAATTGGCGACATCGGCCTTGTTGAGCACGACCACAACCGGCGTGCGCCCCACCCAGGTGGCCAGGGGCCGATGCCGAGTCAGTTCCGGAGCCCGGGCGTCTACCACTTCGACAAACGCCGTCAAATACGGGGCTAATTCGCGAATAGATTTTTGCGTGGCCACCATGTGGCCTGGATACCAGCTCTTCGCCATCACGACAACCAACGAATACGCGAGGGGGGCCACCACACCAAGAAGGCCTGGCCAATCACCCGCGACTCTTTCAATAACCCGAAGTAACGGCTGTCATAACTAATCGGGCGATTATCGCCCAGCACCCACAAATAGCCAGGCGGCACATATACCGGAGCCACGTTGGGAGACTTCCGGTACTTCAAGAAGGGCTCAGGATACCGCTTGCCATTAATGTAGACCACATTGTTTTTAATGCTGACGGTGTCGCCCGGTACCCCAATCACCCGTTTAATCCAATCCTGGCTCGGAACGACCGGACTGTGAAAGACGATAATTTCGCCGGTTTTGGGCTTTCCCAAGACAAAGGCCAATTTGTTGACCAATACGCGATCCCCATTGTGCAGGGTGGGCAACATGGAATACCCCGAGACTTGAAACGACTCAAACACAAATGTGCGAATCAAAAACGCCAGGATAAGGGCGATGACTAACGTCTGAATCAGTTCCCGCGTTCCGCTCTTTCTTTTGCTCTCTGGCACTGTGTCACCTCGCCGAATAAGAATAGCAGAGGCGAAGACAAACGTCTTCGCCTGCTTTACCGCCGTTCGCGAATACGCGCTGCCTTGCCCCGCAATTTGCGGAGATAGTAGAGCCGCGCCCGGCGCACCTTGCCCCGGCGTACCACCTCAATGGATTCTAACCGGGGCGAGTGTAAGAGAAAGGTCCGTTCGACCCCTACGCCGTAACTGACGCGCCGCACGGTGAAGGTTTTGGATATGCCGACGCCGCGCTTGCGAATCACCACACCTTCAAACATTTGCACGCGTTCGCGATTCCCTTCGCGAATTTTGACGGCGACGCGCACCGTGTCACCCGGCCGAAAATCGGGAATGTCGCTCCGCATTTGGTCTTCTTCCACCAGCTTAATATAGTCCACGTCAATTCCCCCTTTCATCCGTAGCTTTCCCCGCAATATCGGGCCGACGCTCGCGCGTCCAATCCTCGGCAAGCTTTTCGTGAAACGCTGCAACCACCTGGTGGTTGCCGCTCAGTAACACCGGCGGCACCTCAAGACCGCGGTAGACGCGCGGCCGCGTGAATTGCGGTCCTTCGAGCCCGCCGCCCGGTCGGCTAAAGGAATCCTGCACGGCACCCTCTTTAGCTCCCAACACACCGGGAATCAAACGAGCCACGGCATCGATCATCACCAGCGCCGGCAATTCGCCGCCCGTCAGCACGTAGTCGCCAATCGACATCTCTTCGGCATTTAAAAGCATCTTGGCGCGCTCGTCAATGCCTTCGTAGTGACCGGCCACTAAAATGAGATGCTGCTCGCGGCTGAGCTCTTCGGCTACCGTCTGTGTAAACCGGCGCCCTTGCGGCGAGGTCACAATAACCCGGGCTGGTCCCCCATAATGAGCCATGGCCCACTCCACGGCGGGCACCACCACATCTGCCCGCAATAACATGCCGGGCCCGCCCCCATAGGGGTAGTCGTCGGTTTGCCGGTGCGGTCCCACCCCAAATGGGCGCAACGGGATGACCCGCACCGCTAATAGCCCTCGGCGTCGCGCCCGCAGAAGCATGCTAGTCGTCAAAGCGCCCTCGCACATTTCGGGAAACAACGTGACGACTTGGATCATGAGGCTCATTCGGCCGCATCCTCCAGGCCGGGCAACAACACCACCCGCATCACATCCTGCGCCAAGTCCACCTCGCGCACTACCGACTTAAGCGCAGGAATCAGAAGCGGCTTCTTTCCCGCACGCTCCACCTCAAAGACATCGTGGCTTGCCCCGGTGCGGATCACATGGATAATGCGCCCCAGCACCCGCCCGGTGCCCACTTCCTCCACCCGTAGCCCTATCAGCTGATGCCAGTAGTATTCGCCTTCCGGTAGCGGCGGCAGTGCAACTTCCGGCACCATCAAAAGTGCTCCCCGCAGGGTTTCCGCTTGATTTCGGGTATTGACACCGCCGAGTTTCATCACCGCCATCGGCGGCGCCAGTCGCGCCCGTTCCACCGACCGCGTCTCCTGCAAACGGTCTACCGCCACCTCCTTGAGGCGAACCAGCCGTTCGGGAAAATCGGTGGTGGGGTAGACGCGCACTGAGCCATCAATCCCAAAAGGGGAGGTAACCTCGCCGACGAGGACGTATCCCGGCCAAACCTCTGGCTTACGAGGACTCACGAGCCTCGGCCTTAAGCCGGCGCTCCTCTGCCAATCGCTTTAACACGCCGGTTTTTTGCAATAGCGACCGCGCGGTATCCGTGGGTTGAGCGCCGTTTTTGATCCACTGAATGGCTTTTTCTTCATCGATTTTAATCACCGCCGGATCCTTGGTCGGATCGTAATATCCGATGGCGTCAATGTAGCGACCATCCCGAGGGGACCGCGCATCCGCAACGACCACCCGATAGAACGGACGCTTCTTCGCCCCCATGCGGCGCAAGCGAATTTTTACCACGATCAATGCTCCTCCTTTCGTTAGCCTAATGGCGGAAACGGCATGCGCCCAAACCGGGCACGCCCTTTTTTGCCCTTCATCTGGCGCATCATTTTCTTCACGTCTTCAAATTGCTTAATGAGCCGGTTCACCTCTTGCACACTGGTGCCGCTCCCGCGGGCAATGCGTAATCGGCGGCTGCCGTCGAGAATTTCCGGGCGCTGGCGTTCTTTTTTCGTCATGGAGTTCAAAATCGCCTCAATGCGCACCACACTGCGGTCGTCCACCTTGTCTTTCAGCTTGGCCATCTGGCCCGACAGGCCGGGCATCATCTCCATCACTTTGGAAAGCGGCCCGAGCTTCTTGACCTGTTCGATCATGGCGCGGAAGTCGTCCAAGGTAAAATCCGCCTTCTCGATCTTTTGCGCTAGAGCTTCCGTTCCCTCGCGGTCCATGGATGCTTCGGCCTTTTCAATCAAGGTGAGAAGGTCGCCCATGCCTAAAATCCGAGACGCCATTCGGTCTGGATTGAACGGCTCCAGATCCTCCAGCTTTTCCCCCGTACCGATCAGCTTAATCGGCAATCCGGTGACCTGGCGAATGGACAAGGCTGCTCCGCCCCGCGCATCCCCGTCCAATTTGGTCATGACGAGGCCGGTCAGGGGCAGCCGCTCGCGAAAGTCTGTGGCCACCCGCACCGCATCCTGCCCTGTCATGGCATCCACCACCAGCAGCATTTCGTGGGCGGGCACGCGGCGGTTCATCTCCTCCAACTCGTTCATCAGCGCATCGTCCACGTGCAAACGGCCAGCGGTATCTATAATCACCACATCGCGGGCCATGCGCCGCGAGGCCTTGATGCCCAGTTCAGCAAGTTCTACCGGGCTCAATCCCGCCTCGTTCACCACAGGCACTTGCACACGTTCGCCCAACACCTTCAGTTGCTCGACCGCGGCCGGGCGGTATACATCAGCGGCCACCAAAATCGGCTGTCGGCCCTGCTGACGCAGCATGCGCGCTAACTTCGCCGCGACAGTGGTTTTGCCCGCTCCTTGTAATCCCACCAAGTAAATGACCGTGGGCGGGTTAGAGGCCATGCGCACCCGTTCGGGGGTTTTTCCCATGAGCTCCACAAGCTCGTCGCGCACAATGCGAATTACACCTTGGGCAGGGGTTAAGCTTTCGAGGATATCCTGACCGACCGCGCGCTGCTCCACGCGCCCGAGGAATTCGCGCACCACCTTAAAATTGACGTCCGCTTCCAAGAGCGCCAGGCGCACCTCACGCAGGGCTTCGCGCACATCTTGCTCGGTCAGCCGACCCTTGCTGCGCATGCGCTTAAATACCGTCTGCAGTTTTTCGGTTAACGCGTCAAACATCGCCTCGGTCCTCCTCGTCCGCCAGTCGCCCCAGTGTGTCCCTTAAACGCCGCAGGTTCTCGCTATCAACGCCTGCCTCATCGAGTAAACGTAACGCCTCGCTTAATTGTGCGCGTCGCTTCTCCGCCCGCGCGAGCAAACCCAGACGCGATTCGTAGTGCTCGAGCATGCGTTGGGTGCGCTCCAGTATATCATGAACAGCTGCTCGGGACACGTGTTCCGCTGCCCCAATCTCGGCCAAGGACCAGTCTTCTAGGTAGTACAGCCGCCACACCTCGTACTGATGAGGGGTGAGCATGGGACCATAAACATCTAACAATAACCCGGCTCGCACCCGATCAGAGGATTTCATCAGCGCCCCCGTAAAGGACTTTTCCTTAACAGCCTCCCTGATTGTAAAGAACACCGCTCGCTATGTCAAATCGCCGCATGGCTGATGAAGAATGTGTTGTTCGAAGTGCCGGATTCATTCCCCCCGCATCCCGCGCGGCCCTTCCCCTTTCAAGACCCTCCTTTCCTTGCACCAAGGAGACGGGCAGTTCGGTGGTGGATACTTTGGTTTATGCCGTGCGGCGCATACCCAAAATGGACGCCAAGTCGGAGCCTGCCCACATGCCGGCAATAGCAGCCAAGGGATTGGAAACGCGACCGCGTGCCCCTGAAACCGGACGGCGAGAGGGGATACAATCATTCAGAAAAGAGGGGACAAGGCGCCAGCGCAGGGGTTATGGCCATTTTTTGCTGTGGGTATGATGGGAATCAAGCCCCGGGGTGCGGAGCAGGAATTGGCGGCATGGTCATCGAAACGCTCCGCTATCTCGTGGGTGAGACGTGCGATGTCGCGGGGCGGGACGACTCGGCTTTTTACAGGGGCCTGCGCTTGACGCAGCGGCTCGCCTGCTGTATGAGGGAGTCCCGCCTGCGCACCGCCCCCATGAGCCGGGAGCGCCCGGTGACTCGCATACGTGAATGCCGACAGGCACGGAGAGGAAGAGACCTCGCTGACAATTGTCCGAGAAAGGAGGAGGCCCCTCATGACGCCGTTGATGGGGCTGGATTTGCATAAGAATTATATTCATGGCTATGTGTTTCAAGCCGGTCAAAAAGGCACGCATTTCCGGTTTTCCAACACGCCCGACGAGTGGGCCCGGTTTCTCGCCACGCGGCTCACGTCGGACACCGCGGTGGCAATTGAAGCGACCGGAAATGCGTTCACGATCTATGATCGCCTCGTGGACCACGCCCGTCAAGTGGTGGTGATCCATCCGGCCGGCCTGAAACGCCTGGGATCAGGGCGGCACACAGACCGGATCGATGCCGAACGGCTAGCGCAGTGGTTGGCGCTGGGCACGTACTCACGGGTGCAGGTGTGGGTGCCGCCGGCCGAAGTCCGGGCCATCCGGGCCTTGATCACACAAGTCCGGGCCTGCCAGCAGCAGGAAACCGCGTGGCGTAACCGCGCGCGGAATCTCGTGATCCGGGCCGGGTATGCGGTCCCCCGCACGGTGGCGGTGCGCGACTGGCTCGCGACGCACGCAGCGGAGCTCGACGAGACGCTGCAACGCGTCTTAACCAGTGCGCTCACGATGGCTGAGCAGGCGCAACAGGAGGGCGAGCGCCTGCGCGGGGAGATTCTGCGGCGGCTCAGCGACCGTCCTGAAATGGCTGGGCTCTGGAGTCTCCCGGGGTTAGGGGCGTGGACCGCGGCGGTGGTGTGGGCCTGGATTGGCGATCCCCGCCGCTGTCGCTCGGGGCGTCAAGTGGGCCGCGATAG
>JAPNUR010000036.1 GCA_026627385.1 Bacillota bacterium | reverse complement strand
GCGCGCGGCGCGGGCCGCGCGGCGCCGGGCACGGGGGCCCGGCGTGCGCCGCCGCCATGGTGAGTCACCGCTCCGGGAACCGTGTCACACCTGGCACCGCTGCGTGATCCGGCAGGGGGAGCGGTGCGCGTCGATAAACGCCTATTGGACTGCCGGCCGCTGGCGACGAGGCGCCTCGCTTTTTTTCGGATCGCGTGTTCCTCTTCCCAATCCCGAATGCGGCGTTCTCAGTCACGGGCCGCTTGTTCGGCCGCGCGCCAGCGGCCCGATCCGACAAAGGGTTCGTCGGGATGCTGATCCCTGGCGTGGACCCACCCGTGCCGCGGGTTTTCCGGCACGCCCCACGCCCGGGCCACCGCGGCCACGCTCCGGGAACCCTCCCGCACTCACCGCACGGCTTGCTCCTTAAACGCCGCATCGTACTGTTTCCCCATGTCTCATCACCTCATTCGACATGATTTCACACATCCCCGAGTTTGGGATGTTCGTCAAATAGACTAACATGCAAAGCGTGGAAAAAGGTCGTCGCGTGGTTTGGGTATAAGCTCCAGCTTCTCGTCGAGGCCACCTACGAGTGGCCGGTGGCGTGGACGGTCACGAAGGCCTCCACGGCCGACATCACAGAAGCGCCGACCTTACTGGCGCCACTGCACGAAAAACATCCGTTGGCGTGGCAAGCGGCCCGGGTGTTGAGCGCCGATCGGGGCTACGATGCCACGGCATTCGTCGCCAGCCTGTGGGATGATGACGGCATCAAACCCGTCATCGACATCCGCAATCTGTGGAAGGATGGGGAGGCCACCCGCCTAGTGCCGGGCTACGATACGGTCACTGACAACTATCGTGGGGACGTGTTTTGCCATCATCCTGAAACCGGCACAGCGCATCCAATGGCCCCCGGGGGCTTTGAAGCGGACCGGGATACCCTAAAAAAACGCTGTCCGGCCAAGGTTTCGGGCATCCCCGGTGATGCCCAAGCGACCTGCCCGGTCGCCCACGGCCTCCGGATTCCCTGGGACACGGATCGCCGCGTCTTTACCCCCCTTGATCGCCGTAGCTACACCTGGGAGCGCGAATATGCCCACCGGACGGCGGTCGCACGGGTGAATAGTCGCCGCGACGTCTCGTTGGGGTTGGAGCGGCATACCATTCGCGGGATGGCGAAGATGCGCATGCGCTGTGGACTGGCCTGGCTGGTCATGCTCGGCATGGCGCTGGGACGGATCCAGCAGCAACATCCCGCACACCTGCGGAGTCTGGTCCGCAGCGCCTAGGCGCTGCGCCTGCCAAGACCTCCGCGCATACCCTGCCCAGAACACCTGAGAATCTTCCGGGTGTGCTGCATTACGCCATTCCATCGACATGGTAATACATGGCAGTCTGTGATTCGGATCATTGGCCGACGGAACGCGGCCGTTGCGCGTTGATTCCCGAAAAAGTGGTTATCCACAGGCGGTTGAAATGCACAACGCAAACAGCTCCGATTAAAACTCAGTTGACACTGTACGCTGGATCACTACACTAACTGCCGCAATCTTTAGGCTATACGCCATCCGCGCTCTTGTGTACCTCGATATCACCGAAGCGGTGTTTCGCGGGATTGAATTTCTCACAGACAGCCCCACGGTGCGAGTGTCCGGTTTTCCAGCAGCCTGATGCGCACCCGCGCCAACCCGGGGGCACTGGGCTCGACAACCACTAAAGGAAACAGGCCAGTCTCAAACTTTGGGAATCAAAACCCTCGATAATGGGCCTCATCTTAATCTTGCCAATGCCGCGTGGCTAGGCGAATGGACCGTCACTATCGGCATCCCACAAAGGGTTCGTCCGAGACACGCTTGCCAGGATATACTCAGGAGTGACAGACCAATGTGAACCCACTCCCTAATGTGGCATAGCCGTAGCGAATACTCGGGATTGTAAAGTACTGAACAATGGCCCTGATCGGCGAAGATAGCAACTCCGATGGACTGATAAGGAAGCAGGTACAGTACGGAACGGAACGTGAAGTAACATTTCCAATGCACATCGTAGTGGTCGGTGGAATTGTTCAAGATGGAACTGACATTTTGTTGGTAAAAAGACGTGACGGGGATGGGTATTCCCACGTGGCAGGTCGAGGTTGGAGAGGCAGAGCGGGGTCGATTATCTAATTAGCGTTTATTCAAATAGCGGAGTCCATAAATGGTGGGAGGGTTACGGACGTTCCGACGAAGGGCATTCTCGCCTTTGTATGCAGTCCGTAGGAGGAGTATTAACCACATCAGGCGAAACGACAGCCAGTCGCTTGGGGAGCCGTCCCAAAACCGATGTACTTCGCTGACCGGCACTTTCTGTCGCTTGCTGCAAGAGCAAAACGCGACGCGAGCACGTTAGCGGTGGCCACCCCGTGAACATGGCGCGCTCATGATGCAGAGGTATACCCCGCGAAGCAAGTAATCACGGGACATCCGGAACACGGACCCAGCTCGGATCGATTCGCTTGGCAAGATTTGTTAGGGTACCTATTCCGCTAATAGTAACATGTATCATGTCCCCGTCCAAGACGGTAAATGTTGGCGGTGGCACTAGGCCGGTGCCGGTCATAAGAGCTGTCCACTCGGCCAGCGGCCATTCGCGTCGAAGGTACCACATTAGTTCAGGGATGGTTCGCCGCATACGCTTGATAGGCACATCACCAGTAAAAACCGTTCGACTCTGCCGTGTAATTGACATGGTAATCACGGCATTCGAGGGATCCCACGTCCCTGCCAAGGCGATGCTGGGACCAATCGCAGCACTATGATGGAACAGTTTAGCTTGGGGCAAATATAGAGGATTCTCCCCTTCAATATCACGGGAAGACATGTCATTCCCTGCCGTGTACCCGAATACGTTTCCATCTGGTCCTATAATAACTGTTAATTCTGGTTCAGGTACTTGCCATGCGGAATCACGACGCAAGCCAACAGTCTGATTGGGTCCAACTACCCGGTTCCCAGGCGCTTTAAAAAACAGTTCAGGGCGTTCCGCATTATACACACGCCGGTAAACGTCGGGATTGTCCCGACTCTCCTCGACACGCGCGTCCCGGCTGACCTGGTAACTTACACCGGCCGCCCAACATTCATCTAGATTCAGCGGCTGCACTAGATCATGACTGGAAACGCTGCACCGTAGTGCCTTAATTTGTAACCATTCTTGACATTGGGCGATAACCGAGGAGAGAGATGGGAACATAGCCCACAAGCCAGCAATCGAATCAATGTGCGGGGCTGCCACCGTAATATCACATACGCTTTGAAGGTCGGTATTTTCGGAGACGCCCAGATGTAATTTTCGATCCGTACGCCAGGCCCATAAATTCAACTCTTGACCCCTCCCGATAAAGTGGAATATGCCATTGTATCCACAATATACCTGTGTTTTGCTGGCGAATGCGAAAACCCAGTCAATGGCCGTAATATTGCTGAGGTCAAATGTGATAAGTCACTTTGGATCGTTGCCCAACTAATCTAAAGAGCCCTCACTTGGGAAAGCAGGAGTTCACACGCGTAACTCTTTGCTCACATAAACCACTTCATTCAACTTTTGCCAATGATAGGCTCAGCCAAGGTCGGATGCTGACCGGGAGGCAGGGACAGAAAATCAAAATCACATCCTTCGGTTGCTTGCATAACATGTCTTTGATAAAGGCGAAGGTACCCGCGATCATAATGAGGAATCTCATTGCGCCACATACGTTTGCGTTGGGCAATCACTTCTTCCGACACCTCCAATGAGATAGATCCTTGCTCAATATCCAAGGAAACCACGTCCCCGCTCTTAACGTATGCCAACAGCCCACCAACTGCCGCTTCCGGAACCACGTGGAGGACAATAGTTCCAAACGCTGTTCCACTCATTCGTGCATCACTCACCCGTACCATATCAATCACACCACGCTTAAGCAGCGATTGAGGTATCGGAAGTGCACCCCATTCCGGCATTCCAGGAGCCCCAACTGGACCGCTATTTCTTAGAATAAGCACGTCGCCTTCGTCTTGCACTACCCCCGGTAAATCAATGCGTTCCACCATGTCAGCATAATTGTCAAACACCACCGCTCGTCCGCGATGCTTCATTAGATGTGGCGAACACGCGGAACTTTTGATTATTGCACCGTCTGCAGCTAGGTTTCCCCGCAACACCGTCAACGCTGGTCGTGAAGAAATAGGTGCATCTAGGGAGGCAATAACCTGGTTGTTAGTACTCTTTACGGAACCGTAAACCATACCCAACGTCTTTCCCACGGCGGTGAGGCACTCGTCATTTAAGATTGGTAACAAAGCGTGTATAATCGCACCCACGCCTCCAGCATGGTAGAAATCATCCATGTTCGCCTCCCCACTGGGTTGGATATTAACAATCAGGGGCGTCGAGCGAAAATGCTTCTGAAATGTGTTCATCGTTAGGCGAATTCCCAGTCGCCCAGCAATGGCCGTTAGGTGAATAATGGCGTTGGTTGATCCTCCAACTGCAGCCAGGACTCGGATAGCGTTATCAAACGCATCAGGGGTCATCAATCGGGACGGTGTTAAACCCTCCCTGACCATTTCGACGATTCGCCGACCTGTAGCTTCGGCAGCCGCTACACGCCGCGAATCACTAGCCGGAATACTACTCGTTCCGGGTAACATCATGCCAAGAACCTCTGAAAGCAACTTCATTGTGCTTGCCGTACCCATCACGGCACAGCCACCTAATGAACACGATATACTCGCTTCGACCTGATCCCACTCACCCTGGGTCAGTTGCCCGCCCTGGTACTGGTCCCATAGTCGCCACCAATCCGTCGCGTAAGTAATTCGCTGGCCGTTAAACCATCCTGACATGCGGTGGCCTGCCGCAAGTTGCAAAGCAGGGATATCGGCGCTTGCAACGGCCATCAACTGGGCCGGGCATGTCTTGTCACACTCACACAGTAAAACAGCTCCATCGATCGGATATGCGCGAATAGTTTCCTCAACGTCAATGGACATAAGATTCCGGTATATCAGATCCGAGGGCATCATAAAATCGGCTGCTGTAGAAATAGAATGAAACTCGACAGGAAAACCACCCGCCGCAACTACTCCTCTTTTAACGGCTTCAGTCAAGTATTTATGCGGCAAATTACAGCTGTTCAAATCGTTCCATGAATTGAAGATGGCAATTACTGGCTTATCAGCGTAATCCTCGGGACGATACCCTAAAGCATGCATGGCAGCACGATGTTGAGCCGAAGCTTCAGTTCGGGGTTTAAACCACCGGCTACTGCGTAACTCCAAATCAACCAATCCCCCATCGTTAGTTTATGAATGTCACTGCCGATATTTCTTAACAAACATACTCCGTCGATGTTCGTGGATTTTCACTCACGTCTGCTGGGTTTTAACATCTACTTCGAGTTCACAAAATCACTTGCCCATACCCATTGTTAGTCCGTTAATCAGGCTACGTTGAAAGATGAGATAAACAATGACCGCAGGCAATGCACTAATAAAAGAGCCTGCCATCAACACAGGAATGTTTACAATGCGCTGAGCTTGTAACGTCGCTAATCCTACTGTAATGGTCCGAACATCCGGATTCGGTAAAAATAACATCGCTACCAGCAAGTCGTCCCATACCTGAATAAACTGCAGAACAGCAACCGTAAATAAGGCCGGAATGGCCATAGGGACCATAATGCGCAAGAAAATATTGGCGTAAGACAATCCATCAACAACAGCAGCTTCTAGTAACTCATCTGGTACTCCACGAAAGTAAGTGGTCATTAAGAAGGTGGCAAATGGGGATCCTAGTGCAGAATAAACCAACACAGCCCCGATAAAATGCCCGATCAGCCCGACACGGCTTAAGTTAACATATTCAGGTATTATAATTGATTGCAACGGCACCATCATGGTAGCCACAATCCCAACAAACACGACCGAACTTCCACGAAACCGTAGTTTGGAAAGTGAATAACCGCCGCACGTACTAACCGCTAGAATAATCGCCACAGTTCCCAGCGTAACTATCGAAGAGTTCACTAGCTCCCGAAATACCGGAAGAACTGAAAACAACTGAGCCCAACTAGTGAAAGAAAAACCTCTACCAAGTTCGAACTGTTGAAACGACTGAAATGCCGCGTGAAGCATATAATAAAACGGGTATAGCATAATGACTGCTACAAGACAAAGAACGAGCAAAATTACACCGCGAGATAGGCGCAGACCAAACCGAAAGTCCGAACCCATAAATGCTGTCACCCCTTTAGCTCCGCTGACTACATCGGCGAGGTATCTCGGCTCATTAGCCGCAGTTGAAAGAGACTAATACCGAACACAATTAGGAATAGTACTACACCCAGTGCCGCTCCCGTTCCAAATTGTCCCTGACTGAACGCTTCCTGATATACATAAAATTCCAATGTTGTTGTCCCATATCCTGGTCCTCCCCCGGTCATTACAAATATCAGGCTGAAAAGGGCAGTAAAGGCTGTAATAAGGGTCGTGACAAACGCAAATTGAATGAATCTCCCCAACAACGGGATCATAATACGCGTAATCGTTGTCCACCCCGTTGCCCCGTCGACACGCGCCGCCTCCAACACTTCGGTTCCAATGGTAGCCATACCGGTCACAAAGATAATTGTGTTGGTACCGAATACGGACCAAATGAAAGTTACTGCAACTGCAGCAATAGCTGTCGCGCTATGACCCAAAAACCCTTGCTGATTCCCTGGTAAGCCCAGCAGCTGCAGTCCCCGACTTAATAAACCGTCCGCTGCAAAAAACTGAATAGAAACCATGCCTATGACAACCCACGAAATAGCCGTCGGCAAAAAATAGACCGACCGGAAAAATGCCCACCCAAATGTTTTTTGATTCAACAGGAACGCGACGCTAAGCGGAATAAAAATTGCAAACGGAATAGCAATTAATAGAACTGCATTATTTAACAGAACACGCCAGAACACAGGACTTGTTAATAATTGTTCGTAGGTCGCAAGACCTACCCATTGCGATGAAAGGCCATTCCAATTCGTGAAACTGTAATAAATTGCCTCGATTATCGGCAGCACCAGCAGAAATACCACCAGCAACACCACAGGGGCAACAAACATAACGCCAACCCCAGCCCGTTGGCGTGCCAAGGGTGACGAGCGGCTCCGTTGTCTCGTTAAGGAGGTGACTGTTGCCGCGCCATTACGTGCACTAAATATGCGCAATGCTCGTTTGGATTCCATGCATCTGCCACCTCCTTAACCTTACGAATCAGTTGTAGTGGGAAGAGCGTTGTGACGCTGGTAGATTTTTCAGGGTTTGTTCCAGATTCTGTAATGCCTGGATCACAGAAATGTTACCAACAAATGCTGCGTCTAGTTCTTTAGAGCCTGCGTCCACAACATTCGGTTGAATCATGTTATCGATCATGGGGTAAACCGTATAACCCTTTGCTGCATAACTCAACAGCTGATTGTTTAAGGGATTGTTTGTCTTGCTTCCCTTGACGTCGGGTATCAGGCCTGCTTGACTCTCAATTTTTTGTCCTTCGGGCGAGAGGACAAATCGCAAAAATTCAGCCGCCTGGGCCTTATGCTGAGAATATGTCGTCATCGAGTACCCGTCCCCGGGAAACATCACTACACTGTGAACCGGCTTTGACGAAAACGGGGGCAAAAAGACACCTAATTTGGAACCCATGGCCTTTTCGAGAACATTCACGTCCCAGTTGCCCTTGATAAGCATAGCCCCTTTGCCTTGCTCAAATGCCGAGAGGATATTGGTTGCCGTCAGTGCATTGCGATTGGTGTAACCATCACGGTACAAGCTCACCCACTTCGCAAGTTGCGCTTTAATTGGAGCGGATGTCCACGGGATTTGACCGTCGTATAACCCCTTCCACTGAGACGGCGAATAAACGCCAGCCATAAGATAACTCAAATCATAAAACGGATAAAACTCAGCTCCAATCGACTGACTGCCACTACCATACAATAATGGCGTAATTCCATGCTTCTTCAGAATAGCACTATCGCGAAACAATTGCGTCCAGTCCGTAGGTGGCGAAGATATTCCGGCCTTCTTAAATAATGCCTTATTATAAAAACCCATATAAAACTGATTCTCTAGGGGAGCAATGATAACGCCGTCAGATGGATTAAAGTTCAACGATGAATACTTGATCCCGTATACTTTGCGTATCAGCGATTTCGGCAAATAGTTGTTGAGGTTGACCAAGAAATAGCTATATTTCAATGCATAAAGCCCCGACCACATTACTGTGAGGTCCGGTCCGGTGCGAGAAATAGCGGCAGCCTGTAACAGGGAGAAATAGTTGCTCGCCGGTTGGCTGGCAACATTAATTTTGATATTGGGATGCAATTTCTCAAATGCCCGCACAAGATTATACGTTGCCGTTGCCTCGTCTTCAGTGCCATAGTTTTCCCACAGCGTAAGGGTCACGCTGCGGCCTAACGAGCCCGCCGATCGTCCAGGTAAAGAGGCGCCTACGCTGTTTGCCGTAGTGGCGCCACCAAAAGCCACGAAAAGACTAAGGGCACCAATGGCTGACGCCCCTGCAATACGACGCATTTCCCGTCCTTCCACAACTTATCCCTCCTATATAACCTATATAATTTCCTAGTGATTTCCTCGTACTGTCCCCATTTAAAGGCGAAGAGACAATAAGCATGTCCTACAATGGAACAAATCTCCCGGAATTATGAAAATCTGCGGGTGAATGGATACCTAGCATGTGTTGAGACAACATCATAGAACACGATACTTTGCAAAGACATCCCTTAGCGGGACGCCTTCGAATAGAGCCGCGCGCGTGCCGTCCTCGGCTTCCACCTTCTCAAGAGCATGGTGTACTACTTCGCGGACGATATGAGAAGGTATGACAACCACGCCATCCTCGTCGGCGAATACAATGTCTCCCGATCGCACCAAGACATCGCCACACTTGACGGTACAATCGTACGCGATAGTCAGACCCCGCCCGGCAGAATCCACTGGCTTAGTTCCCGTACACCATAACGGAAAACCTAAGTTTTTAATTTTTCTCACGTCACGAACGTAGCCATCAATGATGGCCCCCCGAGCCCCTCGAACCTTGGCAGCAGTCGATAGCAATTCACCCCATAGCCCATTCTGTTGTGATTCATTTGTCGCGGCCACTACCATATCCCCTGGATTTAAGGTGCCTATAAACTCCATTTCTTTTGCGTAAGGATTACTCAGAGGCTCATAATAATCGACGGCCAATAATGTCCGCGCACGTCCTGCTACGACACTACCGCCTACTAGCGGATTAAGATTCGCCCGCATGACTTGGTCGCGAAACCCCAAAGAATCAAGCACATCCGATACCACTGCAGTGTACAGCTGCTTTTCTAGCAAGCCAAACAACTCTTCATCAATATTAATCTTGCTCAAAATACCATCTCCCACATGGAGTCTAATGCTCAATCATCACCCGCACGCGGCACCACGTCCAATCGCAAGGACGCGCCCAACCTCTGGCTCACACGTTGAGCAGCCTGAATTACCAACTGCGAAACCGCAGGAAACGATTCTACGGGCAGATCCGCTCGAACCGCTGTCACGCTGATTGCCCCCGCCACATCGTTTCGATGATCGAATATCGGCGCTCCAATGCAACGCACCCCTTCTTCATCCTCTTCGTCTTCAACGGCATAACCTTGTGCTTTGATAACGGCAAGGGCCTCGCGCAAATCCTGCGGGTCGGTAATTGTGTACGGGGTTCGCCGTTCTAAAGGGTATTTAAGCAGTTCATCAATGCGATCGGATGGAAGAAAGGCTACAATCGCCTTTCCTAAACTAGATACATGAAACGGCTGCGCCAGACCTACATAACTCGAAAATCGAATAAACCCCTCGCTTTCGATCTTACCGACAAAGATAACGTTCCGATGATCCAACACTCCTAAATGCACGGTAAACCCGGTCTTTTGGGATAACTCCTCCATAACAGGCTCGGCTATACTGCGAAAGTCAAATCGCTGCAGCGCCTGACCACCTAGCGTGGCAAGATGACTGCCGAGAAAATAACGTCCTTCAACTTGGCGAACCGCGTCCACTCGCTCCAAGACGGTTAATACCATGAACGCCGTCGTCTTAGCAATTCCTGTTTTCTCCGTAACCTCCGCTAGCGTCAATCCCTTTCCGGCACTACCGATCTCATCGAGAATTTTAAAGGCCCGCTCAACAGAGGGGACTCGATAAGTGCGCATAACGCATCCCCCATTCCAAATATTAAACGAGATTTTAAAAACTGTCAATTCCATCAAGAGCAACGAAAGAAAATCCAAGCTGCCGCGACATCATAACATTGAATCACAAAGCACTTATTGGGCGGTATAGCCTCCATCAACCATTAAAGCCGTACCCGTAATGAAGGACGCATCATCAGACGCCAAAAACAGCACCGCCTTAGCAACCTCTTCAGGGGTCCCTAAACGGCCAAGAGGCTGCAACCGTTGAATTTCAGGCATCATTCGTTCCAAACCCCCATGCTTGGCGATAGACCGCCTGGCCATTGGTGTATCGATCCACCCGGGACACACGCAATTCACGCGGATATTGTCAGCTGCGTAATCCAACGCCATTTCTTTCGTTAACATAACCACTCCGCCTTTAGACGCCACATAGGCTGCTCCTCTCGGTTCTGCGACGATACCCTCTATTGAGGCGGTGTTAACAATAGCGCCTCCCCTTGCCCGCTGCATATGAGGAATCACAAATTTCGAGCAGGCAAAAACGCTTTTCAAGTTAATGGTGATCTGACGGTCCCACATAGCCTCTGTCGTCTCAGTTATAGAATCAGTTTCCTCAATGCCGGCATTGTTAAACAAAACATTGACTTGATGCCACCGCCCAACCACGCCATTAACCATCTGTTCCACAGCAGATAGGTTAGCAGCATCGGCCACAATGGCCATCAACTGATCGCGATATTCTGGCAACAGCATGCGTTCTACGTTGGCGAGAGATTCCTCATTCCAGTCCACAGCTGCAACCTTGGCACCCTCACTGAGAAACAGGCGTACGGCCGCCTCCCCAATGCCTGAGCCAGCGCCCGTTACAATGACAACTCGATTTTGAAAGCGCATCATACTACTTCCATCCCCCTCTTAAATGACAACAATCCGGTCGACTCTAGGAGAAGACAGTGCCATCTATGTCAATCGCAGTTACATGGTCAATGCCTTCGTAACACACAGTGGTTAACGTTGCTTGGTAATTGCTGTGCGGGGCCAGCCATCGTGCCGAATTTAGCTTGACGGCTTCGTGCAACGTTATCGGGTATCCCGTCCACGGCTCCACGGCCACATGATAATACCCGCGCCATCCGCCGAAAACTTGCCAAATCCAGAGGCCCTGCCATTCGTTAATGGACGCGACAAGGCCAATACCACTCTGTTCTTTAGGATCAGTTATTGCCCACCACAGCGCAGCAGTTGATGGCCGGAAAAAATGGCCGCCATAACTACCCTCTGTATACGGTGGCATTATGCGCATATCTCGCGGGCGGTCGGATTCGGATTTTGCCAAGTAAGGCCACGAGTACTCTTGCCCAATATCTCCCATCTCTTGCGTGCCTTCGTCAACTTTCACATTTCCAGGTGCCAAATCCAACCGGTATCCTGGTTCCGCCGCTATGGCAGGATGAAATCCCAGCAAAAAAGGGAACGATTGAGAACCAACATTTGTGATTTTAAACGTCATGTTAACAACAGGAAGATGACTGTTCAGAGTGATAGTTCGCTGCACCTCAACCGGCCATATTCTTCCGCCTACTGTGAGCGTCAAAGTGACCGAGTCGGGCAGAAAAGTGTGGGACACATTCCACGGGATGGACCATAACTCCCCTAAATCGGGCACCTTCCAGCCATTCCAGGTAGACTCATAACACGAAGGAAAGGCCACATCGGCGCCGCCCGACCAGTAGTCATCGAACGCCGCACCAAAGGGGGCTAGTCCAACATCAATTCGAGGATTGTGCCACAACCATTCGCGTGAATGCGGACGGTACTCAATACTCCATATCTTACCGCCCAACTGCGGGAGAACGACCACGCGAAGCCACCTGTTAGCCAGTACGATAGCAGGAATCCCCCTAAGCGACCAACGGTCATCATACTGTATCCCACGCTGAATAGGCATGTCTATCACTGCCCTTCAATAGATGGCTCGCCTTCGGCAAACACCACTCGAGCGGGCGCGCCATCCATGCCAACCATGGGCAGCGGTAAACAAATAAGGGTGCCATAGGGAGAGGAAATCCTATCGAGATTGACGAGGCTTTCTACGATGATGATTCCAGATCCTAATAGGATCTCATGAATTTCCTGCGCCATTTCTGCGTGCGGTGTTGGAGTATCTAATCCCACTAACACAACTCCGCATGACGCTAGATAGCGCGCAACATCAATACTTAGATTGGGAAATCCGGTGAAATAATCTGAAGCTCCCCAGTGTTCACCCCACCCTGTTCTGATCAATACCCGGTCACCCATCGTCGGCCGTCGTGGCCACTGGATATCGCCTAGCCCGATAGTACGGTCTCTGTAAAAAGGCACATCAGCCACCATCGAAGGTCCAATAAGCCGCTCGAGAGCCATCCCCGCCACATCTCCGCCGTTGTGTAAAAAATGCCGCGGAGCGTCTACATGAGTGCCCCCATGACTATAAAGCAACAACTGATGAGATACAAATCCCATGGTTTCAAGCGATGCAAACCGGATAAAGGAAGATCCGGGTTCCCCAGGGAAGCTTTGCATGCCATCACATATTGGGATGCTCAGGTCTATTAATACCAATCACGATCACAACCTCTAACTCAAAATAGAGTACCACCGCATTAATTATGAACAGCATTTGTGTAACTGTCAATTGCGAATGATCACTCACATACTTTCATCAGTCTTTTCATAACCACATCCCGGCATCGCGCCCCGTTTGAACCATTCGGCCTGCACGCCAATTTCCATCACATCATCACCCAATACACTCGGGCAGCAGATTTCACACCCCCGCCTTGGTCTACACATGCTGCGACATTCGGTGGCCATCGCCCTGCTTGAGCACGCGACCCAGGCGATAGGCCCACTCTATGGCCACACGAGATACTTCGTCCACGGTCAGAACAATCATGGGATCGGTCACCTCGTGCCATGTGCCACCATTAACTCGAAATCCTGTGACCCCTAATGGACGCCGAATCCATAGGATCGGCGGAGCGCCTGAGACACCGATCGTGACGCAGGTCTTTTCATGGTTGGTTCGCATGGTTAGGAGTATGACTTGTCCATCCCCATCCATCCGCACGGTGACGTCAAGGAGCAAATTGATCACCAGCGCCGCTCCTTTTGTCAAATATACGGCAACACATCGCCGAACACATGGGCTACATGCTGATCGCAACACCAATAGGCTTCGTGGGATCCTATTGTGGCGAAACCCCACGGCACCGCCGAACCCCGCCAATTCCAACGCCCACGACCCAAAACCGCTGCTTTCAAACTGCGTGGCAAAAATATGATTGAATAAGATGCTTTCCGGTAATTCTCCGTCATTTCCCCCAACATCAAATTAAGGCGCAACCAGTCAGCTCCTGTACACCCCTCGTCGAAATACCACCGGGGATGAAAACTTTCGGCGAGACCCCCCGTCGGCATTAAGCACCCTGCCGCCGCGATCACCAGGGGAACCCCCATGTGGACATCGATTACATGGAACTTTACTAACGTGCAATTTAATGAGAGCGAAAAAAGCAGCTGGGCAGCTGCATATGGCGAGCCCGCGGGGGTGGACTTACGCATTGAGGCGGAGCCGCGTATCGCCATTCACGCCGCGTCGCTATCCACTTCTTCTCCTCCGTAACGATTGATTTAACCTTTGTTTGGCGTCGATGCCTCCTTCATCCCGCCTTCACCACATCGTCGACCAAAGCAGGCGAGCTAAATCCATTAGGATGGTTCCCCTGCTTTTAGCACGTATTCATCACCCAAATTTTGCCGGTTTATATTAATTATAGACGAACTATTTCGTAAAGTAGAAATGCAGAATGCCGTCGAATCTCCCCGATTATGACAATTCCGATGAGTGAACCGACCGGCCGCCCCGTGGGCACGGCACCGCCGTTTCGCGCACTCGCCGTTGAGATCGGCGTGGTATCCATCGTCAACACCCTGCCGGTGATCCCCGTGCCCGTCGGGCGGCGGGCCGCGCCATTGCCGCGGAACGCGAGACGCTGGACCACACCGCGCGCACATTGGCCGCGGAAACTTTTGCGTGTGCAGCCGACGCCCAGACCGCCCTCGATCGCTGGCGAGCCACGGCGGTCAACGGGTGGCATACGGTCTCGGGGACAGTGGTGAGCCGGACTCATCAGACCCGGCGCGGGCGCCCGCCGTAGACGGCGGCCACGACGGAGACCGTCACCACCTGGCACGTGATGCCGACCGTGGGATATCTACCATTCGGCGACGCCAAAGCCATGTTTCTTTTCTCAACCCAACACCCACGGTTACGGCGGGTTGCCAAAAGTTATAACAAGCTCGAGACGCATTGGTACCTCCATCGAATTCCCGCGCCACCTGTACGTTCGACGTGTGAACATGGCGGAATCTGAGGATGTTTAGGACGGATGCACCAGGGCGTGTGACCGTATCAACCATGGATAAACGATTTGCTAACCACTGACCGGGATCGATTAATTGGCACAACCAATCTCTTGATCTACCTACTGGTCAGCCTCCGCTAGAACCATAAACACGGGTCCGCCGTTCGACGCGACAGAATTAAGAAGCCGTTTTGCATGGCCTCAAAATATCGCATACTAAGTCGATGTGCGTCACACCCTTGGGCTAAACACCTCTCTTAAAAATTGTCGAACCTCGGCCAAAAATGCGTCCC
This sequence comes from Bacillota bacterium, assembly GCA_026627385.1. GTDB lineage: Bacteria > Bacillota > Sulfobacillia > Sulfobacillales > Sulfobacillaceae > JAPNUR01. The sequence continues at coordinate 12,931 of JAPNUR010000036.1, read as the reverse complement.
GTTCCTCGATTTGTGGAGAATGGCCGCTCCGCTCAAAAATCACTAAACGACTATGCGGGATGTGGGCGGCGATCTCCTCCGACGCGGCTACGGGAGTAATCCAGTCGTGACGACCGACCAGAACTAATGTCGGCACCTGAATTTCAGATAACCGCGGCACGAGATTAAATACCGGTTGATTCCGGGCAAAGGCGTAGTTGTGTGTCTCGTGACGAAACCGGATGCGGCTCAAGTGGTCCTCTAATTGGTCAGGCGTCGCCTCGACCCAATAAAGCGGCAAAATCGCGCGGTACATGTCGCGAAATTCCTCATCACTGGCCACCCGGCCGCCAAACAAGCGGTCCAGCATCTCTTCGTTAACCCCGGGCAATTGCCGGGCCAGTGCTAGCGCCTTGGACCCTGCCTGATATTGATTTGACGCACTGGTGTCGCGCAAGATGAGACCCGCAAGCTGGTCTTGATGACGCAACGCATACTCCAGTGCCAGGTGCCCTCCATAAGAACCCCCGGCCACCACGATTCGGCCAAGGTTCAGTTGGCGTCGTAACGCTTCGGCGTCGGCGACAAATTGTTCGTGACTATACGGTTCTCCCCCCTCGGATTCTCCATTGCCACGCTGATCGTACGATACGACCCGATATCCCTCTTGGGCCAAGACCCCAAATGTTGCCACGTCCCCATGGCGCGATCCCATGCCGGGACCACCATGCAGGGTTAAAATGGCCGGGCCCTCCCCTAGATCTTCGACCATCAAGCGAACCCCGTTTACGTGGACATACTTTGCCATGATCACGTCTCCTTTCGCACCCACCTAGGCTCAGGGAACCATCCGGTTGTGCCCAGCCACAGTGATATGATGGGGCGGATCCGGCAACAGACCGCGGACCTCTTCCACCCATCGACCAAACGCTAACACTTCCGTATCACAACCCGGTCGCCCGATGATTTGAAGACCGGCTGGCATTCCGTCGGACGTCAAGCCCGCCGGGACACTGAGGGCGGGCACGCCCAACAGCGCGAACACACTGGTATATAGGGTTGCATTAGCCAGTGCTTCGCCCCCGGGCATCCCTTCAGGTCCTGCTGCCGCCGTGGGCAGTGTCGGTAAAAGAACAAAATCGAGGTCCTCGGTTACCTCAGACCATCGCTGCTGCAACGTCCGGCGAATTTGCCGCGCTCGGAGGTAATCGGCCACTGTGATTTGCTCCCCAGCGCGCAACCGTGCACGCGTCCCAGGGCCATACCCTTCCCACCGCTCCCGTAGTCCATCCGTGTGGACTGCACTGGCCTCCGCCATAATGATCGTTAAGGCGACCGCATTAGCGAGAGACCAGTCAAACGCCACTGGCTGGTCCCAGGACGCCGACGGCGCCAGGGATCCGATGAGCCCGTCTACCACCTGGCGCACGCTGTCGGTGGTATGCCCCGGGTCTGCCGTGGCGATTCGCCACCGGTGATGAGCTAGAGGTTTCTCCGCGCGGGTCAACCCCGCGAACGTGATGGCCACATCGTCCACGGTCGGACCGAGAAGTCCCACATGATCCAACGTGGGAGACAGAGGGACCATCCCCTCCACAGGCAGTCGACCATAGGACGGTTTGAATCCCACAACACCGCCTAAGGCGGCCGGATTGCGGACCGATCCCCCGGTGTCGGTGCCCACTGATATCAATCCAATACCCGCCGCGACTGCTGCCGCCGAACCACTGCTCGAACCCCCAATGGTGTAATCCACATTCCACGGGTTGCGTGCCGCACCCACGGCCGGATGCACCAATCCCAGAGCGAATTCCAACAAGTTAGTCTTCCCGATGAGGATGGCCCCTAAGTCGCGCAATTGGTGCACCACTACCGCGTCTTCCGTTTGTGGTACGGGTGGATACGCCTTGGACCCGCAGCCGGTGACGGTCCCTGCAACATGGAACAAATCCTTTATCGTCCAGGGAATGCCATCGAGAGGGGAGCGCCAAAATCTTAGGCGATATCGCTCATCGGCGGCGAGTGCCGCCTTGTGAGCTGAGTCCCGCAAGATTGTCGTCATGGCATTGAGTTGATTTCCCAGGGATTCTGCCGCATCCAAATGAGCGCGCACAACGTCTATCGGCGACACGGTCCTCCTGACATATTGCTGGTGTAGCGTACGGATGAGACCCTTCATAGGCTCACCCGCCACCCCGTCAACAAGTCAGGCACGCTGTCACAGCACCGGATGCGGCGCAGTATGTCCTTGACGCCCTGAATCTCTGCCAGGAGTTCCGTTGTCGGGTGCGATGGGGAAACGTCTAATTCATCTGGTGGCGTATGGTCACGGTCCACCTTTCTGCCTCCTATTCTTTTAAGGAGTTCCCTAATGCGTTAAAACACAAGACTGTTAGGAAAATCATGATGCCGGGGAAAACTGCCAGCGTCGGATCAATGAAGACGTAGGACTGCGCATCTTGCAACATGCCACCCCAGGACGCCAATGGCGGCTGTATTCCCAATCCGAGAAAACTCAGGGCCGACTCCAACAAAATCGACCACGCAACAGTCAAGGTGGCCATCGAGACAATGGAGGGGGTCAGCTGGGGAACAATGTGGCGACGCAAAAGACGCCATTGGGAACAGCCAAGCGCCAAGGCTGCCTCAACGTAGAGGCGTTCGCGAATAGACAAGACTTCACCGTAGGCCACCCGCGCCATGGCGGGCCAGTTAACCAAACCAATGACCAGGATGATGACTGGAGGACTATTTCCAAATGTGGTGACCTCCACCATAATCAAAATCAACGCCGGAATTGCCAACGCAGCATCGACTATGCGCATTAGCACCATTTCTACGGTGCCTCGAAAGTAACCAGCAATGGCGCCCACCAAGACCCCAATGACGATGGCCACAACCATGGAGAGCACCCCGACAATCAGGGATACCTGCCCTCCGGCCAACAGCCGAGCCAAAATGTCGCGCCCCAGCGGATCCGTGCCCAAAGGATGCGCAGAACTCGGCGGCAACAAGGCGGCCAATGGGTTTGTAGCCGTCGGAGACACACGGTATACGATAGGACCCAAAAATACCCCCAGGTAAATGGCGATTAAGCCGAGAGCCGCGGCCATCCCCCCTGGATGATGCCGTACCCACCGTCGGAGGCCGTCCCGCCGCAGCATGACCCCATGCTCCGTTGCCAGCTGCATTTCTTCCACCTCAATCATAGCGCACCCGCGGATCCAACAACCCGTAAAGGATGTCGACAATAATGTTGATGCATATTACGGATGCTCCTATAACTATGGTGACGCCCATCATCACGGGATAATCCCGCTGCGACGTCGCTTCCACCATCAGGCGTCCGATGCCGGGCCAGGCAAAGACCGTTTCCACGATGGCATCCCCCCCAATCAGCACGGTGGTGATCAGTCCAATCACCGACAGCACCGGATTGAACGCATTACGCAGCGCGTGACGATAGACCACTCGGCGTTCGGAGGCTCCTTTGCCGCGGGCAGTCCGGGTATAATCAGCCTGCAACGCCTCAATCATGCTAGCCTTTGCAATCACAAAGACGTTGGGCATAAATACAAACGTCAAAACGCCAACCGGCAGAATCATATGAGGCAACACGCCCCCGCCACCCCCGCCGCCTGCGGCGTTCATGCCAGACGCGGGCAGAAGGTGCAGCCATACCGAAAACACTAAAATGGCCAGGATCGCCAACCAATAATCCGGCACCGATAACCCCATCATGGTGATCAGTGATGCCAGTCGGTCCAGCCACCGGCCACGTCCGATGGCCGCTTGGGTACCTAGTGGCACGCCGATTAGGATAGACAGTCCCAACGCCGCGCCCGCCAGGAGCGCGGTGTTGGGAAAATAATCACCGATGACTTGCGTGACCGGTTGCTGCAATGAATAGGACACCCCGAGATTACCGTGCAACACCGACCACAGCCAGCTCGCATAGCGTTCGATTACAGGCTGCTGCAATCCGTAGAGCTTTTCCAGTGCGGCCCGTTGACTGGCTGTCGCGTTCATATTCACGATCGCGGCAGGTCCCCCCGGCGCTGCGTTGATGAGGAGAAAGACGATGAGACTCATGATCAAGAGCGTCATAACCCCCAGTCCCACGCGCCGCACGACATATCGCGTCATGACTTGAAGTGCCAGTCCGCCACGTTATCGAGAGCGATGTCGTAATTCACCGGGGGAACATAAAGGTTGCGAGACGTCACATCGATCTCTTCAGGATAAAAGAGGAATCCCATGGGTTCCAGTTTCGCGATCTCGACCTGAATGGCGTCGGCCAAACGCTTCTGTTGAGCTAAGTTGGTGGTTTCACGCAATTGGGTCATCAACGCATCCAAACGCGCATTGCCAATGCCTTGAATGTTGTAACCGCTGTTAATCGTGGACGTCGCAAAGTATGGATAGACGTCGGGCGTTAGTGGTGCCACCCACCACGCAGTCATGGCGCCAAAGTCATGTTTCAGCACTACCTGTTCTGTCCAGCTGTTGAAGTCCATCACGTGAATATTAGCTGTAACGCCGATAGCTTTCCAATACTGTTGGACCAACTCCGTCAAGGGGACGAGGAATCCATACTGGGCCGTTGGCATATTAATGGTAAACGGCTTGCCATGGTAGTACATTTTCCCGCCGGGCCCTTTTTTCATGCCGGCAGCTTCCAACAACTTGATGGCCTTGGCTGGATCGTACGGGTACGACATCACGTGCGGATCATAGAAATACTTTTGAATCGGCGCGATCGGACCATTGGCCACCTGACCGTAGCCCTTCAGCAGCCCCTGAATAATTGCCGGACGATTAATCGCGTATTCAAGCGCCCGTCTGACCAACACATTATTAAAGGGTGCCTCGCGACCATTTAATGTGATGTCATAATAAATCTGCTCAGACACGCGGCTTACGGTCAACGACGGATCCGATTTCAGTTCCGACACCAATTGCGGATCGTTCACTTCCGCGAAATTGAGGTCCCCGTTCAGCAAATCGCTAACGACCGTCGTTTCTTGCGGAATAATTTGGAACACGATTTTGGGAATGGAGGGCTTCCGACCAAAGTAGTAAGGATTACGAACCAGGGTAATCGACTGGCCCGGTTGCACAGACTGAACTTCGTAGGGGCCGGTTCCAATCGGATGTTGCGTGCTAAACTGGGCATCATTCCACACATTCGCCCCCTCTTTGGCTAATATGTGCGCTGGGAGAATCGGGGCAAAGTACGTCAAGTACGCGGGCAACGATGACCATGGCTGTTTGAGGTGAAAGATAACCTGATATGGCCCATTGGCGGTAACGCGCGTGACGTCACTATAATTCGACGCGCCGTTAGCTCCGAGTTTGGGATTGAGCACGACATCATTAAATGTATACAACACATCGGTGGCCGTAAACGGTTTGCCGTCTTGCCAACGGACACCCTTTCGGAGATTAAACACCCATTCCAACCCGTGGTCGGCGGTATGCCATGACGTGGCCAAGTCCGGGCTGGGCAGCCCTTCCAGGTTGTCTTTCGTCAATCCCGAAAAAATTAAGGGATCAACCAGATCAGAATTGGCAAACGCGTTCGGATTCCACAGGTTAAAGTTGACGTCGCCGTTTGTTTCCATCGTAATACTCTTGTTCGTATTCGCGACACCGTGGGCGGCGGAATGGACAGACCGGGTCACGGACACCGGGCCACCACAGGCGGTGAGTACCCCGCCAAGCAGCAAGGACGCACTTAACAGCGCGATCGACGATTTCTGAATCATGGTATCCTGGCCTCCTTCAATCAACAATAAGCCGGCCGTCCATGATGGCGGCGGTTTAGTACCAGACCTGCTCTAACACTCGCACTATATTGGATCCCAACACTTGAATGATTTCCTCGTCACGATAGCCGTGCGTAACGAGCCACCGAGTGATATTGTGGAAGTTTTCGGCGGGATTTTCCAGGCCGTCCACATAGGGCACTTCTTGAAACGTGGGTCCCTCGTGGGCGGACTCGATCGAAAGATGGCGCGCAAAGGCATGATGGAGCGCTACGTGATCGCCAAAAAGGGTGTCGGGCCCAAAGGCGACGTGGTCCAGGCCCACCAAGTTCGCGACATACTCGAAATGTTCCATCACACTGTCAATCGAATGGGATGGGTGCCTGGCTGTCAAGGTGGTATGGGGAGCCGCTTCAATGCCAAACACACCGCCCCGTTCGGCGCAAGCCTTTATTACCTCATCGGGCTTCATTCGCGGCGTGTTCCACAGGGCTCGTGCCCCCGCGTGTGTGATGAAGATGGGCTTTTCACTAATCTCAATGGCGTCCAGCGCGGTACGATCTCCCGTATGGGCCACGTCGATGGCGATCCCCAATTGGTTCATCCGCCGTACTGCCTGACGTCCTAAAGCGGTCAACCCCCCATCGCGCGCTTCTCGCAATCCCGCGCCCAACGCATTGGCCTCACTGTATACCAGTCCCATGCAGCGAATCCCAAACCCATACAGAATATCGAGCCGATCGATTTCGTTTTCGATCGGGGTTGCTGCTTCAAGCGTCAACACCACACCAATGCGACCAGTCCCTACCGCAGTGTGAATATCCGCCAAATTGTGCACAACCATTGCAAAGTCTTGATGGGCAAAATCGCACAGGCGCATACCGAGATCATAAAGGATGTCGTCCCACTTCCAACCAGCTTTGGAGGTAATGAGCGCGGTGCCATCGTTCATATTGTCAAAAACCACGTCCATTTTGGACTCAGCTAAACCTAAATAACCGGTGAAGTCTCGTCCTTGCCGCCGATAGCGAAAAATCTCGGCCGGGTCGCGTGGAACGCGGGTCGGATGATCGTGCAGGGAAATCACCAGATTTTCATCCAATAAGCGTTGCACCCGCGCTTCCTGTTCTGGCGTGGTCGGCACAGCCGTGCTAGGCACGCGCCGGAGCTCGGGAGCCAGTTCAAAGGGCTCATAATCGATTCCCTCGCGCAGAAACTGAAATGACTGATATCCGTCGTAGCGCTTTGCCTTTTTCACGCGTTCATCTCCTTAGGTCAGTTTGGCGATTTCAGTCGAAGCGCCACCGGCACCCACCCCAGTTCCGCCGAAATATGATCGGCTACGTCCCGAATCGCAGGACCCCATTGGGCCAAATGGCTGTCCGACACGCGAATCGTCGGTCCCCCGACACTTATCCCGGCTACTGGTTTACCCTCGCGATCAAAGATTGGGGCACCAACCCCCCGCCCACCGGCTTCGAAGTCCTGATCGCTGATGGAATAACCGCGCACGCGCGTCGCGGCCAATTCCGCTCGCAATCGCTCGGGATCCGAAATAGTCCAGGGTGTATATTGCGGATAATGAACAAGAGCTTCCAGCACCGCCTCCTGCTCGGCAGAGGTGGCATACGCTAAAATCGCCTTGGGAACTGCGCCTGCATGCAAGAACGAAACTTGCCCTATTTGCGAGACCAGTCGCACGCTGTGCCGACTGGGATATGTCCCCAAGGTGATGGTTTCCCATTGCCGCCATCTCACAACTAAATTGACCGTTTCATCGGTTTTAGCCTGAAAATCCCGCAAGTAGGGATCGGCAATAGCAACTAACGGATCACGGCGCACAGACGGCAATAACTTCAATACCAGCGGGGTTAGAGCATATCCGCCGTCCCGCTCACACACCAAGCCATACTCTTCCAACGTTTTTACGCAACGAAAGATCTGATTGCGCGATTGTTGGGTCCGCACCCCAAGCTCTTCTAACGAGAGCGCCTCGGCCGTTGTAAAGGTGAATAGGGTGTCCAACACCTTGATGGCTGACTGAATCGTATATTGACTCACGACACCATTCCTTTGTTGAGAATATCAACATGATTTGTCATTATCAACACGAATGGACAGTTCGCCACTGTTCGGCTAAATTCCTGCCGGTGCCGGACAAATTTTGAAGAATTCGTCAAAGTCCGAGGGCCAAGCACGGGCACGCGAGCTTCTGGCGAACGAACCGAGGGAACGCTCCGTTTCACGCCTGGGACCATACTGGCAGTCGACACTGTGATAGCACACGCGCCCACTGGGCGGATCCACCCCTCCCACTCGATTGGATGCATGGCCGCACGGGATCGGTCCGGCATCGCGATGATGTGAGGTACGGAATTTGGTCGTCGAATGAACAGTCAGCCTCAAGCTGGCCTGTCCGGTGGTCACCTTCACCAAATTTGCACTCGAATGCAGTTATTAGGCGGCATGTCCTTATGTGTCACCCGGCGGAGGCGATATTTCTCTTGACTCAACTCAAAGTGCCTTTATATGCGAGACGGTCCGCTCGACTAATCCCGCGACCTTGCGGTCACGCAGAATAATCGTTGTCAAAAGTTGGCTGTTAAACTATCAGTGAGTACCAATCGACGGACCGTTTATTCACGAAATCAGAGGCCTTCCCTTTGCGCGATGCGTTCGTAAAGAACGCGAACTCCATGTCACGACGCCATCAGGAATCCCGAGGGTGAGGAGTTACCACTGGTCGACCCCAAGATGCGAACCAGCCTTCTCCAACATTATCCAGAAGGCATTCCTAGCTCAAGAAGAACGCTTACCCAACAAGAATCGGCCCCGACAGTGGGGTTGGAGCCGACGTCTATGCTTAGCTATCGTTTGACATCTCCCACAAGAGGTGACCCAGCGGTTCTGGTCGATCCACGGTGCTGGTCATGTTGTAGTAACGGCCCGAAGCCGACGCCTCTAAAATCCCTTCCATAGCTTCCAGCACAGGATAGGCCGACTCCCCGCTAGCACGATGGGCCCGGTTGTGTAAATCCCTGCCACCATGTCAGCCACCCCAAGACCCCGCGCATTCTGAGTAAACCCGTAGAGTAGCGGTAATTCGTACTCGGTGTTATCCTCTGCGCGCCGCACCCGAATCGGTGCCCCCAAGATGTTGGGATCGGGCTACACCATCGTCCCCCTCGCTGCCATACAGCGTAAGAAGGGCCAGCGGCGTCGACCAGACATCAAAACTTGTCACCGGCGTCACAATAGCACCCTGCGCAAATTCCAGCGTCGCGGCCTCATGCGTGGGGGTATGCACACGAATGCGGGCGCCACGGTGCGGCGCGCTTGTCACGACGCGTTCAGAAAAGCTAGCCCAGGCGGCGCCAGATACACGTCGAATGGGGCCCAAGAGGGTGACGAGCGCTGTTAAACAATATGGGCCCATGTCGAACAGGGGACCACCGCTCACGTCATAGAAAAACGCGGGATCAGGATGCCACGACTCGTGCCCATGACTCATCCAAACGCAGTCCCTGCCACCGGAACGCCAATCCAGCCGTCATCCAGCAATTGTCGGCAGGTTTGAAGTCCGTCCCCCAAAAAGGTATCCGGCGCACAGCCGACACGTACATGCTGCCCCATGCCCCGAGCTAAACGATCAGCGCCGTCCTGCCGCGTCACCGCCAGGGGTTGTCACTGTAAACATGTTTACCGGCTCTGATTGCCGCGCGAGAAATTTCGGCGTACGCTAACGGCGGCACCAGACTAACGACGAGGGCAGAAGTCGGATCGGCCAGCAGGGCAGACACCGTCATGCCCGGCACCCCGAATACCTCCCCTTTGGTGGTAGCCCGCGAGACCTCTTGATCGGCTACCGCGGCCAGGAACACATTAGGGAGCTGCCGAAGGTTACGGAGGTAACGGTTACTAATCACGCCGCACCCAATCACGCCTACACGCAGTGGATTCAGTTTGCACTCCTCCGCGGCACTCTCATAGCCCACCGCATGCCCCGCGCCATTAACGTTGCCACGGGCGGCATCCGCACGATGTCTGGGTGATGCCCGAGGGCACAATAAAAGACGCGGCCGGCGCCGTACCGCGTCGTCCACGCCACCGGCATTTCACATTGGGGAAACGTGGTCGTCGCTAGCACGTGAATTGCAGGGTCGATGTGAAGATAATATTGTTCGGTCACGACATCAAAGTCGGATATTCCGGCCATAATCGGAGAATCGCGGTCGACGATGTGCACCCGATACGCCATCCCATCCCCACCCGGATGCTCTACCCATTGGCCTCCGACCATGAACTGATAGGCCGGCTGATCCCGAAAGGCATCAGCCATCCCGCCATGGAGTCCCGCCAAGCCGGTACCTTCGTGTACAGCGGTCAGCAAATGATCCAGTGCCTCCGAAGAAATCTGCCCCATTGTCCAATTCATGACAATTAAATCCACCTGGAGACGCGCCGGCACCGCAAGTTCTTCTAGCGCGTACACATGTTCCACTTTAACGCCTTCAGCTTCAAGAAATTCTCCAAGCAATTGGCCAACGACTATCGGGTGATGGCCGGACCAGCCCCCGGAGACAATCAGTGCTTTGGACATACTGCTATTTTCCCCCTCTGAACTCGTGCGTTTGCCCTTCCTGCCGTCCCGCAATCATCGTCAGATTCCAGAAACGCGCATAACCTTGGCGCAACAAACGTCCGGGTTCACAAGTCTCTTTCATACCCGACAAGAACTGCCCTGCTTCCGCGTCGTACCGTATTCTGAGCGTCGCGTCAAAAATAGGTAACAAACAAATGACTCAACCAACCAAGGTCATCGATGCTTCGCCCCTATCCCCATCACTTTGGCTCCGGCCACGATACGATGGAACCGTGCCATATCTTCCCCGTGAGGCGTTTTGCCACCGCGTGGCCATCTGTGGGGGTGGTCGGCTCGCTGTCTTCAATCGACAACCCCGCCTGCCGCCGTCGATGGCGCGTCGAGTACTTTGGTATGATAAAGGAACTGTTCGCAACCGACCCCGCAGCGGCAAATCTGTTTTTCCAGTATAAGGGCCGCACTGCACGCGACCTAACCCCCTCACGCGGGTGTCCCGCCTCATGATATTCTGCTTCCCAGGCGACTGACAACGCCATGATTGGGCGTGGCAGGCCTCACGCGCCTTCAGACATCCGAAAATGTCGCCGGCAGGCCTTTATGCGAGTTCATCCTGTCGTCCTACAGGAGACGCCGCTTCAGTCTCTGACGGAGTAACAGGGCACCAGCCTTCAACATTTCGGTCTCAATTCACTACACGATACCGACAAGCGCTACTACCAAAAGGTCGACTCGCTTGGCCGATCCCTGGCGCAAATCGGCCCCTGCCTCGCGAGACACCACGTCCAGCCACGGAACCCGCCTGAAGAAGAGGTCTGTAGCCAATCTTACCCCCTATGTTCTTTTTGCAAGAAGTCGGAACACGATCGATACGATTTCATTGGCTCCAATAGGCACGGTAAGACTGTCATCGTCATTGACCGGTATTGATGCCACAGGTGTACCCGAAACATCCGTAAGCGAAGCGTCAGTGATAGCGAAACCGGGAATGGCAATCCGCACCGTCGCTGCACGGTTTTCTTGCTCCAGCCATCGCACGCCCATCTCATTACTACTGACCATGCGGATGCTGAGCAAACGCACGTTGTTTGGCGCAGCGTATTCGATGAAAGGACCGTCTGGGCGACGGATAATCCGTGGATCAAATACACCTTGGATCGGATTGACCACGTCGTCGGAAAACGCGCTAACTCTCGATGCATGCGTATTCCGGACCTAATCCACCACCCATTCCGATAAATCACCACCACGCTGTCCGATAATTCGCCACCACCGATTCCAGAAAATCCCCACCAGGGATTCCGGAAAATCTCCACCACAGCTCCGGGGGCTCGTACACTCTCTAACGGTGTCGAGGAACACCGAAGGAGAGGAGTCTATGGCAAAACGGAGGATTCCGATGCGACATATCCGGGAGGTCTTACGCCTCCATCATGAAGGGCTGAGCGCCCGCGCCATCGGACGGAGTCTGGGATTGGACCACACCACGGTGGGCGACATGCTGAAACGCGCGCGGGCGGCAGATCTGCTGAGCTGGCCGCTGCCGACCTTGAGCGATGACGCGCGGGAACGGCGCCTGTACCCCGGGAACCAGGGGCGGCCGCGGACGCGGCCGGAGCCAGATTGGCCCCGGATTCACGCCGATCTCCGGCTGCACAAAGGCATGACCTTAGAATTGGCCTGGCTGGAATACCAGCGGGAGCACCCGGAGGATGCCCTGCAATATTCGCAGTTCTGCGCCCATTACCGCCGCTGGCTCAAGCCTGGGGATGTGGTCCTACGGCAACCCCATCACCCCGGCGACAAGGCCTTTGTCGACTATGCGGGCCCGACGGTCCCGATCATCGATCGGGCGACCGGGGAAACACATCCCGCCCAAATTTTCGTGGCGGTGCTGGGCTACAGCCATGATGTCTTCGCGGAAGCGCACCCCGACCAATCGGTGGCGTCCTGGATTCAAGGCCACGTCTATGCTTTTCAGGCCTTTGGGGGCGTGCCCGCGTGCCGCGTCCCGGACAATCTCAAGGCGGCAGTGCGCGAGCCGCATCCCTACGAGCCGTATCTGCATCCATCGTATCTGGAGATGGCGCAGTACTACGACACGGTGGTGGTCCCGGCCGGCGTCCGCCGGCCCACCCACAAAGCGCCCGGGGAGACGGGCGTCCAATTGGTGGAACGCTGGGTGTTGGCGGTGCTGCGCAAGCGGCAGTTCTTCAGTCTCGCCGAACTCAACGCGGCCATCGCGGCGTGCGTCGCCTGGCTGAATGCCCGCCCGTTCCAGAAATGGGAGGGGTCGCGGGCCACCCTCCGGGCCCACGAACCCCTGAAACCCCTGCCCGCCCAGCCCTTTGAACCGGGCACCTGGTCCCGGGCGCGCGTCCATCCCGACTACCACGTCCAGGTGGACTATCGGTATTATAGCGTGCCGTACCACTTGGTCGGCGAATTGGTCGAGGTCCGGACCACGGCCCACACGGTGGAAATCTTCCACCAGGGCGAACGCGTGGCGAGTCACCCTCGCGCGGCCCGGAAGGGCCAAGCCGTGACCGCCCCCGAACACCGCCCGCGTCATCACCGGGACCGC
>JAPNUR010000035.1 GCA_026627385.1 Bacillota bacterium | reverse complement strand
GAATTCTCCCCGTTTAACTCATACACGGTAAAACTCTGGCTGCCGAGTCCCCCCAGAGTAAGCCCCGACGTTGGCACCGGCGCTAACGGCGACCCCGTCTCCACCGCCAGATTGGTGACCAGACTCGCGAAATCGTCTACGTTGATCGTCATGGCGGCGGTCAGCGTTCCCATCGTGGCGGTCAAGGTCACGGTGCCGGTGGCGCCGCTGTTCGCATAGACGGTCACCTCCGCCACACCTAGGCCGTCGAGCGGCTCGGTCACGGCGCTCGCGCCGTTGGCCAAGGTCCCGTCGCCCTCTATGCGAAAGGTCACGTTGCCCGACTGAGTCACCCGATTGTTATTGATGTCGGCCAGCCTGACGACATAGGTTCCCGACTGGCCTTCCATGATCCGTCCCGGCCCCGTAAGGTCGACCGTGGTGGCAGGACCTGTCACAAAGGAGTAGGGCGCGGTCGTGCTGGCCGACAGCATCGCGGATACTGGGGCGACAATGGCGTAATCGTTCGTGGTGGCAATCGTTAGTTCGGTGGGTTGGGTCTGGGCGGCGGTGTTCACCACATAAAAGGTGATGGCCGATTGGTTGGCATTCATCGTGACCCTCGCCGTATCGCTCGCCATCGAGGTGATGGGGTCGGCCTCAGCGGTCAGCGAGGTGAGCACGTAGGCCTTGCCGGTCATGGCGTTGTCTGTGATGGTAAACGTTTCCGCCGTGGGCGCGGGGACCGGTGCTCCGCTGGCGTCCTCCAAGGTCACCGTGTATTTCGCGTATTCCGTCCCGGCGCTCAAATTAATGCCATTCACCGCGGACGTTAGGGACGTGCTCGTGGTGCCGGTAGTTTGACTCACCGCGATTTGGGCCGGAATCCCCGCGGGCACGGCCATGATTTGGGCCAATCCTGTAGCCAGGCCGGAGGCGCTGGCGGTAATCGAGATCGTGCCACTCGCCCCCGTGGGATCGTAGACCGTCACCGTTCCTGAAAGCCCCGGGGCCACGTACACGGTTTCAGAAGTCGTCGTGGTTCCTGGGGCGAACGATCCGGGTCCGGCAATGTTGAGCGTCACCGGATCGAACCCGCTAGCAAATGTGGCAGGAATGAGATTGCCGAGTTGATCCACAAGATTAACGGTTACGGTGGCCGACTCGTTAGGAGACGCGAGAAGCGTCGCAGCGCTAGGGCTCACCATCAATCCCATGGGCTCGGGTGCTGCCAACGTCACGGTTGTGGGAGCATAGGTAACTTGACTGGCGACAGGAATGCCGGCAGCCGGCGTGAGGTTGCTCAGCGCCACGGTCACATTCCCGGTCGCGGTTCCAGCAATGGTAAAGCTTCCCATGCCATCGGTAAAGGTCACCGTGTTTGTACTGGCACTCACCGCTGGGTCTCCCGTCAGCTCGACGGATGCCGTCCCGTTAAAATTAGACACCGCGTTACCATTGGCATCTACTACCGTCGCGGTGATAATGTCACGGGCGCTCCCATCAGCGACCAGCGTCGCACTTTGCGAGGTCAGCCTCACCCCGGCCGTCTCGCCGTAGACATCAATGCTGGTGGCACTGGAGAGCCCATCCAAGGTGGCGGTCACCGTGTAATCACCTGGCGTCGTCGCTTCAAAGAGGGCTTGTTCGCCGGAAGCCAACGCCTTCACGCTGGCACCAGACGTCGGCGCTCCCGATGCGGTCGTCACGCTCCAGGTGGCTTGCTGATTTGACGCTACCACCATGTTGTCACTGTTGTCGGCTACCGCTGTCAAAGTGATGACATCATTGACGCCGACATCTGTGCTCGGCGCTCCTTTAATGCTCACCATCGACACCTCGGGCGACAGTGCTTCAGGCGTCGACCCCACTGCCGCGCCCCACATCTTCTGCGCTACCTGGTATTGGGTGAGCGCATATGCCTCAATCATCCAGGTCCCACTCGAAGAGACGGGCGGTACAAACGTGTAGGTGTTGCCGGGACCAAAGCGTCGAGCGATAAACCAATGGCCCGATGGCGTTTCTACTTGAAACTGATACCAAATATTCAGGGTCCCCGGCTGACTGACGGACGACGCGGTGGCCGTGTCGCCAGAGACGGTCGTTGTCACGCCGGTGATATACGGGTTACTCGTCGGACCGCTAGCTGCCAAAACAGACGTCGCGGGAATTAAGCTCATCAACACCATCGACGAGCCCAATGCCAGTCCCGCCGCCTTTGTGACAGTTTTCTTTGGCATAGATTTTCCAAACCTCCTCATAATACCGTGTTGGCCTATACGCTGTTCTTATGGATGTTGCATTGCGGTGCGTCGTGTTTCCCTATATGGGGCAACCAAGGAGATCTGAAGCCTGCGCGTCCCGCCTGAGTTGTGAATGCGGAGAGCACCATTGCACTGGCCCAGAGATCACCATGGTGTCACTCTTAAGGAGACGCCGCGTTCTCACGCGAGTGTTCCTGCATGCCCCGCTCACCTCCCCTGTTATCGATGATGGTTGCCGGCGCTCCCTCTTTCGTTTGACGACGCGCCGCCGCTAGTACCCGGCCAACTTATGACCAGCGGGTATTTTGCCGGTTCCTGGGCCATTTGAGCGCCGTGCGCGGCATCACCTTGAGGTCGTCTTCAGCATCGTTCAACGGGTGGCTGTAGCCATGCTGTCTAAAAAATTCCACCAAGGCCTGCCGCATCGCATTTCGTACCTCCGGCTGCTCCCGACTATAGTCGCGCTGCTCTGACGGATCCTCAGTGAGATTCATCAAATGTTCGGTGGCCCCGTTCGGACTATACTGATACTTCCATTCAGACGAAACCGCCATGTAGAGCGCGCTCTCCCCTTCAAACAACTCGCCAAAGAGGTACTGCCGCCCCTCGCGGCGCGTGCCCTCCGCCCATCCGCGTAGTGCGCTTCGGGTCATCCCCGCGGCATCGAGGAAAAAGTCGTGAAAATCCTGGTGTCCCACGATCTCCTGGCGCACCACGTTCTCCGGCAGCACCCCCGGCCAGGAAAGAATGAGTGGTACCCGACAAGCGCCAGCGTAAAAGGCACGCTTGCCAAAATGACGGTGATCGCCCAACAGTTCGCCATGATCCGACGAAAACACGACCACGGTACGAGACCGCTGCTGCGTGCGCTCGAGCGCGTCCAAGATGCGGCCTATCTGCACGTCAATTTGGGTAATACACGCGTAATAAGCGGCCTTGATGAGGCGCACGAGATTGATGTCCACCCGGTCCGTCCACTTCATGTAGTCTTGTGCTTCCAACAACTCGAATTTTGGACCGGTCACGCCCTCCCATCCCACGGGCAACGGCAACTCGTCGGGATCATAACGGGACAGGAAGGGAATGGTCGGCTCAAAAGGCGGATGGGGTTTAATAAACGAGATATAGAGAAACCAGGGGCGGTCTGGCGGGTGCTGGATGAAGTCCACCGTGCGATCCCCAATCCAGGTCGTCGCATGATAGGCATCGGGCAATTGAGAGACTTGGGGCACGTAATAATATTCGCGGCGGATGCCGTGCGGCTCCCGCACATGACCGTAACCCACGCTATTGAGAAATCCTAGGTAGTCATCCTCGTCGCGCGTTCCCGGCAACTCTTCCGCCAACAACAGTCGGTCAAATCCGTGCGGCTCGCGCACCGGATTAAAATGCATTTTCCCAATCGCCTGGGTATAGTAGCCTTGTTGTTTCAGCCGATGAACGAACGTCGGCGCATCGGGGCTGAGGCGTTGGCGATTGCCCATCACCCCCGTTTCATGTCCGTAGCGCCCGGTCAAAATCATGCTGCGCGCCGGCACGCACTCCGGCATTTCCGCATACATCGCATCGAACCAGACCCCAGTGGCCGCCAGGCGGTCCAGGTGAGGCGTTTGTAAGAACGCGTAGGGACTGCGCGCAGCAATCGTGTCTGCCCGTTGCTGATCGGTGAGGATTAACAAGAGATTGGGTCTCATATCGACGCCCTCCCGCACGTGTTTCCCAGCTGACTCATCAAAGAAAAGACAGCTACCCGTCAGTCAGTGCCGTTCTCACAGCTTAAAAGCCCCTGAATTCATCCCTTCGACAAACATCCGGCTGGTGAAGAGAAACAGGATGACCAAGGGAATGGAGCCGATCACGTAGCCCGCCATCAATGGCCCAATGTTGGTTTCGTATTGCCCCGTAAAGCTGTACAATCCTGGCATCAGCGTCATCCATTTGGGATTGGTCAACACAATGCTGGGCCAAATTAAATCATTCCACCAACCCACAATATGGTTGACCGCAATCACCGCAATGATGGGCCTTACAGAAGGCAGCGCAATATTCCAAAACTCTTGCCACATACTGGCACCATCCACTTGGGCAGCATCAAAGAGTTCTTGCGAAAGCCCCATCATAAACTGGCGCAACAAGAATATGGAAAAAATTTCCCCACCGGCAATATAAGGAAAGACTAGGCCCCACCAGGTGTTGACCATATGAAAATGACTAATCAAGACAAACTGTGGCACCATGGTGAGGACGCCCGGCACCATCATGAGGGCAATTAACATGTAATACAAAACCTCGCGGCCAGGAAATCGGTAGCGTCCTAAGACAAACCCCCCCAACGTCGAGACCGTGAGGGTGCCCACGAGCGACATCGAGACCACAGCTACGCTGTTGAGCATATACCGCCAAATAACGGCAAACGCTTCCACATAATTCGAAACGTGAAGGGGAAAAGTCAGGCTGTAAGGATGCAGAAAATACTGGGTATTGGTCTTAAAGGACATCAACAGGGCCAGGATCATTGGATAAAACTCTAAGAAAGCCAGGATGATGAGTCCCGTATGTACCAGCCACTTGACGTGCGGATGAATTTCCGCGGCTTCCCGCGTTTTTGTTCGAATGCTAATTCCGGCAGCCTCGACATCAGCCGCTTTCGCCGGCCATAAGCTCACGCTTGATACCCCGCTCTCTCATTCGACTGCGTAATCCTGGCTGGATCTCACGAACTTCATGTTCACGATGGTCAGCGCCAAAATCACCAGAAAGAGAAATACCCCAATGGCGCTCGCCATCCCCATTTGTCCGTACTGGAAGGCATTTAAGTACATGTAATACCCAGGCACCATGGTGGCGAAGCCGGGGCCGCCTTGGGTCAACAAGAACTGGGCGAAGTACCCTTGAAACGAACCAATCGCGCTTAAAATGATGGTCAACTTCACCTGACCCATGACCAGCGGCAAGTCAATGGTGCGCATGCGGTGAAATCCTCTTGATCCATCCACGCTGGCGGCATCCCAAATCTCCGGGTTGACCCCCACTAAACCCGCGTAATAGATTAAAATGCCAATACCCGCGACCCACGGAAAGCCGATAAAGGCCACAGCCGCCAAAGCTGTATGCGGATCGACAAGCCAGCCGATGTGACGCCACGGCAGCCCCACCCATTGAAACACGTGGTCCAGCACCCCGTTGGTAGCCAGGATGACCCCCCAGACTTCCACCACGACCATGCCGGGTATCAACATCTTCAGTAAAAAGATCACCCGATACGCGTAGCGCCAACGAGCACTGGTCAAGTTAAAAATCATCTCTGCCACCAAAAAAGGCACCACGGTGCCAATGGCAATGCCAATGGCAGCCAGTACCGCCATATGCCACAGTGATGCGAGAAAGATCGGGTTAGTAAAGAGGCTGACGTAATTGGCGAACCCGATCCAGTGGGCAGGGATGCCCACCTCCGTCGTATTGGTCGTGGATAGGTATAGGCCGGAAATCGCCGGGTAGTAATCAAACACCAGCGCCAGGGCGATAGCGGGAAAAATGAAAAGGTACATTAGCCAGAGCGGCTGCCTATTGCTTCGCTTACGACCCTTGGCAGGCGGCGCTGGATACGCGCCCTCTTGCGCCATATCGTTTCGCTCCTCTGTCATGGAACCCGGAATCTTGGAATGCTCTTGCCAATTTCAGAGTGGGAGAGGCTCTCTCCCACTCCCCGCATCCTTCGACCAATCGTTAAATTATTTAAAGGGATTGGTCAGATGATCCTCGGCAATAATCTGGTCTGCCCAGCTCACTAAATTCTGGTCGACCTCGTTGGCCACCGTTTGGTAACTCTGCTCTCCCAAGGCAAAGTACGACCAAAGGCTCTTGTTTTCCGCGTTCATACTGGGATCCTGGAGCGGATTCAACGGCGCCACGGTTGGATAGGTGAGCCATTGAACCGGACCCGAGGTGGCCAGCCCGTAGGCCAATGAGTTTTTGTTGGGATGAGCGCCGATCACCCCGGGGATAAAGCGAAATCCGTTATTGACCAGCTTCTGATCATTTTTTACCGACGTCAAGTATTGCAAGAAGTTTACCGCCCACTTCACCACATGCTGCCGCACCGCCTCTTGGGTGACCGCATAAATCACCCCCGGAGACGCCCCGGATCCTTGCTCTGACGGGTTGGCGTACGGCGTGGTGGCTTTCGTCAGCACCGGAAGCCGTTCGACCCCCACCTTAAACGAAGGATGCACGGCGTTCGCCCCGTAAAACTCTTCGGTTAAATAACCGGCACCGGGCATGAATGCGATCTGTCCGCGGACAAATTGATTAAACGGATCATCGGGAGAATCGCTCGCACTCGCTTCCTGGCCGGATGCCAGCGCCTGGCGCGACACCGTGTAAGGCAGAATGTCGTTATACAGTGTGTTAACAAGCCACTTTACCCGTGGATTGTTGTACGTCAGCATGCCGTCCTTGTACGCATAAGCCAAGCCCGCCTCCGAAACTGTGTAGCCGCCCGACGGCGTAATCTTCTTGAAGATGGGATATAGCACGCTGTCCCACCAGGGCGCGCTCGTGCCATCCATCGGCAGCGTAAAGTATCCATTTTGACCTTCAATGGGCACAACAGAGGGATCTTTAGCCTTGATGACCTTAAGATCGCTAAAGAGTTGAGCCACGGTCTTAGGCGGCGATAAATGCAGTTTATTTAAGACGGTAGCGTTATACCATAGGGCATGAATGATGTACCAGTCGGTCGGCACCACATATTCCGCTGGCAGATTGGCATTGGCCTCGTCCAATAGTCCGGGGATAAAGGTGTCTGCCCAACTAGGTTTGGACGGATTATACGGATTCTTTTGTTTCAAATATGGTCCTAAGTTCACAAGCTCCGACGGATCCTCTGTGGTCGTAAAGTAGCCCGGCCCATTTTCCAGAATGTCGGGCAGGTCATTGTCGGCTGCATGGCTTGCCACCCACGAGCTCAGCGCGCTCCAGGGCGGCGGGGTGATATCGTCGATAACCACGTTGGGGTGAAGCTTTTCATAATCGGCAATAATGTACTTAATGTCTACTTGGCCAACGGGGGCCCCCACTCGGGGATTCTTTTTGGTACTCGGGTAATAGTTGGGTGTTAAAAGCGTGATCACAATCTTTTTGCCTGACGACGCAGCTACCCGGTGGTGAGGCGCAGTCCCGCTGGCAACGAATCCAGACATTAAAAGCGCCGGGAGCATGGCCAGCACTACCTTACTCGGCATTGTTAGACCTCCCATCTCATTGACGCTCACGATTGAGCCTGCCACATTTTTCTAACATGCAATTAATATACTAATGTAGTTTATAACCTATTGTCAATATTGCCGTACTACTCAGTATTTCTCTCGACAGATTCTTCCGACACAAAGATTTCGCCCTTTCCTCTTCTCTTTGTAGCGGTTTTCGTTCGTGGCTTCTCGCCACGTTTCGCGAAAATTCGCGCTAAATGCGCAGCGGTTCCGGCGCCTCCCTGCTTCGTCGGGCATTTAATGGTGAAAACTTCTGGTCTACGCGTTGTGTATCCCCGCTGGAAAATGGTAGAGTCATAACATAATTACTTTTCTTTTCAAGAAAAAGAACTAAAACTTATTCAGTTAAAAATTTAGAGGATTCGACGGAAAGCGAGGAGGATGCTGAGCAGAATCATCGGGAAATCAGAAACTCATCTTACAAGACCTTGTGCACAAGAGTCCGCCCCCCTCGCCTTGAGAACAAATCACATCATGCTGAACACCGGATGATTCGGGCCGAGGGTCTTGTGAACGCTTGGCAGGCTTCGTGCGGTTGTTCATCCGTAGACGACCGCAGAAGCCCCGAAACTGAACCAAACTTTGTGAAAGCAAGGATTCACACACCAAACGAAAGTAGGAGGAATGAGATTCGTGAATCTAGGTTATCCACGCCATCCGCTTGGCCTCTGGAACTTGGCCGAACGCGAGGTTATCCGCCACCCGATTGAGCGGGGCCCCGGACACTGGGTTGGCGCGCCCAGCATCTTCCAAGAGGGCGACATTCTTTACCTCACTTACCGGTTTCGCCGTCCGCGAGGGCAGGGGCGTGGCTACGAAGCCCGCATTGCGCGGAGCCGGGATGGGATGACTTTTGACGATATTTGGAGCATCACCCAGGACCAGCTCGAGTCGCCGTCCATGGAGCGCTTTGCTCTGACTCGGGTTGGCGATACCTACCTATTATATGTCAGTTACGTAGACGGTCAAACAAACCGGTGGCGCATTGACGTGATGGATGCGCCGCAACCCGACCGCTTTGACCCCAGACGGCGCCACACCGTGTTTACCAGTGAGGCGCTGGGTTTGGAGGCGGTGAAAGATCCGGTTATCCTTCCCGCATTTGGGGGTCTTATGATGTACGCTTCGGTGGCGGAACGTCTCCCTGACGCCCGCGCACTGTCGGATACAGAGCTTCATGCGTCCCAGGATGTGTACACCAGCGGCGTCATCCGCTCGGGCACCGGTCTCGCCTTTAGTGCCGATGGATACCGCTTTTCCTGGCTCGGGATGGCGTTACAACCGCAAGACCAAGGTTGGGACGGGTACACAGCCCGCATTACCACCGCGCTGCCCCTCTATCCCGGCTTCTTATTGTTTTACGATGGAGGGAAAAACGTTCAACAAAACTTTGAGGAAGTCACAGGTCTTGCCATGACAACAGACCTTCTGCACGTCGAACGCCTGACCCCCACGCATCCCGTCTTGGTGTCGCCATACAATCCGGGCACGCTGCGTTACGTGGACTATGCAGAACTCCACGGCAATCTTTACTTTTATTATGAAATAGCAGAGGAGGACGGTTCGCACAGTCTCTCCCTGAGCACGGTGCCGCACTTAGCCACGAGGAGGATTTAACATGCCCATATCAGAGGAAGAGCGCTTGCGGCGGCGCATTGCCTACCGCATGCGGCTCTTAAAAGAGGCGGCCGTTCTCTTTTCGTCGCCGCTGGTCGTCCACCTGCCGGACAATACCATCCTAGCACCTCATACGCTCGTGCCAATAGGCAGCGAACCGGTGATCTTAAGAAGTCGCTTACCTCGCCATCCTGTACCGGCTGGGTGCCGCGTGCGGCTTCGCCTGCCTGTCACGGTGGAAGGCCTTCTCTTCCTGGACGGGAAGCTTTTTGCGGGGCTCGATCCTCATCACGGCGAATGGCGACTTGTTGAGTTGACCGGCCAGGAGATGACCGTCGTGTTTGATCACGGCCCCACCCGCACCGGTCGCGTCAGCGTGGAAAATTGGGAGGTGCTCATCGAAGAGGTCGACACCGTCAGCTTAGCGGATGACCTTGACGCCCTCTTATCCACCGCCGAGGCCACTGACCCCCTTCTCCGGCAACATCTGCTGCGGGCAGCCGACGAGGTCATCAGCCAGCTGGATCAAGCGGAAACGGTCGAAGAGATGCGGAAGCTGGCCCCTCTTCTCGCCCATGATTTGTGGCAACATCTTGCGCCATATCGCGGGCTGCGCCTAGGCGCGGTCTTCGCCGCGGCGTACTCCCACCTAGATGCGGCGTGGCTTTGGACCTTTGCCGAAACGCGGATTAAATTTCGGCGCACCATGGCGAATGCGGTGCAATATCTCCGCGCCTTTCCGGAAGCCATCTTTCATCTGACCCAGGCCTGGTGCCTCGAACAACTTCGCCACGACGACCCTCAGCTGTTTGCCGAGGTATCGACCTTCATTAACGCGGGACGCATCCGCCTGGTCGGTGGCATGTGGGTGGAAAGCGATGTGCATCTCGCCTCAGGGGAGACCATCTTGCGCCAACTCATCCTGGGCCAACGCTACTTTTTGCAGCATTTTGGCCGGTTTTCCCGCGTCGGCTGGCTTCCCGACAGTTTCGGCTTTGCGGGAAGTCTGCCCCAGCTCTTTCGCGCGGGCGGTCTTTACGCCTTTGTGACCCCCAAATTAAACCTCAACGAGACCAACCTTTTGCCCCACAATGTGTTCCGGTGGATCGGCGTCGACGGCTCGGATATCCTTGCCGTCCACTATCGCAATCCCCATCACAACTACGATGGGCAGATGGAGGCGAAAGAGCTCATCGACACCTACCGGGTCTTTGAAGATGTTCGCGACCTGCCAGAAGCGCTGCTCACGTTTGGCTACGGTGACGGCGGGGGCGGGCCCACGCTGGCCATGGGCGAACGCCTGCGGCGGTTTGAACAGCTGGGAGGACTTCCTCAGGTGCGTCAAGGCGCCATCGACACCTACGTCGCCGACCTTCAGGCCCGACACCGGAAGCTCGCCGAATGGCGGGGAGAACTGTATTTCGAATTGACTCGGGGAACCTATAGCTCCCAGGCCCGCCTCAAGGCAAACCAGGTGGCCGCCGAACGCGCGCTCCTTAGCGCCGAGATGGCGGCCAGCAGTGCCGCCTTGGCGGGGCTTCGCCCCTACCCGCGGGAGGCGCTTCAACAGCTCTGGGAACAGCATGCCCTGTTTCACTTTCACGACGTTCTGGCCGGCACGGTGCCGCCCGTGGTCTACCAAGAAGTGTTGAACGGCTGGCAGCTTGTCAAAGATGAGGCCGAACGCCTGTTTCATGAAGCCCTCTCCGGCTATGCGGGACCTCTCTTATTTTCCGCGCATTCGGCCCCCCACGCCCAAGTCATTCCGCTACCGAAGGACCACCCGTGGCTTGACGCCTATCCCCACAACGTGCAACCGGACGACCAGGTCGCCTGGTTTGGGCCTGTCGAGCTGCCCGTCCTTGGTGCCACCGCCCAACCTAAGACCCGGGCCAGCTCTCCGGTGCATGTGGTGAATCAGAACGACCGCCTCGTGATGGACAATGCCTGGATCACAGCCGTCATCGGCCCCGACGGAGAGCTCGAGCATCTGTGGCTCAAGTCCCGCGAGCGAGACATGTTAGCAAACTCGACCCGGCTTTCCCTCTACCCGGACCGCCCCATGCGGAGCGACGCCGCCATGCAAGCCTGGGATGTAGACCGCGAGAGCTTGGCGCAAGAACTTAAAAGCCCTCAATGGGTCTCCCAGCGCATTCTGGCAGCCGGCCCCCTCGTCGCACGGGTACAGGCGCATCATCGTACCTCGCGGTCTTACATCACCCGCGTCTACCACCTCGATGCTGCTGAACCGTTCCTTCGCATCGAATGGGAAATCCAGTGGCATGAAAGCGAACGCTGGCTCAAATGGTGGTGGCCATTCGCGATTAACGCGGATCGAGCCACGACGGGCATCCCCTACGGCATTGAAACACGGCCCACGCATGCCTCGACGCCCTGGGACGCCGCCAAGTTTGAGGTGTACGCCCACAAATTTGTCGATTTGTCGGAAGGGGACGTAGGCGTAGCCATCCTTCACCAGGACCGCTACGGCCATGCATTGCGCCACAACGAGGTTGGGGTTACCTTGCTGCGTTCCCCGACTTCACCCGACCCGGAGGCCGACCAGGGAGCACACCAGTTTCACCTCGCCGTCTATCCCCACGAACACGCGTATACGGAAAGTGACGTGGCCGGTAAGGCAGAAGCATTTGCCGTTCCCCCACGGCTGGCCTGGGGTTTAGGTACAGCAGAATTTGGCGCTGAATGGTTCTCCTGGCACGGCGACATTGGCTTTGTCAGCGCCATCAAAGCGTCCGAGGACGGCACTGGCTATGTCGTCCGCGTGGTGGAGCTCACCAACCGCCGGGGATACGGTACCCTCCTAGTCCCCCGACAAATCCATCGGGTCATCCGAACCAACGCGTTAGAGGGTCTGGACCCGGAGGATGTTCCCGTCGAACTCTCCATTGTCGACCAGCGCGTGACGGTCCCATTGCGGCCCCTGGAAGTGGTGACCCTCGTCGCACTCCCGTAGTTCCTAGGTCGGTAAACGGATTTCAGGAGGCGCGCGGCGCGCCTCCTGAACCACGATCACCGCGCCTCCGCAAGCAGGCTGCGCACATAGTCGCAGTTGGCTTTGACACTTTCAAAAGGAGTAAGTTCGGTCGAATCTTGTTCTAATGTCCACCAGGGAAGCTTCAGGACCCCCAATTTCTCGATGAGTTCCCGCAACGGCAAGGTACCCTGCCCCATTTCCACCCACTGCTCGCTCAGCGAATCCTTGAGATGCACGTACCGGATAGCTGGGCCAAACTCGACAAAATAGCGGTCTACCGAAAGTTCGGATCGCATGACCCAACCAAAATCCGCCGCAATCCCCAAGCGAAATCCGGCCATCTCAAGTACCCGCTTTAATATGTCCGCCTGATTTCTGAGTTCCCAGTTATGATGATGATACAATACCCCGATTCCATAATCAGCCCCAATGCTCGCGAGCTCCGACGCCGCCACGGCGAGTCTCCGATATTCCTCGTCTTGAAACTCTGGGGAGGAACTGATCAGGAGAAACTGGGCCCCAAGGCGTCCGAGCCAGGCCAAGACTTCCTTGGCGTCTTGAGACGCGAGTTCCCAGGCCCGGGAACCGCTCGCGTGTCCCGCTAGGATGCGCAGTTGATACTGGGCTGACCACGACGGCAGTGAGTCTTTCCAGTGCTGGAGTACCCCCAAATTGGTTTCCACACCGTCATAGCCTGCGCGATGTGCCTCCTCTAACACCTTCTCGTAATGGTTCATCAGGTACTGATGGCCCCAGGTAATCGTTTGGCATGCTAACCGAGGAGTTTCCATTCTCGAGCTCCTTCCTTTCATTTAAGGTATATAAGGTATATTCTCTATCCTGACCCTTATCGACTCGCGCGCCGCCCAATATCCAAAGAAAGGTATGATTGGAGATACCGGTGACTCAGGAGAACACCGGTTTCCACCGCCTGTTCCGTTCCTTGGTAGAACGGATCCTCATGCTCCAAAATCAGGGGGCCACCATAGCCGGAGTCCACGAGCGTCGCAATGTAGCGGTTCCAATCAACCTGGCCTTGTCCGGGAATGCGATGTCGCCAAAAATCGTGACGGAAGATGCCTCCATCGCGAAGAACTTCTGGCATCACTTCGGCATCCTTAGCCTGAGCCACCACGATGCGTCCGGCAAACTCTTTAACGGCTGAGATGTAGTCGATGCCCTGCCAAATAAGGTGCGAGGGATCAAAGTTCAGCCCCAAGAAGGGCGTAGGCAGGAGGCGAAAAATCTCCCGCCACAGCTGAGGACTGATGGCAACGTTGTACGCCCAAGGCCATTCATGGGCCATGGGGCAATTTTCTAAGGCAAGGGTGACTCCTGTCATCTCCGCCACATCCAAGACCGGACCGATGGCCTCGGGAAGCATGGCCAAGTTTTGCTCCAGAGATAGCGCCGGATCGCGCCCGGTAAAGACCGACACCGACGGAACCCCGAGGTTTCGCGCCGCCCGGAGCAAGATCATCGCGTAACCTTGAGCCTCCCGGCGCACTTTAGCATCGGCGCTTAAAAAATTCAAAGGGCCATACATGATGTCGCAAATCTCAATCCCGTACTGATCGGCCAAATGCCGGAGTTCGCGGTCCCGTCCCTCGGCAATCTCGTGCCAGGACACGCCGCGATATTTTGGTCCCCCGTGCAGTTCCGCTATGCGAAAATCGTGCGCCCGCATCCAAGAAAACAGCTTCTCGATCGGCCAGTCGAGAAAACATGTATGGTACAACCCCAGCTCCATGCGTCGCCCCCTCCCGCAAGAAATAAACTCAGTTACTTAATAATAGATAAGAAAAAAAGGCGCATGTGCGATTTACCAGTACGACAACACTGCGTTGCGGTCAATCACTGTCCCGATTTGATCCTGCGCCCCCAACGCGGCGCCTTGCACCCCGGCCAGGTCGCCTAACCTTGAGGTGACAATAGTCAACGGATGGCCAAAGGGATTCCGATATCCGGTGAGAGTCTGTCGCAATGTGTCGCCATAGAGATAATCCAGCACCTCGGGCGAATACCCTCCCAGCACAACATAATGAATATTGAGCACATTGGTGATGCTCACCAGCCCGTAGGCCAGGGACTCGCCTACAACCTTTTTAACATTTTCACTAAGCCCTTTGACCCCTTCAATGCCGAGATCAATATTGATGTGGTAATACGCTTCCAACGACGCTGGAGACGCCATCAATTCCACACACCCGCGATTGCCGCAAAAGCATTGCTCACCATGGGGATCGATGCCCACGTGACCGGCCTCGATACACGTAATGACCGGAGGCTCGTAACCGGCTCGCAAAACTGAAGCCCCGCCAATGCCGGATCCGATAAACACATAAAAAAACCGGTCTGGTTCGCCGTCTTCCATAAACCACTCTTCGGCCAGAGCCGCATAGCTGCCGTTGTGAAACGAGTACACCGGACATGCAAAGCGGCTTGCAATCATCGCGGTGATGTCGGATGCCGCGGCCCAGGGGACGGCAAACGTCGGCAAACCCACCCCCACTGCGACAATTGGAATATCGCCGGCGGCCCGAATAACGTCATCCACTGTGGATGCCAGTCTTTCGATCGTCGGTGCCACGAGTCGCCAGGCCTGCGCCACTTTTCCTGACGGCTCCACTAGGCCTACTTGGATATCGTGGCGACGTACCACAACCCCCAAGGAAAAATAGGCGGTATCCATCGGCGCCAATCCAATCCGCGTGCGACCGATATTGCCAACAATGGCATTTTTCGCGGGAATTTCCCGTACCAATCCCGCTGCCATGAATCGCTTCACAATCTGGGTCACCGCTGCCGACGTAAGTTCCGTCTGTTTACACAACTCGACGCGAGAAATGCCTGGGGTCTTTCGAATGCAGCGAAAGACAGCGCGTTCGCCGCGGGTTTGCACAATCTCGTTCAGAAGATCACCCACCTCTAGCATGAATTATATAATATTGTTAACGCAGAGAACATGATTAACCTTATTATTCACTTAATACGTTAACTTTATGCTGCAAGCTCTTTTCGGGCAACAACGTGTCGCTACTCGGCCCGCAACAAGGGCGCGTGACACTCACGTGCCAGCATATTTAACGCGTCGACCAGCGCCGAATCGAGCGGAATGCCCTGGACGCGGTAGGTTTGACGCACAACTTCAGCCCGATCGCTGGGCAACCGCACAAAATGTCCTGGCATGGGCGGCACGTGGCGCAGTTGGTCTTCCAACACCGCCAGCGTGTCGTAAATGGCGTTGGCGGCGCCGAATGCTCGGGGGTTGAGGGCCAAAAAGAAGTGCCCCACGTTGGACGGACCGCTGCCGCGTGCATAGGGATTGGCCACACCGGGACCCACGCCGGCCCCGCTTAAGACTCCGGCGAAAATTTCCACCATCAACGCCAGCGCATAGCCTTTCGGCCCCGCCATCGGCAGCACCGCCCCCTGAAGCGCGGCTAGGGGATCGGTCGTGGGCCGACCCTCGGCATCAATGGCCCACCCTTCGGGAATTGTCTCACCCCGGCGCGCCGCCTCGATAATGTGGCCGCGAGCGACCACTGAGGTGGCCAAGTCGATCACGAGAGGGGCGGTGCCACGCCCCCGAGGAAAGGCCACGGCGATAGGATTGGTGCCGAGAAAGGCTTGCCGACCGCCCCAGGGAGGAATGCCCGGCGGACTATTCGTCAAGGCAATGAGAATTTGCTGATGCTCGGCGGCAGCCTCGCAGTATACGCGCATGGCCCCCGCGTGGTTGGAACGGCGGACCGCTATACATCCAAGGCCATATTCGCGGCTTAAGGCGATCGCCTCCTCCATGGCCCGCCAGGCTGCCACGGATCCGAGACCATTGTCCCCGTCAAGCACGCGGACCGGCGAAAAGGTCGCTTCTTCCCATGACAGCTGGGGCTTGGGATTCATGGCGCCCTCCTGGATCCGGGAAACGTAAAGCGGCAACCGACTAATGCCATGGGTATGCCGCCCGGTCAAGTCGGCCTCGGTCAACACGTGCGCGACAATGTCACCGTCCTCGCTGGGGACCCCGACTGCTTTCATCACCTCACGGATAAAGGTGTGGAGCGTTTCAGGTGGAAAACGCGGACCCTGAGATCCCTCCCGCGGATCGTTCACGATTTCCCTCCCTTCCTCTTTACCACCGCCGCCCGCGGCTCTTGTCCCGTTAGCACGCGCACCACGTCTTCCGCCACCAAGACGCTGGTGCGCCGCGTCGCCTCAGTCGTCAGTCCCGCAATGTGCGGCGTCAACAGGACACGATCATCGCCCGCTAGGGGATCTGGGGACGCCGGCGGCTCTTCTTCGCGGACATCCAGCGCACAACCGGCCAGTCTCCCCTCGCGCAGCACTCGGGCCAGCGCGGTCTCATCGACAATGCCGCCGCGGGCCGCGTTGATTAAATAGGCGGTCGGCTTCATGCGCTGTAAACGGTCGTAATTCATAAGGTGACGCGTCGCGGCAGTGAGCGGCAAATGCAAGCTCACGAAGTCGGCAGAGGTGAGGAGATCGTCCAGGGGCTGAAGCTCGACGTCAAAGTCGAGGGCCGTCCAATGGGTCGGCAGGAGGGCCGGGTCGTGGGCCACCACCCGCATGCCCAGCGCGCGGGCGCGGATGGCCAGACGCTGACCGATGTCGCCAAGCCCGACAATGCCCAATGTTTTGCCCTGAAGCTCCGTACCCCCGAGGGTCCGATCCCATTGGCCCCGCTGGGTCACCTCGTCCACCAAAGCCAGTCGGCGGCTAAAATGAAAACAAGCCGCAAGCACATACTCCGCCACCGCAGTAGCATTCCCCCCCCGCGCCACTACCACGGTGACGTTTAGCGCCTTAGCCGCGCGCACGTCCACATTGTCCAAACCGACCCCGACGCGCCCCACCACCCGGATCGGCGTATTCTCCATGAGGGAGCGCGTGACCTGGGTCTGATTACGCACCACCAGCGCCTCCGCCTCGCGCGCGCGGGCTGAGAGCGCCGCCGCGTCCCGCCACAGCATGGGGTCATAATACACCTCGCCGACTTGGCTTAAGATGTCGAGGCCTCGCGGATCGAGAAATTCCGTCACCACAATCGCCGCCACCGGTTCCCCTCCTTTGACGACCTAGGCGCTGCGATACAGCTTCGTTAGCACAAACTCTTTGTGGCCGAGCACTTCGGCTGCCGTGAGGCGCCCCGACAAAGTCCGAAACATCAGCGCCAGCAAAGCTTGTCCCGCGTCTTCTAACGAGAGGTCCAGGGTCAAAAGCCCGGACAGGTCGATATCAATATGCTCGGCCATGCTCTGCGCGGTCTTCGGGTTCGCCGTCACCTTCAGCACTGGCACAATGGGGTTTCCCACAATGTTGCCCTGGCCGGTGGTAAAGAAATGAAAGATAGATCCGGCGGCCCCCATCAGGGTGATAAACTCGGCGGCCGCCGAGGAAGAGTCCATAAAATGAAGGCCGGGTAGTCGCGGGCGCTCCGCCGGGGCCAGCGCATCGACAATAGGTCTGGTTCCCGTTTTTTGCACGTTTCCCAGCGCCTTTTCTTCGATAGTGGTGAGACCACCGGCAATATTGCCCTCAGTAGGCTGAGATCCTAAAAGATCAGCGCCGGAGGCGCGAATCAGCGTCTGGTAGTCCTCGTGAAACGCCAGATAGCGGGCTCGCACCGCCTCGGTGGCGCAACGGCGGGCAATGATGTGCTCCGCCCCCGTGATTTCCGACGTCTCGCCAAAAATCACCGTCGCGCCGCGATCCACCAGCCAGTCTACCGCCAGCCCCACGGCGGGATTCGACGCGAGCCCCGACGTGGTGTCCGATTCCCCGCATTTGATGCTGACCGTCGCCTCCCCGATAGACACGCGCTCGCGCCGAAGCTCGCTCGCGTCCTGAAGATACTGGCGGGCTTGGCGGGCTACTCGCGCAATGGTCTCGGTATCCCCCGCGCCTTCAATGGAGAACCCGTTGACCGGCTTTTGGCTCTCCTGAATACCCTTCACGACCCGTTCTGTCCAGTGGGGCTCAATTCCCACCACCACGGCAGCCGCTACATTGGGGTTGCTCCCCGTGCCAATCAGGGTGCGAAACAAGAGGTCGAGATCGGCGCCAAACTGCAATCGCCCATACGGATGAGGGAGCGGCACGACCCCCGGCACCAGGTGGGCCACGCCTTCGACCACTGCGTTGGACAGATCGTCTACCGGAATCAACACCACATAGTTGCGGGAACCGACGCGGCCGTCCGGTCGCCGGTAGCCCCAAAACGTGGGATCTTCGATCATCGCGCTGATCGCTCCTTTCTCCCCCACCGCACGCTTTCGAGATTATGCACGTGCACATGATCCCCGACCTGAATGGGCACTGTCGCCACGCCAATGACTTCGTGATATTTGAGCACAGGTTCCCCAGGGGCTCGGGCCACCAATGCCACCTTGTGTCCCAGGGGAATGGTATCGCGAACGGTCACCGTCACTTCCCGCCGCGATCGTTGGGTTAGCCCCGTGACCGTTTCTCCGGCCGTCAAATCGCGCACCGCCACACCCACGTGATCGTCGTCCCCGTGAATGAGAAATCCATACGCCACAGCATTCCCTCCTGTTGACTATTCTTCTTGGATCATTCATTAGCTCCGCACTATCATGGCGCTTCTTCATAGCGCTCCCACCGCACCGAAAGGGGCCACAAGGCCCCCATCCCTACGGCCGCATAGCGAGCCGCCCCCACTAACGCCGCATCGTGCGGACGCATCAGGTGTTGACGGAGAGGGAAATACTGCGCGCGAATCGCGAGCCACAACCGGTGTTGGGTAATCCCCCCTGCGACCTTGAGGCGACGGCAGCGTTGTCCCATGACAGCCTCCGCCCACGGGAGGCGCCGGGCCACTGCCTTAGATGCCCCGTGTAATACGGCGTCATACAAGACTTGGCGGGAAGTTCCTCTCCCGATTCCCCGCCAGGAGGCTTGCCTATTGGTCCAGCCCTCCGCATCGAACGTCACCGAACTCTCCCTGAAAGGACGGACCTCGAACGCTTCCTTCGAGGGGAGGCCCAACGTCTCACGGGCCCACCGCTCCACCCCTCCGCCTGCTGGCGTGGGAACCAGACCAATATAGCTGTCGTCTCTAAAAAGGCTGCGCCCCCACATGGTTTGAAACTCCAGTGTCCTCGAGGTAATCACCGGACGTGCGGTGCGCACGAGAAGGGGCTCCGCCGTGCCGGTCGAATCAAGAATTTCGTCTCCTTCGAGGTCCGCCCCGAATGCTGCGGCCACATGATCATGGCCGGCGTGAAAAATCTGCGCACCCTTGAGCCTCGGCAGCACGCTCGCAACAACTTCTCCGGCAAACCCGTCCGAAGCCACCAGAGCGGGCACGTGGCCTGTGGTCATCTCTGCCCAGTGCAACAGCTCCTCATCCCAATGGCGAGATTGCCAATCGAAGGCCATAGTGCGCGCCGCGAGGCTCGCGTGAGTCGCCTTGACCCCCCCGGTCCAGTGCCAGATGAGGTAATCGGCGACGGAAAGCCAATGGCCATCCTTCAAGGTGACCCGATGCCGTTTCATGTGAAGAAGGCTAAATTTGGGCGAGGGGCTTACCCCCGTGCGTTCGTAGAGCATATACGCTGGGTAACGGCGCAGCAATTCCTCAAACCAAGGGCGCGTGATTTCAAGATCTTGCCACCCGGAAATCACGCTTTGGCCGCAAGATTGAACGAACAACCCCGCTTCCCCCATGCTGGTCACGCCGATGGCGTCGATGCGGAGATGCGGTCCGGCGGGTGCCAGCGCCTCTTGAATGGCTTGGTACACTGCGCACAGTAAGTCATCCGGTCTCATAACCTCTTCGCTCTCGCGCGTAATCCAGGGGGTCGGCACCTGGGCTTGGCTTAGCGCGCCAGTTTCCTGGATAAGTATGGCTTTCACGTGAGTCGTGCCCACATCCACACCCATAACGCACGCCACCGTCTTTTCCCCCGTCCGTCGCGATTAGAGTTCAAGCAGCACCTGGTATTTCATAATGGCCGCGTAAATTTCTTCGCGCATGAGTGCGCGCACTTGATCTACTTCCTGGTATTGGGCCACGCCGCGGCGCGCCCCTTTGAGCCAGGCTTGCTTCAAGTCGGTCCCAATATTGATCTTTTTGATGCCCGCCTGGGCTGCCGCCAGCAAGTCGCTGAGCGGAATCCCGGTGCCGCCGTGCAGCACGAGCGGCACGCGTACTGCGTCGCGAATGGCCCGGATGCGGTCGATGCGAAGATGCGGCGGTGCTTGATAGAGGCCGTGAGCATTACCTACCGCCACCGCCAGCGCATCCACAGGGCACGCCGAAACAAACGCCCGGGCGCTCTCCACCGATGTCAGTTGCAGGCGGGACGCCTCCGCGCCGTCTTCCGCTCCGCCCACATGGCCAATTTCAGCTTCCACCGACACGCCCCGCGGCCGCGCCAGATCCAACACCTCCTGCGTCAGCCGGATATTGTCGTCCAACGGCAGCAGCGAGCCGTCGTACATCACCGACGTAAAGCCCCAATCGATCACCGCCGCGATCGCGGACGGCGACGGCGCGTGGTCCAGATGGAGCGTGAAGCGCGCGGGACTCGATTGAAGGCGCGGGATGACGAACTTGCGGACGAAATCGGATCCCAAGTCGTCAAGATAGCGGGGAGAGATTTGTAAAATTAGCGGAACCTGATGGCGTTCAGCAATGTCAACAAGCACGGCAAATGCTTCCACGCTGGTCACATTAAACGCCATTCGGGCTAAGGGGACACGGCTTAACATCTCGGCCAGATTGACTAGCATGCAAAGTCTCCTCAGATTCCTGAATTTAATACACCTTTAGGGGCAGGTTCAGGCGTTCCGCCAAGCGCTCCAAATCCCCAAGCTCGACCCCATAGCCGACGGCGAAGTGATGCTCTGCCCCATCGATCAAAAGTTCCGCCAGCACCCGCTTAGCCTCGGTGTGTGGACGCACCGCGACCGTATTGCCGGAAAAGTACAAGGTATCGTCGAGCGCCTCACCGGGAATGGCCATCAGCAAATACTGTCCCGACGCATCGCGGTGCAACCGTAAAACAGTGACACTCCCTGCTTTGAGTGCAAAATCGACCGTAAGCCCCACCTTGCGGTTGGGATGGACGCTTGCGCGCTGGGGTTCGCCCGCCAGCGACAACGGAGCCGCGCCGCAGTGCCAAAACACGAGACGATCATCGTGAGCGAGGTGCACCAGATCGCCAAAAAACGGGCTTGCCCCGGAGAGGTGCTTTTGGATGAGCATGGTAATGGTCCCGTGAACGTCTGCTTCGCATCCCGCCATAATGCCGTCGTCAATAAGGCGGCTATTGGCCCAGCACACGGCACCGCCGTAATCGACCATGTATTGGGGCCAGCACTCGACGCACAGAGCCTGAAGCTTTTCATCGCGCATGAGGTTCTTGAG
The DNA here is from genome assembly GCA_026627385.1 of Bacillota bacterium. Lineage (GTDB taxonomy): Bacteria > Bacillota > Sulfobacillia > Sulfobacillales > Sulfobacillaceae > JAPNUR01. The sequence continues at coordinate 8,391 of JAPNUR010000035.1, read as the reverse complement.
CCCCAACTCCGCCCGCACCGATTGGACCATTTGCTGGGGATCCACGGTGTCGCTGCCGACCAATAGGCGCTGGGCCTCCACAACACCAACCCGAACCGCCTCCTCGGGCACTTGTCGCCCATAGTCGAAGGCGCGTTCCAGGGGGATGCGTTTGACGCGAATGCCTAATTGCGAGAGCAACTGTAGTTCGTCATAATCCGAGGGGTAGTAGCCAGACGGTCGCTGGCCGATAACGCCGAGCATCGTCGACGCGAGGGCCTGCACGGTCTTGATCACCCGAATCTGAGAGCTGAGTTCGCGCCTTCCCTCGTCGCTCTTGGGATCCGCGTAGATCACCGGAATTCGCTGTCCCAAGAGTTTCAGCGCGTTATTGGTGATGATTGCGCCGCACAGGGAATTGAGTTGCAGGCGACCCAGTCCCACGGACGGCTCCGGCACGGCCCAGAGAACCACTTTGTCTTCCATCCCCTTGATGATTTTGACAATCATGTCGGCCCCCACAAACGTGGCGATAACCACCACGACCAGATCCGCCTCATGCCATTTCCGCACCAATTCCGGGGTCAATTGGCGGTCGATGTCCCATTCGGTCAACATGAGGGGCTCCGCGGGGGATTCGTGGCCTAAAGCCCGCACCGCGTCGGCGACTTGGCGCAAGACTGCCTGCGCTTGTTCTCGATCAAACTGAGGACGACTCGCACCGACCACTTGGATATGCATTCTTCTCCCTCCCAGTTCTTTGGGGGATCTCTTCCCCATGAGGGGCATCATAGCCGCAACAACTCGCGCGAACCGGAAGCTCGTGAGGAAACGCTCCGTCACTAACGCGGTAAGGATACATCCAACGGCCGCCCTCGCAAGATGGGCTTAATTAATATACTAATATAGTTTATAACTGACGTCAATATTGTCTGAATATGCTCAAAGATGGAGAACCGGGGTCCGACAATCACGCCGATTACTCACGCCTTTCCAAACCGCAAAAGGTAGCGCCCTGAGCCCAGATTATAGCTCGCGAGACCCTTTGGGCAATCGATGCACCAGGGGCCCTCGACCTCTCCCACAAACCGAATGGCGTAACCATCGGGCGGCGTCACGGTCGCATGCGCGTTCACGGGAATGGTCAGCCACACGTTGAGGTCCTCGCCCGCCCATTCCCATCTTAAGGCAACAAGGCCGTACGGTGATTCGTGGGTCACGTCGGCCCAGGCAAGTTCGGGTGGCGGATTGGGGGACACCAGCACGTGATGAAATCCGGGATCGTCCGGATCTGGCTCAAGTCCGCCTAATCCTTCATAAAACCAGGCGCTAATATCGCTATACATGTGGTGATCCCGCGATGCTGTGCCATCCCATCGCTCCCAGAGCGTCGTGGCGCCCTGTAAAATTTCGTAGCCCCAGCTGGGAAACGTTGTCTGGGTGGCAATGGCATAGGCGACGTCGTTTCGGTGGTATCGCCGAAGGCTGTGCATCACGTACTTGGCCCCTAAAATCCCCGTGTCCAGGTGATTTTCGTGCGCGCGGATCAGGCTTAGGAGCGTTTCGAACGCCCGCGCTTCGTCCTCTTTCTCTAACAGACGATGGTATATCGCCGTCGCCACCGCAGTTTGGCAATGACTCGTGACCGTTGCCCGATCCGGGTCCCAAAATCGCGCCTGAAATGCGTCTTGAATTTGGCGAGCTACCGCGAGAAATCTTTCCTGGTCAGCGTCTTTGCCGAGCACGCCGGCAATCTTTTCTAACATCACGGCCATACTGTACAGCGATCCTGTGTCAGTCACCGCAGTCGGACATTGATGTTCGCCGCCGAGGCCCACCGGCGGACACCAGTCCCCCAAGCCGAATGATGCAATTCCGTCCACTGTCATCGACCAAGCGTAGCCAAAATAGCGGACCATGGTATCGTACATGTGCTCTAAAATCGCGCGATGGCCCAAATAAAGGTACATAAGCCAGGGAATGAGAATCACCGCAATGTCCCAGGAAGGGCCGCTACCCCAATTGTAGCCCCAGCCGCTGGTCGGCACGATACCGGGCAGCTGGCCGCTAGGGCGCTGAGCGTCCGCCATATCGTCCAGCCACTTAGCGTAAGCGCCAGCGACGTCGAAGTTCCAGAGCATTTGTTCTGCAGACAAGGCGGCGTCGCCCGTCCATCCGTTCTTTTCCCGATGAGGGCAGTCGGTAGGATATCCTTGGTAGTTGTTAAGGCTAGATCGCACAGCAGCTGCCTGAATTTGATTGAGCAACTGATTAGCCGAGCTAAAAGTCCCGCGAAGTCCGAGATTGGTGTGCACAATGCGCCCGTCGACGTCCTCAAGGCGCGGTTCCCCAGGCCATCCCGAAATCTCCAAATACTGAAACCCGTGATAGACAAAACGGGGTTCCCACTCTTCCACCCCGTCGCCCTTCAACGTGTACACGTCGGTCTGAAACTCACCGCCAATGCGGCTGTCCCGTTGCATCTTCTTCGTGTCAACGTGCCCCGCGTCATCCAAGATTTCTCCGTACCTTATCGTGATCCGGGTTCCCCGCGGGCCAGACACGCGAATGCGCGCCCAGCCGGCAATGTTAAGGCCAAGGTCAAACACGTAGGTTCCTTCTCCCACCCGGCGGCGGGACACGGGCCGCACGGTTTGCATCACCTGGGCCGGAGGCATCGTTTGAGCGCGCAAGATCCCGCCGGGGCTTCTGACTATCTTGACGGGTTCCCACCCGTCGCGGCTAGCTCCGGGGAGATCCCAGCCTGGGACTTCTTCTCGGGCGTCATAGTGCTCGCCATTGCGGATCCCGTCCCAGCGAATAGGGCCCAACCGGCACTCCCACCGGGAATCGCTTACGACCTCGATTTTCCGCCCGGATTTGAGGGTGACCTCTAGCTGCACCAAGCACTTCGGCTGGTCGCGCCACTCCGCGCAAGGAAAATTCCACACGTCATTCACGTGCACATTGTAAAAACCATTGCCCAGCATGAGGCCTACCGCGTTTTCGCCGACCCGGCAATAGGGGGTCACGTCCAGCACACGGTAAAGGACTGTCCGATCATAACGCGTAAACGGGGGGGTTAGCACATCCACCCCCACCTTCTTGCCGTTCATGTGACACTCGTAATAACCTAGTCCTACCACATAGGCGCGGGCCCGGCTTACCTCTTCGGGAATCTCGAAAAACGTCCGGATTAAGGGTGACGGGACGGCCTTGCCCTCGGTGGTGGCCCCGGCCGGATGGCCGATCCAGTACCCGTGCCAATCCTCGGAGGCGAGGAGACCCATCTCAAATTCGCCGATGGGACTCCAAGGCGACGCCCTCCCAGCTTGATCCCAGACGCGCACCTGCCAAAAGACGCGTTGGCGCGATGAAAGAGGACGACCTTGGTACTCCACTTGGATGGAGTTCGAGGACATCACCTGGCCGGTATCCCAGAGAGGCTGGCCATCATCTGTCCAGACCCGGATCTGGTAGGCCTGCTGCACCTGGTTTCGCTCAGACGAGGCAAGAATCCAGCCAAACCGCGGACGGGGAGTATCCACCCCCAAAGGATTCTCGGTATCGTTGACCGTCAGCCGAACAATGTGAAGCACGCCACTCCCCCCGTTATTTACCCTAGCTCGCTATCCCACCTCACGCCGGCTTCAATGAGAGATTCCGCGGCATAAAGCATCACCCCCACGCACCAGGCATGAGATAGGGCCAAAATTTTGCCCTTGGGTTGAGCCCAGTCGGTTTGGTAGTACCGCTCCCCGACCATGCCGCGGAGCGCGTTGAAGTCGCCATCCGCGCGGGCAATGAACTGCAAAAAGCAAAAGAGGTTGTCTCGGGTGCGCGCCCAAAAATACCGATCCTGCGCGTATTCGCTAAGGCGCAAGAATTCCGGCAAGGCTATCAGCCCGTAGCTATGCAAGTGGTTGTTGGCCGGAGACGCCAAATCCGCCCCCCGCGTCCGAAAATCGTAGGCCCCGAGGATGGTCTGGGGCGAAAACGACAAATTATGCGTCCACCGAAAGGTCAGCGTCCACTGAGCGCTCATCCTCGCCAATTCCAACCAGGCCGGATTCTGGGTTGCCTCGTAAAGGTGGACATATGCAATGACTGCGTTGTAGCCGTCCTCAGACGACGGGCTCCGGTCGACATCCTCAGGAGCCCCATAAAGGTCCCCCTCGATCACCGACGCCGCATAGTGTCTCCCTGCGCGTTCCGCCAAATCGAGCCACTGGGGTTCGTGAAACAGCCGACTCGCAGCCACCAAGGCAGGAATCCAAATCAGTCCCCCGGTCCCGTCCCACCGAAGGACGCGCCCTCGCTTTTCGGGATCGTAATAGGTGCCAAGATTTCCTCCGCGTTCAATGTCCGCCAGAAAGTCTAGGTGGGAGCGAACCACCGCTTCCCACCGGGGGTGCCTCATTCCTTGACTCTGTTCGCGCTCAAACGCCCGCAGGAGAAACCACACCGCCTCCCCCAGGGTACGCGTGTGCACCGCACCGGTTGTACCGGTCCATCCCGGTTGAAAGCCATGTTCACGCGTCCATTCTCCGTAAAGAATGCCTGCCGGGGCCACGCCTTCTGCAATATGGTCAAGGATCGTCCGTGCCGCCTCACAGTATGCGCCATTTCCCACTCGCAGCCCATGTTGCAGTAGAGCATAGGCATAAGGAGCACCGCTCACCCATCCTACGTGCATGTGCCGGCGATCGCCATCGTACCCTTCGCGGTCAAATGCCACGGTTTCGTAGAGCGCCCGGTCGGCGGGCGCGTAATGCCAGCGATAGAGACCGTAGGCGGTAAGTTCGGCAGCCTCTTCGATCCCTATCCAGGGGTTTAACGGTGACGTTGCCGCGTATTCGCGGTAAAGGTAGCGAATAAAGGGATCGTAACCATGCGGGGCACTGGGACCGTGAAAACGGTAAAAGACCCAGGTCATTTGGTCGCCCGCTTCCAGCAAAAGCGATGCGCCCTCATATGTTGGTTCCCGCACCCCCGTGGTGTAGGCAAGGGGTGCTTCCTCGTAGGGAATGTTAAGGCCGATATAGGCGATGCGGCTTGTCTCGTCATACCCAAAGGCTACGCCGTTTTGACCATAAGGGCCCTCCGCCACCACCGACAATCCATACCAGCAGCCATCGGCGAATCGGGCAAACACCGCAGGCACCGGCAAGCGATCGCCCCGAAATGCCCAGGCGGCGGCCGTAAACGCGTCGTCCTCTGGGGTAGGCCGTGGAACAAAACGGGGGTACAAGCGGGCGCTGTCCTTAGGCCGGTTGGCGTTGTAAAACATCCCCGGCACCAGCCATCGCGGTACCTCTGTCGCCACAAACCGCCAGCGCACCCCAAAGCGCAGCGTCCGCGCCGGTCCCCGATTGCTGAGCGTGACCGTAAATCGCTCGAGATCGCTTCTGACCACCTGGCGCACCACGGTGTACGCAATCTGCCGCCTTTCACCTTGCCATCGCTCCCAGCCATCAGCCCACTGCGCAATTTCCTCGGGCGCCGCGCGCTCCGCACCTTCCACTATCGTGAACGCCAGGTATTCCCGCCTCTTTCCGCTCATACGAATCCCGCGTCTCGCTTTCGCTGGTCAATGCGCGATTGATAATACGTCCGCACAGGAGCGTCACTCGGTCGCACTTCATCGCTCAACCGCGCTGGCAGCGGCTGGCCTAATAACTCCTCCAGCATCCGTTGAAGCACTGTAGCCGTCTCCGGATACTGTTCGACCACATTGTCGCGTTCCTCAGGATCTCTCGCCACATGATAAAGACTCCGCTCTTCCGGCTTTTCAAAGTTCACCACAAAATTCCACTCCTCTGTGCGAACAGACGCGTGGCTTCCCCATCCAATGACCACCGCCTGCCGCCCTTGTTGAGCCGTGGCATGCCTTAAGCCCCAAACACTGCGTCCCGCCACCGGCCGTGGATGCACGCCCAAAAGTTCCATGGCTGTAGGAAACAAATCGTGGCTCTGAACAAATGCCTCGGAAACATGGGGAGGTTCGCCGGGATAGCGAATCATCCATACCATATGAGTGTTATGGTCAAAGAGTCGGTGCGGCGCTTTGGAAAACTGACCGTGGTCCATGAGCTCGGTGCCATGATCGTTGACCAACATGACCACCGTATTTTGACTGAGTCCTGTACGGTCCAGGGTGTCAAGCAGGTAGCCCACCCAGCGATCCACAAACGTGAGGTAAGCCAAATAAAGAGCCTGCGTGCGCGCAATTTCTTGTGCCGTCAAATCTTTCGACGTATACCCGACCGGATAAATGGGGGTTAGGATGCTCTCGTCCTCGGGATCTTGGCCATACAGCATAAGGTACGGGCGGGGGGGATCCCAAGGTTCATGCGGTGCAAAGGAATCCACCCAGAGAAAAAACGGTTGCTGACGGCTTGCGCTCAGCACGAAATCCGACGCGCGCAAGAAAACTTGAGCGGTCGTCCAGTCCTGTTCCCGCACGCGCCCCTCGATGTTTAACAGGTATTGCACTAAAACCGGGTTGGCGGCCGGATCGGGATTTTTCACGAACCGCCGCAGCGTCTCCGGAGATATCCGGCCCGCGCGATAATTGTCGGTCTCGTATCCGCGCACAAACTCGTAAGCGAGAAATCCCCGGGTAAAATTGCCTGTAGGTTTGAAGAGGTGATAGGTGTCCGCCACGAGTCCCGTTTGATACCCAGATTCCAGCAGCATTTCAGCCAGCGTCGGCTGTTCAGGGGGAATCTTGTGCCAGCCCCGGCCTGTCGGCCACGACCCTTTGGTATCGTAACCAAATCGCCAGGGAAAAGAGCGTTCGCCGGTAAAGTAGGCGCGGCGCACCGGAATGGTCGGTAACCCTTCTGGATAGGCCTTTTGGTACACAATGGATTCCGCTCTCAGGCGGTCGAGATTGGGTAGGTACACCGGCCATGGCACCTTATGATTTAGGCAGTCATAACGAAAGGTATCCAGGCAGATGACAACGAGGTTCAGGCGGCGCATGGTCATCCTACTCTTTCTCCGACACAGGAGCGAGAGAGACCGGCTCTCCCGTCTCAATGGCTTGCAAAGCTGCTAAGGAAAGCCGCAACATGCGACGGCCATCCTGCAACGTGGAGGGCGGTCGGGGTCGCTGACCTTCCACCGCTTCGACAAACGCTTGAGCTTGCAGGGCAAACGGATTGACCATGGGCAAGGGATAAAAAGTTTCCTTTTCCCCTTCAATGATTGTAAACCCTTCCCAGGTAAAGTCTTTGAAGGCGCCGCTAATGGCCACCGCATTGGGACCAAAGAGCCGTTCCGGCACCCAGGGCACGCGCGTTTTAGGGCTAAGCCCCCAGGAGACCGTCATCGTCGCGATATCGCCGGACGTATAACGCACCACCACGGTTCCCGTGTCAATCGCCTTGTGCGCATACTGCTGAATCTCCGGCCGTGCATGGGCCAAAACAAATCCATCCGCATAAATGCGTTCTGGCGTGGATTCGAACACCGATTCCCAAAGCAAAAAATAATGCCCCAAGAGATCTACCAGCGGTCCATTGTTATCGTCAGCATCGTGCATAAAACGCTTGGGCCGGATTTCCGCAAATCCTTCGGCGGTAAACAGCAGCGGACGGCCAAATCGGTTGCTCCGCACGGCATCCCGAAGAAATGCGACGCCCGGGGATAAATTGCGCTGAAAACCCACCGCGGCCACGACGCCCGCCCGGCTCACCGCCTCCTCCATGGCGTCAACTTCAGCCAGCGTTCGGGCAACCGGCTTTTCTACCAGCACGTGGCGACCCCGCTTGGCCGCCGCAATCACCAGCGGCGCGTGATGTCGAAGCGGTACCGCCACATCCACAATGTCGGCATCCGCACAACGTTGAAGAGCCTCCTCAAGATCCGGAAATGTCTCCTGGACTTCATATTTCTCAGCCAAGGCCGTTCGGCGCTGGACATCGAGATCCACGATTGCTGCTAAGGTTTGGCCCACAGCAGCCCAGGCACGGGCATGATGTCCTCCCATGTCTCCTGCGCCCACCAAAATGATCCGGTGCCTCATGACGGTCTCCTCTCTTATCACTCGTGATTCACTTTATCTCTGTCGCGCCTCGCCTTCACTCACGTAATTAATATACTAACATACTATATTAAATAGGTTAAATAGAGGCAATGATCGCACATACTGACTGTTTCGAATCTAATCTATGAGACGGGTGGACCAACAATAATCATTGCCTTTCCCTGTGAAGGGCACCCACGGCCGATGTGTCGCCAGACAATCGAACGAAGAGAAGACACCGCATCGGCACTGACCGTCCAGATAGCGATGGCGATTATCCTTGGCGGCCCTGGAGACTATGGAGGCTCTGACGCAGCTTTGGTGATCGCTAGTCATGCAAAATGCCCCACCCTGCGGTAGGAAACTTCTCGTACCAAGCC
>JAPNUR010000034.1 GCA_026627385.1 Bacillota bacterium | reverse complement strand
ACCGAGAAGCGGGGGAAGCCCTTCGCTTCATGCGCGCCGTTGATCGCCGATAGGCGGCGCTGGAGCGTCGACACCTTAGCCCGACTCGCCAGGTCCGTCAGATAGCGCGCCACCGTCTTGGCGTCCGCCGGCAACGGCGGCAAAGTGTACGCGGCACACCACCGGGTAAAGTCCGCCCAATCACTCTGGTAAGCATTCATGGTGTTCGCGGCTTTCGCGTGGAGGATATACTCCCGGGCCCGGTCATCCAACGTCTCCACAGGAGCCATAGTCCCTGCTGGTGGTCTCCAGTCCAATTCGTGTGCCATGCGCGCTACCTCCCGTGGTACCCTAGCAAGCTCTGCAGCACCGCTTGAGCCGCATCGCGCCCGTATTCCTGCCGATATTCCGCCATCAGCATGTGCAACGCATGCTCCAGGAGGAACTCGCGCGTTTCCGTGTGTTTCGCTTGGACATCAATATGTGCGAAGTCTGTATCGAGTTCGATTGCGGCCATGATGGTCGGCCTCCTTTAAGGGGGTGGCGAGGCACCGCCCACGCGGTTTCCTCAAATGCTGGTCTACCTTCCGATACTGTTCTCTTATCGGAACCTAGAAATATCATAGCACTTTATTGGTTAAGCGCATACATTGTTTTTATTTATTTTTTATTGACTTAACAAATAGAGGATGCTAAGCTTTTGTTAACAATTACATGTGGGTGCGCGGGACGCACCTCGCGGGGAGGCCATTATGGCGCAACGAGAACCCTTGCTGGACCGGCAAAATGCTTTCGGCAAAGTGGATCTGACGCCGTGGGAGTGTGTCCGCGCCTTACGCCAGCAGGAGCGCGAAGCAATGACCAAAGATGAGCTAATCCATACCGTGCAAGCCCAAACGGGGGAAAGCAGCAGTACAGTCCGATTCCGCATCCAGAATTGGGCGAGGGATCGGTTGCTCCCACCCACTCGCTTTGTGGCCGCGCATGGCGTCGGAAACCGGGGGACACGCGGCGACTATGGCCCAGAACATGTCATTGGCTATCTCGCGATTCATGCACTGCGACCGCACGGCAAGCCGTTAACGATCGTCGATACTGCCCTGAGCCTAGCAGCGGGGCACGATTACATGACGTGGATGACTCATTTGCTCAGAGAATGGACGGCAGAACAAGGGCGTCCAGCAATGAGCTGGACGGAGGGAATGGAGTGGCTCCGTGCGCATCCCATTCCTGAAGAACGCTTACGGCAGGGGCCTCCCCGACCTGATCCCATCCGAATCCGCTTGAATACCCAAACCCTGCAGCGCCTCATTCCGATCGCTCGCGCTCAGGTTTGGTCTCACGAAGACTTGGATGTTTTTTTAGAAAGAACTTATCCTCTAAACGAAAAGGAGCATCGAGCCGCGTTGGCGGATGTATTAGGGCTATTCGCAATCTGGGCAGCTGTGGCCCAATCGGAAACCGGACACCCCGTATCATGGCAGGATATTGAATGGAAAAATCAGGATGCTCATGCGATTACCAACACATGGCGCTTGTCAAAATCAGCATGGCATGCCTAATGCTTAAACAACCCGAGCCCGGATTCCCGGGCCTTTTTTAGTAAGGAGGCATTTGATGAATCCCTTTGCAGAATGGCGCGCTCAGCACAACCTCGCACGCCGCGAGGTTGCACTACTGGCGCGAATTGACTACGCCCAAGTCGCTACCACTGAACTAGGACTTGTGTCGCGCCCCCACCGTGCTTTGGTGCGGGTTGTTGCCGCTATGGATGGTGACGAAGTTGCGGAGACTCTGGAAAATGCTTATTACACCTGGCGCGAGGCACAGGCCCATGACCTCGCAGAGCAGCTTAAATAAAGAGGCCGCGACCACACAACGGTAACCCACGCCCGCGCGACAATGAGGACAACAACAACAAAAAAGGAGTCCTCCTGATGCTCAACCCTTTTACCCAGTGGCACACAGAACGCGGGCTCACGCCAGCGCAGGCGGCCGTGGCTGCCGGTGTCGCAAGATCGTCGATCTACGCGTTAGAAAACGGCACCGCGACACGTTTCCACTACAAGGTGTTTGCGTTAATCGCCAGCACAGACGGAGAAGAACGCGCGGAATCCATTCAGATGCAATGGACACTGTGGCATGCCGAACTGCGTAGCAAGATGCGTCAAACCATCATGCGCCCATAAATACACAAAACCCCCGCCACCCCGCGAGGGTCTCAGTTCCCGCCGGTCCGACTCCGGCAGAAAGGTTGTGGTGTTTATGAAGTTCTTTAGATCAATTTTACCACAGGTGCCCGCATGACGGCGGCCGAGATTGTGCAACACTTCGGCGCGAAAAGCGTGGGGCGCAACCAATGGCAGGCGCGTTGCCCAGCACATGCCGATAAAAATCCCTCATTGTCGATAGGAATTGGCAGTGATGGGCGCGTACTTCTCAATTGCCATGCTGGCTGCAGCGTCGATGATATTTTAGCCGCTTCTGGCTTGAAATTTGAGGATCTCTTTGCCAAATCGGTATCCGATGAGACGATAAAATTCTCCTATCGAGATACTTCCGGAAGTGTGGTTTTTCACGTATGCCGCCGGAACGCCACCAGCACTCAAAAGAAAAGAATTTGGCAGGAGGCGAACGGGCGCAAAGGCATTCCCGACACATTCAAGCAGGACGCAAGTCGACCACTGTACCGGCTTCCCGAGGTGATAAAGTCATCCGGCCCGCTGCTGATGTTGGAGGGAGAACCACACGCCGACAAACTGTGGTCGATGAACATCCCTGCTACAACAACGTCCCAGGGGGCGGGTAACGCAAAATTTACCGACCTAAAACCGCTCGTGGGACGTCACATTATTTTGTGCCCCGACAACGACCGCCCAGGGCGCGACCACATGGCCGACATCGCAACGCGGTTAGTGGCTCTCGGACAGCCTCCCGAACATCTGCGTTGGCTGGAACTCCCTGGGCTGCCCGAAAAAGGGGACATTTTGGACTGGATACAGGAGGGGCACTCGGCCGACGAATTGCACAATCTCATGGATTCAGCAACTGTCTATCCGATTTCTGTCAACGTTTCCGGCATTTCTGTCCCATTTCTGTCAACTGACTCAAACAATCCCAAACCCTTACCCAACAACGAATCCGGGGATATTGGCAATTGTGTCAATTCTGTCCCAGAATGGGAAAATCCAATTCCTCTTGAGAGCGGGGATCGGACGGGACCGTCCTTCCCCGTGGAGGCGTTGCCCGATTGGCTACGCGACTGGGTCATTGCTGAATCGCAATCAACTCAAACCCCCACTGACCTCGCGGGAGTGTTAGCACTTGGCGTACTCAGCGCTTGTCTCGCAAATGCCGCCACCGTGGAGGCTCGCAAGGGCTGGCGGGAGTCTCTCTCTCTCTATATTCTCGTCGGCCTCCCCTCCGGTGAACGGAAGAGTCCGGTCTTTCGTGATGCTACGCGTCCGCTTGAGGATCTGGAGGCGGCGGATATCCAAGCGGCAAAACCCGACATTGCCAAAAAACAAGCGGAACGCGATCTCCTCGAACGTCAACTAGCCGACGCTACGGCCAGCGCCGCGAAAGGCAAAGGCAAAACCTTGCTCGACGTCCAAGAAGCCGCAGAAGCGCTCGAAAAGTGCCGCGTTCCATCGGCCCCCCGATTTTTGGTGGAAGACGTGACTATCGAACGGATCGCCACCATTCTCGCGGGGCAGCCGGCTCAACGATTAGCGGTCATGAGCGCTGAAGGCGGATTCTTTACGACCATCTCGGGGCGTTATTCAGAGCATCCGGCGTTCGATCTTTTGCTGAAAGCCTACACAGGCGAGCCATTCCGTGTGGACCGTGTTGGACGTCCCCCAGATATTCTAAAGACGCCCGCTCTATCGCTAGTAATGGCTGTGCAACCAAGTGTCATCAAAGATTTAGCTGAGTTTCGCCCTTTCAAAGATCGTGGTCTCTTGGCGCGAATTCTCTTTGTGTTGCCACAGAGCTTCGTCGGCAAACGAGCCCCAGACCCGCCAGAAATGCCTGATACGATTCAAGAGCGCTATTATCAACGCATAGCGGATCTCTTTCGCGTGGGCTTGCAGTACGCGGCCCTCGCCGATGACATACCGCCCGTAACGTTATATCTCACGACGGAAGCGCGTCAAGCATTACGCGCGTACATGACAGAAATCGAACCGCAGTTGGCCATGAATGGCTCCTTAGGACCACTCGCGGGATGGGGCAACAAACTCGCAGGAACCATGTTGCGTATCGCAGGACTTTTGCATTGTGCCGAACAGCCCCTGGAGGATCGCACCATCGACAAGGAAATGATTGATCGTGCTATTGTGCTGACGCGCTATTTAACTGGGCATGCCCAAGTAGCCTTCAGCATGATGGAAAGCCCACCAGAAACCCACGCAGCACAAATCATCCTGGATTATTTGCGATCGCATGGCCTACATGAATTCACAAAACGCCAGCTCTATCGTGAGTTGCGGGCTATCTTCAAAAATTCCCGGGATATTGACGGGCCTTTAGCGGTTCTGAGCGACCATGCCTTTATTCGAATCAAGAAAGAGGAGGAGGATCCCTCCTCCCCTCGTCGTGGACGGCCGCCCAGCCCTGTGTTCGAATTTACTCCCTTGGACAGAATTGACACAATTGACAAAAACCCCGAAAACGCAGGCAGCACAAGGATTTCACAGGGATCCCAATTCGTTGACAGAAATGGGACAAAAATACCTGCGACGTTGACAGAAATGTCCGATCCCCCTCTGGAGGAGGTGAAAGTCGTTGGCGCACGTTTCTAGTTTTCTCACTATCGAACGGCTGAAGCAACTGGGATTCGATCTTCACTTGGATGCCGATGGCTTGTTTACGGTAACGCCTGTGGACCGGTTGACCCCAGACCTCGTGCGCCTTGTGAAATTGTATCGTACAGATCTCGCTGCCGAGTTGCTAATGCACGATCCGAAGCCCATCCCGTGGGATATCGCAGTCGCAGAGGCCCTCGCCCGGCGCACAGCAGAAGCCTTTGGCCGTTTGGAATGGAGCCCCGCTATCATTCCGTGGGCCCAAGAAAATGCGGGGGCATTTTGGATGCGATTCCTTGATGCGCAAGAGGCCGTTGACACGGCTTTTCGTGCCCACGACATGCAGGCTGTGGCTGTGGCCTGCCGAGACTGGTGGCAAGCACTGCGATTGCTAGTCGCACGCCATGCGGCCGCCGAACCTACGCGCTTTTTGGCAAAGGAGGAGTTAACGCGTGTATAGAGGGATCCCATATTGGGAAACCGAAACGCCTCATGAAATCCGCACCGACAAAATTTGGCTGACGCACTACCCCAAAGCGGGGCGCTGCCAAATCGCCACCGTGTGGCACAATCAGGAGGGCCCGCAACGGGGCAAGACGGTCACCTTAGCCGTGGAAGATCTGGTCGCGCATCCAGAGGCCTGTGCTGTATTGCGACAGTTTCTCACGGCCGTTGAAGACCAAGGGGAGGTGAGCCATGGCCTCTAAGGACCTCATTCCCATCATTTGCCCGCGGTGTCATATTCACTTGCTCGATGCGCCACGCGGCACCCAGGCTTGTTGTCCCCGTTGCCATCGGTGGGTGCGGGCGGAGACGCCAAATAAGGCGACGCCGCCCACTCCAACAGGGTAACCGCTTTTTGATCTATACTTCCCGCTCTTTGGTGGGGTTCACATGCAATAAGAGGCAGGTTCCGCCCGCATAGCGTAACCCGCTTTGACACATTGCACACTACCGGCCGCAAGAAACCCGTGGCCGATACCGCGTATCTCTGAGCGAGGACTTTTAATGAAAAACTCGCTGCCTACCACCTCGACCACCCCTAGGATAAATTGGCCGAACGGTGAGAAGTGTCGATTCGCAATGCGATTGACCTGACCAGCCCCGACGACTACGACAATTCTGATCACAGGAGTATAAGACTGCGCCGTAGGCTGCCATGTCGATTGATATTGATTCATTTTTAACACCTCGTTTTTGGAGTGTAAGTAACCATGTGCCCTTCACTATTCACGGTACATCGACATGCATTTACATGCAGACGCTCCACTTGTACCACCGCAGACAATAAAAGCGGTCAACCTCAGACGCCCGCGACTCTGGATCATTACCGTAATGTTAGCCATGATATGGGGCTAGTAAAGGCTAGAAATTAAGCAAATCAATAAGGAGGCGCGTATGACCAATTTGACCCCGCGCCAGCAGAAATTCGTTCAAGAATTTCTCCGTACCGGCAACGCGACCCAGTCCGCTATTACAGCAGGGTACGGATCAGCCAATGCCGATGTCACCGCCGCTCGCCTCTTGAAACGTCCGCTCATTCAGTCCGCGCTGGATGCGGCCAAAAAGGATCTGCATGCGCTCTTCATGGCAGAAGCCTATGACAGTTTACGAACACTAGTCGCCATCCGCGACGATCCCGATGCCCCGGCTAGCGCCCGCCTTCGCGCGGCACAAGACCTGCTCGACCGGGCGGGATACAAACCGGCCGACCGCATCGAGTCCACAGTGGACATTGAGCAACATACAGTGGACATTCGAAGTGCCAATGCTCTGTTGGAGGCGCTGGGTTTTGATCCGCTCGGGACCACCCTCCCCACAATGACAGACGATGCGCTTCCTCCGAAGATAGCAGGCGATGCCTGGTGAGCGGACACGGAGAAAAAATGGGGCGCAAACAGGAACAAGCGATTGCAGCGCTGTTGCAACAGCCAACCATTATGGCGGCCGCGGACAGCCTCGGGATTGGCGAGGCCACCTTGTGGCGCTGGTTGCAGCAGCCGGCATTTGAAGAAGCCTATCGCCGGGCCCGCCAAGCCGTTGTCGATCAAGCCATCAGTCAGTTGCAACAGGCCACAGGCCAAGCCGTGGCCACACTCCAAGAAGTGCAACGGGATCCCGATGCTCCCGCCAGCAGTCGCGTAACTGCCGCCAAAGCAGTCCTCGAGATCGCATTCAAGTTGCGCGAATCGGAAGAATTGGAGAGACGACTCGCGACCTTAGAAGAGAAACTTCAGCACATGACCGCACCAACCAAAGGAGGGCAATCCAATGAGTCTTAAAGCGCGCATCGAAAAACTCGAAGAATTAATGGCGAGTCCCAACGAATGTCTTACGTGCGGCGGCCTTCACACAAAAAATTGGGTGGATATGATCCGCACAGCGATGAGTGGCGCAGCCGTGTGTGGCTGTCGGCCCTGCTGCCAATGGATTGCGGATTTGAATGCCCAAGCACTCGCCGACTCCCAACCTCTCCGCCGACAACATTTCACAGATCCCAAAGGCCGTTAGAACAATTTCTGGTATACGGTACACGGGGAAACCGTATACCGAAACACATGTTTGATTCAAAAAAGGAGAACCCATATGGGGAAAATCACCGCTATAGCACATGACTATCATCTATCGGCTGTGGAGCGCTTTAAAGAAGCCCTTAAGGCCCTAAGCCGTCAAGATAACCAGCGTGTTGTGCAGCTCACGGCCAGTTGCCCAGTATTGGCTGGGAAAGAGCTAGACCGCGCATTCACAGAACGTCTCCGAGGTGCAGAGTGGCTGACTCACTTTGTGGCCGCTGATTTGGGTTTGGCTCTCGCGCGGTATGCCATTGTAGACGACCTCACGCGTTCTCTAAGCGTCATGGGAAAAGTAGTGCACGAAGAACTCCGCATGGCATGGGAACTAGGCCATCAATCTGCATCAGCAGATGTGATCCCGGAAGTTGACTTATCCACGCTGTTGAGTCAGCACGATACCGTCTGGGCTCAGGGTCAAGCTGATCAATATGCTGCACGAGATCACTGGGGGCAATACGCGCATAGCCTTTGGAGCGCATGGGAGTCTTTCACACGCGAAGCGTGGCAGGTGTCACCCGACGTACCCTTCCGAGCATGGTTGCCGATATGCCGAGTCGACGACGAATTACTTCAGCCTATCAAAACGCTCAAAAACATCGCGCCTGAAACTAAGTCACGAGACGCCTATCGAACGCTGTTGGAGAGGACTTGGCAACAAACGATAAATCTCATCTCCTAGGAGGGATTTGTATGGCCGATCATGAAATCCGCATTACCCCCAAGGTCGATCTGCGCGAACTGACCGACCTCCAGCGGCATCTGGATCAGATGGCGCGCACCATGGACACCATCGCCCAGGCCAGCCAAAAGATCCGGATTCCGGGCATCGGATCGGGCGACGCCACGCAAGACCGAGCACAAGTCCTCCACGAGGCCAGCATGGGACGCCAGCGGGTCCGCCGAAACCCGATGGCCGAGACCCTGGATCGGGTCATGCCCGTCAGCAGTCAACGGGTGGCCGCCCGGCGGGGACGATCCGGGAGCACGCCCGAGGATGCGCAGACGCCGGGGGGCTTGCTGAACTGGATCATGAGCGTCTTCTTGCCCGATCAGCCGACCATCCAAGAGATGACCAGCACGCCCCATGGGATCAATCTGGGCAAACTGTCGCCGTCGGTGCGGGCGAAACTGCCGACCTTTCTCTACCAACCGAGTGCATGGAAGAGTAAACCCCAGACACCCACCGAATATGCCGAGGCAGCCGGGAGTATCCCTGGGTTTGAAACACTGTCCCCCACGGCGCAAAAAGCCGCGTTAGATGCCGTCACGGGCGGCTATACGCCCGTCAATCTCGATCAACTGCGCAAACAGCAGCAACAGACCCAGCAGGCGATCTTTCAAGCCTATCGGCAAAGCGGCGGCGGCACAGGAAGTGGGGGATCAGGCGGCTTAGGCGCGGGTCCACGGGCGTTATTGGGGGCGGCGGGCTTAGGCGGCGTCACCGATCTGATTGGGACGTTAGGCCCATGGGGCGCGGCGGTTTTAGGTGTAGGCTATGTAGCTGATCAAACGAAACAAGGTTGGTCTACTTATCACACCCAAGGCAGCGCGTTCAGTGCCATTAGCAAATCTGCAGGTGATTTGGGTGAGTCATTTAATGTTTTGCGCAATAAAGTTAATGCCACTGGTCTTCAGTTTGCAGAAAGCCTGACTACAATTACCGCCGTTACGCAAAGCTATTTGCCGTTTGTGGGTAATCTGAGCACCGCGCGTTTGACTAATGCCCTCACCGCCGCGCAAGGCACGGCGTTTGCCTATGGGCTGAATCCGACCAGCACCACCCAAGCCTTCGGGCAAGCAGCGGCGCTGGGAATTACGGCCACCGGGGGAAGCGGCGGACAGATGACGCCCGCGCAATGGGCGGCCTTGATTGCCAATGCCACCTCCCAAGGCAACATGCAAGGGCGTACCGGGCAAGTCCTCACGTCCATGCTCAGTGTCTCGCAAGCGATTGCCCAGCAGATTGCGGGCACGCCCAATCAAAACGCGCTGGCCGCGATTATGACGGGGCTCAATCAATCCGGCAATGCGATGCTGCAAGGATCGAATGGCGCGGCAATCCTCAATAGCCTGAATGCAGGCATTACCAATCCGGGATCGGGGGCGGCGGGTGAACTCTTTACCCTGAATGCCATCAATCCGGGGCGCAAACTCAGTTATTTCCAAGCGCGGAATTTGCAAGCGCAAGGGCTGACCGGGATTAACCCGTACACCGGCAACACCAACTTTGCCGCGGAATTGCAGTCGATGTACCGGATGTTGCCGGGAGGGAAGGTCACGGGATCGACCATTAACGGCCAATGGGTGCCCTCGGTGCAGACAGCAGGCGTCGCAGGCATTCTCGCGCCGGTTATGCACTTGACGCAACCGCAAATGATCCGAGTCTTGCAAGCGTTTCAGGGCAAAAGCCTTTCGTCGATGAATGCCACGGAGACGCTGGCGAATCAATTAGGGGGGACCCATGCGTTACCGAACCTGCTCAAAAAAGGTGGCATCAACGTCTTTGCCCAGATTGCCAATGCGACAACGCTCCATCAACTGACCAGTGCGGCGCACGATATTACCGGCAATTTGCATGGGTCCGTTTCGCATGCCTTTTACACCGCCCAAAAGCAATATGAGGCGCTGGGGAAGGTGCATCCGACCTCGGCCCAGCAAGCGGCGACTCTGGCCCACGAGCGCACCGTCGAGTTCAATCGCATGAAAGACGCTTTGGGCAAGAGCGTGTTAGCCGGGCCGACCTTGATGACGAGTATGGATCAATTGAATCAGACGATGCAGAAAGCTAATGCTAATTGGTCCAATATTGCACGGACACTTAAGCCATTCGCACAAATCGGAGCGACTCTCGATCAAACTTTGTCGGGAAATCTATTGAAGACCATAAAGCATCCGGGTTGGGATGAACCTGGCGTGGGAACCGCAAAACCATGGAGTGGATTGCATACTATTTTGCATGATTTTACCACTACTTATCACTCTTCAACATCCGCGCATACCGCCGCCTATCAGCCGTGGATTGGCACACGCAGTACCGCCAGTCCGTCGGCACAATTGGCCAGTTTTGTCATGGGCAACATGCAAAGTGGGGTGAGTTTGCCTTTCCTGAGTGCGCCGAGCGGCTTCAGTACCACGAGCTATACGCCTCCTGCGAATACGGGCGCGTTTCTCCAGCAGATGATGCCGTATGCCAATCAAGTGGCGCACTCGACGGGCTTATCGCCCGCCCTGTTATTAGCCCAGTGGGGCCTGGAAAGTCAATGGGGGACGTCCACCGCAGCCCAGCAGAACCATAACCTCGGGGGCATCAAACCGTGGGGACCCTATGGGCCGGGCGCGGATCGCAAGTACGCAGGGTATTCGTCCCTGAGCGCGTTTGCCCAAGGCGACGCGGCGTTTTACAACGAGAATAGCAACTACCGGGCGCTCGAAAACGCAGCGCGCGCGGGAGCCTCGGTGGCGCAACAAGCGCAACTCTTGGGCCAAAGCGGGTATGCCACGGACCCCGCGTATACGCAAAAGCTGTTGAATGTCCTCATGCAGATTGAAAGTGCGCTGTCTAGTGGGGGCATGAAACTCGTGCAGGCTTAAAGCCACCCGGCGTTGCCAAGATCTCTACTACCATAGGAGGCCTTATTGTGAAGCGCTCTCCACTACGGAATTCGGAGTACTGTTGTTCGCCGCCAACGGTTGATATGACTCTTCTTGCCCATTTAAAAATGCTACAAGTTGCCCGCTTGTCCCATACCACGTAAACGGGATTTTTACCTGTTGACCAGGATTGACACGCTGATAAAAGACTTCTTCATTGCCCACGCTATCTGTTACCACAATCTTCAGCAACGATTGCGCCGGAGCACTATTGGGGATCTGCCACGTTGTCGCTGTGGTGTTTTTAGGCAGTCGAACGCTGGATGGACTCACGCCACGTGAGAGGGTAACCATGATAGAATCTCCCTGAGCCCAACTCGCGTACGGTTGTGGGTTTTGATTGATGATCGTATTAATCGGTTCAGTACTGTATACGCTGGTCAAGGTTCCTATGTGGGCATTCACACCATGCAAAAGACTCTGCGCTTGTGTAGTCGTAAGCCCTTCTATATTAGGGAATGTCTTCTCGGAGGTTGAGGAAGATGCCAAAGAAGAGACCCCGGAACTCGGATCCGAAGAAAAAGTTAGAGTTGAGGAAAGATAGGGAGAATCCTTGAGGGTTTGACGTACCCAGTCCATAAAAGAGACCGACGGAATTTCTCCTGCATTTGTACGAATCAGCTGACCATTTAAATACCATGCACCTGCCCCATTGGCGTCTTCGACTACCGTCATGGTATTGCCGCTTCCGTTGATCAGAGCAATGGCTACGTATGTAGAATAAAGAGGCGGCACGTTTTGAAGGGCATTCGATGGAATGGTAGGAGGAGAATACACATGGAATGCAGCCTCCCCAGCTAGCATTGCTATTTGCCCTTGTAAGCGCGCCGCCGCAATAACAAACTGTGTTTGAGAAAGAGTCTTTATATGTTCAAGCGGTTCAATTTGATACGACCACACAGTTTCTCCTTGATTCGAAGACGTTAATGCCCATGTCACCTGATGAGCAATCAGCAGGAAAGGAACTCCATTAGCTGTATACTGAACCCTTCCCTTTCCCAGATTTCGCGTCCACACTTTAGGATTCTCTAACGTTTGGTCAATAGGCCTTAAGATTGCGGGTGCGTGACCAGTGCCTGGCAAGATTTCAAAACTCCCCACAAAATCATTTGCGGGAGAAGACGGGAGAGACTTCGAAGAAGAAGAAACAGAACCTGAAGAACCGACCTTAAAACAATGCACCGTTCCATTTTCATTGACCCCAGCCGTTCCCGAGGGGCATCCCTTTGTTTTCGTACCATGCCGTGTGGTAGAAGACGCGGCCACAGATTTAGAGGCTCCGCACCCCGCCAATACGCCTGCCAAGCATCCGCATAGGAGGCCCACAAGCGCGATTCGCGACCCGCCACGTATATTTACACCTTTCATATTGCCAGGCTCCTTCCTGGGCCCCTTAAATCGCCGCTCTACAGAAAAAAATGAGAACTCTATTGACGCACCGCTTCCCATTCCCCATTCGGTAATTCTTGCGGGTGCCAATGATCCTGTTTGAGACTCTTACAGAGCCGCACCAGATGCTCCGGATCGGGGTCGTCGAATCCCCATGGATGCGGATAATCGGCATGATGAACAAACAAAGCCCCAGCGGCTGCGGTCACTTGTAGCATGCGTACCCAAGGCAACACTACGGTATGCGCCGTCCCGACGAACGTCATCCCTTCAGCATCGGCCCGCAATCGGCCTCGGTCTGCTGTAGTCATACGGGGTTCCCTCTGGACTACGGTACCTACCCCTACACCGCTAACCATAGCGCCCACGAACCCCCGAGAAGTCTGTGGAGCAGAAAGCAACGTCTCCCGCTCAAATGCTACCCATGACCCCTCGACGACGCTGGGCCAGCGCCCCGTGGTCAAGGCGCGAGTTTCAGATTCTACGGCGGATTCCCATGAGGTTTGCTGGATAATCTGTTGCTGATACCGCTTATTTTCTAAAGCTGACCCGCGCGCCACAAGGAAAATAGCGCCGATAACAAGGAGAATGACAAACACGATACCCATGAGCCACCTCGTTTCTATCCCACGGCCAAAACGCATCACCAGAGCACTCGCGACAGCATCTGCTACATCTTTTAATGCCTCACCCGCAGAAGTACTTCGCGGTTACCCAGTCGACCCCCTGCCTGATGGCCCAACCCGCTTGGGTTGGGCGCATCTTTTCTACAACAAAAAAGCCGCCTACAAGGCACATCCCCAATAGAGGTGTGCCATCCCTGGTGCCATCATTTCCACGCGGCCACTCTCCTGCTACGTAGCCGTCTCGTTTGCGCTCTGCTTCGCAGCCGCGGCGACTTTTTTGTTATGCAGTGACCCATCGCCGGCATGAATGGCCAGCCAGTCCATCAGCAAATCGCGGGGAATGATATGCGTGTGGGCGGCCAACTTCACGACCGGAAAATCTGGGTGGCGATAATGCAACTCATGCACAAAGCTCACCGACTTGCCCAGCAGCTGCGCCACCTCCCGGTAGGTCAGGAGTGGTTTCTCGTTTTGGCTCATACATACACCGTCCTTTTGCCTAAAATTCTTCTGCTCAGACACCTTTAAGACTATGGTTCCCGCCCCATTTTACCTACGGGGTTGTTGGAATAAGTGGAGAACCACCTTGACGATTAACATGATTAATGATGTCTTCGGAGCGCCTATCCCAGTCAGTTGGGATCAAGCCTTGGGCTTTTAACTCCGCATCGGCTTGTCACACGCCCGCGCCGTGCGCGTCACGCATGGACGCGCGGGTGGGCATGACAGGCAGGCCCTGCCTCAAAAACCAGTGTCACGCGGGGAGCGAGGGGCCGGGTGCGAGCGTGTGACGCAGGGCTTGTGCGTGACACGGCACAGAGCAGGCCGCCGCTGTTCTTCTGCACTTCGGTCCAAATTTCTGCGTACAACTGGAACACTTCTTCGGCCCACACTTCGCCTTCGGCGCCACGGCGTATTGCCTTGGACAACTTGGAGATAGGGGATAGCGCAAGTCGAGCGACGGTGGGAGTTCTTCATGACAGAACCTCTCTCTGCAGCGCCATGCCATCGAGAACGGCTTCGCGAAAGATATCCTCCCTCAGACGCTTTTCCATCTGCTGGCGCGCATCATCTAGCCTGACTAATTGCGGGCGGAGTTCGGGATGTTCTTGGGCCATATGATCTAACCACAGAGCCCATTGCTGGTGAACCGCTTCTAACGCGGAAAAGTCTTTATCAGCATCAGCGCCCCGATCTATCGCCGCTTTCCCCTGTTCGCCCATATGAAAACCGTAAGCATAAGCACTTGCCGCAATACACTCTATAAGGCTCGTATACATATTTTCCAAATCATTGTATTCCGCAAAAGAACAACGCGATTCCCATGCAGAAATCGCCCAACTCCACACACGGCCAGACACTGTTTCAGTCCAACCCATCCCCAAACTATTCGCCCGAATGGTTTGCCAACGGGTCAGACCCAACGCCTCAGATGTTATCAACGCAGCGTCTTTAGCAGTAACAGATGCAAGAATCGCTTCCACGCGCCGATATTGATTCGGTGTCAGTAACCTCATGAGTTCTATAGACATAAAAATGGCCCCCTTAGAAGGTAATAGCGGAGGACCCATCTGAGGAGGGATAGCGAGATTGCCTATAGATATCAAGCATTCTACCGTAACAAAATTAACGGATGACCGCTTGACTATGGTACAATCTGAACCGTCCCGCGACGAGGGCTCCAATCCGGTCGCGGGCGCATTAATTTGCGTCCTAGCACAGAAGATTCGGCAAAAGAACCAGAAAATCCTTCCAAATCTCCGTCCTATAAAAATTTTTTCTCGTCCAACACACGCTAAGACAATGCAAATCCTTGAGCGTAAGCCAACGTGCAAACTCAAAGCCCCGGCACCCATCATATCCTTGACTAACGCCGTCTATTACCTAAACTTCTACAACACGAAAGTTCAAAACGCTACGCACGACAAAGCAAAACCACAACCATGAAAAAACGCTCTATATTTTACAGATAAGTCCAAGCCCGAAAAAGCAGACAGCACAAGACTTCACGGGTTTAACCAAAAAACCTAACCGGAACTTAAGTCCCTATCAACTGAAACTCAAAGACCCAGTAACCGAAACTTACGGCTCAAAGCACCGAAACTTAAGTCCCCCAGTAACCGGAACTTAAAACGCCTTCAAGCAGAACTTAAACCCCCCAGTAAGAGGACTATAGCGGATAGTCCTTTAGAGCTAAGAACGGCGCTGTAGGGAGAGACAAAAGCCCGCAGACAAAAACAGAGACCTCCAGTAGAAGAACGCCTCCTCGCCTCCTCATTTAAACGCGCAAGGAGTAAGGCTACGCCATTATACAAACGCAGAGACTTTTGTATTTAAGATTTAAGCAGGTAGCTCACAGCTTGCTGACTGATCCCTAATGCCTGCGCAATCTCTTTCTGCTTCTTCCCGCTAGCCCGCATTTGTTGTGCTTGTTTCCGTCGCTCCTCCGCTTGTGCTAAATACGTTGCCCGGTCTTGTTGTACGGTGCCGGTCTCATAGGTCCGTTGCCGTTCGGCTTCCCGATGCCGCCGCCGGATTTCCTCTTTGCCGATTAACGTCCGCATTTCCCGTTGCTCTTCGGGAGTAATCTCTAGCCATTCGATGATGGTCTCATTGCGGAAATGGTAACGCGGGTCAATCTCCCGGCCTCGCCAGGTGATCGTCTTCCCCTGAGCGGCCTGCTGCGCCCGCTTGAAGATCGCCTGCATTTGCGCGCGCATCTGCCCCTCCGGCCACGTGCTGACTTCCAGTGCGAGGGCCCGGGCTTCCCGGTACAGAATCCGCGGGTCCTCGGTTAGCCAGCTCATTGCCGTAATGGCGAGGAACAGCCACAGATCCCGGTGCCCCGGGGGGAGCTCTCCCCACCAACGCAACTCGCGGAGCCGCTGGAGGTCACTCAGACGCGCTTCCCAGAGCGTGGCCGTAGAAAAGTGTGTGCGCGGCGGATTTTTCGCGTGGCGGGGCCTTTCTGCCTGTCTGAGCGCCCGCTGTACCCGCAGGTCCGATAACTCCGCACGGGCCAAGGGAAGAATTTCAAACGCCAGATTCTCGAAGTCCCAAATGTCCCCGACCGGCGTCAGCGCCGTCACGGGTTGCCCGGCCCGGCCATTCACTGTGCCGACCAACCGGAAGACCCGCGCCGCATCCATGGCAGCCCGATCCGCGCCGAGCGGCTTGAGCGCGGTATATAAGGCTTTTTGGCAGGCGGTCCAACGGGGCAATGCCATCCGCGG
The DNA here is from genome assembly GCA_026627385.1 of Bacillota bacterium. Lineage (GTDB taxonomy): Bacteria > Bacillota > Sulfobacillia > Sulfobacillales > Sulfobacillaceae > JAPNUR01. The sequence continues at coordinate 14,420 of JAPNUR010000034.1, read as the reverse complement.
TATGGGCGTATGAAGCCATACCGCTGTGATCCCGCGTCCCGTGGCTACGATGAATGTGGGATCCGGCAACTGTGCTTCAAGCAACGTCTCATGCACCCAGTACGCCATGCTGTTGGCGGGCGTGCCTCGCCAATCCGGGTGCTTATAGTAATCCAGATCCACCCACAGGGCATCGAGCTGCCAGAGCCGCGCGATGGTACGAGGCCCGCGGAAACGGTTCTGCGTAATATATACGTCGGGCTGTCCCGCATACGCTTGCGCTAATTTCGCGGCTTCGGGCACCGGCACGTGAAATTCTCGCCAATGCCCCGCATAGACCGCAATCGTCACCAGCCCTGTGCCGGTGAGCGGGTGCAGTGTTTGTGCATGTTCCTCTGGCGTCACAATCCAGTTGCTTTGCGCCTGTCCATCCGTTAAGATAGGCATGATTGTTCCACCTGATGCTTTATGGGTGTCGCACAATAATTCACAAGGTATCACTCCAAAGGGAAAAGGACGGACGCCGGCAAGCAGAGCGTCCTTTTCTTTTATTTGCGCCACGGTACAAAAAAAGCCTGAGATCCTGTCCCAGACTCTGAATTGAACCTGTCGATGACTTGTCATCGGCGCCGCCCGTTGGTATCCTATTGCTGGGCGGCGAGGTGCAGGAGTCTGGGCTGAGACTCGTGCATGGAGCTCGGGCGGTGTGCTACCACCGCTCTTTTTGCATTTGCGGCTCCCTGCGGATCTCTTAACGCCAGTGTACGAGATCTGTGAGAGGCTTGTCTACCATTTTAGCCACCATCTTCCAACCGCGGCGGTTTTGCGGATCGGGATAAGGTTACCGTCCACGGTCCTTGAGGAAGACCTCCAGTGCTTGCGTAATGGCTGCGGAATGGCTCACCCCGTTCTCCGCACACCAGGCCACCAACCGGTCCCAAACCGCATTCTCACAATGGAAGGTCCGGCGGCGGTGTGTTGCCTCCCAGCCACCAGCAGATGCGGAACCCGTTGCAGGAAGGTTGCGAGGAGTCTCTTGCGGGGAAGGCACGGGTGGAGCAGGCGACGGTTGAAATAAATTGCTCACACCAATGGAGTCCAAAGTCGGCCGTTTAGCCTGCGCCATAATGCGTCAACACCTCCTGGGCCAATAATCGATAGCCTTCTGCGCCGGGATTGGTTGGCGCATAATCGACGACCGGGCGCCCTGTCATGGCAGCCTCTTCAAAGCGCACCGACCGGGCAATCACGCTATCAAACACATGAATCCCTTGGGGCGGAAAGATCTTCCGCAATTCTTGGAGCACGTCTTGATGATGGGCCATCCGGCGGTCATACAGCGTCCCCACGATCCCGAGAATCTCCAATGTCGGATTCATATGCTGTTGGGTGAGGCGAATACTGCGCAACAACAGCTGCAACCCCCGCAAGCTGAGGTAGTTCGTGCCGACAGGGATCAAGACCGCGTCCGCCGCGGCTAACGCATTAATGGCAAGAATCCCGAGCGTCGGCGGACAATCAATCAAGATAAAATCATACGTCGAGCGGATCGGCGTCAGCGCCCGTTTAAGCGCAAACTCCCGCTGATATTGCGCGTTCAAATCTAATTCCGCGGCAGCTAGATCCAAATTGGCGGGCACCAAGGCCAGTCCCATAATATCCACGGGTAACGGTGTTAACGCATGATGGTGGGGGTGGTCGGCAGGCAACACCATAGCCTCATAGATCGTGTGTCCCGTCTGGGCATCCGGATCAAAGCCTAAGGAAATGGTCAAGCTGCCTTGGGGGTCCAAATCAACCGCTAAACAAGAATGGCCCGCCGCCACAAGGCTCCAGGCTAAATTCGCGGTGGTTGCCGTCTTACCCACGCCGCCCTTCTGATTGACCACGGCAATCACATGGGCCATCACTGGGCCTCCTTCCGAAGGTATACCGTATAGGTCTACGGTATACGATTATACTTTCCTTAGACATTCGTGAGGGATACCGCTTTCTCCTGCTGCCCGCAAGGCCCCCAGCCAGTATTTTTTACTTTTTAGGTGGACCGTATACGGACACGGTAAACCGCCATTCCTTCTCAAGCCAATTCGGCCTCCCGCATCGTAGACGTATCGTTTCCTGCATACACTGCGCTTATCATTGCGGTTACCGGATTCCTCCAGCAACCTATAACCATAAGTTCCTCCAGGAATAGTCTCGACTCGGTCAAACGATCAAGCTAACGCCAGGTGCAGATCTTTTTATTCATACATATTTCCGTGAGCGCCATCACCTGTATCCATCGTCCGTTTTTCGTATTTCCCTGTGCAGACGCTAAGATTTTAAGATTTGATCAGCAGGAGATGATTCTCCTGCTGTCGTATATACAAAAATCACATCAAAATATGAGGAGGCTAACCATGACACGCTATATTATAGGATTCGATCCGGGGGGAGCCCGCAGACTAGACGAAACACACGGATCCTCACCACATTTTGGTTGGGCAATATTCCAAGTCTTGCCAGAATCCGAATCAGCATTTGATCGAACTCACTTTGCTCTCATCCGAACCGGGGTGGCTGATAACGCTGCTTCTGCATATACGGCAGTCATGAACGATCCCTATCTAAGCGGAGACAATACGATCGTCGCGATTGGGATTGATGCTCCCCTAGGATTTGATTCTACAAATGATAGAGAGTTAGACAGACTATTACGCCATTACTATTCTCATCCCGTAAATGCGCATATCCTATCTCAAAACTCATTACGAGGCGCTGTAATCATACAAGGAATGATGATCGCTCGGGAATTTTATCGACAAAATCCCGCTATACTTATCACGGAGAGCCATCCATTCATTGTGATGACCCAGCTAGGCTTGGAGAGGACACAACTTTGTGATCTTTCGGCAGCTGGTCATCCGATAGATTCTCGTAACTGCGATCGATGTTGCGCCGTAGCCAGCGCTTATAGCGCCATCGTGATGGATGCGGCCATGCATGGTCATAATTATGCTGGTTGGTATAACGCTCATATAGGCCCCTCTGACACCGACGCTTGGTCTCCCCCTGCTTTTTCTCCACTAGCTCATCAATACTGGCTCCCTGATCTGCACCGAACCACACGGGGAGATGACGGATGCAGAACTTCGTGAGTTATCCGAGACACGCCCAGGACGTCTACCATGGCACACGTCCCCGCAACCATAGTTATGCACGGTGCTCCGTCTTATAGGCAGCCTAGAGGAAAGAGTGGACTCGATTCTTCATATAATTCTTCCGGATCGAGATCCGCCCCATTAGGCCATACAATCGTGCCATCCTCTACGCGCACTTGGTTAAATACGTCTTGATCACGTAGTGGTTCAAACATTTCTCCCCACAGCATCGGTTCCATATCAAAGACACGCAGCTCTCCATCTTTAAACTGCAAGACCAGTAGGTGTTCCGGAAAAGGTCGCACAGCAATCACCTGCGGCACACTCCCGTGTGACCCTTCAGGAGGGCGACTGAATCCATCCGGCATCAACATCCTCTTCACCTTCTTCCTAGGGAGAAATATGGTTTAATTTTTGATGATTCTGCGCTCGTGTGCAATTGTCCTGTAATTCTTTGGGATGGTTCTGGATCCAAGTCACTATACTCTTCCATTCGCTAGAAGAAAAACAATTGAACACTCCCCTCAAAATATTTGCGGAAAAGTCTACGGAAACCTCGCACCCCGCTCCTTTAATATGTATATGACAGGGCGGGTGTTCCTTAGGAGGATAATACATATAAATCTTTATTCGGCCCCACTCAGCTATTTTCGGCATACACGGCTCCATTATACCTTGCGTGGCTCTTGATACCCGCAGAGGTGGAAACTTCAATGCCCTTAGTGTACGCCATGCGGAAGTTTAATTCGAGGGTTGTCCCACGTTTCGTACTTTGTAAAGAGGTTTACAGATACGCAAGCATGCGCACAACTTTCTTAGGGTATCCGGATTTCCTGATGATCACCAGCTTGGTGTGGCTCTTAACTACGGAAAGGTTTTGAGTTGATCTAAAGTCATGACGACACGCCGCGGAAATACGTAGCATGTGGGAACACAAAGAGCCCATGCGACGCGACCTTTCTAATGGGCGTTTTATCATGCGGGCACAGTTTTACGAGAACTGTGCCATGGGGAAGAGTGCCATGAACTGTGTGGTGCCGAACCTGAACACCGAGGCAGTATATTCGAAGCCATGTCGGTCAACGGCGGTATGACTACCAGCCCTGCTCTGAGTTGCCCAAACACGTGGGACATCTGCAACCGCGGCAACAAACAGGTTGCCTTGCTGTCACCAAGGATCGTTGGAACGGCGTTCATACGGCATATACGTTTGCAATCATTCTAGGCTGTGCTATCGGGTGCCGCCAGGCAACCAGTTCGGCCCGAGATGCATCTCGGGCCGAAAGTATTACCGACTCTCGATTACGCCTCGTGGACGATCACTTCAATTTTCTCGCCAAAGGTTCTCTCGGCAACGTCCAGCGCTTCCGGTGTGGGGGCATCAAAAATATAGGAGCCAGCCCGGTCCGAAGACTGTGTAATTGGGCTCAGGGACTCGCCCCGCTGTTTGTCCATTACGATCTCGCGCAGTACAGGAACGGAAGCGGCTGACGGACTCAATCGTGGGCGAGCACCACCGCTCCTATACCACGTGACCGGAATGGGTTCCCCCTGTACCCGCACATCCGACAGTTGCCCTCGACTGTGATTGAAGTAAACTTGGCGCGCAAACCGACTTGGCTCGGGGTAGGTGGTCGGTTCTCCTAATGCTATTCCGATTAGGGCATCTTCCATTGGAACCCCCGTGGTCAACTGGTATAGCGGTAGTATGCCGTCCCCGGGATTGCGTGCCGCAATCTCCATGAGAATCGGTTGGTTGCCTTTTGACGAAACTTTATATTCGGCATGAGTTATACCATTTTGAAGAGCCAGGCGCTCGATCACCGCCGAATTTGTGCGTAGCAATCCTTGCTTCTTATCGGTCGACAAGCCAATCGCCGGGACAGTATGCGCCATTTCGACAAAGAATTGACTCGAGTCGCTATTCGTTCGTTTCTGTGTGATTCCCGCGAAAATTATCCGTCCTCGCTGAACGAGTGTTTCCACCGAAAACTCTGGCCCTTCGATGTTTTCTTCGAGTAGTAAGACTTCCCCAGCATCGTACACACTCGAGCTCAACACGCGTGTGAGCGTCTGGCCATCATCAACGCGTTGAACCCCTGAACTAGCCTGCCGATTTAAGGGTTTTACCACCGCAGGGAATCGCTTCCAGTTCTCGCCGATATTCGATCGCATGTTCGGTGGGACTACGGAGAACTTTGGACTAAAATCGGATAGGTAGAGCCGTTGGAGAAATTTGTTGCGACAGACTTTTGCGGCACGCAGTCCCATATTCGGCAGACCCATCCAGTCACCGACTCGTCCCACAGCCTCCACAAAAGCTTCACGAATGGTGTATAGCCCACGGATGTCGTACGTCTGGTGCCACTGTTGCACGTGGCTCAGGATACCAATATGGTCCATGGGATCGGCAAACAGATAATCGGCAAAGCTTCGAAATGGATGCGCAGGGTTACTTTCCATGGCGTGGCTGTGGGCTAATGTTCTGGGATTCCTTTCGTCGATCACGAGCGGAGCAAGATCGCGGCGGATAATGGCATCAAGGAATTCAGGATATCGTCCACACGTAAACCCACCAAACAAAAGAAATGCCCTAGTCTTCATTCAGGTGATCCCTCCATTCAGGATAAAACGTTGTGTAGGGCTCCTCGGCGATCTCATCGAGTCGCATACGAATGTTCCTGCCGTGGTCGCCAACGCCTACCGCCAGGCAACCGGCAATATTTTTTTCTTGAAAAAACGCGGCGGTTTGACTGTCGGTGGACATGATGTCTGACGTTGGAACCTGCATGACCGGAAAAAACTCGGGTTCATAGAATGCAACATCGTTTTGGTAAAGAATCTCGGCGATGATGGAGTTCATGTCCTTCAGATAGCTGGCCATCTTCTTTCCTCCCGTCATCATAGCGATACCAAACGCGTAGGTCTGTGCGAAGTTCAAGTAATTGTGGCAGACGAACGATTGGTTGGGCAGTGCCGACCAGTCCACGTCTTCATCATGAAGCGGCGCCATCTCTCCGCCATCTGTTAGGGTCCTCAGAGCGACAGTGTCGGGGCGCATGGAAACCTGCCGGAACTTTGCAATCCACTTTCGGAAATCAGGGTCGCTGACGGCAAAACGATTCATTACGTCGATGGGAGCCTCGACGATCCCTTTGGGTTCGTGCAGGCCCGCGGCTCTTTCGATAGCGTTCCGATAAATCATGGCTCCGTAAGCATAATTCGTAGCATGGCTCGCAAGTTGCCATGCGTGGCGATCGACGTCAAGAAGAGGATCCTGGAGGCCATTTTCATACGGAAACGGTTGAGAGAGCAATACCTTATGGCGGACGCTATGGCTTCGGGTGAACAGCACCGTTTGACTTACCTGTCCAGAAGGTGTGCGATGCCACCAAGCATAGGGCTTATACTTAGCGTCCCCCAAATTATTGTAGGTGACCAGCGTTCGCAGGTGCACCGCTCCAGGGTGCCATCGTTGGGCTATAGCATGGACCCACGGGTGAGCAAAGTTCGGCGCAAAGATATTGGGGCTGGCGTGTGGCGAACTCTGAGATACGAAGGTTGATTCTATGAACCGCTGAAACGCATCATCGTCCCAACCCACTAATTCTCGAATTTCGCGCCGATCTTCCTTTGCTCCAGCAAAGACCTCGTGTTCATGTTCCCTTAAGAAATCACAAAACGCTTGGCGGCGGTCCTTGTAGGGTGTGGGGGATAACTCTAACACACCTAACAAGCGATCATTCAATGACTTCATTCCGCAGCATCCTTAACAGCCTGAGGTGTTACCACGATGCCGTCGCGATCTGCGTAGACCCAGTGATCTGGTGTCCATACAACCCCACCAAAGCGAAGGACCTCACCCAGTGCACCGTGGCCCTCTTTCCGGCTTCTCCGTGGACAGCTTCCCAGGGCCACGATACCGATGGGCACGTCCGCCAATTCCTCCACGTCGCGGACACACGCGTTCAACACGATACCGGCCACTCCCCGAGCAGCGGCCAAGCGTGCCAGATTGCCCCCAATCAGCGCGCAGCGGCGGGACCCACCTCCATCCACCACCAATACCGTGCCAGACTCAGCCACGTCGATGGCCTGCTTTACTAATGTGTTGTCCTCGAAAACACGGATGGTCCGCATCCGGCCGTAAAACGTCGAAGATCCCCCAAACGAGGCCAAGGTCAACTCGCAGGCAGACGCCAAATCAGGTTGAATATCACAAATATCGGCTGTATGAAGCATTTCTTCCCTCCTCAGAATTTTGGTGAATATAGATTGCTATACCCGCTGTAACAATGGCAATCAAAAGTCCGACCCAGAGCAAGACCAGATGCAACCCCAGGGCGGCTATCGCCACCCCCATGAGTATACTGGCTATGGCCTTCCCGAGGTTTCGCATCACGAATCGCAGAGTGTACACTTGATTGCGATGCTCATCCATGACCTCAAGGTGCATCAAATGGTTTTGCGCGACCACCGATGCCCCGTCAGCCAGGGACGATACAAACAGAAAAGCGATGACGGCAACTAACGGGGACACAACATCGGCGGCCATGTAACAAAGGCCAAGAATCCACGTAGCTCCCAGCCACAATTGCAATCGACCCCGCCGCTCGCCCTCCGCGAAACGCGCGCCGCGGAGGGTCGTAGAAGCGACTAGAATTCCTATGGCCATCGCAAATTCGGTGAGGACGTAATACAAAGAATTCGCCGAGTGTTGGTGGATTAATGCGACGAGCTGATTGTTAAACCCGATTTCCAGACCGAAGGCGATCGTGTTGAACAAGATCAGCGATTTGAGGAGGCGACTCCCGGCCATCCACCGCCACCCCATAAGCAGTTCACGCCCGTACCGTCGCGCTTCCCGATGCAAGGACACTACAGGCACCTGTATAAATACCTCGATACAGGCACTCAGGAGAAAACTCATCGCGTCCATACCAAGTGCCCACTGTACCGAGTGAACGAGTACCGAGAACCCAGCTAGCGCGAAGCCGATAACCATGCTCAAGGTATTAGCCGTCTGTAGATCAGCCGTCAGTCGCCCCAAATGGGAGCTCTGTGCGCTCAATCGCGGCACCAGCGTCTGGGCCATAGGCCGGGTGATGGCACGAAATACTCCCAAGACAAATAACGGCGCCAGTACCCATGATGATCGCAACAGCGCAAAAACCATGAGCACCGTGACCATGCTGAGCAGGTCGGCCATAGCCATGGTCCAATTCGGACGGAAACGCCTCATAAACGGCATCACAAAATAGCCCGGAACAGCTCCGACGTATATCGTTGCAAAAGTCAGAGCCAACCATAGACTGGAATGCCTTATAGAGAACACAGAAATGGCCAAGGCCAAGTTGAGTAACTGGTCACCAATCCCCGAAATTAATTGACTGGATAGCAACAGTCGGGCGCTTGTAGCATGACGATCCGTACGGCCCCCTCCTCCACATGGTGATTCTATGCGACCGGGGGTACCTTACGCAAAGTAATCCTCTTCCAATAGGCCATCCATGGTCATCTGCATGTCGGGGGACAGGTGTATCCCGCACTTCATTCCCAGAACTGGAGAACCATTCCGCATCGTGCCTGGAAGAAAGCGATATGGTTCGAACGCCCCAAAAGCGGTATGCTCAGGATTTTGGCTCACGGCATTCGCAAAAATGGTGTGATCATCTCCCTGGATCCATATGCGGCGAAGAAGACGCGATCCGCCGTCATGGCTCGGAGCATCTTCAATACCATCACGGCCATGAAGGACTCGATAATTGTCCAGAATGAGAATTTGTCCTTCACGAAGCTTGAGGCGAGTAGAATATCGAGGATTAACTAAGTAATCGGACTGCAACATCTGAACAGACACACTGGACCAGTGCTGCGTGTACATCATGGAATCATAACGAAAACGCACGCGCGCGAGATGCTTGGACGTGCGTTCAAACACCGGGAAATCCATTGCCAATTGGTCATCTCGGCAAAACGACACACTACCGCGGGTCATCAGAACCTTTGCGTGCCATCGTTCCATGAATAAGAGATCGCGCAGGACTTTTTCCGTGTCCACAATGATGCTGGTTCCGCCCTGACTGGCTTGGGTGACGCACTGCAACAAAATTAGCTTCGGTGGCCCAATCCTATAAAGTTTTCCTTCTACGCGAAGGAACCCGTTCAAATAAGATCCGTCCGTATGGGGATTGAACTGGGAGGTGCTAGTTCCAATATATTCGGACTGGTCTCCGGACGGCCGAATGGCCGCTCCGGGCGTCACATCGACAATCCCGTCCTCGTTGGCTCGAATGTGACTCTGGCGGTTACCGAAATACGAGGCCAATTCTTTGAGGGTGTCGATCTCGGAGTCCCACGCATCAATAACACAAAACCCATCAGTTTCCAGCTTCTTGGCAATGAACCAAACATTTTTCTTTAACGCTTCTACCGACTCACATGCAATTGCGTTTACGGTGATGATATCTTGCATTACTTCCCCTCCCGGTTACATTTTCCACTCTTATTACTAAACTTAAAATTCGACTTTTGGGTAAAACTTCCTGCTCCAAACCCTAGACTTTCGGTCGCTCTTATTCGACAATCTTCGAGACAGTATGTTTGGTCGGCATTTATGGGCCCGGAGACGGGTCGTCTGATCTGGTCGTACTTATGTAATTCAACGAATTCCGTAGTCGATTCGCCACTTTATCCAGGGTGACTCCATAATCTACGGAGTCACCCTCTCGCAGTACCATTGTGGTGGGAATCGGCCTCAGGAACGAGTCTCCGTAGGCGCCAGACGGATCGTCCGCCAGTGGGCGTTCCCAGGGCACTTTGGGTCGTCGATAGGCCGCTTTGTCGGAGCCCTCCGACCACAACAGCTTCGCCCGGAGAGCGGCGAAGCTGTACCCGCGCCCAACCCGGTCCGTCGCGCGGATTAAGCTATTCAGGCTTTCTGTATAGGCATTGGTAATGGGGTGGTCGAAATACGCGAGGATTTCCCTCTCCCAGTGATACCACGCCGTGGTGAATTCCGTGAACGCGGTCACAATGTCGCCGGTGAGGCCGGATTTCCACGCTCTGTACTGCTGTTGGGCCTCTTGGCGCGTACGACAGTCGAAAAGGCGGAAGAAGTATGCACCGCCCCGAGACTTGGGAAATTTTTGGTCCAAGTGGACAGCAACAATTGCTCCCGATCGCTGAGATCCGCTTCCCGTTTTAAGAGGACAAACCGGTCGTGCATGAGTCCCCGTCGTTGCGCGGTCGGGAGCGATTGGCGGAGGTGCTTTCGCACGTGTTCGACTGCGGCGTTGGCCATCTTGAGCACAACGGATAAGAAGCGCAGTCTCCGAGGGGGAGCCCCCCTGAATCCCGGCGTGTCGCCTCTGCTAGTTTGCAAAGCCGGGAGAACATCGAAAACTTGTATTACGTCTCAGAGTCACTACAACCGCCATTCTGCATAAATGAGCCACGGCACTGGGAAGCCTTACATTGCATTAGCACTATCGCCCGATTTCTGATCTGCGGGACGATATTGTGGCCGTCCCGAACTTAACTTTTTGGCAGATTAGTTCAAAATCCAACGGGCAGAATCGAACGCGAATAGGCGCAAAAGGGGTATATATTTTACAGATAGACACGATCCTGCAATCGCTGATGGAACAAGGCTTCAGAGGCTTGAGGAAAAATGAGCACCTGACCTTATAATGCCACTCGGTTAACCTTATATCGGCAGGACTCTCACCTTATACGGTCAGCACGCTGATTCTATACCGCCCTCAGACTAACGTTATAAAACATCTCTAATATAGTTCTTTAGGAACATATTCCCACTCGCCATATGCGGGAATTATGCGCACGTTTTTGATAGGTATACCGTATACGGTTCGATGTATACCTATAGACCTGAAATGGATGATTATTTGCAGAGACCTGTCTTTTAGATGTGGAGCGTCGTCACTCTCGTTTCCAGAACCGCTTTGGTTTAGGTGTAGCTGCCGCGGCCTGCGCGTTCGCCAGCGCAGCCACTTGCTCAGTGAGTTTGGCCAGCTCCCCATGCAATCGTGTCATGTTGTTCTCCATCCGGGCCAAGCGTTCGATAATAGCGTTCAGCGTGGCCTCAGGCTTGGGCAGTGCCCGCATGTCCTTCCGGATCTGAGCCACGTCTTCTTGCAAGGCCTCCAGCGCCCGAGCCCGGTTCACCACGGACTGCACGACGATTTGCCGAGCGCGTGTCTCCGCTACCGTGGGTTCAGGCCGCACGGATGCTAGCACATGGCCCACGTCCTCCCGTGCCAGGCCCGCTGCAAAACTTTCCCGGATCATGCGCAAAATCGGCAGTGCTTCGGGCGGCCACCAGACACCGCGGCCGTCCCGCGTCACCGGCAAAAATCCGGCAAACTGGCGTTGATACCAGCGCACGGTACTCTCGGGCAAGTCGGTGATCCGGGCCACTTCGCGGGTGGAGAGAAGCTTTCCTGACGCCATGGGCCTGTCTCCCTTCGGCGCAATCGCATTGCGCATGTTCTTTTCCGCATTATAGCAAGGATTCTCGCTCCATACTGGGCCGATTCATGGGCCCGTTGTGGGGACCTAATCGGTGACAGGCAAAATCGCATGAGGACGCCATTTTCTCTTGCACCATGCCCCAATTTTTCGCCATTCTATTGCGCAGTATCCCATCATCTCCTCCGCACACCCACAAAGTGGGGCCTGCGTTTTTGAGACACTGCTTAGGTTTTCGGTCCCGACAGGGACTCTTCCCCGGCACTGCCGGGGATAGGTGACGTCAGCAATCTTATCCTGCATTTCTACATTTTTGCATTTCTAGCGTCCCTAAAAAGGGGCAAGAAAGTCGTGGGCCGGGAAGTCGCAATTATCCTGCTACGCCCCTCGGAGGTACGCAGATTGTGCGTACCCCCCCTCATGTCTTTGCCTCTGTGGTTTTATCTGCGCCATACCCCATTTAAACGCCACCCCGACTTTCTCGGGACTTCAGCAGACTTCTGCATTTTGTTTCAGTCGAGTCCGCCGCGACTCGAGATCATCAAAAAATGAAAACGTAAGATTTCCCGCAAAATCAAGAGAAAAAGTCGAGACTTCCGACCACGTGCCTCGACTTTAATCGGTGCGTACGGACTTTGACGCGCATTGCCCTCCGATCCACTGTTGAAGAAAACCTACCGAATCTCAAGGAGGGATGATAATGTCTACGATGTCCATGTTGCGAACCTGGTGGATCTGGCCACCCGGCACTAACCTACGTCTCCCCTCATAGAAGAGGCATTACAATACCACTCCACTTTCACCCTAGGCTATACTACGGTGAAGGAATGCCTGCTTTGCACGCAGGAGATCAATCGGGCTATACATTGATCGTGGTTCATCACCATATTCGTATTACGGAAAGGAACAAATCATGGGGGCTCTCATTTTTGTTCTCATTATAGCGGGGGCAGGATATGGATGGTATGCCTATCAACAGCATCAAGCCCAATTGTGGCGCCAGTCCGGCATTGCAGACATTGATCATATGTCCGGGGTGGCCTTCGAACGGCGACTCGCAGTTCTCTTCCAAGACAGGGGATATTATGTAGAAACCACGCCAACTACGGGAGATTATGGGGCCGATTTGATTCTGACCAACGGATCCGAACGCATTATCGTCCAAGCTAAACGATATAGCCAAACCGTGGGAGTCAAAGCTGTTCAAGAAGTCTATAGGCCCTCCTCCTCTACCCCGCCCTCGTGCAGCGAGATTTCCCGAACGAATGTATGGGTCTCTGCATTATAATGCCATCCTATAGCTTCCAGCATCGGCGCTTGGTCTATCAACACAGCCCATAATCGTTTGCGCCGTTCCTCCATAGTTCGCTGAGTAGCTGACGGAAATAATTCGACGGCCACAACGCGAACTGAATTCTCTTTCCACTTCAATCCAGGTTCGTCGCGGCGCTCATTACGAATAGCTTCGAGAAGACGCTCGACGATGGACTGGACCTTCACGGGCCGCTGACGGTCGTGGAGTTGTCGATATCGGTTCTCGCGTTCGATGGTAACGGTTTCGCGCCCCAGATCGACCCTCCACTCCTGCAACGTCGCTCGGCTGGAGCCCATTACGGTGCCCCCATGCCGTTCCATCGTAAAACACAGAATCGGGGGCTGCCATGTAATGTCTTCCGCACGTCCTACTAGTTTCCTTCCGTTCATGGCCGCTTGCTGCGAGCCCTTTAAGGTATCCCAAATCGCGGCCAACCGTTGTTGAATTTCTCCGATATAATCGAGTGGCACGCGGCCATCTTCTTCCAAATCTAATTCGTCCAGCCATTTTTGAAGATCTTGTGGCGACTGATTCATGAGTCCTTGTTCCCCCTTCTAAAATTCACAATCCCACCACTTTCACTAAGCTGTTTTCAAACAAGAGGTGCCTAAAGTGCCAGAAGAAAGTAATGAATGTCAACGCCCGTAATACCCCTTCAGTTTCTCGGTGACGGCCGCCGCAGCGTCTAGCCAGACACCTACCACTCATTCATCAGCCAACGCATGCTCTAGCTCCAATCTCGCTCCGCAACTTGCTCATAATCCCACCTCCGCCGCAGCGTTCTCACGGAACAGGGACCCCTCTCGGATGTACTTCCGCACCATGTCAGTGCTCTTGTGGCCCGTCTGCGCCATGATGACGCGCTCCGGCACGCCTGCCTGGGCCGCGGATGTCGCCAATCCCGCCCGGAGGCTATGCCCCGCATATTGGGCCGGATCCAATCCCGCCGCTTCGGCCCACCGCTTCACAATGAGTGCTACCGCCTTGTCACTTAATGCCGCCGACTGCAGCTGCCCATGACGGTTCACCGAACGGAAGAGAGGCCCCTCTGTGATCCCTGACGCAGCCAGCCAGGCCTGCACGGACCGCACGGGGCACGTTGGCCGGTGAGATCCGTAGGGAATACCAACTTTGCGCCCACGCCCTTCCTGGTCGGTTTTCGAGTGACGAACCCAAATGGTCAAGCCGTCTCCGGTGAATTGCACGTCCTCGCGGCGCAATCCCACCAGCTCTGAACGCCGGAATGCCCCGGCAAACCCCAGCAGCAATAGCGCCCGATCCCGTAGCCCCCCGAGCGAATCAGGGATCTTCGCGACCATCGCTTGAATGTCGGCCGTCACGGCCGGCGCCTTGCCCTGCTGGGCCACCCCATGGACCCGACGGATGCCCGCCCAAACACTCTTAAGAGGTTCGTCCCGCACCGAGAAGCGGGGGAAGCCCTTCGCTTCATGCGCGCCGTTGATCGCCGATAGGCGGCGCTGGAGCGTCGACACCTT
>JAPNUR010000033.1 GCA_026627385.1 Bacillota bacterium | reverse complement strand
TCCGCGTTTCCTGCCTCGCGGCCCGCGCACCTTCCGGATGATATAGTTTTCAAGGACCGGCACTGCCTCGCGACAGCTCGATTATCTTATCATCCCCATTCAAGAAAATCAAGCGCCTTATCGCGGAATTTTTACTCCAGAAAATCCCAGATCTTAGGATCTTCGATGCCGAGTCGCCATAGCGCAATGCCCCGCAATTCATAGCCCGATACCAAGTGAATCTTGGCTAATAACCCCGAGGTATTGTCAAACCACACGGAATGCACCTCTCCATCTTGAATGTAAACAAAATGATTGGCATTGGGCGCCCCATATTGTTGCGCCAAAGCCTCTGCCTGCCCATAACTGAGTGCGGCCGCCGGTCCGCTCCCCGACCAGTCGTAGCCATATCCAGGAATGCCCAAAATGACCTTCGACGGGGGCACCACGGAAATCGTGTAATTTAACACTTCTTTAACCCATGCCGGTGAAGCGATGGGGCCCGGCGCCCCTCCCGCGTAATGTTCGTCGTACGCCATAATCATCAATAGGTCGGCGGAGCGTCCTAACGCACGGTAGTTATATGCCCCGGTCCAACTATTATTCGGCTGATTCGCCGTTTCCGCCGGCACGGACAGCGTGACATAATATCCATGTTGGTGAAACGTGCGCGCCAGCTCTGCGACAAAGGTGCTCAATTGGTGGCGCTCTTCGGGCGCGATACCTTCCCAATCGAGATTCACGCCGTCATACCCATTGGCTTCAACTAAGGTCAAAAGGTTGTCAATCGCCCGGTGGCGCGCCACGGGCGAATTGAGTAACGGCCCAAAGACAGGTTGCCCGGCCATGTTTTCCACCAAAGCAAACGTCCATAGGTTATGCTCTTGGGCTAATTTCAATACCGCGGGCTCCGTGGATCCGGTAATGCTACCGTTGGCGTTAATTTGATACCAAAACGGAATAATACCCGTGAGCACCGGCAAATAATGGCGCAACATCGTCACAGCACTGGCCGCGCCGCTGGGATCGTAAAAATACCCTAACACCATGCCCGGTGGAAGCCCATTCACTAATTCGGGTTGCCGCGGTGCCGGCGCATCAACCACCCGGGACAGCTGACCCGCATGCCGAGGCGCGGCGACACCCAAAAACAGCTGATCCATGCGTTCGATTCCGCGACTCCACTTCGGCCACTGAAGTACTGCGACCCCAATGGCAATGGCCGCGATAGACGCCCATAGCCCTAGGACTCGTCCCCTTTTCTGCCGAATACTGGCCAACGCCACAGCAATCCCTCCGCGATCCAGGATATGCCATAGCGAAATCCCCTAGACATCCTTTTCGCGCGGGCGTCCTTTCATCACACGGACGCTTTTTACCATAAGGTTCATAACCCGATAGTGGGGCCCCACGAGAGCCAAGCAATCGCCAATGCGATGGCCCCTGCAAACGCTCCGGCAATCACTTGGTCCCAGGTATGCCGCTTTAACACGAGGCGAGCCCAGGCCACGGCTACCGGCACCCAGGCCACCACCAGCGCCCGATTAAGCCCCCACACGAGCGCCGCCAATCCGGCGATACCGACGGTGCCTCCCACGTGCAAAGAAATCTTCCACCAAAACCCGACCACGGTTGACAACACGAGCCAAATGGCAATGGCCAAGACGCTAAAACGCAGCACGGCGGGAAATTGGAATCCCCAGGCGGATGCCGCTGTGACTCCGGCAAAGCCCACCACCCCTGGCATATACGTGCGTCGCTCTTCTCGGCGGCTCACATCCCAATCGGACCAAATGCCTCTGGCATGCCCCCAGTACAGTAACGTTGCCGGTCCTGCCACCAAGCCAAGCCACACGACCAAGAGGCGCCACGCCCAAGCTGATCGCCAAAAAGCTAGCGCCCCTAAGAATAGGGTACAGTACACTAAGGGATTGAACAGCGTGGATAAGAAAATGGCCACGCGATGGCTCCCCCGCATAAGGTCGAACACCTCCCACTTTCCTTTTCGTGGAAGTTCGCCCAAATCCTGCTTAGTCAGGCTGGCTTCAGCCATTCTCGTCTCAACGGATCGTCAAGGCAGGGCCATCCAGTTTATCATCAAAGCGAAGGAGGTGTCTGGGAAGTTCCTCCGGGTTCTACCTCTGCCCGAGAGGGGCGCTTTGTCGGCTGGGTGTTGGCGTTTCTTATTGTCGAAAACTAAGTGATTTTCATGAACGTTGCCGTTCAGCGACGGGCAACTCATCTGTCTGATTCGTGAGGTCCTCCGCCCAGCAGGATCACGCGCCCCAAACCTTTCTGGCGGTGACGTTGGCATCGATAACACTTTTCATTTCTACCTTGTTATAGCCACAACGTAGCTACGTTGCTAAGGAGACGAGATCAGACCTGCGTCCCCACCGATCCACCCTCAGGAGGGAGTCGTCATTGACGTGCCGCGGCGGGATCGCGCCTTCAAGCGCGGAACGGCCCATCGCACATACGAGATCGTGGCACATAGTAGCAGCAGGAAAAACGCCATGGCCCAGGGAAACCCGCTGCGGCCCGTCGGCGTTAAGAGCGCTTCTACCCCCAGGCCTAGGAACAATAGGGACATGATGGCAGGCACCACAGGGTAACCAAGTACATGAAACGGACGCACACGCTGCGGCTCGCGGCGGCGCAAGGAGATAACCAAGATGGAACTCAACGCGTACATGAGCGACTCCACCCCGGCCCCCGCGTTAATGAGAAATAGGTATTGGCCGGTGACGTAGACGACGACCGCCAACCCTAGCGAGATGACCGCCAGAGCCAATAGTGCATTTTCAGGCACCAAGCGCTTGTTGAGACGCGAAAACCAAGTCGGCAAGATCCGTTCACGCGCCAACGCGTACAAAAATCGGCTAGCCGACAAAAGCCCCCCGTTAAACGTGGTCATGGCCGTTGTCAAGGTCACCACGGTCATCCACCAAAACCCGACGGGGCCTAAGGCGCGCATTCCCACCAGTAGCTGAGGGATGAGACTATGCCGCAACGCGGCCGAATGCGGATACGCCACGGTTAAGGCGAGCGAAAAGAGGCCGAACGCGATGGCGATGAGCCCCAGGGCCATAAACATCCCTTTAGGAATGGCGCGAAAATCTTGAAACTCCTCCGCTAGCGGGGTCACCCATTCAAAACCCACAAAAATAAAAATGCCGAGAGCGATGGCTTCAAACCAATGGTGACCTAGCTGAAAATAGCGGTATTGGCCGAGATGCGGCGATCGCCATAAGACGATGGCGGAAAACAGGGTCAAGGTGCCAAGGAGCACAAAGGCATTGGCATCCTGAACTGAACCCGCCACCTTAATGCCACGCGAATTGCTCCACGCCACAAGCGCCAGCAACACCACAATCCAAAACAATGCCGGGACCGCCGGCACGGCGCGGGAAAAGGTATGCCCTAAGACAAAGGCGTCCGCCGCAATGACAAAGACGACGGTCAATAGGTAGACAAACGAACTGACCATCGATATTTGATCGTTGACGCCGCGACGGATCCATACGCGAATGGCCGCGGCCGATGGGAATAATCCATTTAATTCGGCGAAGTTTGCCCCCGCAAATACAATCAAACAGCCTGCAATCACAATGGCAAGCCATGCGGACTGACCACCCGCATACTCCGCAACCTCGACAGCAGCCAAAAAGTTGACGGCCGCCGAAGCCAGACCCGCACTCGTCGACACCGCCGTACGCAGCGGCAACACGCGTGATAACGAACGTTGCACGTTATTCTCCCCAAATCAGCAAGGATAAAATGTCGAGGCGCATGATGTCGTCCTGGTGCCCTTTGACCAACAAGTCGCCCGCGTTATAGGGTTCAGTGGGAGTCATCTGGCCGGAAAACACCGCGGTTAATATCGCCTCAGGGGCCTGAATGAGCATGTCCGGATTATCCACGGGGCCACTGCCCGCCGACACGATCCCGGCTTCGCTCACCAGATGGTGCGTCCGGTGGGTGTCGTCCGGCTCTAGCTGAATTCGCCGCGTCCAGTCCCGATTCATAGCTCGTAGCCGCTCATTTTGGTTGCATTCACTCACAAACTTTTCCAATGCTTCTAATAACGTCATGACGCCCCTCCTCGCGGATTTGCGTTCAGCTGTCGCCGCGTCCCCTGCAACCCCGCACGAGCCACAACGGCGCCCCAATCGGGGTCGCCGGACTGCACACCGCTCACTGCCACCAACGCGGCTTCAATGACATTGGTCCCGAAGCTACGGCCCGCCAATACCGGTGTCGTGGTGACCAACAACCGCACCCCCTTGGCGGCAAAGAGGGCCACATCCTCCGGCGTGGTCGTGTTGGTAATCACCACTTTTCCCGCTAACGTCTCCGGCATATAGCGGCGAATGTAGTGAAAATCGCCAGCAATGATATCGGCCGCATCAAAATATTCATGAAACCGGGGGTCAGCGTCGCTCACCTGGGCATCACCAACGGGATAGAGTTGGTGGAAGGGCAAGCGCACCCAGGAGGGAAGCAGTTTTCGCGCTAATTCCTCCAGCTCGTCAGCGGTCCGGATCGGATAGTGAATATGGCTGGCAAAAATTAAGTCGCCGGCCACCAGCTGATACCCCAGCCGCTCAAAGGTTTCCGCCATCCCAAAGCGATCCATGCTCGACACCATGAGGACAGTTTGTCCAGGCGCAATCACCCCGTCCTCGTGAAGCGACTCAATCAAGGCGCGTTCAAACGTGTCCTTAATCCCGCTGCCGTCGACGACGGGGGTCTTAACCGCGGCTTGAGCCAAGCGCGCCGCATCTTGAATCTCGTAGCGGCGGTTGCGAACCACGAGGTAGCGGTCGATACCGCCCAACCCTATCGCGTCCACCTGCCCGTCGAGAGCTTGGATGAGATTGACCGCTGCCTCTAAATTGCCATCGGTACCCTGGCGGCGCACGGCAACGGTTTCTCCTAGCAACGTAAGAGTTGCCTCATGGTCACGTTGGCGGCTTCCCAGGCTGACACTGACAACTGTTTTCACAAGTCTCCCCATCCTGTGCACATCATTGTACACGGCCATTATAGGCGACTCGCTGAACACTGACCAGCAATCCTCGGCAATGCCTTAGATGGTTAGGCAAGAGGACGCATGGTCGGAAAGAAAATGACATCGCGAATGGAAGGGCTGTCGGTCATTAGCATGACTAAGCGGTCGATGCCTAATCCTAAACCTCCCGTCGGCGGCATCCCGTGCTCTAACGCCAACAAGAAATCCTCGTCCAACGGGGGCACCTCATCGTTGCCTGCTTGACGCGCTTTCTGCTGCTCGATAAACCGCTCGCGCTGGTCCAAGGGATCGTTGAGTTCGGAAAACGCATTGGCTAACTCACGCCCTGCCACAAAGAGCTCAAAACGCTCGGTCAAGTGCGGATAGCGGGGATCGCGCTTGGCCAAAGGAGAGATATCCACCGGATGGTGCCACAAGAAAGTTGGCTGCACCAAGTCCGGCTCCACCACCGCGCCGACAATCTTGTCCATGACTTGCGCCCGATCAAAACGCTCGTCCACGACAATTCCTAACTGCCGGGCCACCGCATGGGCATCGTCCCGCGTTTTCACAGATTCCCAGCGCACGCCGGTTTTTTCATACAAGCGCTCAACCAAATCGACGCGCGGGTACGGGGGCGCCCAATTGATGACCGTGCCTTGATAGGTCACCTCTGTGGTGCCAAAGAGGCGCACCGCCAGCCCGCCCAACAGTGACTCCGTCAGTTCCATCATGCCGGCAAAGTCTGTATAGGCTTGGTACAGTTCGAGCATGGTAAATTCCGGATTGTGACGCGTGGAAATGCCTTCATTGCGAAACACCCGCCCAATCTCGTACACCCGATCAATGCCCCCCACGATGAGCCGTTTAAGGTGCAACTCCAGCGCAATTCTGAGATACAGCGGCATGCCCAGGGCATTGTGATAGGTTTCAAAGGGTCGCGCTTCTGTACCGCCGGCGATGGTCTGCAGTACCGGCGTCTCGACCTCCATAAATCCGCGATCTTTCAGGAATTCCCGAATATAGGCCAAGATCTCGGCGCGAATCTCAAAGACGCGCCGCACTTCCGGGTTCGCGATTAGGTCAAGGTAGCGTTGCCGGTATCGCAAGTCGATATTTGTCAGCCCGTGGCGCTTTTCCGGCAAATCGCGCAGACTTTTAGCCAGCACTTCCACCTTGTTGGCTTCCACTGTCACCTCTTGACGCCGCGTCTTAAATACGACACCTTCCACGCCCACGAAGTCGCCCAAGTCAAGGTCGTCCAAGAGCCCATAAACCTCTTGCCCCAGGACGTCTTCACGCCAATGCGTTTGAATGCGACCAGTCGTATCCCTTACGTCGATAAATGCAGCGCGACCGTGGCGCCGCATCGCCATAATGCGGCCCGCCACCCGCACTGTTGATCCTTCGTACGCCTCAAATTGCGAAACCACTTGCTGAGCCCATGCCGTCACCTCGTAGCGTGTCGGGCGGTACGGCTCGATACCCCGTTCCCGCAAGTGTTTTAGCTTTTGAAGTCGCACCTCCCGCGGACTAAAACGATGGTCTTGTTGTTCGCTCACCAGAACCTCCTGCGCCGATCGCCTATGAAATTTTAAGAATTTCTAACCGGATCTTTCCGACCGGCGCGCTGACTTCCACCTGGTCGCCCACTTTGGCTCCCATTAGAGCCTTCCCCACCGGGGATTCATTGGAAATGCGGTTTTTCATCGGGTCGGCTTCTGTTGCACCCACAATGACATATTCCTCTTCGACGTTTTCCTCGAGATCCTTGACTGTCACATGTGAACCGATGTGCACCACGTTGGGATCTTCTTTGTCAGACTCCACCACGCGAGCTTGTCGCAGCATCTTCTCCAACGTTTGGATACGCCCCTCTATAAACGCTTGTTCATTCTTGGCATCCTCGTATTCGGAGTTTTCCGAGATATCACCAAACTCGCGGGCGGTTTTAATGCGCTCCGCTACCTCGCGGCGCTTGACCGTGGTTAGGTGCTCAAGCTCGGCTTCCAGTTTTTTTAATCCTTCTGGCGACATCAACAGTTCTTTATCAGCCATCGGTATCCCTCTCTCTACAAAGACCGTTATCGTCTTCTCGACCACAAGGTTTTAGCCTTGCAGCGGCAATCCAGTCACACGATGGTACGTCGAACATGTGCCCCCTATGCCTCTAAATTGCCCCACGAATCCGGCAGTTCACTCAACTGCCCGAATCCGGCGACTCTTTTGTGATCTCAACTTCCTTAATGATGGATTCTAGCACGTTCACATCGACTGTGACATCCCGGTTCAGCGGCGTTTCACCAAGAATCATCGGAATCACCGCGCGGACATCCAGCAATGCAGACAATAACCGCACACGAGCGTTCGAGGCCATCAAAATCACCGTATCGTACGAACGCACCTTTTGCGCCAGCTGAAAGATCTCATTAATGAGCTCCACGCCCGTACGCGATTCGGCAAAAGCCCGCCGCTCGGCATCGGTCATCACCCACGCAAAGTCCACACCCCGCCGTTGGCAGATTCGGTACACGGCCTCCTTATTGGCCACCGGGAATCCAATCACCGCAATAGAGCGGCCGCGCCGCAACTCACCTAGCGTTTCCAGGCGCGAGACAAATGCGCGATCAAGACCGAATTGCTGAGCCACCTCCGCTTGTGAAAACCCGTGCGAACGCGCCCTTAAGATCTCTTCGACCATATTATTTATTTTCTGAAGGCTGATCAACTTTTCGCCAATTCGAATTAACTCCACGTCAACTCCTCGTCGCGCGCGTGATCCAGCCATTCAGCGATCAGTGCCTCGGCTTCCGCCCGCGTTTTCAACTGCTGGCACCGCATGCGAAACTCTCGGGATCCTGGCGTTCCCTTCAAATACCAGGCGAGTTGTTTGCGCATTTCGGGAATGGCGACCGCCTCACCCTTGATCTCAACCATGCGGACCAAGTGCCACAACGCCATGTCTGCGCGTTCCTGAGCACTGGGCGGCGGCAAATGCTCTCCGTGTTCGAAAAAATAGGCGATGCGCCGAAAAATCCAAGGATCGCCAAACGCCGCCCTTCCCACCATGACGGCGTCTGCTCCCGTCGTTTCCAGCATCCGGCGCGCGTCTTCAGGTGTGTTCACATCCCCGTTTCCGATTAAGGGAATGCTGATGCGCTCGCGCACTTGGCGAATGAAATCCCAATTGGCGGGCCGGAGATACTGGTCCGAGCGGGTACGCGCATGTAGGGCGATCGCTTTCACCCCAGCCCGTTCGAAACGCTCGGCCAGGCGCGGAGCGGTAATGCTGTCGTGGTCCCAACCAGCCCGCATCTTCACCGTCACCGGGACGCGCACCGCCCGGACGACCGCTTCAACCACCCGCACAGCAGCATCCTCGTCTCTCAGCAACGCCGAACCGTCGCCATTCTTGACCACCTTATTGACGGGACAGCCCATGTTAATGTCGACTAAGTCGGCCCCCTGCTGTTCCGCTTCTCGGGCCGCTTTAGCCATGATCTCCGGGTCGTTGCCGGCAATCTGAATCCCCACCGGCGATTCCCCCGGATCTAACTCCATGAGCCAGTAACTTTTGACGCTGTTATGCGCCAACGCATTGGCACTGACCATTTCTGTGGTGCAGAGGGACGCGCCCTGGCTCCGCGCGATCGCCCGAAATGCCCGATTGGACACGCCAGCCATGGGGGCAAGCAGTACCGGGGGATCCACCACGATATCGCCAATCCGCATCAAATCCCTCCTTGTCCAAAAAGTGCCTAAATATTATACCACACTTTTGCCGCCGCACCCTGGGCCTCACAAAATCCGTCAGAACTTTCCCGATATATCAAATACCGTGGGCGCGCTAAGCTCCTTGGGGGCTAAATACAAACTGTCTGGCATAATTGGGCCCCACCGCCACATCCCCGCATCACCGGCGTCCGTTCGCTCTTCGTCTGTCAATAATGCGCCGACGCGGTCAGCCATTACATAGTACCCGGGATGACATTTTAGCCAGGGGATCCAACGCCGTGCCGCTTCCTTGCTCATAAATCGCTGAAGCCATCGGAAGACGAGAAGCGGATCTTCGCCCTCCAACCAGAGCCAAGCGTCAGCGACGGCCAAGATCTCCTGCGTTTGTCGCCACTTCGCGAAAAATGGTCGCACCGCTAAAGGCGAATCAACCCACGCACTTTCCGCAAGGCGCGAGGTCGCCACGAGCCCGCCCACGATAAGAGGGGGGGGCGTCAACACCCAGGTCAAGCGCTTCACACGGCTTTGATAGTACCAGGCAGCCCATACGGCCCCCAAAAGCAGGGCCACATCCTCCACCACGTCCCCATGAAAAAACACCGAGGCATCTGTTGTGGGCCGAACCCACCATTCTTTAAGGCCAGGTACCGTGACGCGGCGAAGGTCCGGCACCCATTGGGCCAGGAATAGCCATACCGCTTGTTTGTCCAGCGGATGCGTGATGACCAGCGGTGTCTCTCGCGTCACGTGCCTGCGCCTAGCCCGCCAAGCATCGACCGACACATGAGCACTGGGAATCCATGTCGACGGCTCACGAGTCGCTTCACGGGTATCGCGCATACGATCAAGGAAATAATGAACCTGCCGAGTCGTCTGGTCACGCGTAAAGGCCCACTCTTTACCCACCCAGCAACTCTGAGGACCCTCGCGATGAATGAGACGGACGAGCTTCATGGCTTCAGCTTCGGCCCACGCCGTATGCCAGGTACCACCCATAACCGCCTCGATGGTGCTAAGCCATTCACTCAGCCGCGCTAGCAGGTGGACACGAGCACACTGCTCTTCTCGAGGGTCTAACAGCTCTGCCACCGCCAAGACCATATTCGCGTGCCTGAGAACATACGCCGCATAGGGAATTCGTTCCTGTTCCAGTCGAGTGACGACGTGGCGGGCAAACCGCCCCCAATGGACTGTCTCAGGATCCTTTGCCACGGCGTTCGTTTCCTCAGCGAGTCGCCGCCATTCGCGAGTCTCGCGCTCGATGGCTGCCGCCGACCAGTCGGGAAAGAGGGCGTCAGTGGATAACGGAACGTCCATCCACCACCAGGCGGTCAGTGGATACCGACTCGCCAATAACTGCCAAAAGGCCTCTTCGAGGCGCGCTTTGTCATCCTGTGTCTCCATGATGACCCCCTCCTTCGCATAAGGTATGAGCATCACGGATGTCGCGCGATTGTCCCTAGCGGCTGCAACAGAAAAGGCACGCCGCTGGGCGTGCCAAAGCATTAGCGCATAGATAAGGCTCGTCGGTTACTTACGAATTTTTATCGCCAGGCGTGTCTTTAATGGAGCTCTTGGGCGTACAGCCAAGCGTCTGCAAAAC
The DNA here is from genome assembly GCA_026627385.1 of Bacillota bacterium. GTDB lineage: Bacteria > Bacillota > Sulfobacillia > Sulfobacillales > Sulfobacillaceae > JAPNUR01. Next base: position 22,182 of record JAPNUR010000033.1, on the reverse strand, counting down.
GCAGCCCTTCCAGCGTCAACTGAGGTTCGAGTCGCACCGGCATGTCTAAGTACGGAGCTAGGCGCTGGGACCATCCACCCGTTAATACCACGACCGAGTCTTGTCCGATGCTCGATCGCGTTTTCAGAATGAGATCCTTCACCATGCCCACAAAACCATGACCGACACCCGCGCGAATCGCCTCTTCAGTATTTTTGCCAATAGCCCACGGCTCGATGGCCGGCATCACATGGGGTAAACGGGCAGTCCCCTGAGCCAACGCCTGTGCGAGAAAGTGCGGCCCCGGCGCAATCGCGCCGCCTAAAAACACCCCGTCCACGACAGCGTCCACGGTGGCGGTGGTGCCCACATCAACCACCACTACCGGACGACGGGTCAGCTCCCACGCGGCTAAGGCATTGACAAAGCGGTCCGGTCCGAGGTTCTCGGGCGGATAGTCTACCTTCAGGCCGTACCCTGGCGGTACCACCTCTTCCGGCTTGGCCAAGCTCACGCTTTGCAAGACCCGGAGAAAAAAGGGGGTTAACAGGGGGACGACGGAGGCCACAATAGCGCGATCGACCACCTCTACGTTGGATTCCAGAAGCAGGCCGCGCATAAACAACCGATATTCATCCGGCGTGCGGCGCAAATCAGTTGCCAACCGCCACTCTTCAATCCATCGCCCTTGGCTGTAAAGGCCAATCTTAATATGGGTATTGCCGATGTCTATGGCAAGCAACCGCGGCACGTTACGCCCCCTTCGACGAAGTCAGCCTTATGCTACCACAATTCACATCAGTTGCTGTCACTTTTTGATGGTGACGCCAAAGAAACTTTTGGCGGCCATTTCTCTCGACGGCTGACGGATCGCAAACGGATTCCATGGAATGTGTCCACATATGGTACGCTAAAGACGGTAGCCCTGTGCCCGGTCGCCTCTGCGAAAGGGCGGCGACAACCTTTGGTTGTCAACATGGCTGCTTGTTCAAGGGACTCAAGAGGAGGGGTTCGCGTGCTATTGTCCGTAGAAGATGCGCAAACCGCGATTCTTAAAGCGCTCATGCCGTCCGGGAAAGTTTTGCACCAGCCTTTGACTGAGGCTTACGGCTATCTCTTGGCAGAAGATATTACAGCACGCGACGATATTCCTCCCTTTACCAACACGTCGATGGATGGGTTTGCGGTACGGGCCGCCGACGTGGCCACCGCATCGCGGGAACATCCGGTGGTGTTAACCATCCAAGGCACCATCCGTGCTGGCCATCCCGTTCACGACGCCTTAAAACCGGGACACTGTTTTAAGATTATGACGGGCGCCCCCGTGCCGGGCACGGCCGACGCTGTGGTGCCAATCGAATGGACCGACCCTGTCGGTGGCGGAACGCAAGTTGCCGTTCGCCAACCAGCCTCCCCCGGCCTCTACTTGCGCCAGCGGGGCGAGGACATGGCCCGAGGAACCCGGGTGCTTCAGAAGGGCACACCACTGACGGCGCCCGTCATCGGCATGCTGGCGACGCTGGGTGTGAGTCGCGTCCCCGTCGTCGCACCACCCAAGGTCGCCATCTTATCCACCGGCGATGAGCTCCGTGAACCCGACGAGCCGCTCACGCCAGGGACCATTCGCAATTCCAATGCTTATGCGCTCTACGCAGCCGTTCGTGAGGCCGGCGGCGAACCGGTCCTGTTTCCCAAGGCCGCGGACGATCCTGAGGCCATTCGCCAGCGGTTTGTCGACGCCGCAACCTCCTGTGATCTCCTTGTCAGTTCTGGTGGGGTGTCGGTTGGGGACTTTGATTATGTGAAATCCGTCATTGAATCGTTGGGTCAACTCACCTTATGGCGCGTCAATGTAAAACCCGGCAAGCCGTTAACGTTTGGACACGTCCTCAATACCCCGGTGATGGGTCTGCCGGGCAATCCGGTGTCGGCTCTCGTCACCTTCGAACTCTTCGTGCGGCCTGCCATTCGCACCATCCTCGGCGATTTAAACTGGCCGCGCCCTGTCGTGCGTCTACCGCTGGCCCGTGATTTTACCCTGGTCGAGGACCGCCGGCACTACGTGCGTTCCCGCCTCTTGGTGTCCGACGGCACCCTGTATCTCTGGCCTCACGACAATCAGGGGTCGGCCGTGCAAACCTCTTGGCAAGACGTCGATGCCTTAATGATCGTCCCCGAGCACACCGGGCCGTACCATGTTGGGGACCGCCTCGACGCGCTCTTGCTGTCCTTACAGCACGTCCGCCCCGACGCTTCACACATCTCATGACTACACCGCCATTTCAGCGAACGTAGCTAACGACCGTCGACACCGTCTCTTGACTTGCGGATCCAGGCTCCATGATAAAAGCTGTGGGATGGCAGAACGCAGTGGCTGCCTGAAGCACACGGTGACTTGGGGGTAGATCGGATAGAGGCTGGGGTCAACCCGCGAAAAAAATCGCCGTCGGCCGCAGGACATGGCAGGAAGCACCGCCAATGAATTGTTGTAACCCATCAAAACTTCAAGGAGTGCTTCCATGGACCAGTGGATCACAACCTTGCTGACCCTGGACGGACGGGAGGTGATCGGCGTGGCGGAAACCGCGACAGGCTGGCTGCTGACGGTGGATGCCTCGCGCCCGGCCCAGTGTCCCCACGGTGGCCATCCGGATCGGCACCGCCAGAGGCCACATGGCACGGTGGGGTTGCGGCCCGTCACGCTGGCCGGGGTGCCGCGCCGCTGGCGCTGTGTGGCCTGTGGGCGCACCGTCTGCCCCCGCCCGGCGGGCTTGCGCCCCGGGCAGCGATGGACCTCGGCCGCGCAAGAAGCCGCGCTGATCCTGCTGCGGGAGGCGAGCTTTCGCCGTGTCGCCCGGCTCGTGGGCGTCACGGACAGTCGCTTGCGGCGGCTCGTGGATCGCGGGGTGCCGACGGCCGACCCCACGTGGTGGGATCAACCCGGCGACCTCGTGCTCAGCCTCGACGAGCATCGCTTTCGCGGTCAGGACTTGCTCATCACGGTGGCGCTGCCCGCGCCAGACCGGCGGTTGCTCGCCCTGTTGCCCGACGATCGCCTCCGCTCCTTGGAGGCGGGGTTTGCGGCCATTCCCGAGGCGGTGCGGACCCGGATTCGCGCGGTCACCGTGGATCTCACACGGGCCTATGCCCGCGTGGTGCGCCGCTGGTGCCCGAATGCCCAGGTCCTCGCCGACCCGTTTCACCTGATTCAGGATGCCAATCGGCGCCTGGATGAGATCCGGCGCCTCGAACAGGCCGCATCCCGCACGGCCATTCCGCGGTGGCCGCGGGTCAAGGGGTCCGAGCACCTCACGCCGCAGCAACAAGCGCAGCTCACCGAGATTCAGCGTCGCTGGCCGGCGTTGGGACAGCTGTATCACCTCAAGGAGGATTTACGGGCGTTGTTCCGCGCCCAGACGCCCGCCGAGGCCCGCCAGGCGTGGGAGCGCTGGATGCTCAATGCGGAGGCCTGCGATCACGCCGAAGGCCTGGTCTGGGCTCGGACGCTCCGGCGGTGGCGTCATGAAATCCTGGGCCATGGGTCCCAGCCCCAGCGCTGGACCAACGGTCTCATCGAAGGGTATCACACCAAAATCAAACAACTCAAACGGCTCAGTTATGGGTTCCGCACTCGGGACCGCTATCGGCGCAAGATGTTTCTGGGCTTCCTGCCCCTCACGGCGATCCCACAATGATTGACGTAGAGCCGCGGATCCATTGACGGATGCTCGTTTTCGCCTTACGATATTTATTAAAGTACAATACCTTCGGGGCGTGGTGAGATCCCCTGTGGATCAATTCCCGACCGGCGGTAATCTCGGTTACGAGGAGCCCGCGAGCCGCAAGGCAGGAGTCCGGTGAGATTCCGGCGCCGACAGTATAGTCTGGATGGGAGAAGGTAGGCAACTCAAGCACAGCGGAGTTTCCTGACTGGATAGGTCCATCCCCCGAAGCCGGGGATTTTTTTGTGGGGAGAGGTCGATGACCAGTCGCTACATGCAACGCGCCCTAGCGCTGGCGCGGCGGGGATTGGGGCAGACATCGCCCAATCCGATGGTGGGCGCCGTCATTGTCAACGAAGCCGGTCACATTATTGCCGACGGCTACCATGCCAAGGCCGGGGGCCCTCATGCGGAGGTGATGGCCCTCCGCAAGGCGGGCTCGTTGGCTCGAGGGCAAACGCTCTACGTAACGCTAGAGCCGTGCAACCACACGGGCCGAACGCCCCCGTGCACTGAAGCCATTATGGCCGCGGGAATCCGGCGCGTCGTCGTCGCCACTCGCGATCCCAACCCGCATGTAGCGGGGGGGGGGCTTGATCGGCTAAAAGACGCTCATATTGAAGTCGAGGTCGGCGATGGCGCGGACGAAGCTGAAGCCCTCAACCGACCATTCTTCACATGGAGCCGCGAAGGTCGACCGTACTGCACGTTAAAGATAGCGACCTCGTTAGACGGCAAGGTGGCAACCGTCACGGGCGAGTCGAAGTATTTAACGTCCCATCAAGCCTTGGCGCACGCGCATGAACTCCGGCGGCAACACGATGCCATCCTCGTGGGATCCGGCACAATCCTTACTGATAATCCCCGCCTGACTTATCGCGGGAAGCGCCGCGCACGCCAACCGGTGCGCGTCGTGTTGGACAGTCGTGGACGAACCCCGCCCGATGCTCTGGTGCTCGACCCCCAGGTCCAGAGCCCCGCGCTGATCTTTACTAGTGACCGCGCCTCTGACGACTGGGAACGACAAATCTTTAGTCGCGGCGGCGAGGTAGTGCGGGTTACCAGCGATCCCGGAGGCCACGTCAATCTCAGAGAAGTAATGGCCCAGCTAGCCGACCGCCATATTTTATCGGTTCTCGTGGAAGGGGGGCCCACCGTTCACGCAGCGCTGATTAGCCAAGGGCTGGCCGATGGCTGGGTGCTATACCTGGCGCCCATCATCCTCGGGGGCCGCGATGCTCCCACGGCGGTAGAAGGTGCAGGATTTTCCCTCCAGTCAGCCCCGCGGCTCACCCTGCATCAGGTGCGCCGCTTGGGACCTGATGTGGTCTGGGAGGGATCTTTTGAACGCCAGGGGAGTCGCTAGGAAAGCGAGGCGAAAGATGTTTACAGGACTCGTTGAAGCCATAGGCCGGGTCGTCGCCGAAGAACCCGATCGGGATCAGGTGGGGCTCCGCCTGACGATTCAGTGCGACTTTGCCCGAGACCTTGCGATGGGCGAATCGGTGTCCATCAACGGCACGTGCTTAACCGTCATATCCCATACCGACACCGATTTCCTGGTCCAAGTCAGTCATACCACTTTGCGCCTGACGACCCTGAGGCAACTTGTCCCGGGCCAGCGCGTGAACCTCGAGCGAGCCGTCACCGCGGCCACCCGGTTAGGTGGACACTGGGTTTTGGGTCACGTGGACACGGTGGGCCGCGTCCAGTCAATAGAGAGGCATGGCGACACGCGTGACATCACGGTCCTCTTTCCCGAGGAATACGAACGCTGGGTGTTGCCACAAGGGTCGATTACTCTCGATGGGGTCAGTCTGACCATTGTCGACGCACGCGCGAACGCTGTGCGCGTCACGATCATCCCCCACACGCTGACGCACACCATTATTGGCGAGTGGCAGGTGGGGACTGCGGTCAATGTGGAATTTGACGTATTGGGCAAGTACGTTGAACACTTATTGGTGCCCTATCGCACCCCCAAGGAGGTCTAACGATGCGTGACCGTCCCTTCAATACCGTGCCCGAGGCCGTCGACGCCATTCGCCAAGGCCGCGTGGTTATTGTCATCGACGACGAATCCCGCGAAAACGAAGGCGATCTGGTGGTGGCGGCGCGCCATGCAACCCCCGAGATCATCAATTTTATGGCCCAACATGGGCGCGGGCTGATTTGTGTGCCGATGGCCGCGGAATGGCTGGACCGGCTCAAACTGCCGCCCATGGTCGAGGTCTCCGAAGATTCGATGAAAACCGCGTTCACCGTCTCCGTCGATGCGCGTGAGGGAGTAACCACGGGCATTTCCGCTCACGATCGGGCGAAAACCGTCGCGGTGCTGGCGAACCCGCAATCTCGGCCGGAAGACCTGGTCCGGCCTGGCCACATTTTTCCCCTGCGCGCCAAGCCTGGCGGGGTGCTGCGTCGGCCTGGGCATACGGAAGCCAGCGTCGATCTCGCTGTCATGGCAGGTTTCGAGCCGGTAGCGGTCATTTGCGAAATTATGAATGCTGACGGCACCATGGCGCGTCTAGACGATCTGTTGGCGTTTCGGGAAGTACACCACTTGCCACTCATCACCATCCAGGACTTAATCCGTTATCGGCTCGCCCAGGAAACGCTCTACGTCCGCGAGGCCGAGGCCACGCTTCCGACCCGATACGGGGTCTTTCGGGCGATCGCCTATACGGAAAAATTGACCAACGTGACCCATTTAGCGCTCACCATGGGCCCTATCAACGACGGGCGGCCGGTGTTGACCCGCGTTCATTCCGAGTGTTTAACCGGCGATGTGTTTGGCTCGTTTCGCTGCGACTGCGGCGAACAACTGGACCAAGCGCTCCGGCAAATAGCCGAAGAAGGCCGGGGGTGTCTCTTATATATGCGGCAAGAAGGTCGCGGGATTGGCCTGGCCAATAAAATCAAAGCGTATGCGTTACAAGAACAAGGCATGGACACCGTGACCGCCAATCTCGCGTTAGGCTTCCCGCCTGACCTGCGCGACTACGGAGTCGGTGCTCAGATTTTGCGCGACCTGGGTATTCGTGAACTCCGGCTTTTGACGAACAATCCGAATAAGTACTACGCGCTGGAGGGGTATGGCCTCAAAATTGTCGATCGGGTGCCCATTGCAGTCGAGAGCCGCCCCGAAAATTCTGCATACCTCCGCGCCAAAAAAGAAAAGATGGGCCATTGGATTTCCTAACCGCTTAAAGGAGTGTGGATCACGCGATGTCCGTTTATCAAGGACAGTGGGCTTTTTCCCTAACGCCCCGCATCGCCATCATCGCCAGTCATTTTAATGCGTCCATTTCTCAGGCGCTGGTTGACGGGGCGCTCTTCACCCTGGCCCGGTTGGGCCTTCCCGCGGATGTCGTGGATGTAATCTGGGTGCCAGGCGCCTTTGAAATTCCGGGCGTCGCCCGGCGGGTCATAAACCGTTACGATGCCGTGATCACCCTCGGCGCCGTGATTCGGGGGGAAACGCCCCATTTCGATTATGTTGCCGGAGCGGTGGCCACTGGCGTGGCAGACTTAGCTCGACAAGGGAAGAAACCGGTCATTTTTGGGGTGCTCACCTGTAATACCGTCGAAGAAGCCGAGGCCCGGGCTGGTGGCAAACATGGCAACAAAGGTAGCGACGCCGCGTTAGCGGCATTAGAAATGATCTCCCTCTACCAACAATTGCCCGATGCGTAGCCGCCCCCTGGTAAGCGCACGCTAACGTCCCCGGCCACAATTTTGACCGGCTGGTTATCACGGGCCACCCAGAGGCTTCCGTCAGCATCAAGCCTCAGCGCCCGGCCCACCCATGGCAGCTGCCCCGGTTGATGCACCTCCACGACATGGCCGACCGTCACATTCATGCGAGACCAGCGTTCAACCACCAGGGAATCCCCTTCTCTTAGCCATTCCTCGTACGTCGCTTCCAGGGCCACCAGCAGTGCGTGAAAGAGTGTCTTCGCGTCCACCATCCCGCCTTCCCATTCATGCGCCAGGCTTGTCGCCTGGGGATAATGGGCGCTCGGGGCGCCGTTGACGTTAATGCCCATGCCGACAATTGCCCAGGGTGCCGGCGACACTCCCGCTTCCACCAACACTCCCGCAAATTTGCGCCCGTGAAGCACCGCATCGTTGGGCCATTTCAACTGCGCATCCAGTTGCGTGACGTCGCGCACCGCCTGCACCACGGCCACCCCCGCTAACAAGCTCAAGAGTCCGCTCAGACGCTCAGGCGGAGGGCACAGCAATACGGAGGTATAAATGTTGCCAGCCGGCGGCGACTCCCACACGCGGCCCCGCCGCCCGCGTCCTGCCGTCTGCCGATCAGCCACGACGACGGCCCCATGCCCCGCACGGCCGCTTCCCATGGCGGTTCTTAACCATTGATTCGTCGAATCCACCGTGTCCAGGTGCCACAAGGGTTGGCCCAGCCAGCGGGTCGGCAACGGGCCGTCAGTCCATGGCATCCACGACAACCCCTTGACGCGCGGTCCTTAATAGCGCTTGGGCCACGGGAATCCCTCCCGGCAAGATGAGATCTGGCTCTAGAGCCCAAAGCGGTTCGAGGACGAAACGCCGTTCCAAAATCCGCGGATGGGGGATCATTAAACCGTTCGCCGCAACCTGAGCGTCACCATAGAGTAATAAATCTAGATCCAGCGTCCGCGACTCCCCCCGCGCACGGCGGAAGCGACCAAAGCGCGCCTCAATGTGTAACAGAAGGGTGAGCAACGTGTCGGGAGGCCATGCCGTGTAAAAGGCGGCCACCGCATTGATGTACGGCGGCTGCAGCGCGATGGACTGCGGTACCGTGCGGTATAACGGCGACAGTGCCACCCCGTAACCCAGACTCGCGAGGGCGCGGGCGGCGCACCGCACTGTCGTGCGGGAATCGCCCAAGTTAGACCCTAAGCCCACAAAGACCTTAGTCGCCATCGCTGACCACTACCTCGACACCGCCGGAGGGCATCCCCAGCGGAGGATCCACTTTTGTGACCCGGACTTCCACCCAGAGAACTCGGGCATCCAGCGCGCGGATTTGCCGATGAATTCGATAAGCTAAGGATTCCAGGAGGCGCACCGGCGGGCCCATCATCACCTCTTTCACCACCTGGGCCACTTTCGCGTAGTTCACGGTTTCGGCTAGCTGATCGTGCTCGGCCGCTTCTTTAAAGGAAACCATCAGATCCACATCGACCCAAAACTCTTGCGCGACATCATGTTCGTGGGGTAGTGCCCCGTGACACGTGTGAAAGCGCAATTGCTTTAATCTAATCCACCCCATGAAAGACCCTCCACCGCTCTTGAATGGCCAAGGCCTCGTGTGTCCAGCGGGGATTATGGACCCTCAGCACATCCGCGCCCGCGTTCGCTAATAAGGCAGACAACACGGCGGTGGCCAGATCGCGCGCGCGCGGATCGGCAAGCCCTGTGGCCGCCCCTAAGAAGCGTTTGCGGCTATGTCCAATCAGGATACCCGCCCCCAAGTCATTTAAATCGCCCAGGTGCGTTAAGAGGGTCCAAATGCTGTCGCCCTGGACCCGAAACCCGATGCCCGGATCCACCACCACATGGTCTGGCTGAATCCCCGCTTGCGTGGCCAAGTCAATGGCACGCACTAAACCAGCCCTGATCTCTGCTGTGCCAATGGGTACGGCAGCATCGTCTGGGCTGTTAAACATGAGAATTAAACCCGCTTGAGACTCTGCCACCACAGAGCCCATCGCCGGATCCCGCGATAGGCCCCAAATGTCATTAATGATGTCCGCCCCCTCCGCCAACGCCCGTCGCGCCACCTCAGCCTTGTAGGTATCCACCGACAACGGCACGTGGGGATAGGCGGCGCGCACCGCCTTCAAAACAGGTCCCAGGCGCTCCCATTCTTCGGTCGCACTGATAGGCGCGTGACCTGGGCGGGTCGACTCTGCCCCGAGATCGAGCCCATCCGCTCCGTCCTCTAACAATGCCGCAGCCTGATCCACCTGATAGGCGGGATCGCGATTCAGCGGACCGCCGTCAGAAAACGAGTCCGGCGTGACGTTCATAATGGCCAAAATGTAAGGCCGTTCGCCGAAAACCCATTCGCCTCGGCGAAACCGAAAGATACGCGTTGCCATGACGATAAGCCTCCTCGTCCATAACCCCTCGCTTTAGCATACCGGACGAATCCGACTCACAAGCCATCCCCAGGGTTCTCGACGCAGGACGCGTGCGAGTTCCCACCAGAAAGATTGTTGTGCACCGCTATTTATTGGGTCTTCACTTCATGTCCCCCGCCAGTGTCCGCGTGAGCTGTAAGCGCCGGCAGCAAAATCCGCGCGGCCGGAATCAAGGCCACCGTCCCCCCCACCAGCATCCCGGCAGCGATGAAAAATGGCACCGTCAGCCCCACGCGGTCGCCAATCCAGCCGGATAGCGCTGGGGCGATGGCCGCCCCCGCCCAGCGCAAAAAATTATACGCTCCCGACGAGAGCGAACGAGGGAAGGGCGACACCGCCATGGCGAGGGTGGTAAACAGCGCATTAGAGATGCCACAAAAAAAGCCGGTGGCCACAATGATCAGCAACAAGTCGCGCCGGGGCAGCCATCCAGCCAAAATCAACAATATGGTCAGCAACCCCAAATTTATCATTAAGATGCGCACAGGATTCACGCGCCGCACCAACTGATTGACGACGACAACCGATGCAAACGCGACCAAAAGGCCCCAGAAAAAATAGGTGATGCCCAGCGACAACGCCGAGACATGGGGTAACGTTAACGGCGAGTATGCAAGGATAGTAAAAAAGGCATAACTGTAACAGAGGCCGATGAGGGCGTTGACCAACACCGGCCGATAACCGAGCGCGCGAAAAATGTCGCGCGCCGTGCGCGGACTTTCCCGCCGCGGCGGTTCCTTCACCCAAGTCAGCGTGGCCAGAAACCCAATGGCCATCAATGTGGCGGTGCCAAAAAACGGATATCTCCACCAATAACTGCCCAAAAACCCACCCAAGAGCGGACCTGAGGCAATGCCTAAGCCCAGGGCCGCTTCGTATAAGGTAATGGCGGGCCCAATGCCACCGCTTGTCACCCCCACAATGATGGAAAGCGCGGTGGAGGTAAAAAATGCGTTGCCGAGCCCCCAGCCGCCGCGCACTAACGCCAGAAACCCGATGGATGGCGACAGGCCTGAGAGCGTGGCAAACACCACCACTAAGCCCAATCCCAGAAGCAGGGTTTTTTTCCCGCCGAGCCGCGTGCCCACAACACCCGACACCAGCATGGCCAGCGACATGACCGCAATATAACTGGTAAAGAGCCATTCCACCTCCGCAGGGCTGGCGCCCATGGCGCGCCCAATCAGCGGCAGTAAGGGGTCGACCACACCAATACCCATAAAGGCGACAAACGTGGCAAACGCCGTAGCCCAGACGGCTGATGAAAATTGTTTGAGCAATGGCTGCGATCTCCCCGTGCAAAAGTCTCTGTCGTCAGTAGCATAACCGACTTTGGCCCCCGCGTGAACGACATCCGTCATCGCGTCGCGCCCCTGGCGAGCCAAAAAAGTCAAGACGCCTTTGAGACGGGGGTCGAGAGTCGCAAGATACTGCCATTTGTCCGGGGATTCAGTATGCTCTCAGGGATCAACAAAATGGTCATTCTGTACCAAAAAAGGAGAAGCGTATATGCATTCGCGCACCGGACTCGCCATTCTACTCGGCCCACTGGCGGCCACAGCGCTCTTAGGAGGAAGCGCCCTGGCAGCCCCATCTCCACTTTCTCAGCCGTTTGTTGTCACGAGCTTATCCATTGCCGGCGTCACCAAAACCCCCACCCAAACCACCATTGACGTCAACATCACCGTTTTGGATACCGGGAATAAATCGGGCACGTGGGAGTTTCCAACCAGCAACCCCCAGTTACTTCCCGCAATTTCCGTGGTCGACGAAACCACCAACAAGTCCGTAGCCGGTCCCGGGGGCGTGACAGCCTCAGAGCTTGTCTCATCCCCAGACCCGACCGTTCAGTCTGGGAGGTCTGCCACGGCTACCTATGCCTTTGAGATACCCACCCCGTCGGCACCCGGCGACAACTTTTCCATTAGCCTGGTCGATCAACCGTTAACTACCGACAAAGTGTTTCACATGATCCAGGCCAACGGTTCCACCGCGCCGGTGTACAATGAAAACCCACCCGTCGCCGCAGTCGGCCAACTTCCGGAAGTGCCCTGGGCTGCGGCCTTGCCGCTCGTAGCCCTCGCCATGGGAATGCTATGGCGTCGACCGCTGAGCCGTCAACGAGACCTCCAGGCTTAGGACCCGGACTTTGGGGCCGATAGCCGCTCTAACGCTTACCACAGCGCCGGGACGTGTCCTTCAGGGCATTCCGTTCCGGCGCTCGTGTTCCCATTCCAGCACCGCTATGTGTCACCGCCCACGACGTCCGCTCTTTGGCCTCACGTCTTTGCCCCTACGCCTGCGCGCGCCCAAAAGCACTGTTCGAGCGGTGCTCCACATCATGGACCGCATTCATAAGGGTGGCCCGGTCCGTGGCCCGCGAATCAAAACACACGCTGCACAAGCGCGCCTGCCCCGTCTGCAAAATATCGCGCGATGTTAACAGTTCCCCACAGATTTGGCACGCGCCAACCGAATCGTCCCCAAACATGCGCCGCATAACCTATCCCTCCCCAATAATTTGTGACATGTTTCACAAGTGCTGCCGTTGTCATTATAACGCGAAAGAGGAGCGATAACCGCATATTTGCCGCGAATTTTACGACGATTATTGACACTCCAGAAATGGCCGGGATTTTTCGGCAATATTGCTGTGCTCAGTTCCTCGGTGTATGGTGGGGGTATTAGCGCATGACAAGTGCGCGAGATCACAGGATAGAGGTGGGTTATGGACTCCCGCGACGTGTTTAGCGAGAATCTCGGCATCGTCATCGATCGCGAAGAACCGGGCACCGTCGATGCGCATGTACATCTTACCGACAATCATCGAAATCAACACGGTACGGCGCACGGCGGCGTCATCTTCTCCCTCGCGGATGCGGTCTTTGCCCGGGCGAGTAACAGCCATGGGGTTCCTGCGGTAGCGTTGGACACCTCGATGACCTTCATTCAAGCCGCCCGTCCTGGCGACACGCTGTATGCCCATTGTGAAGAGGAGGCCTTGCGCCACCGGGTTGCTGTCTACACTGTCCGCGTTACAGAGGAAAATGGCCGACTCATCGCATTATTCCGAGGCACCGTATTCCGCCTTGGGGGCCAATAACCGGTCGCTATTCTCGCATCATATAAAGCAATCAGTTGCTAGGCAAAATAATCAAATCATGATATACTGACTTCAAACGAAAAGGGGGCGAGCCTGTGGACGACCCGATCCGCACGCGCGAGTTTCTGGATCGCCTTGAACAAGGCGACAAAATTGAGGCCACCGATTGGATGCCCAGTGAGTACCGCGACCTGCTCATTAAACAGATTCATATGCATGGTATTAGCGAGATCATGGGGGCTTATCCGGAAAAGGAATGGGTGCCTAAAGCCCCCACGATTCGGCGCAAATTGGCGCTCAATGCCAAGGTCCAGGACGAAATAGGCCATGGGCAAATGCTGCTCCGACTGGCTGAAGACTTGAGCCGGCCGTATGGGCGCGGCCGTGAGGCGCTGATGGATGACGTCATCGCCGGACGCGTGAAATTTCACAACGTCTTTCACATGTCAGCACCGACGTGGGCTGATGCGGGCGTCATTGGCTTTTTAGTCGACGGCGGGGCAATCATCACCCAAGCGATGCTGTTGGATAGTTCCTACGCACCGTATGCGCGCATGTTAAAGCGCATCGTCGCCGAAGAAAGCTTTCACATGCAGCATGGGGAATCGGTGGTCTTGGCCCTCGCCGAAGGCACCGATGCGCAGCGCAACATGTTGCAGGAGGCCATCAACCGCTGGTGGGAGCCGATGATGTTCTTTTTTGGTCCGCGGGAGATGGGGCGTGGGTCTCAGCGAATGATGGAATACAAAATTCGCACGCTCACCAACGAAGATTTGCGCCAAAAATTTATCAACCGCTACGTCCCCCGCGTTCGGGCGCTAGGGATGTCTATTCCCGATCCCAAACTCAAGCAGGATCCGGCGACCGGCCTTTGGGAATACACCGACCCCGATTGGGACTGGTTTAACAAGATGGTGCGGGATAACTCGGGACCTATGTCACAAGCCCGCATTGCTTTGCGCCGCTATGCGCACGAGGAGCAACGGTGGGTGCGCGAGGCGGTCAACCACGCCACCCAAGCATTAGCCGAGTTACCGGGAGCCTAACCAAGGAGGCAAGGCACTCATGAGTCAGGGAGAATATCCGGTATACGAAGTGTTCGGCCAGAAGGATCGGCTGGCTTTTCACACCCACGTGGGCAGCATCCGGGCGGCCAATCCGGAAATGGCGCTGCAAATGGCGCGAGAAGCATTTTTCCGGCGCGAAACAGTTGTCGACATCTGGGTAGTCCCGCAAGACGCCATTTACAGTGCGGCGCAAGAACCCGCCTACCTGCCGCAAATTGGGGAGGACAAAAAATACCGACTGCCGTCGGGATACGACAACGCCCCGCATTGGAAACGATTTAAGGCACGGGCAATGAGCATTGAAGAGGTCGCTGAAGAAATGACGGGCAAGAGGGGATAACCATGGACCATGAGACACGCGAGGCACTCATCCGTCTTATCACCCCGATAGCGGACGACGAATGGATTGTCGGGCATCGGGGGTCTGAATGGCTTGGCCTGGCCCCGGAATTGGAAGAAGATCTCGCTTTTAGTTCCATCCACCAAGACGAAATGGGTCATGCACTCTACCTTTATGAACTCTTACACGATCTTGGTGAGCCTGATCCGGACGCGCTCGTCTACGCACGTCCCGTGGCCAGCTGGCGCAACGCATGCTTCGTAGAGGCGGCCAATGGCGATTGGGCCGCGACGGTGGTGCGTCGGTACTTTTACGAGATGTTTGACCGTCTGCGCCTGGAAGCGTTGGCGCACGTGGACTTTACACCCCTTGCGCATGGTCTTAAAAAGATTCAACGCGAGGAAGCTTTTCACCTGAAACACTTTGCCTTGTGGATGGAGATGTTAGCCCAAGGGGGCGATGAGGCCCGCCGGCGCGTCATCGACGCAGTCGCCGCGGTATGGCCTACCCTGTCCGATCTGTTTGACTGGGGGTTACGAGATGATGTTCAGGCGCAACTCGGACTTCCTCCCGCCCTTGCGTTGAAGGACGCCTGGGTACGCGAAGTGCGTGCTCAGTTCCAAGACTGGCAATTGCCGTGGCCGGGGGAGATACCGACGACGATGGAGCACAACGGTCGCGCGGGGCGCCATACGCCCGCTTTAGACGACATTTTAACGACTATGCGCGCCGTACGCGTCATCGCGCCAGAATCGGCCTGGTAAGAGTGAGGGACGATCATGGTCAGTAAGCAGGAGATTCTCACTAAGCTGGAACAGGTGATGGATCCGGAAATTCCGGGCCTCAACATTGTGGACATGGGCATGGTGAGCCATATTCGCATTGGCGAGACGGTCGAGGTGGATCTCTTGCCCACCTTCCTCGGTTGTCCCGCACTCGACGTGATACGCCGTCGGGTCGAGGAGACTCTCCATGAGTACCAACCCGTTGTCCGATTTACCTATGACATTCCCTGGTCATCGGATCGGATTAGTCCCGAAGGGCGTGCGCGATTGCTCCATTGGGGCGTCGCGCCTCCCGCATCGGCCGAGGCGCAAGATCCAGCGTGCCCTCTGTGCGGCTCGTCCAATACCGAAAAGCAAAGCCGATTCGGTCCCACACTATGCCGCGCCCTCTATTACTGTCGCGACTGTCAGCAACCCTTTGAAGCCATCAAGGTTATTTGAGGAGGGGCACACAGCATCACGGGTCTGGTGAAGGCGAGCTGTCCTTGTCTGATACCTCGGCGCAGTCCTCAGGCGCCATCATGCGATACCCGACGCCGGGTTCAGTCAGAATGAGCCGCGGCCGGGTGGGATCTTGCTCAATCTTCTTTCGCAAATGACCCACATAGATACGCAGGTAGTGGGCATCCGTGTCCTCGCTCATGGGTCCCCATACTTTACGCAACAGGTGCTGGTGCGTCAAGACCCGCCCGGCATTCGTGGCCAGTTCTTGTAATAGGGCATATTCAATGGGGGTCAGGTGCACCGGCTGGCCGTCCCGTTCTATCCAACGTCGACCAAAGTCGAGGGTAAGCCTGCCGATGCGCATCACGGTGGGCGGCGTGGTGTGCACCCGGTGCCTAAGGGCTACCCGAATGCGTGCCAGGAGCTCGCGGGCGCCGAAGGGTTTGGATACGTAGTCGTCTGCCCCCATATCGAGAGCCCGCACTTTATCCTGCTCGGCCTCGCGGATAGTCAGCATGATGACAGGGACCGAGGATTGACGGCGGATCGATTGCAACACATCAAATCCGGAAATATCCGGCAACCCAATGTCCAGCAAGACACAGTCCGGCGCCGCCGCAAAGGTTTGCACCAAACCATCGGCGCCTGTCGCCGCTTCGATGACGTGATAATTTTGAGTCTGTAACAGAACTTTCAACACGCGGCGAATGTGTGCTTCGTCATCAATGACCAAAATGGTCACTGGACCGCCCCTCCTTCCGCTGGCTCAGCGCACGGCAGTTCGATGTAAATCACGGTTCCCTGGGGAGCGCCGGGCGCGGCCCACACACGTCCTCCATGAGCGGCGACAATGCCTTGGCAGATAGCTAGACCCAGGCCCGTCCCAGGCCAACGGCGTGCCTTCGGTGAGCGGTAAAATTTCTCAAACAATTTATCTACTTCATCAGCCTCAATCCCAATGCCGTAGTCCCGGATGCTAAAGCGAACGGCTTGTGGCAATCGCTCGACGTGGATTTCGACGGGCGATCCTTCAGGAGAATATTTCACCGCATTGCTCAAAACGTTCACTAAAGCTTGCTCCATCAGCACGTCGTCCACCCACAGATCACTCGTGTCCTCGGGCATCGCGACCAACACGGGACGTCCTTCCAACGCTTCCCCCAATTGCGCGAGGGCTACGCCAATCAGGTCGGCGATGTCGCACGGTCGTCGA
Organism: Bacillota bacterium; assembly: GCA_026627385.1. Lineage (GTDB taxonomy): Bacteria > Bacillota > Sulfobacillia > Sulfobacillales > Sulfobacillaceae > JAPNUR01. The sequence goes on along the minus strand of JAPNUR010000033.1, from coordinate 5,371 downwards.
TTCAAGCGCATCATCCCGCTTTCCAGTCGCACCATGCCAAGCAAATTCGTAATCAAGCGGTTCATGCGCATGGCGCTGTCCCGGATAGTGGCCACCAAGAGGTCTTGATCCTCCCGTGTCAGTTTCGGTCGCGTTTCCTGCAAACTGTCGATAGCGCCAAGAATGGCGGTGACCGGTGTTCTGAGCTCATGAGACAACGAATCCAACAAGGCCGTACGAAGCCGTTCCGATTCTGCGGTAAGCTCGGCCGTGCGGGCCTGCGCCTCTGCCTGCACACGGGCCACGGAAATGGCCGCCAGCCCCGCGACCGCTTCCACTGTGGCGCGCTGCTCATGTGAAAACGGGTGCGATAGCCCGTATTCTCCCAGACATAACACCCCGTAGACGGTTTCTTCGCTTTTGAGGGGAACATACAACATCTCGGGATGAGGTTTAGTACCATATCCCGCAACCTGTCCATGTTGGTAGACCCAGGACAACACCCCCGGATTGATGCGGCGCGTCAGCGGCCGTTCGCGACTTTCCGCAACGATCTCTAACTGACCTGACTGGTTAGGCAACAGTACCGCGGCTGGCACGCCGAACGTCTCCACCATGTGGTCCACGAGAATACGGCCGATTGCCTGCACATCGCTAACCCGCGACAGGCGTTGACTGACGCCTAGTAAGAGCGCCGTCGTTTGCTCCCGCCGCTCGGCTTCACGGGTCTTTTGCTGCAACGATGAAGCCAAGCTCGCGGTCAGTGCGGCGACCACCAAAAATACAGCAAAGGAGATCAAATACCGGACGTCGCTGACCGCATAGCTAAAAATAGGGGGAATGAAGAAAAAGTCGAAGGACATCACTCCAAGCCCCGACGCTAGTAACGCGGGGCGCAAGCCCCACTTGACGGCACTATAAAGCACGGGCAGCAAATACAAGAGGGCAATGTTCACGTCCTCAAAGAGATGGCGGGGGATCCATAAAAAGGCTGTGAGGCTCCCCACCATCAGCACGACCGCAACGTACGGCCCTATCCCCAGATTTTGCTTGTCACTTGCCTGGTGACGCGCATCTAAGACCCGCCATTGAATCAGGGTACTCGGAGAATGATGTCGCTTTTGCGCCTTCCTCCGTCGTTCCATCATTCGCTCCGTCTCCCTACGCCGCAACATTTCGCCATCTCTTTTCCATCATAAAAGCGCGCCCATGGGACACAAGAGGGCAATGATTTCCGGGCATTAGCCTCCCCTGCGGTTACGATGCCCAACGCGAAGCGCCCCGCGATCAGTGGTTCGCTTAGACCGCCGGGACACCACATGCGCCCACGGAATCACCGGTGCACGCGGCTTAGGGAGAATCAGGCGATGCGCGGGTGGTGCCGGGTGTTGGCGTTCCAGGGGACGCAGCGATGTAGGCGCCGCGATGAAGCAACCGATGACAAACATCAGCGTGGCCACGCCGACAATCGCAAACGCGATCCAGGACGGCACTACGGCACGCGAGGCCGGCATTGTTGCCCCCATGTGCAACGTCAGGTGGATCATGCGCCCTCCCATCTCCAACCGACCCACGATGAACCCCCCCTTGTTTCGCCTCTGTCACCTCGATTTGCCGCCCCTATCAAACACTATAAAAGGCCGGATACGGTCGCGGTAGTAAAAAGATCGTCAAAAGCTGCGACAACGGGGACAAGGGTGCTCCCCATCAAGGAATCGCCCACGCGCATTGACCAACCGGCACCGGGACTGCCAGACCACGTTATGACTACGCCGCCGTCTCTCGACTCACCCATGTATCGTCGATAAGGAGTCAAACCCTGGCACTGTCTCTACGCGGGCAACTTCGTCCTAGCATGCTCCAGGCAGCTGATCTCTCTAAGACGGTCGCGAGGCAGCGTGTGCGGCAAGGGCGCTGCCAACGTGGGGACTTCCGGAGCAACGAGCGGACGAAAATGGCTAGACCGCTCCCACGCGGTTACTTTCCTGAAGAGGTAAAGCCAACTATCCCGAATATCGGGATTGAGATAGTCCGAGCACAAGCTTAAGGACGCCCTAATGGGCTCGTAGAAATGCCCGCGCCTACTGCCACGGGGCCAATTCCTTGCTGAACACCGACCGAGTATTCACGTGGCGCCTCCCTTCATATATGACCTCCACGGCACCCACATGCGTGACCCAGCCCTTTAGGGACGTGAATTGGCGAATCACCGTGTCGAATGCGTTCGTTAAAGCATCCGGGGAAAGCTCAAGTCCGATCGTCGCATGAGGACTCCAATGGCCCGGCTCATAATATGACAAAATGGGCACACCGCGCTGGCGAAGGTGATGGGCAGTCTTCTCATGCATCGCGGCAAGTGGCACGCTCCACGCGGGCCCCAGAAACAAGGTCCCCGACGGGGGGAAACACCCAATAACGCTGAAATGAATGGGAAACGTTTTGTCGTCAAGGGCTTCGACGACGGCACATAGGTCCTCCACCCTCGCGTCATCACAAACAGCCAGCGAAATATGGGGCCGGGCGTGAGCCACGCGCTGCAATGTGTCCGATGGCGCAGCCTGGGCTACCAATTGCCAAAGGCTTCGAACCTCGCATTCCAGCAAATCGTCAAAATACAATTCTATCGCATACATGGCGTTCCACCTCATGTCATAGTCATCATACCCTAGATGTGCGCACGGGTCGTGAATAATCCGAAAGTTTGTCTCCGTGGACTACGCCGCCGTTTCTGAATGACTGGCGACTTGCAGTACTAGCAAACGCGACAGCAGCGGCTATCCTCGGCAGGATTGCGGGCTCCCAATGGCGAATGGAGAACACTATCGACGTATCGTAAGGAGGATTCACCACATGGCGTTTGGGATAGGAGGCGGCGGGAATACCGTCTCCGATATGAAGGATGTTGAAACACAGTTACAAGCACTGATGACCAAAACGGCTAAAGGCGCCGCCACAAGCAATCTGAGCGCCTTGGACTTTTGGCTGGTGACTGATGCCGGCTACGAACCACTGGGGCTCGTCTTGGGCAACAGTGTGATGTCCATGGGCATTGCGGGCGGCATCGCGACGGCCTTCAAGGGCCTCCAACGGGGAGAGTTAACGCAACTCACGCAGCTCATGTACGATGCCCGGGAATTGGCCTTGCAGCGGATGAAGGCGGAAGCGACCGACCTCGGCGCGGACGCGGTAGTGAATGTGAACCTCGAGATTATTCATCGCTCCGAGGACGTCATGGAAGTGGTGGCCACCGGGACGGCGGTGCGGAAAGTCGCCGAAAGATCCTCCCGCCCTGTCACCTTACAGGTCCGATAAGGCGTGGCACAGATGACGGTATTTTACGTAAGCGCCGCGAAGTCGGCAAGATGCGTGTTCAACCCCTGTGGTCTAAGGGTTGTTCCCTAATTCCTCTCTGTAATAGGTGAACGCGGTGTTTCAGGTGCCGGATGTTGCGGGGTTACTCCTGCTGGCGCGCCGGAGTTTCCTAGCCGGTGACAAATGGGCGGAGAAGCGCCAGGCGGTGGCGGATTGGCGGAATATCCCGTTTGTGCTTCTCTCATGGGCGAGCACGCGCGCCGATGTTGTCGTCTTCCTTAAGGTCAGATCGGTTTGCGAAGGAGGAGACGCCCAAAGAGCGACATTCAATACCAAAGCACCGCATGGCCGCCGAGCCACGCGGTGCTCTATTTAAGGTACTAGCGCCTTCGATGACACTGTTATCCCCTAACCGGCAAACATCGAATCGTCGCGCACTACTCCGAGGGCAAAGCGGTTCGACTGAGCCACTTTACGGCCCACGGTGATAGCCCAAACGGCGGTTGGGATCACGACCAAGGCCCACAGTACAAAAGACCACGTCAACGGAAAAACGAACGGAATCAACGATTCGTAAAGCACACCCCAAAACAGGATCATCGCCCACGTCGGTAAAATCCAGTGCACCAGGACACGCCCCCCGCGCGCCCAGATACGCGAGGACAACGTTTCTGTTCGGTCACGGCGGGCCAACCGCATCAGCGCCAGGTTCATCAACGTATGCGCCGACACTAACCCAAAGAGCACCGCCGTGGTCAACATATCAAAGGCATTGGACGGTCCTAGCCAAAGCCCGGTGCCAATAGCCAGTACCAACGCCAGAGCCGCCAATGTGGACACGCTGCGCGCAGGCGCGCGCCGGCCATTGACCGCGGCAAAGTGTGTTTGTAACAGGCGATCCCGACCGACCGCATATAGGACGCGGCCTGACGCCGTCAAGAGTGCCAAGGAGTCCATCAGGGCGCTGTTAATCGCCAGCACAACCAGCGCCACAGCGCCGAAAATCCCTAAGTAATGAAGGTAGACAGTCACGCCTGGCGCTGGCGCTGTGGCAAAGGACGCCATGTTCGCTTCGCCCCACCCCACCGTGAGCGCGTACGCGGCCAATGTCAAGGCCGCCCCTACCAGCGTCAAGGATACAATGGCTGCTTTGCCAATCATGCGTCCACGCTGGGTGCGCGGTCCTTTAGCTTCCTCGCCTAAGGGCGCGTGGCTACCCACGCCAATAAAACTGGTGATGGCAAAAATCATGCCCATGGCCACGCCTTTCAAACCGACCGCCGCCAGCGAAAACGGACGTAAGGGCGCCACCGGATGCGCGCGACCAATGATGAACACCGATGTCACAATTAAAAACACAATTTCGAGGCTGCTCGTAAACACCAGCGTCCGGATCGTGGGGCGAATCCCCGCAACCGACAGCACCCAGGGTATGCCAATGAAGAAAAGACAGGCCGCGATCCAAAACCAACCCGGCACATGGAAACCCATGAGACGGGCAATTCCGGGCAAAAAGACGCCCGCTACGTAAACCGGAATTCCCGCGACACTCACTGTTTGATAAAACATCACCATGATCGCGGTGATGAGCGCGGCCCACGGCCCCAACCCCGCCGACACGTAGGCGTAATAACCGCCTGCACCGGCCCGATTTTTCGACAGTTGGTAGATGGTGTTGACTTCAATGAACATGAGAAAGAAAGCCCATAGGTATGACAGCGGCAAGGCCACCAGGGCAAAGGCCGCGCCTGCCGTCATAAAGGCCACCACATCGCACGTGGGCGCCATTCCCGCCAGACTTTGACTGACAAGACCCCAGAATCCCACGACATTATCTTCTAAGCCTGCATGCCCGTCGCTGGCCATCCCCTCTTGTGCCATAATACCAATCTCTCCTCTTATTGACTATTTATCTTACGTGCATCTTTATTGCACCTACAACATATTAAAAGAAGGGAGAGCTGCGTTGTCAAGTCGATTCTCGCACGCGCAATGCGTGGCCCGATGACGTCTGTAGGCTGATGTAAAAACAAGAGGTCTGAGCTACGATAGAAATATCCCTAAATCTATCAAGGAGGCC
>JAPNUR010000032.1 GCA_026627385.1 Bacillota bacterium | reverse complement strand
CCTGCTGATCAGCCCCGCTGGTCGAAGTATGACGGCTGTTTCGGGCTTCTCCTTGGCAAAAACTGGGGATCACTCAGCTCCGAAACAGCTCGCATGTCGCGGCATCGGTTAGCCGGTACACGCGTGCGGCGCCCTGGGCCTGTACCCGAACCAAATGGGCGTCTTTGAGGTGTTGCAGGTGCTGGGATGTGCTGCCGACAGACATCGAGCTTTTACGAGCCAACATCTCCACGGTCATTGGTCCTTGGCACAGGAGATCCAGCAGTTCCAACCGACGCGGATGAGATACCGCCCGGCCAATGCGGGCAATCTGTTCATAGATCGCATCTTTGAACGCTCTATCGAGATCCATAATCCCACCTCTATTATTCTATTGTAAAATAGATTAAGATATATAACAAGAATCCATGGGTGGCCTTCACCGGCGGCCCCAGCCATTGTTCTGACATCAGATCTGCCTTGCGTCAGGTTGAGATACGTCATATAATTCTTGTATCCGCATATATAGATATAAAGGAGGAGGGAGGCATATGATTTTCCGCCAATTTCTTCACGATACACCCGTGGTCGCGGCGAGTTATTTATTGGGGTGAGGGGGTTTAGGCCAAGCGGTGGTGGTGGATCCACTACCTGACCTGTCCATTTATCTGGACACCTTAAACCAATTCGGGTTAAAGTTGCGCTACGTCATCGACACGCACATCCACGCCGATCACTTGTCGGGAGCTGCAGCCCTTGCGGAAGCAACCGGGGCCGCGTTAGTCATGCATGAGCTCAGCCCGCTGCAAATTCCATTTACCAAAGTCCGCGATCAAGAACGGCTAGAGCTCGGCAATGTATTAGTCGAGATCTGGCATACGCCGGGCCACACTCCAGAACACATTAGCCTGGTCATTGCCGACCGACGGCGTGGGCCCGAACCCTGGTGCGTATTGACGGGTCATACCTTGATGATTGGCGACGCAGGGCGGCCGGATCTGCTGCCGGAAGATGGATCCGACAGCTTGTATCGGAGTTTGTTCGATCGGTTGGCAACCTTACCCGACTACGTGGAGATTTATCCTGGCGCCTATGCCGGTTCCACGTGAGGACGCGACCTCAGTGGAAAGGTCGTTTCCACCATCGGATTCGAACGTCGGTACAACGAGGCTTTAAAGATGCAGAGCCCGTCGGAATTTCGTACGTTTATCTTGACGAGTCTTCCCAAGCATCCAGAGAATTTTGACGCGATCCGTGCGGCCAATCTTCGCGGTGGGAGGTTGTCGAGCGCGACTCCGGACCGCTCAGTGAGCTAAGCCATTGAACCGCTGGCGTCAGGGAGTTCGGAGTAATAGCGTAGTAATGCCAGGTGCGCCATCGTGCGTGGCTAACCAGACCCGCCTTCATCAAAATGGCGAGATGGCGCGACACCGTGGACTGCGGCAACGAGAGGTAACGGGCCAGGTCCTGCACACAAATCCCTCTCATCGCGCCGTTGGCGGATTGACAGAAATATTGGGGGCTAGCCAGCAGCGTCAAAAGGTTCCGACGCACGGGATCTGACAAGGCCTTAAAAATGGTGTCGGCTTCGGGAGTGGAGCCATAGTCCATTGGGAACACCTCTGTCCTTTAGCTTTGTTTTCAGTATAACAGAAGCGGTGGTTTATTAATCCGCACTTGCGGATATGCGGATGGCAAAGGATAGGGATCACGCACATTAGTCTTATGCACTGCACGGGAGCATCACTGAGAACACACAGAGGTCCGCCATCGTAAAATCGCTGGACCTCTAACCATGGGCTCCGTGCAGTGCTGAATACCTCTGGCAAGGAAGTTGCGTAGTACGTTTTGGCGGATGAGAGCTCGCGGATTGATCAACGCCTATCTTAGACCTATAATCTGTATATCCGGATATATACAAATATAGATCAAGGATCCCTGAGTGAGCATGTGGACCCGAGTTCACATGAACAGCAATGGGCTCCGTGAACCGTGAAGCGGAGGAGCCGCATGGACAGATTTTCGGCAGAAGCAGTTCTTGCAACAGAGCTGGACTCGGTACAATGGACGGACGTGAGGCCGGCCAGGGCATTTATCCGTGGTATGCTCAGGGGCAGTTCGAACGTGCCGTTTCCGTTCCAAACGGTGCAGGCGTTTAATCCTGTTCGCCCCACCATCATATTAGGCCCGGCGGGGCCGACTGCGCGGACCGCTGCGGAGCAGTGGTATCAATCCGGCTACCCCGTAAAGGGTTACGTCGATGCCCCCTTTACGATCATCCAACGACTGGCCACTCCCCATCTCATTCAACTAGCCGAAGTGGTTTCCGCCACGGCGTTAAAAGAGTGGTCGGGACTCCTGTTGGATGTGCGTTTGCCGGAGGACGCCGTGCGACGCATCATCCCTGGCAGCGTTTGGATTCCCTTGGACAATCTTCGCCGCGCGATACCCACTCTGCCGCACGATCGGCCGATATTGACGTACTGCAACAGCGGATCCAAAGCGGTCGTTGCCGCGGCAGAGCTGTTGAGCGCCGGTTTTGATCGCGTGGCCGTCATCCCTTAAGGCGGGATGCTCGACTGATATGAGGCCGGTTACCCAACGGAGGTGCCCCATGGCTAAGACGCACGGGATTCGCCAAAATTTAGGACCTTTCTTGTGGCTAGTTGTCAACACCGTCTTTATTGGTTTGGCGGTGGGCGTCGAGCGAACGATTGTCCCCCTGTTGGGGCATAACGTGTATCATGTCGGCGCGGTGCTGACCCTTTCATTCATCGCGTCGTTTGGGCTAGCCAAAGCGCCGCTCAATTTAGTAGCAGGTCGGTGGTCTGATAGCGTGGGACGGCGGCGCGTGCTGATTTTAGGGTGGGTGTTTGGCGTGCCTGTCGTTGCGCTCTTGTTAGGGGTGCACACCTGGTGGGCGGTGATCGTGGCGAATTTCTTCTTAGGAGCGAATCAAGCGTTCGCATGGACCATGACCATTAACGCGCAGTTGGACATTGCAGGGCCGAAGCAGCGCGGTATTGCCATGGGCATTAATGAGGCCACCGGATACATCGGCGTGGCGGTGGCCACCTGGCTGGCCGTTTACGTCACGCGATGGGGCGGCATTTTGCGGGCCCCCTTCGTGCTCGAAGCCGCGGTGGTGCTAGGAGGACTAATAACCAGCCTTTTCTTTATTCCCGATACCCGAGCCTACGTCTTAAGTGAAACAGCATTGGGGTCGATACGCCACTATGATCATGATGTACGTCAACACACCGCCTGGCAGTCATTCCTGTTCGCCAGTTTTCGCGAACCCTCACTGTCTGTAGCTTCCTGGGCAGGTCTCACTAATAAATTGGCGGACACGGTCGCTTGGGGCGCCATGCCGTTATTTTTAGCGGCGCGTGGACTTTCACTGCTGGACATCGGTTGGGTGAGTGGAAGCTACGCGGTTGCCTGGGGCGTAAGTCAATTTGGCACGGGTGCCCTCTCAGATGTCTGGGGACGCAAACGCCCTATCGTTCTCGGGTTTCTCTTGCTCGGTCTGGGCCTGGCAGGGATCACCATCGCTCGCGGAATGGCCTCATGGATTGCGCTGGCAATCCTCAGCGGCGTAGGCATGGCACTTCTTTACCCGAATCTGAATTCAGCCGTTAGCGATCTGGCACCGCCCGACCGACGCGGTAGCATTTTGGGCGTTTACCGGCTTTGGCGCGATGGCGGTTATTTTGTGGGAGGATTGCTGGTTGGCGGACTGGTAGCGGCGATAGGCGCACGCGGAGCCATTGATGTCATTGCAGCACTCGTTCTGATGATGGCGTTTACACTGATGGTGCGCCTTCGCGAGACCCACCTTCGTGTGGCGTCCACGGCTAACGGGCAAGCGCGATCGGCTGGACAATCGTGACAATTGGGCCAGCGGTTGACCGTTTGATACGGAACCGTGCTCATGATACCACACAACCGGTGAAGGTTTATACCTCGTGCGAGTTCATCGCGATGCGCCATCTTAGACCGGTGGTCGCGCTGGCTTGCCCCCACCGGTTTTTCCGGGACGCACCGACGCCAAGCCGGCGTATTCACGATACAACCACAGCAGAACGTTGGCCCTTAGGAGCTAAGGTAACACCCCTTATCGGCAAAGATTGCCATATGATATAAGAGTAAGGCGGACGAGGAGTGCGACCTGGGTGCCGTTGGTCGGAAAGGGATGGTTGAATTGATGCCGGTTATGTTGGGCTTCGGATGGTGGGTTCCCCTTTGTGGGTTGGCTGCCATGGTCTTTGTCGGATGGCTCGTAATCGGTCGAATGCGGTGGTTTCTTGGCCCAACGGCCCGAACTCCGGATAACTGCGGGATGGGGCCGCGACCTTCGGCGCTTCAGCCAAAACCTCCTAGAGAGGATCCCTTAGCGATTGCGCGAGAGCGGTATGCCAAGGGGCTCATCTCACAGGAGGAATTTGACGCCATCGTCGAGCGATTAGTGAAAACCGAACGAAACGATCCGCTGTAAGTGGTGCGCTCCACTGACCTCGGTGGGCTCCCAGTGGTCTTATGAAGAACCATCTATGGGATCCCATCGACTCACCTGCTTTCACCAAACTTGCGCCAAAGCCAATTCTCCCCGGAGTTTTTGAGGAATTGGTCGCGATGTTTTTGGGGAATTTTTATCCGCTGTTGACATCTGCAAGAGTTGAACAAAACGCCCGCGCATTCCCCTTCCTCAGCCGCAGGCCAGGAGGGGGTCAAGCGGGCGGCGGCCTTTTGGCCGCCTGGCGGGGTTTTTCTTGTGTCCCTTGGGCTGCGACATAGCGTTTGACCGTCTCCAACGATGCCTCGCCAACACTCCCCACATAGTAGGCCCGGTGCCAAAAGTATGGCTTCCCATAAAACTTTCGGAGATGATCGGCAAACTGGTTGCGCATTCGCCGCGCACTCGCAGACTTGAGGTTATTGATCAACGTCGAGATATTGAGGGCCGGATGGATGCTCACCAGGAGGTGGACATGATCCGCTTCGCCGCCGAATTCAATCAGGCGGCAACGCCAGGCGGCCAGAATCTCTGCGAACGCCTCCCGTAAGGCCACCAGTAGCTCCGGAGTCAACGTCTTCCGCCGGTACTTGGTGACAAAGACGATATGTAGCCGAAGCGAGTAGACGGCGTGAGAGGCCGATAACATTTCGTTGTCGTTCATCGTAGCTTAATGATATAATGAGAACCAGAACGTAGACAAGAGCGTGATCCCATGCTCAACGGCTATCGATGTCGCCTGTACCCGAATCCCGAGCAAGATCAGGAAGTGGCACGCCGTCTCGTGCCCGGGCTCGTATGAGGACAAACGCTGCATGGCTTCCGGCCCCCATGCCGTGACCGCAAACCGGCCGACCAAGTGCGGAGCGACCCACCAGGCGCCCTGCTGTTGCGCGCAACTATAAATTCCCCAATACTGGATTGCTGAATTGGGGGGCTTTCTGGGCCGGCGGGGCGACGGGGACCCAGGCGCGAAAACCCTCTGGTGCGGGTACCGGCGGCTGGAAGACCTCACCGTCATGTGGGAGATTTTGCATCGCCGGGACCACTGCTGAACTTTCCGGCCCAAGATCAGCGGTGACTGGTCCCCACGTCCCGCACTGTTCCATGCGGGAATCCAGACTCCGTCTCCCCTGCGAAGCCCCCAGCGGGTCCGGTCTCGCGTCCCGGGCCCCATCATTCATCGCCACCGAACCATTGCCCCCCTCTGTCTGGTTCCTCCACCGGGTTCGTCCGTCTCTGAAAATCGATGTGGGTAATGCATCGGGATTTATCCGTGGGGAGTGGTTCAGTACTGTAGTTTCAGCATTTACAGTGTATTTACTAAGCCAGTCCTGGAAAATGCTGCGCACCATCTGGACGCTGGCCTGCGACAACGTGGGTGATCCGGGGGTGTTTGTGAGGGCGATCAAGTCTTTATGTATCTTTGCCAAACTTCCGCGAGCGCGAGAAATGGTTAGCCGGTCATGCAAAGATCATTATCCGTCAGTTTAGACGTTAACTGTTGACGATATTGCCAAGGACTGTACGAAATCGCCCGTAAACGGGTCATGGCTTCGTACGCCCAATCGGCATCCTGCCGCCCCTGGGGGAGAAAATGCTTCGCGTTCGCCCATGGACTATCGAGATCTGACGTTTCAGGATTTGTTGCCATCTCACGTGTCTTCATGCTCGTCATCTCCAGGGGATGGAATGGTTTTCCATCCTATTTCCGACCCGTGCTAAGCACCCCTCTACGCCCAAACCACCATGCTTTAAGTTAGCGTCTATGGGGGATGACACATCCTATGGAAAGCGCTCAAGGCCAGCGCTGCCGCCGTCTCCCCGCGCGGTCGCGGGCGCTCCGGGCATCCCCTGGGGGCTCGCCCCCGTTACAGCCAATTTGCTGGACAAGGGACTTGATGTCATGAACCGAAGCTTTGGTGAAACCCTTATCCGATGACAACCTGCTGAGGAGGTTCGGCTCTGTCAGCATAGATCTCCCTGGTCACCGCCAACAACACGTGATCGCGCCAGCCCCCCGCAATTTGAAGGTGACGCGGTGACAGGCCGATCACCTGAAAACCGTTCTTTTCAAGAACTCTCATGGATGAAAGGTTTCCAGGCATTACCGCAGCATCAATCCGGTGCAACCTCGCCTCGTTAAATCCGAAGTCTACGGCCAGTCTCACTGCCTGAGTCGCAATGCCGCGATGTTGTGCCGATTTATCCACAAAAAATCCTATGTGGGCATTCTGAAACGGACCACGCTCAACACCGCTTAGCGCCACTCGTCCCACAAGATCTCGGTCACAAAAGATTCCAAACGTATATGCCGATCCGGCGGCAAACGCTTGTCTTTGATCTTTCAAAAGTCGCCATTGCCCATCGACCGTGTAAAATTCCTCAGTCCTTTGGGGTTGTGAATACATGAGGTGTTCTTGGTTACGAAGATAGAGATTCCGGTATTCTTTAGCCTGCGACTCATCGACGGGCATAATTCGGATTTGGCTGATGTCAGTGAAAATGGCGGCACACTCCTTTTTGCTCGGCTGTCACGCTTTTCTTGGCCAATTGCGACACGGACGACACATATGCCGGGCGCGTCTCACCCGCCCATTGCCGCACAGGGAAATCGCAGGACGGCGACAATTCAGATGCCACGGACGGGGGATCAGGACCGAAGTATGCTCATCGGCACCCTCAGTGATCACATTATAATTGCATGTCCATCACTGTCTCACGCGGATTGTTGCACATCTATCGCCATTTCGCGACAAACCGCCTAACCATTCCCCCGCCCGATGGCTATCCCTCACAGCCCGTTGTCGGAGTAACTCCAAAGATGGCCACCCACGCCGTTATGGCCGCCTGGCACCACTCCTGGGGGGAGAAGGTCTAATCCGTCGGGAATGTCTAAATAGCCGGGTTGGGTCCCGGGCACGCCGGTATGGCCATATTGCCACACAATCTGGTTCGTGCGCGGATTAATGACAATGACCCGATCATTATAATCATCGTTCAGCAACACCATGCCGTTTTTCATCATCACCGCCAAGGACGGATGATTTAACATGCCCGGACCATGGGTGACATCGTACTCCCAAACGACGCGTCCTTGGGGCGTCATTTCCACTACAGCGCCGGGATTGGTGTAAAACGCGACAATGATGTTCCCGTTGGGCGTAAAGTTGGCATCCGACGGGTAATAAAATTGGGACGGAAAGTGTACAGTCCACTCCACTTGGCCCTGACGATTCAACAGCACCGCATCGTTGGCGCCAATTTGCGTCACCAAAAGTCCCCCGTGGGGCGCGGGAAAATCGCCATTAGGGGCGTTAAACGTGGTGGGGGGATTGGCCACCTGCACCCCTGTTTCGCCGTACTGCTTGACAATGGCCCTGGTCGCGCGATTGATGAAGAGGATCCGTTGGTTTCTAATATCGGCCACGGTGATGACGTCGCCATGCGGGGTCTGGTACAAAAAGGCATCGTCGGGGGTGTTGAGATAACCCGGTAAATTCCCTGGGACCCCAGGATGCCCGTAATTCCACACCACCTTTCCCGTCCGAAAGTTGAGGATGGAAATCACGTTATAGCCTTCCTGGTTGGTGATAATTTCGTCAAAATGGGGGCCAAAAAAGACATCGTCATCATCGTGCAGTTGCGACACCTGCCCGGGCTTAGGATATTGCCAAATAATCTGCTTCTGGGGATTGACCAGAATGATCCGATTGGCGTGCGAGTCGGCAATGAGCACATCCCCCGGCAGTACGCGGGTGGGTCCGGCACTTCGCCATAACTGGGGTTGGCGATCATGTGGTGCCTTAGGTTGGAGCGCCGACTGGTGCGGCGCTGTGCCCTGCCCACACCCTGCCAGGAATAGCGCTAGACCCAGCGCGGTCGCGATACCGCGCCACCGTGTCCTCCATCGTTGCAAGCGCGTAGTCCTCCTTTAGCAGAACTTCCCAAAGCAATGTTAGGGCCCTATTACCCTGATGCCCCGGCGCGTTTATAGGAGAGACGCATAACCCAGCGCCTCTATAACGCATCGATGTCCGTCGCCGAGATAAAAAAGAGGCCGCACGCTGCGGCGCGGCCTCGCGTAAGAAGCGTTACGTCGCCACCGATGTGGATGACGGCGCATCCGCCGCTTTCTTCCGTCCGCTGAGGCGGCGCAATAACATCCTCACAGGATCGTAATATCGGTCGGCCACGCGTTCTTTCAGCGGAATAATCGCGTTATCAGTAATGCGAATGTGTTGCGGACAGACCTCGGTACAACACTTGGTAACGTTACACATGTTGACGCCGGCTTCGTGGGCTAAGAGGGGCACCCGGTCGGCTCCGTCCATGGGGTGCATTTCAAATTCCGCAATCTTCACCATGAACCGCGGTCCAAAATACTTGTCGCGGCCGTGATGGTCGCGCAATACGTGGCACGTGTCCTGGCACAAGAAGCATTCAATACAACGATGAAACTCCTGGACGCGGTCGGCATCAATTTGCTGCATGTTAAACGGCGCCGGCACCGTGGGTGCCAACGGAGGAATCTCTTGGGCCACTTGGTAGTTCCAAGAGACATCAGTCACCAGATCCTTAATGACGGGAAAGGTCTTCATGGGACGCACGGACACGGTTTGTCCCGCGTAGTCGTCCATGCGCGTCTTGCACAACAGTTTGGGCACCCCGTTGACCTCGGCCCCGCACGATCCGCAATGTGCCGCCTTGCAATTCCACCGTACGGCCAAATCCGGTGCCAGATTATGCTGAATGTAGTGCAAAGCATCCAGCACCACCATGCCGGTTTCTTTCGGCACCCGGTATTCCACTTCATGGCCACCGGAGGCGTCACCCCGCCACACGCTCAAGGTAAATTCCTCCGCCATGCTTAAGCCTCCTTTTTCTCGCTTTGCTTGACGAGTCCTGGCGCCTTGCCATAGGTAAATAGCTTGGCGAGATACTCCGGCATCTCTTTGACCGGCTCAGTGCGGATGCGAATGGCCTCGCCATCGTAACGCTCTACAAAATTGATCTTCTGCCACTCCGGAAGCTCATCCGGGAAGTCGGTGCGCCAATGCGCGCCACGACTTTCCTTGCGTTCCAAAGCACTCCGGATAATCCCCTCGGACAGCAGCAGCATATTTTCCACGTCAAACACGGCGTGCCAGCCGGGGTTGTACGTGCGCGATCCCTGAATTGACATATTGCGCGCTTCTTCTTTGAGCTCAAGGACTTTTTGCAATCCTTGTTCCAAGATCTCGCCTGACCGCATAATTCCGGCGTGATTGGTCATGATTTCCTGCAACCGCTCGTGAATATGATAGGGATTGACCCCACCCTCCCGTTCAAACGGCGCCAGCACCCGCTCCATTTCTTGACCAATCTCCGCCTCATCGACTTCGGCAAGGGCCACCCCGCCTGCCACGTACTCCCGCGCTCCCATCCCCGCACGGCGGCCAAACACCAAGAGATCGGATAACGAGTTGCCGCCCAAGCGGTTCGCCCCGTGCAATCCGCAGGCTACCTCACCCGCGGCAAATAATCCAGGAATGTTGGTCGCACAGGTCTCCGGCTCCACGCGCAACCCACCCATGGTATAGTGACACGTCGGTGCCACTTCAAAGCGCTCCTTGGTAATGTCAAGGTCCGCCAAGGTCAAGAACTGCTCATACATACCAGGCAATTTCATCTTGACATACTCCGGGCCTTTGTGGCTGATATCTAGCCAGGCGCCGCCGTGCGGGGTGCCGCGTCCGGCCTGGACCTCCTTGAAAATGGACCGCGCCACCACATCGCGGGAGGACAGCTCCATCCGCTCAGGATCGTAGCGCTGCATAAAGCGCTCGCCCTCGGAGTTGTACAAAAGCCCCCCTTCGCCGCGCACGCCTTCTGTCACCAAGATGCCGCGGACGCCCGGAGGCCACACCATGCCTGTCGGGTGAAACTGCACCATCTCCATGTCCATCAAGTCAGCACCAGCCCGAAACGCTAAGGCGGCGCCGTCACCTGTGCTCTCCCAGCTGTTCGAGGTGACTTTGTACACTTTGCCCCAGCCACCGGTTGCCAAGACTACCGCGCGCGCACGAAACAACACAAACCGCCCGTCGGCCCGGAAATACCCAAACGCCCCCGCCACCCGGCCGTGACTTATGAGCAGTTTGGTCATCGTCACTTCTTGGAAGACGTCGATGCCGGTGTGAATCGCCTTGTATTGCATCGTCCGGATTAATTCCAATCCCGTATGGTCTCCAATGTGACAAAGGCGGCGAAAGGTGTGCGCACCAAAGGGCCTTTGCATGATCCGGCCCTCCGGCGTGCGGTCAAAGACGGCGCCCCAGGACTCCAACTCCAGTACCCGATCGGGCGCTTCTTTGGCAAAGATCTCTACCATGCGGTAGTTGTTGATGAAATGACCGCTGCGCATCGTATCGTAAAAGTGCGTTTCCCAGCCATCAGGCGCGTCTAAATTGCCAAAGGAGGCTGCAACGCCGCCCTCGGCCATCACTGTATGCGCCTTGCCCAAGAGGGACTTCGTAATGACCGCAACTTTGAGCCCCGAACCTTCCGATGCCGCGACCGCGGCGCGGAGTCCGGAGCCGCCAGCGCCAATGACAATAATGTCATAATCTAACGTCTCGTACGTTTCCTGCTTCATTAGAACAACCTCACGTCATGTATGACTCCCATAATCAGGAGTCGAATATAGAGGTCGGCGGCCCATACCGACGCTAAAGAAGCCCAGGCCCAGGTTCCATGAAAGACGTTCCACTGCGACACTCGATGCCACAGTTTATACGCCGTCGTTGGCTTGCCGTCGCAGGAGTAGCAATCCTTGCGCCCACCTACCATATGGCGAAAGGCGTGGCAAGAAAACGTGTAAAACGTCAATAACACCGCGTTAATTAATAACAGCAAGCTGCCTATGCCCACGCCAAACCCATTCTTGAAAAAGAAGGCCTCCACCGCATCTTTCCACAAAAAGATCAACACAATAAATGCCAGATACCAAAAATATCTGTGCAAATTATTGATCGCCAGCGGCCACTTGGTTTCTCCACGATAACGCGGGCGGGGTTTGTCCACCTGGTAACAGGCGGGCGGATCCCAAAAAAATCCGCGGTAATACTCTTTCCGATAGTAATAACAGGAAAAGCGAAACAAAAATGGCACCCACGCGACGTATAACGCGTCTAGAAGGTGCCAGCCAAACCACTTGCCCACACCAGGAGAAAAGTATGGCGATACATAGTTTCCATACGTCCCGCTATTGTGAAAAAACACTTCCCACAATGAATAGAGAACCCACACCCCAAGGACCACCGAGGTGACGAGCGGCTCCACCCAATAGGGTTTGCCCTTCGCTTGTGGTCGAGGCCGAGTGGCCGTTGATGACTCCAGGGGTTGAGCCATGCAAATCCCCTCCACCGCTATTGCCGAAATAAGTGCTAGCCTAGCAATGACTAGCCTACGATGAGTATACATCACCGGTTAAAATTGCAATAAAGTGTCATACTAGACGGAATACTCACGACTTATGTTCGTCGGCTCCGCCGGCTTGGTCTTCTTGTGCTCGTTGCGCGCGCCACCAGGCTAATCGTTCGGCAATCCCCTGTTCCTCGCCTTGGTCGCTCGGATCATACAGCTCCAGGGTCCCCATCTCAGGGGGGACATGCCTATCGGGCAAAAAGTGGCCGGGCGCATCGTGCGGATAACGGTACGGTTTTTGGATGCGAGGGTTAAAGTGGCGATCGCGGAGCTCTTCCGGCACCGGCGCATCCGGCCACCGCTTTAGCGCGTCATCCAGCTGCGCCAACGCCGCCACTACGCTGTGGGATTTGGGGGCGGTTGCCAAATAGAGGACCGCTTCTGCCAGCGGAATACGCGCCTCGGGCATCCCTACTGTTTCCAACGCAAATGTGGCGGCATGGGCGACCAAGAGCGCCCTAGGATCGGCCAAGCCAATATCTTCGGCGGCGTGCACGAGAAGCCGGCGGGCAATAAAGCGCGGATCCTCGCCGCCTTGAAGCATGCGCCCCATCCAATACAATGCGGCATCCGGATCAGACCCGCGAATGCTCTTAATGAACGCAGACGCTAAATCGTAATGGTAATCGCCCTGAGCGTCGTAATAGTGGGCAAAGTCCTGCCACACGCGGTCTAGCAGCGGTACGGTTAAGTGGGCCACGCCCAGGCTATCAGCCAAAAGTGTGGCGCGCTCCAAAATTGTCAGCGCCAGCCTCGCATCGCCGTGGACTCGGCGCGCGATCGCTTCAAACACACCATTATCCGCGATGCCCTCATGCCACCACTCGTGGCGCCGCGCCCACGCGCGCTGCAAAATGACCACAACCTCTGCCGGCGTTAACGACCGAAACTCCACAAGCAAGCACCGCGATAAGAGGGCGTTATTCAGCGAAACCCAGGGATTTTCCGTCGTGGCTCCCAAAAGGACAAATGTGCCGTCCTCAATATAGGGCAATAAGACATCTTGTTGACTTTTAGAAAAGCGATGAATCTCATCCAAAAACAGGACGGTGCCACGGCTCTCCATGCCCCACCGATCGCGCGCTTGATCAGCGACCTTGCGAATATCTTGGATCCCCGTGGCTACGGCTGACAACGCGACATAAGCCCACCCTTGGCTACGGGCTAAAATCTCCGCCACCGTGGTTTTCCCGGTGCCTGGAGGCCCATAAAAAATCGACGAACGCAAAGAGTGAGCACGAGCCATCGCCGTCAACAGGCCATCTTGACCAATAAGATGGTCTTGTCCGACAATCTCCTCCAACTGCCGCGGCCGTAGACGGGAGGCCAACGGGGCTGCCTTATGGCGCTCATCGGCTCCCAACTGGGAAAACAAATCATCGGCCATGTCCGTCGTATCCTCGCAGTGCGTGAAACACATCAAGCGCCCTGTGAATATCGTCATCCGCCACATCCAAGTGGGTCACTAGCCTTAGACGATGAGGGCTGACGGCTCCAATCAGCACGCCCCGCTCGCGAGCGGCGTCAATCATCGGTTGGGCATCACCTTCGAGGTCGACCATAACCATGTTAGTGGGGACGCTCGGCCCCCAGGCGCGATAGCCCAACGCCGTGAGGCCGTCCCGCAGCTCGCGAGCCCGGCGGTGGTCATCGGCTAAGCGACCCACATTGCCTAATGCCACCAGTCCCGCTGCGGCCAGGACTCCGGCCTGGCGCATGCCGCCCCCCAACCACTTGCGAAAGCGCCGCGCGCGCTCAATGAAGTCGGGTGCACCCACCAAGACCGATCCGACCGGCGCACCCAGCCCTTTGGATAAACAGAGGGACACCGAATCCGCCTCGCGAACGAGCCGTTCCGCAGGCACCCCCAGGGCCACCGCTGCATTAAACAACCGGGCGCCGTCAACGTGTACCGCCAGTCCTAGTTCATGGCTTGCGGTCATGACCGGATCCAACCGGTCAGGCCCCAGCGCAGCACCCCCCGCGCGATTATGCGTATTCTCTAACAAGACTAGTCGCGGCCGAGGATGGTGGATGTTCGGGGGACGAACCCGCGATTTGAGCTCGTCCGGTGAAAACGTGCCTTCAGATCCCTCAAGGAGCGTCACCATCACACCCGCCCACAATGTCGCGGCGGCACCT
The DNA here is from genome assembly GCA_026627385.1 of Bacillota bacterium. Classification (GTDB taxonomy): domain Bacteria; phylum Bacillota; class Sulfobacillia; order Sulfobacillales; family Sulfobacillaceae; genus JAPNUR01. The sequence goes on along the minus strand of JAPNUR010000032.1, from coordinate 18,474 downwards.
TCGTAATAATAGGCGTGGCTCTCGCGATGAATAAAGAGTTCATCGCCGCGCTCGGTATGCGCCAAGATGGCAATCTGGTTGGCCATCGTGCCGCTCGGCACAAAAAGGCCGCACTCTTTGCCCAGCATTGCGGCTACCGTGCGCTCCAGCTTATTAACCGTCGGATCCTCGCCGTAAACATCGTCTCCTACCTCGGCTTCCGCCATCGCCTGGCGCATCGCCGGCGATGGCCTGGTGACCGTATCGGAGCGGAGGTCCACCATTTTGGTCCTCATGTTACAATCCCAACCGGCGCACTAACTCCGCTTTAGGCATGGCCCCTACCACGCGGGACACTTCCTGCCCATTTTGAAAGCGAATAATGGTCGGAATGCTCATCACACCGTATTGGGCAGCTAGCGACGGGTTTTCGTCGACATTCAGCTTTGCCACTATCACACTATCGGGTCGTTCACTAGCCAATTCGTCCAGGATGGGAGATACCATACGGCACGGCATGCACCACGCTGCCCAAAAATCAACGAGGACCGGCTTCTCATCAGCGATGAGATTGTGAAAGTTGGTTTCGTTTGCTACCACCACATTGCTTGACACGTCATCGCCTCCCACTCTCTCCTCATCTTACCGAGATTAGAGACACTTGCCAACGAAAAAAACGGAACAGAGTTTCCTCTGTTCCTCGAAAAATCCCCGCCATGCCGCAACATCCGACGTTTTGAACCTGCCGCTGGCAGGTGGGCACCTCCCGTTAACTTTCGCAGTCCCCTGATCATTGGGGCAGGACGGCCATTAACCGAGGTCAGGTTCCCTATGTTTTGGTGTTGGCTCAAAACATATCGGTCTCGTCCCGAACACAGCAGGGCGTTGATTGGTCTTTATTATAGAGAGTCCCTATCGCACCCGCAACTATCAAAATGACCCAGCCGAGGCATGCCTCGGCTGGAATCGCTCCGCGCTATTGGAGATCGGCGTCTTTTTCGGCCATATCGGAGACCATGTCGGCCAACTTCTGCTTGTCTTGAGGACTCGCAGCTTGCCAGACGTTTTTCGCCAGGCGATCTTGGGCGTTTTTCGGCTCGACGCCCGCCTGCAACATGGCATCGCCCATTTCCACAATGTCGGACTGGACATCATTGTCGCCCTTGGCAATGCGTTTGGCAGCTTGTTTCTTCAGATCTTGAAAGGACGACGGGACTCCTTTTGCCAAAACGATCCCCTCCTCGGCTGGAGTTGGACCCGAAGGCCCACTCTGATCTTTGCCCAACCGCGGTCAAACTATCAGGCGAATATTCCGCCATAAAGGCGACACACTAACCGTACGGGTTAAGGAGGTGAGGTCATGAATTGGGTTGGAACCATGGTACGCTTCATTGTCGCTGCTATTGTTCTGATGTTGCTAGGTTACGTCGTTCCAGGGTTTTCGCACTTAACCTTTTGGTCCGCACTGCTCGCCGCTCTGGTCATTGCCTTAGTAGGCTACATCATTGAGGCCATGTTCGGCAAAGCCGTCTCACCGTACGGAAGGGGCATCGTCGGATTCCTCGTCGCCGCGGCGGTGATTTATGCAGCCCAAATAGTCGTTCCCGGCATGCACGTCACGGTTCTCGGGGCGCTAATCGCCGCCTTTATCATTGGTTTAGTCGACCTATTTATCCCCACCGCAGTCCGCTAACAAAAAGGAGCCCTCCTTTCAAGGCTCCTTTTTGTCTCTACCACTTCACCGTCAAATGGACCGCCTGCAGTTGGCTTTCATCCACGGGACTGGGCGCATTCATGAGGGGATCGGTGCCGCGCGCGGTTTTCGGAAAGGCGATGACATCGCGAATGCTGTCAGCCCCAGCCATGAGCATCAACAGGCGATCGAGTCCAAACGCGATGCCTCCATGCGGCGGGGCCCCATACTGAAACGCATCTAACAAAAATCCGAATTTGTTTTGGATTTCCTCGGCACTTAATCCCAGCACTTGAAAAATTCGCGCCTGCAGGTCTGGTTGGTAAATTCTCAGCGAGCCGGAGGCGAGTTCCGTGCCGTTTAGCACCACATCGTAGGCTTGGGACCGGACCGAAGCCGGGTCGCTCTCAATTTTCTCAATATCGTCGGGATGCGGCATGGTAAACGGATGATGTGCCGACACTAAGCGCCCCTCTTCCTCAGACCATTCGAACAGCGGAAATTCGGTAACCCACAAAAACCGCCACCCTGTTTGCACCCGTCCTGCGTGCCGCGCAAACAAGAGTCGCAGTTGTCCCGCTACTTCGTACGGAAGCCACCCGTTGCCCGCGACCACTAACAAGGCATCGCCCGGTTCCACGTGGGCCGCGTTGGCCAGCGTCGCCAGCGCTTGATCACCCAGCCATTTGCTGGCCGAGGATCGCATTCCACCAGCTTCCCGGACAATCCAGACGAGTCCGCTTGCGCCGCCTTGCCGTGCGGCCTCGGCCCATCCATCCAACTCCTTCCGGGTTGGCTGGTATTGGGGCAGCACAACCCCCACGACGTGTTCAGCATCCCGCAATACGGGCCAGTCCACCGTGCGCGCAACGTCTGTCAGGTTCACTAAGGGCGGGCCCGCTCGCAAATCGGGCTTGTCTGACCCATAGGCTTTCATCGCCTGATGCCATGTCATCCGCGGAAAAGGATCCAATGAAATGTCCATGACCTCGGCAAATAGTCGGTGCAGCATCGCTTCCATGAGCGACAAGATCGCGTCTTGGTCCATGAACGACATCTCGACGTCAATTTGTGTAAACTCCGGTTGCCGGTCAGCGCGCAAATCTTCGTCGCGAAACGCCTTGGCCACTTGATAGTAGCGATCCACGCCAGCCACCATGAGGAGCTGTTTAAAGATCTGCGGACTTTGGGGCAAGGCGTAAAAGTGGCCAGGTTGCAGGCGACTAGGCACTAAGAAGTCCCGCGCCCCTTCCGGCGTCGATCGGGCGAGCGCTGGCGTTTCAATATCAAGAAATCCATGCTCATGGAAAAACTCTCGCACAACCATTAAACTTTTATCCCGCAGCCACAAATTGCGCATCAACGACGGTCTTCGCAAATCCAGATAACGATACTTCAAGCGCAATAGTTCGTCGACCTCTTCGGCCTCGGCAACGCTAAATGGCGGCGTCTTGGCGCTCGACAAGAGCAACACCTCGTGTGGCACTATCTCCACCGCCCCCGACGCGAGTTCCGGGTTGGCCATCCCCTCAGGACGGGCTCGCACCCTTCCTGCCACTTGAATGACATATTCTGCCCTGACCCGATCCAGTGTGGCAAAGCCGCTATCGTCCGGCTGACATACGATTTGCACTAGTCCTGTTCGATCGCGTAAATCCACGAAGATTAAGCCACCGTGATCGCGCCGACGGTGCACCCACCCGGCTACCTGTACCTCTTGCCCGATGAGTGTCTCGTTGATGTCCTGAGCATAATGGGTGCGCCCGATTTTCATGCTTGATCCTCCTGTATCTTCTGACGGAGATAATTGGCCAATTGATCCCGCTCCACCGTTTCTTGTTCAGCCCGCCCTAAGTCGCGCACCGTCACTAACCCATCCGCCCATTCGCGCCCGCCCACAATAACTGCAATTGTCGCGCGGCGGCCTGCCTCCTTCAACTGCGCCTTGAGCGAGCGATCCAACAAATCGCTGTCGGCGGCAAACCCCTGGGCACGCAAATCGCGGGCCAACCGATAGCCTTCACGTTCAAAATGGGGAAGATGTGCCACGTACACGCGAGCTGCCACCGGCATCGGAAGTGGGGCGGGCAACGCCGATAGCAGGCGTTCAATGCCCATCCCAAACCCCACCGCGGGAACCCAGGGGCCATTGAGGCCCGCCGTAAGCCCATCATACCGCCCACCGCCAAACAACGCGACTTGGCGTCCAAGGGTTGGGTGGCCTACCTCAAACACCGTTCGCGTATAATAATCCAGTCCGCGAACCAGATGGCGGTCGCGCTCAATGCGGTACCCAGCCTCGCGAATTAGGTCAATCACCGCGGTAATGTGGTTACGACAGTCGTCACACCAAAATGCTTGCACATCGGGGGCGTCTTCGCGAAGAGCCACATCCACTTTGCAGTCCAACAGCCTCAAGGGGTTCTGTCGAAGCCGCACCTGGCAATCCGCGCACAACTGATCTTGACGTTGGCTAAAGAATTCAATTAAGGCTTGGCGATAAGCAGGGCGGCACACTTGGCAGCCAATGGAGTTAATTCGCGCTTCCGGTTGTTTCAGACCGGCCATGTCGACCAACCCGAGGGCCAATAATATCACTTCTGCGTCGGCCAGGGGGGAGTCAGAACCGTACAACTCCGCCCCAAATTGCGTGTGCTGCCGGTATCGCCCCGCTTCCGGCCGCTCTCGCCGAAACATGGGGCCAAAATAACAGAGTCGCACCGGCTGCGGCGCTTCGGCGAAACCGTGCTGGATAAAAGCCCGGGCCACGGCGGCGGTGCCTTCCGGCCTTAGCGTCAGATCTTCTCCGCCCGCATCAACAAAGCGGTAGCGTTCGTGCTGCACAATATCCGTCGTCTCACCGAGGCGCAAGAACACCCCACTTTTTTCGACAATGGGCGTTTCGATTAATGTATATCCAAAGCGGGCGGCCCAGGATAACGCGAGATCGCGCATGGCCTCCATTTGCCAAGATTCCGGCCAAAGAACATCCCTGGTGCCACGGGCGGTTTGAAACCCTTCGGCTGCCACATCCTCACCTCTCACGACTCTCTATCATCATCGTCACCGGTCCATCGTTGATCAGCTGGATCTCCATATGAGCACCAAACTGACCCGTGACCACTTTGAGCCCGGTGTCCCGTAGGCGGGCCACAAACGCTTCATACAGCGGCAAGGCCATAGCGCCGGGGGCGGCCTCGACAAAATCCGGCCGCAGCCCCCGCTCGACGCGCCCGTACAGCGTAAACTGGGACACCACCAGCACCGAGCCCGCAACATCGCTCAGCGATCGACCCATTTTGCCATGCTCATCCGCAAAAATGCGTAACCCCCCCACTTTATCAGCAACCCAGCGCACATCATCCATGGTGTCGCGCCGGGCAACCCCGAGCAAGACCAAAAACCCCAGCCCAATTTCCGCAATACAGGTGTTGTCGACACACACTCTCGCCATTTTCACGCGCTGAACCAGAGCCCGCACCTACACCCGCTCCCGGCTCACGCGATCCACCCGCTGCACATACGGTAGATTTTCCAAACGGCTGATTAACTGGGTGAGTTGCGTCAAATTGCGCACTTCCAGGTGCACTTCCACCATCGCCGTCTTATCCCGGAACCCCCGCGCCTTGGCAGAAATGATGTTCGAATCGGCCACCACGTTAGCCACGTCGGCCAACAACCCGGGCCGATCCCACGCGTGCACCCGAAGCTCTACCGGATGAGGGGATAACTCGGCCTCCTCGACATCCCAACTGACCTCGACCAACCGCTCGGGATCCTTGGTCAGTTCCTTTTCGTTGGGACATCCCAGGCGATGAACCGAAACCCCGCGCCCGCGCGTCAAATAACCAATAATGGGGTCACCCGGTACCGGTTGACAACACCGCGCCAACCGCGTCAACAGACGATCTTGGCCGCGCACCAAAACCTCGGAACCCCGGGGCGCGGCAGGTCCGCGGCGCCGCGGCACGGGCCGCGGTAAGAGTGTGACCTCTTTGGCCTCTTGCTGGAGCTGGTCGCGAATCCGTCCCATTAATACCGGGGGACTAGCGTTACCCTCGCTCAGGGCTACCGCCACGTCTTCGAGGGTGCCCAGCCCTAACTGACGCACGATCTCGGCCAGCCGCTCCTGCGACAACGTGAGCCCCTGACGCTTTAACTCCCGCTCCAACAAATCCATGCCACGCGCCACGTGCTCCTGGCGTTGTTCGCGCCTTAGCCATTGACGGATGCGCGTTTTCGCCTGGGAAGTGCGCACGATGGACAACCAGTCAATACTCGGTCCGGGGGACTTCCGGTTAACCAGTATTTCCACGATATCGCCGCTCTCCAGCGCGCTGGACAAGGGCACAATGCGTCCATTCACCTTAGCGCCTACACAGTGGTTGCCCACATCCGTGTGGATGCGGTAGGCGAAGTCAATGGGCGTGGCCCCTGCTGGCAGGTCAATCACATCCCCTTTTGGGGTGAAGACAAAGACCTCATCGCTAAACAAATCCACCTTCAGGGTTTCCATGAATTCCGAGGCATCGCGCATGTCCCGCTGCCACTCCAACAGCTGGCGCAGCCACGACAACTTTTGCTCAAATTCGCGGTCCCCCGTGCCGCCTTCTTTGTACCGCCAATGGGCCGCAATGCCGTATTCTGCGGTGTGATGCATTTCAAAAGTGCGGATCTGCACTTCCAGGGGTTCCCCATAAGGCCCGATAACTGTGGTGTGCAAGCTCTGGTAAAGGTTCGATTTCGGCATCGCGATGTAATCCTTAAAACGTCCGGGGACCGGCTTCCACAGCGAATGCACCAACCCTAACACCGCATAACAGTCTTTCACGGACTCCACTAAAATGCGCACCGCGACCAAATCGTAAATCTCGGCAAAATCCTTGCCCTGCTTGGTCATCTTTTGGTAAATGCTATACAGATGCTTGGCTCGCCCGGACACTTCGCTGACCATGCCCGCCGCTTCCAAACGTCCTTTGAGTTCCGCGATCACCGATTCGACAGCCGCCTCGCGTTCTTGACGCTTTTTCGCGACCAACTCCTTCATTTCCTGAAAGGCTTCCGGCTTCAAGTGCTGGAACGCCAAGTCTTCGAGTTCCCACTTGATGCGAAAAATGCCTAATCGGTGAGCAAGCGGGGCGTAAATCTCCATGGTTTCTTTCGCAATGCGCTGCACCCGGTCGGCGGTTAAGTGCTTGAGAGTGCGCATGTTGTGCAAGCGGTCCGCCAGTTTGATCAAGATCACGCGGATGTCCTTGGCCATGGCCAAAAACATTTTGCGCAAGTTTTCCGCCTGCTCTTCCTCCCGGGTCCGCGCCTCCAGCCGATCCAGCTTCGTGACCCCATCCACCAGTTGCGCGACCTCCGACCCAAAGCGCACCTCAATGTCGTCTAACGTGTAGGCGGTATCCTCTACCACGTCATGTAATAAGGCAGCCACGATCGTGGGCACATCCATTTTAAGGTCGGCAAGAATGGTAGCGACCGCTAAAGGGTGTGCAACATACGGGTCTCCCGAAGCGCGGCTTTGACCCCGGTGCGCCTCTTCGGCAAACGCTAATGCCTGCAAGATTTGCTCCGCCTCCGGAGAATGCGGGCGGAAACCAAACTGCTCAACCAGCTCCACCCCTAGCATGCACACCCCCCCTTTATTACCGCCGTATGAGTGACAATACGGGTGCCGAATACGGTGCGAGCTGTTGCCGCCCGTCAAGCGCCGTCAACTCTATCAGAAAGAGGAAACCCACTACTTCTGCGCCGAGGCGCTGCGATAATCGCGCACAGGCGGCAACGGTGCCGCCTGTGGCCAACACATCGTCGACAATCACAACGCGGCGGCCGCGTAAGTGATCCGTGACCTCCACTTCCAGCTGATTTTCTCCATATTCTAACGTATAGTTCTCCCGAAATACAGGGTCCGGCAACTTTCCGGATTTGCGCACCGGCACCACCCCTGCGCGCATACGGTCGCCCAACGGGGCCGCCACTAAAAACCCACGGGCCTCGGGGGCCATGAATACCTCCGGCGCCAGCGGTCTTGCCGCCCCTTCCAAGTCATCCAGCACCTGACGCCAAGCATCCGCAACCGCCATAATCGGCAAAATGTCGCGGAAAAGCACCCCGGGTTTGGGAAAGTCCGGAATCTCACGCAAATAGTCAATCCACCCCATGTCCCGCTCCCTCTTCGCTTCCCCCTTGCACGAAGGGTTGTTGACAGCCGCCTCGCGTTCCGTCACGGCCTATGGATCCGCATTGGCCGATTTTATGATGTCGCGACCTCTCCGACCAACCGAAACCAACTTCTCGAACACGCGCTGGACCCGTGGATCAACGACGGCCTGGATTCGGTCTCGGCTACACCGACCCCGACGACGCCAGGGCTCTAGGCCAGGCGCAAAGGTCTCCGTGAATGGCAACAGCCACGATAGCCTGAACGCGTCCTTCACCCATATTAGCTGATCAGGCCCTTCTCACGCGAGGCTTGTGGTCGGCTGCACAATGCGACCTTCGAGCACACCGATACACCACGTGGCGACTGTTCAGCACTTGGCCTCGAGGCTAACACCCTACCATGTCAGCCATATGAACTCTCGAAAGTAGGGGTGGTCGCCATCGACGGCACCCCTTTGGCGCCCTATCGGGCGCCCCCGCCCCCGCTTGACCCCCTCCTGGCCTCCTGCCTAGGAAAGGGAATGCGCGGACTTTATGTTCAAAAACCTCGGCCCTGGGCCGGCGGGTCGGCCGGCCCCGGAGCCGAACTCGCGCTGCGCGACCAGCAGCTCCTCGGAATCTACGTCCCCCGATTATCGCCAAACGCCTTTCCTAGCCCCCCGCCTCCATACTTGTCGGAAGGTTAGGGTTTACGGGCGGGATCCTCGCGCGACGGATTCACATGGACCGTCACTCCGGTTACGCGCTCTTCACGGGCCAGAGCATCTTCGACCCGGTGCGCGATGGCGTGAGCCTCGAGTAAGCTGAGATGACGATCGACTTCAATTTCCAAATCAACGAACACCAGCGCCCCTGCTAGCCGCGTCCGCAATGAGGAAATCCCCTGCACACCGGGCGTGTGGGTCACCAGTGCGCGAATCTTCGCCTCGGTAGCCGCATCGGCGGCGGGATCCATGAGATCGAGCGCGGCCGTGCGAAATACTTCCACACCGCCCCACATGACAAGTAAGGCCACCACCAGCGCGGCCGCGCTATCGCCCGCCGGCAAACCTACGTGAGACGCTAAAATTCCGAGGCTCGCGATGAATGACGACAAGGCATCCATCGCGTTATCCACCGCACCCGCCAACACTCCATGCGAACCGGTGCGCCGGGAAACCCTCTGCTGTTGCACCGCCATGACCGCTTTGGGCACCATTGCCGCTAGAGCTACCCATAGCGTCCACCAAGAGGGCGCGGGGCCTGGCCGGCGCAGTCCGGCAATGGCTGAATTGGCCACCTCGAGGCCAGCCAACAACAGGCACACCGACACCACCTTTTGGCTGATGGCCTCGGCCTTCGCGTGACCATAATGATGGCCAGCATCTGGTGGCTTCCCCGCAACGGTAAGCCCCACGATGACCGCTACCGACGAAAACACATCCGCACCGCTGTGTAATCCATCGGCAATCAGCGCCTCGGAATGACCTACAATGCCCACCATGAGTTTAGCCACCATCAGCAGGACATTAAAGATCAAATTCGTTCGCGCCGCCATGCGGTTTTCTCGATCGTGGCTCAGCTCGCGCACCGAGAACGGCACCTCCGCTTGATTCAAACCACTCTGCGACTCATGCCGGGAAACTCCCGCCCGCACCCCAAAGGGTTCCTGATTCATCCCACCATGGGTCTGTTACGACGTCAAGCCTAATATCGCGCGAAAGACACGGCGACGGCTCCCCCTCATGGCTAGCCGTCGCCCCTGCCCTCGGTTCTCTCAGGCCCGCCACGCGTTCACCCACCGCTTCTATGGGCCGCCATCTTGCCTGTCACTCCCCCCGTCTTCATTCCGGTCACGCCGATGCGCTCACCAAAAGCCCGCGAGAAGCCCCCGCCTTGAGGCATGGGGAGGAAAGCGGGCGTTCGCCACGAGGCGAGTTTTTGCGCATAGGTCCATCCCCCGTTGCGTTACAGAATACGGCAGTGTTGTTACGAAATCCCCTGTGCGATCCGGCGTCCTTGCGCCGAGAGGTCAAAGGAGCCAGTGGCCCGCACCAGGACGCGACCCGTCCATGTCCCGTGGGGTCTATGACTCGGTCACCAGTGTCACCCATGCGGCGGGACAAGACGACGTGATCGACAGTGGCCTTGACACGCTGCCGGCCGTATTGCGCGCAGCATCCCATCACGTGAGGACTATCCCCTTAATCAATCCGCTCGCACAGGCCGCGGCATCTGCCGGCGCCGCGCATCGTCGCGCTTGCGCCATAAAATCCACACCGGGCTCGCAATAAAAATTGAGGAATAGGTACCTAAAAATACCCCGATGAGCATCGTGGCGGAAAAGTCGCGAATCGACGCTCCGCCAAATGCCAAGAGCGCTGCGAGGGCAATGAGGACGGTACTCGACGTATTGATGGATCGTACCAGCACTTGATTTAAGCTGCGGTTGACCACATCTTCTAGCGGCTCGTTCTTTCGTTGCTTATGCAGATTCTCACGGATGCGATCAAAAATGATAATAGTATCGTTGACCGAATAGCCAAAAATCGTCAGCACCGCCATAATAAAGTATTCGGTCAGGGTGATATGGATGAGGGCGATCAACCCTACCGTAATGATCACGTCATGCAACAATGCGATAATTGCCGCCAACGCAAAACGAAATTCAAAGCGAATCGTGATATAGGTAATAATCGCCACGGTCGCAATGATGACAGCAAGCAAAGCCGTTCGCTCCGTTTGCTGCCCAATAATCGATGATACCCGGCTTGTTGAAATTTCTTGATAGGGAGCCACGCGGTGAAATTGACTCAACAGCACATCTCGCTGATGTTCGCTAATCGTTGGGGTGGTAATCAACACCTGCTGGTGACCCTGACCCACGTAGACCACCGTGCTTTGATTCAAATGATGTGCATCGAGAACTCGCCGGATAGCGGCCGTCGTAACCGGACGTTGGAACCTAAGATCCATCTGGCTCCCACCGGTAAAATCGATGCCGTAATTCAGTCCGCGCACAAAAATTCCCAACAACGCGATGACTAAAAACGCACCCGACAGGGCGAACCACAGCTTCCAATGTTTGATAAAGTTCAAACGAAATGTCATGGTTCCCCCTATCCCACAAACACCGCACGCACACGAGCCCAGCCGGCATCAGCCGCCAAGCGGATAAACTGCCGCGTGAGCACGACCGCCGTGAAAAGCGAAATCACGATCCCTATCATCAACGTCAACGCAAAACCCTTAACGCTGCCACTGCCTAAAAAGAACAAAATGATGGCCGAAATGAAGGTTGTCGCATTGGAGTCCAAAATCGCCCGAATGGCGTTGCGGAATCCCGCTTCGATGGCGGCTCGCGGTGTCTTCCCGCCGACAATTTCCTCCCGCACGCGGGAAAAGATAATGACGTTGGCATCAACCGCCATGCCCATCGACAAAATCATGCCGGCAATGCCAGGAATGGTGATGGTCGCATGAATCGCCCAAAGCGCTCCAATCAGCAAAAACGCATAGACTCCCAATGCCAAATCGGCAAAAAATCCTGCAAGCCGGTACCAAAACACCATAAACACCGCAATCAACACAATGGCAATGGCTGCCGCCCGCTTAGATGCGACAATGGATTGATGGCCCAGCGTGGCGCTGATGGTTTCCACGCTCAAAACTTTCAATTTTACCGGTAGCGCCCCTGATTGCAATAACAGCGCTGTTTTTTGCGCCTGCGCTAAACTCGTAAAGCCCCCTTCCAATACTGCCCTGCCGTCGGGAATGACGTTGTCCACCACTGGAGCTTCGAGCAATTTCCCATCCAAATAAATAGGCAACGGTTGATGTAAATATTTCGTGGTCGCCGCCCGAAAGAGCGCCGTGCCCTTGCTGTTGAAGGTCAGATCCACCACGTAACTCCCGTTTTGGATAGCTCCCACCGCCCCCGACAAGTCAGCCCCGGTCAACAGCACTTTTCCCTGGGGACTCTTAATCTGCAACAAAGCGGTTTGCCCCAGGTATCGCAACGCAGCTTCAGGGTTTTTGACTCCCGCAAGGTCCACCGTGATGCGATTGGAACCCACCTGCTGAATCACCGGCTCACTGACGCCCAACTTGTTGACCCGATACGACAAAATCTCCATGGCCTTAGCCATGGCGTTCGCATTCACCGGTGCTCCAGGCGTTGGCTCCGCTTGGTAAGTGGCCGTCACCCCTCCGCGCAAATCGAGACCGTACTGAAGATGGCTGGTAATCGGATTCACAATCGAAAAATAGCCACCGGCAACAATCAAGATCGCCACCAGCGCAAACAATAACAGCATGCTGCGTTGGCGCATTGGCTCGCCCCCCGTCCCAAAATCGACTCATTATAAACCGCGCTCGAAAATACTGTCAAACCATTCGCCGCCGAGGAAACGCCAAGAACGGATGTCGTCGTTGACCAGACTTTCGAACAAACATTCGTCAAAACCGCGAGCCCTCCCCATGATTGCCGCCAATCATGATGGGATCCTCAGCTGATATGGCTGACGCACCAAAGTTTTTAACGCATCTCACGGCACCCCACCCCTGTCCCTAGCGGCCTATCTTACAACAATAATTCTCGCCGCTCGCCCACACGCCGCGTGACGTGATCGCGGTCCAACAGCTCTAAAAATAGCACCGCGTAGCGTCGGCTGATTCCTAATGTCTCTTTTAGTTCGGCGGTCGTCAGGGGCCCCGAGCGCCGAATAGCGTCTATGACCTGTTGGCGGCCCCATTCGTATACGACGTCCGCCAGCACCACCCCGTCTTCGAGGCGGTGCACGCGTTGATGACGAATCAGATGCTCCATCACATCGTCAAAACGCTGGCGCGTCAGCTGCAGTGTGTCTTGAATTTCCTGGTAGCTGGGGGGGCGAAAGCCGCCTTGGCGCACGGCCTCGTAGACCCGCTCCACATCCCGATATTCGGCGTCGGACCAAGATGGCGGATCAGGATTGAGTCGCACCCATTCGCGGTCGACAACCCATGGCTCATGTTGCAACACCGCGTGAAATACCTTCAGCGGCCATTCGGACGCAACCGCGGCCTTTAGTTCATCAATCGGCATGCCCGGCTTGATGGGGCGTTGCCGCGTGTAGTCCATCACCAGGGTCTGGGCTTTGGCCGTCCACGTGTCCAATTGCGCGCGGCCCCAAGCGTATCGGTCGCCAATGAGCACCAGGGCGCGCTGACGCTCGATGAGGGAGCGGACCCTTTCCATAGACTGATGGGTGAGTGACGACAATTCTGCTAAATCGGAAGGCCACACAGACCTCGACACGTAGTCCATGACCAGGACGGCATCGTCTCCGCGATTGAGCCGCTGCAACCGTTCTAACAGTTGAGGTTCCGACTTCCGGTGGTGGATACCCACTTCGACCACCACCCCGCCCCCAATGGTGAAGACCGGACTATAAGAACGGACCAGGAAGCGGTCGCGCCGTTCAAGTACCAGCATCCGCTCGAGGCGGACTTCTGCATAGGCGGCCTCTCCGGGCAACAATTCATGGCGGTCGAACAAGTAAATACGGCCGACGGCCTCCGCGGTACCAGCGTGAACGTGAACCCGTGCCTTGTCCTCTAAGGGCGGGCTATTCGGCAACAACGAGAGCTCGACCGCCGCTACCTCGACCCCGGTTAACGTCCCTGGCGAAGCCAAGACTTGCCCCCTCTGCACTTCGTCACGAGTCACCCCAACCAAATTCGCGGCCACGCGTTGACCGGCCCGCGCTACGTCCGTCGGTCGATTGTGCACTTGGAGCCCCCGCACCCGGACCATCCGTCCCGATGGCACCAGTTCCAACGTCTCGTCAGGGGTCACCCGCCCCCGCACCAAAGTGCCGGTAACGACGGTGCCAAAACCCTTTACCGTAAACACCCGATCGATCGGTAGGCGGGCAGGACCATCCGCATCACGCGGCACGGTATCTCTCACCACCGCGTCCAACGCGTCCACCAACGCCGTCAATCCCCGTCCGCTGACGGCATCCACCACTACTAGCGGCGCCGCTTCTAAGAAGGTGCCGCGCACCGCCTCGCGCACCAATTCCTGAACAATGTCCAGCAGTTCCGGTTCAACGAGATCCGCTTTGGTAATCACGCTAAGGCCGCGATTGACCCCTAATAAGCGCAGGATAGCCAGGTGTTCCTCGGTTTGCGGCATGATCCCCTCGTCGGCTGCCACTACTAACATCACCGCATCCATGCCATGCACGCCAGCCACCATATTGCGCACGAATCGCTCGTGCCCCGGCACGTCAATAAAGGCGAGGGGCCGCCCCGACGGCAACACCATGTGAGCAAATCCCAGATCAATGGTAATGCCGCGCGCCTTCTCTTCTGGCAAACGATCGGTATCCTGCCCGGTTAGCGCCCTAACCAGCGTCGTCTTTCCATGGTCGATATGCCCCGCCGTCCCTACTACCAGTGGCATCAAGAGTGGTTCCATTCCCTATCCTTCCCGAAAATGTTCGGCAACGCCCCAACGGGTCAATTGCTGACGGATCTTGAGTAACGCCGTATAAGTGGGCAACACATATAACGTGTCAATCGGCTGCTCGTGACGCAAGCGGTCCAGACAGCGCTCGATCTGATCGTCAACGCTCAACTGATCAGGAGGGATGCCCGCATACTTCAAGCGAACAGCCATGTCGTACGCCCTGGTTCCGGTCACATACCAATGTTGTGCCTGTATTGGCTGAATCCACCGCTCCAAGTCCACATCCCACAGCCATGACACATCTCGGCCATCCGCATAATGATCGTTGATGGCCACTAACACGGAAAACGCGTGACCGCGTTCCTGGGCGATGGCGGCCAAGACTTGGTTAAAGCCGGTCGGATTCTTAACCAGGGCAAGCCACCAACGCATGGACCCTACCGTGAGGTGTTCCATGCGACCAAACGCTGGTTTGAAATTAGCCAAGGCCGCGCGAATGACCTCAGGGGATACCTCGGCCGCTAGCGCCGTCGCAATGCCGGCCGCTAAATTATAAAGATTATAGATTCCCGGGAGATGCCAGGGGATCACCAAACGGTCTTGATCGGTGTCGACCATTACCCGCCCGGTATCGGGCGACCATTCGACCACGCGCACACTCGGTCGTGGTCGATTCCAGCGACAATGGGGACAGGTGTAGTGGCCCACGTGCGCATAATACCGGCGCGTATATTCGAGCGCGGTTCCACACCGAGGACAAAACCGTGCGTCGCCTCGTTCACCCTCATCGCCCGGCCACGCCGCCGGCAGTTCTAGCCCATAAAACACCGTGCTCCTTTTATTCCCTGCCAGCCCCGCAACCTGGGGATCATCCGCGTTGAGCACCAACCACCCGTCATCTCTCACCCATTCAAGGCCGCGCGCGACATATCGCACGGTAGTCGACAACTCACCATAGCGATCCAGCTGATCGCGAAAGAAATTGGTGACGACCACCATCCGCGGGCGGATTTCCTGACCCGCGCGCGGCATCGTCGCCTCATCGGTTTCCAACAGCGCCAGGGAGGCGCGCGGCCACACTCGCCACCTTTCATATTGCACAAAGGCCGCCGTTAATCCCTCAATCAAATTGGCTCCAGCGCGGTTGGTTACGACACGTTGCTGCCCTTGCAGCAATATTTGCCGCACCACGGCAGCGGTGGTGGTTTTCCCATTGGTACCACTTAATAAGATCGCGCCCCACGATAAATGTTGCGCTAAAGCGGTCAACACCCCCGGATCGATGCGGCGTGACACCATGCCTGGCAGGGAGCTCCCCCCGCGTCCCATCGTGCGGCTGAGCCAGCCAACCATCCGCCCGACCCACACCGCAACCCACGTTTTAACGGCCATGAAGCTCCGGTCCCAAGCTCCCGTAATGGCGCCCGTAGAACTCGCGATAGGCGCCCGACTTTATCGATGTCCACCATTCACGGTGCGTTTGGTACCATTGAACTGTCAGCCGAAGTGCCTCGGCCCACTCATAGCGCGGCCGAAACCCTAATTCGCGCTCGGCCTTTGTCGGGTCAATAGCGTAGCGGCGATCATGGCCTAGGCGATCAGCTACCGGCACGAGGACGCACGGGGGAAGCCCGAGCAGTTCCATGAGCGCATGCGCCACCTCTTTGTTGGTTTTTTGGTTGCGGCTTCCGATATTATACACTTGGCCCGCTTGACCTCGCGTCAAGGCCAGCCACAACCCTTCCACGTGGTCCTCCACATAAATCCAATCGCGCACATGCTCGCCATCGCCATAAATGGGCCACGGTTTTCCCTCAAGGCCATTCGTGATCCACAAGGGAATAACCTTTTCCGGAAACTGATAGGGACCGTAGTTGTTCGAACACCGGGTCACCACCACATTTTGCCCATATGTACGGTGCGCCGCCAACGCCAAAAGATCACCCGCCGCCTTACTAGCGGAATAGGGGCTGTTAGGCTGTAAGGGCGACTCCTCGGTAAAGAACCCTTCCGCACCTAGGCTCCCATAGACCTCGTCGGTGGATACCTGCACAAAACGGCCCACCCCGTGGCGCCGGGCCGCCTCGAGCAATATCTCGGTGCCTAACACATTCGTCTCGACAAAGATGCGCCCGCCCTCGATGCTGCGGTCCACGTGCGACTCCGCAGCCAAATGAATCACTGCATCGAAGCGCCCTTCCCTCAAGATGGCGTCAACCGTGGCGTCGTCCGTGACCGATACGCGATGCCACTGATACCGCGGGTTCGACGCGATGTCGGCCACGTTGGCTAAGTTGCCCGCATACGTGAGCACATCCATATTGGCCACCGTCACATCGGGCTCGCGCAACAAGCGCCGCAGCAAATGTGAGCCAATAAACCCCAAACCTCCAGTCACTAAGATGCGCACGACGACGCCTCCCCATTATTAACGAAATTGGGTGTCCCAATTAAATCCAATAACCGGATCATTCCACGGGATGCGCTTTTCGTCGGGATCCTCAGGGCGGTACGACTCGGTGGTAAAGTAAACAATCATCAGCGGTTTAGACCCGAGGACGCGATAGCCGTGGGCAATTCCGACGGGAATGACAATCAGAAGCGGGTAATCTTCGCCTGTGTACAAGACCTGGGTCACTCCCTCGGTGGGCGATCCCGGGCGCCGGTCGTATAGCACCACTTGGGCGGATCCTACAGGAAAAAACCAGAGATCATCTTGGCGCTCATGATAGTGAAATGCTTTAATCACACCGGGATAACTCATGGATAAGGAAGCTTGTCCAAAACGGCGCAAAAGCCCATCATCGTCACGTAAAATTTCCTCAAAAAATCCGCGATCGTCAGGGTGCCTGACCAGGTGCTTCACCTTAACCCCTTCAATGGTCCCTAATTGGCTCATGTCTGTTCAACCTCTTTTGACCCTGGATTGCTGCTGACCGTTATACATCGACGCGACTCTGATCGCCGAGCACTAGCCTCAGTGCGCGCGGACGGCGGACTCCTCCTTGGACAGACACACCCCGTCCGATAAGGCTCTGGTCAATACGTCCTGGCACATCATAAATCACACTGTCCGCCAATACTACGCTATTTTCAATTTCCGTGCGTCGTATCGTCACCTGAGGCCCGATGGCCGTGTAAGGACCTACGTAGCTGTCCTCAATAAGCGCACCCTCCGCAATGGCTACCGGTCCGCGCACCACAGACCGGACAACGCGACTATTCGCCCCAATAACCACGCGACCGGTCACTTCGCTTTCCGCATCAACTTCACCCAAAATGGCGGGTATGAGATCTTCGAGAATCAGGCGATTCGCTTCCAAAACATCTTCGGGGCGTCCGGTGTCTTTCCACCAACCGTCCACGCGCGTCGCATCGACTGCTAAATTCCAGTCAATTAATTGTTGAATGGCATCAGTGATTTCATATTCGCCGCGCCACGAGGGAGCGAGCGTCTTAATCGCCTCGTGAATGACCGGCTGAAAGCAGTAGGCGCCCACTAACGCCCAATGCGAGGGCGGTTCCTGGGGTTTTTCTACTAATTTGATCACGCGGTCCCCGTCGAGGACGGCAACCCCAAACTGTCGCGGGTCCGCCACGTGAGTCAACAAAATCGACGCCGCAAAATCCCCCTGGGTAAAGCGCCGAACCAAGTCAGTCAGTCCGCCCCGCAATAAATTATCCCCCAAAAACATGAGAAATGGCTCGTCTCCTAAAAAGTCGCGGGCCGACTGTACAGCATGCGCGAGGCCCAGCGGAGCCTCTTGGGGGATATAGGTGACGTGCGCGCCAAAGGCACTCCCGTCTTTGACGGCCGCCCGCACTTCGGGACCCGTATCGCCAATAATGATACCGATATCGCGAATCCCGGTTTGCACTATCGCATCCAATGCGTAAAACAAAATCGGGCGGTTAGCCACCGGAATCAACTGTTTCGCCCCGGTAAATGTCAAGGGTCTCAGACGACTCCCGGTGCCTCCTGCCAGCAATAACCCTTTCATCAGATAGTTACGGCGCGGAAACTCCGTCCTTCAGGGCGGAGAGGAGCGCCGTGCCCTCCCTTCCCCTTGGTATATGGACTGAAAGCGTCGCTAATAAAACTATGCACCTGACATTGGCGGTCAAACTGCAACCGAATCCTGCCCAAACCCAATCGCTGCTGGTGACGATGGAGCGCTTTAATGCGGCGTGCAAC
>JAPNUR010000031.1 GCA_026627385.1 Bacillota bacterium | reverse complement strand
CATGCCTCTCTTCGCGTCTCCGCGTTTCCTGCCTCGCGGCCCGCGCACCTTCCGGATGATATAGTTTTCAAGGACCGACGCGGCTTCGTTGGCGTCTCATAGACGCCGTCGCCGCAACAGCAACGGTTATGTTATCACCCACGACAGAGTTTTGCAAGTGGAATTTGTCGCCTGCCGCCACTAAATTGAGGCAGCCTTCGATCCTCTCAGAACCGCTCCGCCACCGCTTTCATCTGCATGTACTGCAATAAGTAGTCTGGGCTCCCTGTCTTGGCGTCTGTGCCCGACATGTTAAAGCCTCCGAACGGATGCGCGCCGACAATCGCTCCGGTACACGGACGGTTGATGTAAAGGTTTCCGACCTCGAATTCTAGGGACGCCTGGTGAATGCGAGCGCGCTCGCGCGAATAAACCGAGCCCGTCAGACCATAATCGGTATCATTAGCTACAACCAGCGCCTCATCAAAATCAGCCACGCGGATAAAGGCAAGTACCGGTCCAAAAATTTCTTCTTGCTCGATTTTGGATCCGGGCGCCACCCCTGAAAAAATCGTGGGCTCCAAGAAATAACCGGGTTGTGGCAGGCGCTGCCCCCCGGTGACCAGCGTCGCATGCTCTTTTCCCCAGGCAATATACCCAAGAATTTTGTCCAACGCCTTTTGATCAATCACCGGCCCCATTTGGTGCGCCATATCCTCGGGCGGACCAATGCGCAACGCTTGTGTCAGGTCCCGTACGCGCCCGAGCACCTCATCGTAGACGCCGTCAACTACAATGGCACGCGAACATGCTGAACATTTTTGACCCTGAAAGCCAAAGGCTGACTGCACCATGCCTTCCGCCGCAGCTTCCAAATCCGCGGTTTCGTCCACGATGATGGCATCTTTACCCCCCATCTCGGCCACAACCCGCTTGATCCAGCGCTGCCCCGGCTGCGGCTCTGCCGCGAGTCGATTAATGCGTAAACCCACGTCACGGGATCCGGTAAAGCTGACAAAACGTGTAAGCGGGTGTTGGACAAGATAGTCGCCAATGGCGCCTCCGTCCCCCGGCACAAAATTCACAACCCCAGGCGGGAGGCCCGCAGCTTCCATGATTTCCACAAAGAGCGCGCCGAGCACAGGGGTAGGGCTTGCAGGTTTGAGCAAGATAGCATTGCCAGCCACCACCGCTGCACTAGCCATTCCCGTCAAAATCGCCAGGGGAAAGTTCCACGGCGGGATAATGACGCCCACCCCGAGCGGTTGATAAAAGGCCACGTCGTCTTCATCCGCAAGCGGGGTTAACTCCACTGGCTGCGCCAAACGTTCCATCTGACGCGCGTAATACTCCAGAAAGTCTATGGCCTCCGCCACATCGGCGTCCGCCTCAACCCAGGGTTTGCCTGCCTCGAGGATTTCCCACGCATCCAATTCCAATCGGCGACGGCGCATGATCGCTGCTGCCCGGTAGAGCACCCGTGCCCGCTCACCTGGGGGAACCCGCCGCCACGCTCGGTATGCGTGCCATCCGGCTTTCAATGCGCGATCGATCTCGACAGATGTGGCCTTGGCCACGCGCCCCACGACTTCTTCCGGATTACTCGGGTTAATCGAGCGAATCACATCGTTTGTGAATATCCGTTCGCCACCCACCACCAACGGATAATCACGGTTGAAGCGCAGCCTGACTTCCCGAATCGCCGCCTGCATGGCCTCACGATGGGCAGCAAGACCAAAATCGAGAACCGCTTCGTGCTGATACGGCCTAACGGACATCGCTATCCCTGCCCTTCATCATCGCATGCATTCCTCAAAAACAGACTGAACCGAATTGCCCTAAAACATACCTTTGTCTATGGATTCCCCAACGCAGCGCTGAAATTCTCGAAAGAGCTCAGGAAAGACCCGATCCAAACGCTTAGCGCGGCCATCCACCACGAAGGAATGCTCTGTATGCCCTTCAATGGCGGCGAGAGTTGGGTTATGAGGGGCCAATACACGGTAACAAAAACTTGCCCGGGTAGGGGTAATCCATGCGAGCTCAACGTCAAGGTCGATGACATCACCTGGCCGCAAGCTATGGTGAAAATGCGCGTCAGCAACCTTCACGAGCATCTCCAGACCGTGCGGGCGCCACACGTCATAATAATCCATATCATGGTCGCGTAGCCATTGAATGCGTGCTTCGGAAAACCAATCAAAGACACGGGCGTGATAAATAATCCCCGCCGCGTCACATTCTGCCCAGCGAACCTGACTGTGCCATCGGGATTTGTTCTCCACGCGCTCCCGCCTTTCCGTCATGTCGCCTCTTATCAATCATAACAAAATAACCGCCCTATCGGCGGCATAGAAAAATACCCTAGGTGGTAGCCCCAAGCGGATTCGAACCGCTGTTTCCGGAATGAGGGTCCGGCGTCCTAGGCCTCTAGACTATGGGGCCATTGTGGCTGGGGGACCAGGATTCGAACCTGGGCGAGATGATCCAGAGTCACCTATGCTACCGCTACATCATCCCCCAACAAGCAGAGTATATTATACTGGCTTCTCATACGAGAATCAAGATCACGAAGGCTCTACGTCAATCATTGTGGGATCGCCGTGAGGGGCAGGAAGCCCAAAAACAGATTGCGCCGATAGCGGTCCTGATTGCGAAAGCTGTAGCTAAGCCGCTTGAGTGGTTTTGGTGTGATAGCCTTCGATGAGGCCGTGCTACCATCCCCGCCATTGCGGATGTCTATTGTCGTTTCATACGGTCATGGCACGGGTGATGCTGCTAATGCAGGGGAAACCGAAACTGAATTGCCCCTCCCGACTCGGCCCGGACGTGTTCACTTTCTGACATTGAGACACGTCCTTTGTTTATGCCACACTAGCCATGGCTCACCCGAAACATGCCTTGATCTCAAGTTTCTCACCAGCTGCCATTGGCGGAGCCTTTTGTTATGTCCTTCGGCCGCCCGGTCATTTCACGCCAGATCTTGGCAGAAGCCGCTGGCCTTCCTGTTTAGCCGGCGTCGCCTTCACCACGGAATCCCACTGGTTTTGATCATAGAGCGAGGGACGTCTTGAGTGAAATTCCCCAACAACGTAGACTATACTGTAGAAGGGAGAATGACGACAATGGCAAAATCCACTCGACCCTGGTATGGTCGCGACGTTGGTTTGTCGTTTCGGATGGGGCTAACGATGTTTTTGTTGTTGGCCTTGTACGCTGCGTTTGTGCTGGTCCTCCTTCTAGCGCAGGTCCCGCTGTTCACACTCATTACCGTTCTCGTGTTGGTTGCTCTCTCGCAAGTCTTGCTATCCGACCAAATTGTCCTCTGGGCCAGCGGCGCGCGCATTCTGAGGCCCGAAGAAACCCCTGAGCTCCACCGGATTTTAACCCGGCTTGCCCAACTGGCAGACTTGCCGACCCCAAAACTCGCCTGGATCAACACCCGCCTGCCCAACGCCTTTGCCATCGGCAAGAACCCCAAGTCGGCGGTGATCGCCGTGACACGCGGGCTTATCGAGCGTCTCGATGCAAGCGAGATCGAAGCGGTGTTGGCGCACGAATTGACACACATTAAAAATCGCGATGTTGCCGTATTGAGTTTGGCGAGTTTCTTTGCCATGGTGGCGGCGTTTATTGTTCAACAATTTTTCTTTATTGGCTTCACTATGGAGGGCGATCGTCGCCAAGGCCGCGGAGGCGGAGGCGGTGGGCAGGCTATTATCTTGGTGTGGCTCGCATCCGTAGTCGTGTGGGCCATTAGCTACGTGCTCATTCGCACGCTGTCGCGTTATCGGGAATACGCCGCAGACCGCGGTTCCGCGATCCTCACCGGCCACCCCGGCTATCTCGCCACCGCCCTGCAAAAAATTCAGACCGGCGTGCGGCAGACGCCGTCCCGCGATTTGCGTCAGGTCGAATCAATGAGCGCCTTTTTCATCTTTCCGGCTGTGCGAAAGGATAGTGTGATGGAAATTTTTGCGACCCATCCAAGCCTAGAACATCGCATCCAGCGCTTAGAAAAACTCCAACAGCAGATGGAAAAAAAGTGAGGCTGGCACTGGAGACGCGTGAAGGGGGAAGGCGCTATGGGTTTATTTGATGCGTTATTTGGGCGAACCAAACTTTCGCCCGGGAAAACGGATGCCTTGTTTGCCCTATCGACGGCGGCATTAGATATTGAAACGCGTCTCGATAGCGCGTATGGCGGTAAGGCCGCGATTGTGCTGAGAGCGGTGGACAACTCCGCCTATGATGCCATTAGTAAGGATCTCCATGATCTCTTGAACCTTGGCGGGCGGGATTTCCGTGCCAGCGTGTCCATGCACCAAGATAACATGGGCTTTCAGTGGATTATCCTCGAAGGGCCCGACCTTGAGGACGCCATTAACGGATTGCACATGACGGCCGACTTGATTAAGCAAGCTGGGTTTGCCGATAGCTTGTTGGCCGCCATGTTTCGCTTTGGCGATTGGTACCTGATCTACAGTTACCGCCGGGCCACCTTTTACCCCTTCGTTCCCACCGGACGCTCCTCGCGGCAGGAAAGCCGCGAGTTTCGTATCCGGCAAACCTTAGCCAACGCACTGCCCATGGAAAAGGACCCCGAGCGCTGGTATCCGCTCTGGGATCCTCCGATCTAAGGAAAAGGGCTAGGCTGGGTCGTTAAAGAGTCTTTTGGCTTCTTCCAAGGTGGTGTCAGGCGCCGGTAAAATCAAATCGGATTCCGTCAGATGCTCAGCATGCAGGGCCTGGCCACTGCGAACCAGTTCTGCCACTTGGTTTAACAAGCGATGGAACCGGTCCGCGTCGTCCAGCGTCAACGCCTCCATTAACTCGTCATCCAACCGCTTAATTTCTTCCAACGTGTCGCCGTCGACCCGATATTGTCCCTCCGACAAAATCCGCACGATCATGAGTTTTCTCCCTGGCCTTGACCCATCTCCGCCTTCAGCTTGGCTAGCTCTTCAGACACACTGGATGACGCTTTTAATTTGTTCAATTCATCGCGGATAGAGTCCCCCGAACTCGGCAAGGCAGAATCTAACTGAAATGCCGGATTTTCCGCCAACGAATCAATCGCCGCTGCCCGCGCCTTTAAGCTTTCCGTCTTGTCCTGAGCCCGTTGTAAAGCCATATTCACGTCAGCCATATCTTCGCCCAATCCCGTGAAGGCCTCGCCAATCTTGACTTGGGCTTGGGCAGCAGAATACTGGGCCTTGATGACTTCTTTCTGCGTGCGAAACGCCTCCACCTTGGTTTGCAGTTTTTGCTGCAAATCCGTGAGGCGCGCCTCTTCACGGGCCAAGTCATCAATTTGCGTTTGTAGTGCCGCAATTTGGCTCTCCAAGGCCTGCTTCCGCGTCAACGCCTCTTGGGCCAAATCATCCCGGTTGGCTCGTACCGCGTCGCGAGCGTTGTCCTCCTGCTGCGCTACCGACTGCTGCAGGCGAGCCATTTGCAACTCTAACCGCTTCTTTGAGGTGACGACTTCGGCAATGCCACGGCGGATGTTTTGAAGTTGTTCCACCTGTTTTTGGTACGAATATTCGAGGGTCTCACGCGGATCTTCCGCCCGGTCCAGCACGTTGTTGACCTTCGACTTAAAAATGGTGGATACACGCGCCATCAGTCCCATGAAAAGCCTCCTCTCTCTTTACTTCAGTATATTCCCGACGAAAAATCCTTGTCAAAATGCATTCACATCCGGCCACACTAAGGCGGGAGGTGACGAGATGACCATTATCCAATGTGATGCCAGCGAATGTCAGCACAATGACCAAGGCCTTTGTGGGCTTGAAGAAATTTACGTCGGCCCCGGGTCTGTGGGCAGCATTCCAGACATTTTGGAAGCGTCGCCTTCCTTTCAGTCGGGGCAACTGCGCCCAGGCTACGCCAGCGAATTCGAGGCTTACGTCGACTATGCCAGCACTCACCCTGAAGCTCTATTTCCTGGCGCCTTGTGCAAAAGTTATAGCCCCTAAAAGAGCCGGCGGGGGTCAGCGCCTCCGCCGCTATTGCCGATCAGCGTACCACGCCCCTTGACCCAACACCAGACGCGCTTCCAGGCTCGCACGAATAAAATCTTGAAAGAGGGGATGGGGGCGGTTCGGCCGCGATTGCAATTCCGGGTGAAATTGAGTGCCAATAAACCACGGATGATCCCGAAGTTCCAACATTTCCACCAACCGGTGGTCCGGTGACAAGCCGGATAGCACCACCCCAGCATCCTGCAAAGCCTGCCGGTAACGGTTGTTGACCTCAAAGCGATGGCGGTGGCGCTCAAAAATCAACGTGTCGCCATAAATAGCCTGGGCGCGGGTGCCTGGCTGCAGCACGCAAGGATAACTGCCGAGGCGCATGGTGCCCCCCATATCTTCAACGCCTTGCTGTTCCGGCATCAAGTCGATGACCGGATGCGGCGTATCCCCGCGAAATTCGGTCGAATTGGCATCCGCCAAACCGGCCTCGTGTCGGGCGATTTCAATCACCGCTGCCTGCAGCCCAAGACAAATGCCAAAAAACGGAATGCGCTTATGCCGCGCGTATTGAACCGCCTCAATTTTCCCCTCTACTCCTCGATAACCGAAGCCGCCCGGCACCAAGATACCATCCGCGCCTTTCAACAGGGCTTCGGCGCCCTCCCGTTCAATGCGCTCGGAGTCCACCCAGCGAATGTCGACCTGACAGCCATTGGCGATGCCGCCGTGGGTTAAGGCTTCCACGACGCTCAGATAGGCATCATGTAAATTCACGTATTTGCCCACGACGGCAATCGTCACGCGCTCGGTCGGGCTTAAGGAGCGAGCAACGAGCGCCTCCCAGTCGCTTAAATTCTTAGGACCGGCAACCAGGGACAAGCGACTGACCACGATGTCGTCTAAACCTTCATTGGCTAGCATTAGCGGGAGTTGATAAATCGAATCCGCGTCCACATTCTCAATCACCGCGCGGCGATCCACGTCGCACATCAGCGCAATTTTGTCGCGCATATCGCGCGACAGCGGCCGTTCCGTGCGGCAGACGATGACATCTGGTTGAATGCCGATAGACCGAAGTTCCTTTACCGAATGCTGTGTGGGCTTAGTTTTGGCTTCACCGGCGGCACTCAAAAACGGGACCAACGTGACGTGCACATACATGACCGAATCGCGCCCCAAATCAGAGCGCATTTGTCGAATGGCCTCTAAAAAGGGCAAACTTTCAATGTCACCGACCGTCCCGCCAATCTCCACAATCACCACATCGGCGCCGCTAGCCTCCGCGACCCGATGGATCCGCTCTTTAATGGCGTTGGTAATATGGGGTATGACTTGGACAGTCCCTCCCAAGAAGTCACCGCGCCGCTCCTTGGCAATGGTTGACCAATAAATGCGGCCCGTCGTCACGTTATTGGCCTGTGATAAATTGATGTCCATAAATCGCTCATAGTGACCGAGGTCGAGATCTGTCTCCGCACCATCCTGTGTGACAAAGACTTCTCCATGCTGCAAGGGCGACATGGTGCCGGGATCAACATTAATATACGGGTCTAGCTTCAAGGCCGTTACGCGAAGGCCGCGCGTTTTGAGAATGCGCCCCAGTGAAGCAGCGGTCAGTCCCTTGCCTAACGACGACACGACCCCGCCGGTGATAAAAACATACTTTGCCATCCGTGTCCTCCCGTCATCAGTGTGGACGCTTAGCCGTTCCCTTCAAAAAGGAGAAGGAGTCCGACCGGCCACTATCCGTCGTCCTCCTCGAGCTCCTCGCCGTCGTCCTCCTCAAATCCTCCGCGGTCGCGCCCTAGTGATCCGCGCCCTGGGGAGCGCGGTTGCCACTCTTTTAAGCCCCATGAGGCGCCCCCGCGGTATTGAAAACGGGGGTCCAAATTAATATCGGTATAGATGCGAGCCACAATGGCCGGCTCGCGATCGACGCCAAGCTGCATCAAGGTCTCATCCAACAAGTCTTGCACGTCCATTGGTTGACCTTGTGCTTTCAACACGGCATAGGCCGCGTCTGTCGCCTTCATCGCCATCCCATCCTCCAAAAGTTTCCCGTGTATTATACCACGCTTGCCCCGATTTCCTGCGGCCCTTTGGAGCCTTTTTCCAACCCCTGATCTTTCCAGCCCGCCTCAATGATGCCAAGGGCGAACGTGGCCCGTCTCCACCAACACACAGCTGGGACGTTCCACCGGAAATGTCACGCCAGTAGCGATAGGGACGCCGTCATCCTCAACGTGCATCACTTCGAGACAGTCAGCGCCTTGGCCTGCAACAATCATCCACTGGCCGTCTGGCGTCAAGGCAAAATGCCGCGGCACATGGGCCGCGACCTCCACCACCGCGCGCCGCTCCAGGTGACTCCCATCTGGAGCAACGTCAAACACTGCAATGCTATGGTATCCGCGATTGGACACATAAAGTCGCCGAAGGTCCCAAGACAGGGCCACATGCGCGACGGTGTTTTCGCGGTCCCGCACCTCTTCAGGCAATGTCGACCAGACTTCTTGACGAGTCGCCGACAACGTGGGGTCCAGCTGGTACCGATACGCCGCCACTGTGGAATCGAGCTCGTTTGCCAGATACCAGTACGGAGCATGTGGATGAAAGACTAACACACGCGGTCCACTGCCCGGACGTCCCGGGACTGTGAGCACCCGCCTAAGCTGAAGGGCCAGGTCATCGCGGCGATAGACAACAACCGCATCCAACCCCAGATCGGGCACCCAGATTGTGTGCGCTCGAGGGTCCCAGGCGACAGAATGAGGGTGCGGCGCCGTCTGGCGAATGGGGTGGGGTCCCCGTCCCTGGTGTGGCACATTTTGCACTAATGACGTAATTTCCCCGTCGGACTGCACCCGAAACCAGTCGAGACTGCCGCCCCCATAATTGGCCACTAACAATGCGGGCTGTGGCCACGGTGCGGTCGCCACAAAACAAGGTTCGGCACCGCTGGTGGCCTGCATGGACCGCAAGGCAAGAGAGCCGTTGGCTTCCACAGTCACGATGCAGATAGCCGGGTCGGCGACGCTTTCTTGCACGACATAAAGGCGGCTTAGGTCTTCATCCCAAGCCAGATACGAGGGGTTTTCAATCCCCGAGAGGCTGCCAAGATAACTTAAACGTCCCGTGGTCTCATCAAAGTCAAAACAGTGTACGCCGGGTTTCCTGCGCGACTGATAACTCCCCACAAACAGCCGTGACACGCCGTCATCATCCTTTCTGCGGCCGGCCTGCCGCGACATGAGTTTTGGCATCCGTCCTCCATATACAAGAGATTGGGATAAATCCCGCTATTTGCTTGACGCGATAAGGATGAGCTCCTTAGACTTGCACTATAGCATAGGATCGCTCGCTGGTCCGCCTTCGAGAGACCGTTTATCGATACGGGTACGGACCGCATAAGGGGGGGATTAGGGCGTGTTAGCGCCAACGCGTCTCACGGAAAGGCGAGAGCTCATCCCCTTTTTCCAATCCGAGACACCCGGCCTAGAGGCCGGGTGTCTTTTCATCGCTGGATTCAATTAGGAGGTACCATGGTCTATCGTCGCCTGTCATCTGAAGCCGCCAACACCCGGCAGCGTGCGAAAAGCACCTGGCGAGCCAACCCCTGGGGCTTAGGCCGCCTCATCACGACATGTGCCACCGTCGCACTGTTGACACTGGGCCGAGGGTTTTGGTGGTGGATGGGATTTCTTCTGTTATCGTTCATCCTCTTGGCCTTAGCACGCCCGCACAAAGTGTCGAGCGGCTTAGGCGCAGTCCTGGCTGCCCTGCTGGATCTAGCCCTCTGGCACCTTCACATTATTCCCTTGTGGACGGCTGCCCTGTTTTTCTTCCTTACCGCCGTAGAGTTTCTCCTAAGCCGCGCCGCCTCGCCCTAACGGCCCCGAAAAACCGGACGGCGCTTTTCCAGGAACGCACGCATCCCTTCCAGCGCATCTTCAGTGTTGATGAGATGGGTCAGCTCGACGGTTTCACGATGCTGGGCGTCGGGGCCTTCTTGACTCAAGAGGGTTTTAATGGCCTTCAACGCTAACGGCGCAACGCTGGCCAGGCGGTCGCCGACGTTGACCGCTGCGTCAACCAAGAGATGCGGCTCCACGATCTGATCGATTAATCCCATGCGATAGGCTTCACTAGCATCAATCGACTCACCCGTCAGCAACAGGCGCCGCGCATGCGCCATGCCGACGAGCTGGGGTAGCCGCACCGTACCACCCCATCCGGGGATGATGCCAAGCGCGACTTCTGGCTGCCCAAAGCGGGCCCGCGGCGACGCGATGCGTAGGTCGGCTGCCATGGCCAGCTCATTACCCCCGCCCAACGCCGGACCATTGACAGCAGCAATTACGGGAAGCCGACTCGCCTCCAGCCGTTGAAAGAGCTCGGCCCCTTTAGCTAGATATTCCTTCAGATTTCCGCCAAGTCTCGTCAATCCTTGGATGTCTGCGCCTGCGGCAAACATCAAACCACTGCCAGTAATCACCACCGCGCGCACCTGGTTATCTTGTTCGGCCTCTCGCAACAGCTCCTCCAACGCCTGAATGACATCCCAACTTAACGCATTGACCGGGGGGTTGTTGAGGGTCCAGACGGCCACTTGGTCACGTCGCTCCGACTCCACGACACTCAATGGTTTCACTCCCCTTCCTCTGTTTGGCGCCGAGACCGCCGAACATAGGTCATATAACCACGACCTGTCCGCACGCCCAGTTGCCCGCGTTGAACCCGTTCACGCAAAGATGCCGGAGGTTGAAACCGCGGACCCACTTCAGCGGCCAACATTTCTAGTTCTTCCAAGACGACGTCCAACCCGCGAGCATCAGCCCAATGAAAAGGGCCCTCCGCCAACCCTGCCCCAGCGCGCATAGCCAAATCAACATCCTCCGGTGCGGCTATCCCTTCCTCAAATAGGCGCACAGCCTCAAGAAAAGTCGCAAGCGTGAAGCGGCGGATTAATTGTTGTTCCCAATCGGATGGCATCGCGTCACCTCTCTCCTAGTTCGCGCTTAATAAGCATAAAAGCCATGGCCGCTTTTGATACCCAAGTGGCCTTGCTTGACGAGTTGCTGCAACTGATTCGCGGGTCCGAAGCGTTCCCCATAATGTGCGGCGAGCGTTTCGGCGACTTCTAAGGTCACATCTAACCCCAAAGCGTCGGCCAACACGAAGGGGCCCATGGGAGCAATCTTCGCGCGTGCCACCGCTTGATCAATATCCGCGTAAGACACCCCAGTTTCTTCTTGAAAACGCAAAACCTCCGCCATGGCCGCCATCAGCACCCGGTTAACGATAAACCCTGGCGAGTCCTTGACCAGGACCGGAATTTTGCGGAGTTCCTCGGCCAACCGTCGCAAAGTCTCGACGGTCTCGCGACTTGTCTCTTCGCCTTGGACAATCTCAATAAGTTTCATCATGTGAGCCGGAAAGAAGAAGTGAAATCCCGCCACACGGTCGGGGCGCCCCGTGACCGAAGCCAGCGCCGATATTGGTAAGGCCGAGGTATTGGAGGCAATGAGAGACAAGGGCGGCAGCACTTGGTCCAGCTCGCGGAACACGGATTTCTTGAGGTCCAGATTTTCCGAAACCGCTTCAATAGCTAAGGAGACATCGGATAGCAGGCCATTTTCGGTCGTATACTGGATATGTTGTCGCCGCGCTTCAGCCTGCTCGCCGGTTATGCGTCCGCGTTTGACCCGATTCTCAAATAGGTCGTAAATGTGTCTTTGTGCGCGATCGAGCACCTCTTGCTGGACGTCCTTCAATACCACAGGAATCCCAGCATTCGCTGCGACGTAGGCAATATCAGCGCCCATGGTACCCGCTCCAATGACGGCCAATCGCTTCACATACATTGCTCATGTCCTCTTTTCGTCCAGAGTCGCCTGCAGTATATCGGCGAACGGCAATAGTTGTCAACGGAAAGTTTCTTTGTCCCGCATCGCGTGCTATCATGACAAATAAACGGGGAGAGGCAGAACCTGTGGCAGACGACATCCCATCTTTTGTGGAGCAAATCCAGCGTCTGTTCCCGCGCATTATGCGCTACTTGGAAGCTGAAGCGACGCGTGAGCTCATAGGCCTGGAGGTCACACCGGCACAAATGAATGCGCTCGTCGTGCTCTACGAGCCAAAGAACCTGCCGATGGGGGAATTGGCAGACTTGTTAGGCTTGACAGAGAGTGCCGCCACGCGGCTAGTCGACCGTCTCTTGCGTATGAATCTGGTGCGTCGCGAACGCGACGAAACAGACCGCCGGGTTGTGCGCGTACGCCTTTCCTCTTATGGACGCCAACTGGCTAACCTGGTGTTTCAACGCCGACAAGAACAATTTACCCGCGTCGCCGAACGGTTAACCGTGCACGAACGGCAAGAGTTGATTCGCGGACTCACGGCGCTCTTAACGGTCTTTAACGATTTAGAGCATCAGGCGCGCCACGCCAACCTCCCCTTTGCCGACAACTAACTTCTTGTTATAATATTTCGAGAAGAGGAGGAGTGCCCATGATTACCCTGACAGAGGACGCCGTTCAAAAAGTCCAGGAATTTATGGCGTCCAAAGACCGTACTGATTTGGCATTGCGCATTTACGTGTCCAAGGGTGGCTGTAGCGGCTTTAGCTATGGCATGGCGCTCGACGAGCCACACGATGATGATGCGCGCTACCAATTTGGGCCCGTGACAGTCGTCATTGATCCGGACAGCGCGCCCCTTTTGGAAGGGATTGAGGTGGATTATGTCAATTCCTTAATGGGTGGCGGGTTTGCCATTAACAACCCGAACGCGGTGGCGTCATGTGGATGCGGTCATTCATTCCGCACCAAGGATCAAAAAGGTGCACCGGCGGCCTGCAGCCATTAAGGGAAAAACCCCCAGTTGCTGGGGGTTTATTTGCCCACGGCTATGATGAGGCATTTTAGATAACGCGACTCCGGCAGCGCAGGCAATATCGGATGATCGGGGCCTTGACCGCGAATCTCCACGATGCGTACAAACCGATGCGCATCGTGGGCTGCGCTATGCACCACCTGAATAAAGTCGCTTTCCGACACGTGATAGGAACAACTGGAGGTCACCAGGTAACCCCCGGGGCGAATTAACTTGAGCGCACGGAGGTTTATCTCTTTGTACCCTTTCAAAGCCTGCGCGAGACTCTCTTTGGACTTGGTAAAGGCCGGCGGATCTAAAATGCCCACATCATATTGATCCCCCTGGTCACTCGCCCGCCTGAGCCAGTCAAAGGCATTCTCCACCACGAAGGTAGTGCGCTCACCCAAGTGGTTAAGGGCAGCATTGGCCTCAGCCTGACGTATCGCCTCGGCATTAATGTCAATCCCTGTCACCCGCGCATGGCGCCGGTGAGCCAAAATGAGCCCGAACGCGCCCGTGTGGCAAAATGCATCAAAAACGTGGATACCCTCCGGGGCAAAGTCGACAACGCGGCGGCGGTTTTCGTACTGGTCCAAAAAGTGGCCTGTTTTTTGACCGCCGGCCACGTCCACCAAGAGACGCACGCCATGTTCTCGGATCTCCAACGGGGACAGGAGTTGTCCCCAGAGGACGCGGTTTTCGCGCGGCAGTCCTTCGCGGAGCCGCACTGGCAAATCGCCGTGTTCGTAAATACCCTCCGGGTGAAGGCAGTCCTTTAATGTCTCCACCACCACGTCACGGTACGACGCCATGCCCAAACTTGTCACTTCCATCACCAACAGCGGCCCATAGCGGTCGACGACCAACCCAGGCAGTCCATCCGCTTCCGCGTAAATGACCCGCCAGGCCTCGCGGTCACGAAACAGGGGCGTGCGCCAGGCCCATGCTTCGCGCACGCGTTGTTGCACCAAAGCGGCCACATCAGGCACAAGTTCTCCGCGTGCCAAAAGACGTACCGCAATCATCGAATGGGGATTATAAAACCCGGTGCCTACCATCCGACCCTCGCGCGTTGTCACCCGCACCACAGCCCCGGGCGCAATCGACACTGGTTCCAATTCCGTGCGGTAGATCCAGGGGGACCCGGTTAGCACCCGGTGGGATCCCCGCGTTAAGGTCACCGTCTCCATAGAGTACCCTTGACTTCCTTTCTGATGAAAAGTGTATGCCTCGGTCAATTTTTTCCTGGCTCCGTTGGGGGACAACTCACCACCCCCAGTTCGCTTGTATATGGTGGTATTGCCTTAGGTTAACAAATGGAGCCCGGGTTCACAAATCAGGAGGGATATCTTCGTGATTCACCACATGAATGAAGAGGATCGCCATCGCGCGCACGACCGCGTGCAGGTGCTCAAAGCCTATCGCAGCCGCCAGCGTTGGCGATTGTTGTGGCTATTAATTGGCCCGGGCATTCTGGTCATGCTCGGCGAAAACGACGCGCCCTCAATGCTCTCTTATGCCGCCACGGGCTCTCAGTTTGGTATCGGGTTTTTCTTGCCCTTCGTCGTGTTCACCTTTGCCTTGGCCTTCGTGGCCCAAGAAATCACCGTGCGCTTGGGCGCCGTCTCCAAAACCGGCCATGCTGACCTCATTTACCGACGCTTTGGCCGCTTTTGGGGCAATTTCGCCATGGTTGATCTCCTGTGGACCAATGTCATGACGCTCATCACAGAATTTATCGGAGTCGTGGCGGGGGCCGGCTTTTTTGGGATCCCGGCCTGGCTGGCAGTCCTGGGCGCGCTCACCCTCATCGCCCTGGCCACGTTCTCGCGCCGGTACTGGCGCTGGGAGCGGATGACCTTGGCCTTCGCCTTGTTCAACCTGATTTTTATTCCCGTCGCCATCTTGGTGCACCCGCATTGGGCGAGTGTCGGTCGCGCGCTGCTCACGTGGCGCCCGCTGCCCGGAGGCATCAACAACAATACCATTATCTTGCTCCTGGCCGACATTGGCGCCACCATTACGCCTTGGATGCTCTTTTTTCAACAAGGGGCCGTGTCTGACAAAGGGTTGGCGGCCCAAGACATTCGCCATGGCCGCTGGGACACGGCCATCGGCGCCACCCTCGCCACCCTGGCAGCCTTAGCGGCCATCATTGCCACAGCCCCTCTTTATCTCCATCATATGAACGCGGCGCAATTCGGCGCCGCGCAATTTGCCCAGGCGCTTAGGCCCTATGCCGGCCGCATTGGCGCCACCCTCTTTGCGCTCGGCATATTGGAGGCCGGTCTTGTGGCCGCCATGACCATCTCGACGTCGTCCGCCTACGCGTTTGGCGAGGTCATGCGCGTGGCCCACAGCCTGAACCGACCGTTCCACGAAGCTCGCGGCTTCTATTTGGTGCTGCTCTTAGTCGCCGCGTTGAGCGGGGCGGTCGTCCTTATCCCCGGTTTTCCCCTCGAGTACGTCGTCATCATTGTTAACGTGGTGGCGGTGCTCACCATGCCCCCGGCGATTGGCTTTTTGCTCATTTTAGCCAACGATCGCGAGATTATGGGCCGCTACCGCAATACCACCTTCTTGAACATCATCGGCATCGGGGTGGGCGTCTTTGTCTCGCTCGCCGGCATTCTTTATGCACTGACGGTCATTCTGCCGAACTTAAAGTTTTGAGCGACCCGTTGGTTAGGGACAAAAAGAAAGGAGAGAAAGCATGGCTGATCAGAACCTTCGCCAGGATTGGGAATGGTCGGAGCTCGAGTGGGGATTGGCCGACGAAGCGCTGGCCGAACATTACGAATCCGTGCGCCACCTCGAAACCTTGGGTTTAAAACCGTTGTCTTCCGGCCTGACCGTGCTCATTTGGGGACTACGCCTGTACGTCCTCTTCATGGCCGTGGTGGTGATAGTCAACGTCGTGCAGACGGTGCATTAAATACCAGCTAGGAAACACAAAGGCTAAACGCAAAGGCAGCCGGCTCCCGGCTGCCTCGTTAGCCGAGAGCCAGCTCATGGCTGCGAATACGGGCCACCGCGGTTTTGAGGCGCTCGACCGTCGCTTCCCGCCCCAATAACGTCACTAACTCAAACAACCCAGGACCTACCGTACGCCCGGTCACTGCGAGCCGCGTCGGGTGAATTAAGGCGGCGCGTTTCACCCCTAGCTCGGCGCTCACGGCGTCATAAATCGCGACCAGATGATCGTGATCCCACTCCTCAAGCTCAGCCAGGCGCGCCGCCAAGATTTCCAAGCGCGCCGCCGCCTCTTCCGAAAAATGCTTGGCAACACCCGCGGCGTCATAAGATTCGGGAGGGTGATAGAACATGCGCATCTGATCGGCGAGCTGCACCAAGGTCGTGGCCCGCTCGCGGGACAGCGCCACAACATCCCGGAAGGGCGGTGCCTCGCCTACGGAATAGCGAATAAACGGCTTGACGAGTTCAGCGATCTCGTCGACCTCAAGTCGCATCATGTACTGGTGGTTCATCCATTCCAATTTCTTCAGATCGTAAATGGCCGCCGTGTGCTGCACCCGATCCAGGCTAAAGACCCGCACAGCCTCCTCGAGATCAAGGATTTCCCGCCCATCTGGCGGCGACCAGCCTAACAGCAATAAATAATTGGCGAGGGCCGCAAGAATGATCCCTTGCTCCCGATATTCTTCCACGGCTGTGGCCCCATGCCGTTTCGAGACCTTACTCCGGTCCGGTGCTAAAATCATGGGCAAGTGCGCGAAGGCGGGCAAAGGAAAGTGCAGCGCTTCATACACAAAGATTTGCTTAGGGGTATTGGAGAGATGTTCCTCGCCGCGAATCACGTGTGTAATCGCCATATCGTGATCGTCAATGGCCACGGCAAAATTATAGACCGGAGTAAAATCTGCTTTCATGATGACAAAATCATCAAACACCCGGTTGTCAAACGTCACATCGCCGCGGATGAGGTCATGCACAATCGTTTCTCCCGTTTGAGGAGTTTTTAGCCGCACCACATGCCGCTCGCCACGAGCCCGACGCGCCTCCACCTCTTCTCTAGTGAGATCGCGACAGCGGCCGACATAACGCGGCGGTAAGCCCTGTTGCTGAAACGCCTCACGGTCACGCTGTAATTGCTCGGGCGTACAAAAGCAACGATACGCCTGACCCGTAGACAGGAGTTCCTCGGCAAGCTCACGGTGACGCGCTAACCGCTCTGAAACGCGGTAGGGTCCGTACGGTGCGCCGACAATGTCCGGCCCTTCGTCCCATCGAATTCCTAAACTTTTCAGCCCTTGCAACATTTTCGCTTCGGAATCAGGAACTTGTCGTGTTTGGTCCGTATCTTCCACGCGCAGGACAAAAGTGCCGCCGTGGTGACGGGCAAACAGGAAATTAAATAGTGCTGTGCGCGCACCGCCAATATGTAATGCTCCTGTTGGACTCGGCGCATAGCGTACTCTGACCACCGTTATCCCCCCAACCGTCATTGCTCCCAGTGTAACGAAGCCCCTGGGGGGAATCAAGGGAATCCCGCGACGTCTTACACAACCCACATTTTGACCAAAACCAACAGAATGAATCCCGGCGGACCCAGCACGCCAATCGTAGCTCCAGTGACCGGATTGAGGGCGATGGCCCAGCCGTGAGTGCGAAAAACGTGATCCCACGCCCACAACGCACCTAATCCCACGAGGCCGTTCATTGCCACGCGAAGTGCCCAGCGCACGGGCGACTGAAACACCCGCACCACCACGTATAAGAGGATCCCGCCAAAGAGTGTCGCCAGTGCATCGCGTGGATTCATCCGACATCCCCCCATAAAAGATATGGAAGGATCGGACAAGTCTAGACCACGGATTCAACATTTATGCGGCCGACCCTCGGATCTCGGTGCGTGGCCAAAAGAGGTCCTTTTGGTGGGGGCACGCCCGCGCGCCCGGGGCCAGTCCCCTCGCGAGCTAGCAGCACCCTGTGGCTGGTTACTTCGGGTGCGGCCACAAGTCTTGGCACAATCGGTATACCGGAAGAAACTGATGAACGCCTTCCATCTCGCCAGGCAAGCGCCAGCGTTGATAGGCCAAACGCCAATCTTCGGGGCACCAGCCTGGCGGCTCCCAGTTCCACTCTTGACATCGCCACGGGCGTTGGTTGCGCCCAGACATGACCAATCCCCCTCCACACAGGTCTTTCTTTTAGGTAATTTATTCCATTCGGGAGGGCAACGTTACTAGCGGAACACTTCCTTACACATCTTGACGACCTTCGAACGCCTTGGCCAAAGTCATTTCGTCAGTGTAGTCCAGATCCCCGCCCATGGGCAATCCCCGGGCAATCCGCGTCACCTTATAGCCCATGGGTTTCAGCAGGCGCGCCAGGAAGAGCGCTGTCGCCTCACCTTCCAAACTGGAGCTCGTCGCCAGCACAATTTCCCGTGGTGTGACCAGGCGCAGCCGGTCGATCAGTTCCTTCACCTTGAGATCGTCTGGGCCCACCCCTTCCATAGGGGAAATGGCACCATGCAGCACGTGATAACGGCCTTTGAATTCCCGCATTTTCTCCATCGCCACAACATCTTTGGGATGCTCGACGACCATAATCCAACTGGGATCGCGCGCGGGGTTTTGACAAATGGCGCACGGATCGGCATCGGTAAAGTTAAAGCATTGCGAGCAATAACGAATGCGGCGCCGCGCCGTGAGAATAGCCTCGGCCAGCTGTTCCGCTTCTCCGGCGGGCGCATTAAGCAAGAAGAATGCTAGACGTTGGGCGGTTTTGGGTCCGACGCCGGGTAATTTGTTGAGTTCCTGTATTAACTCTTGGATCGGCTCTGGGTACCACATTTAAAACAGGCCCGGCATCCCCGGAAGTTGAAAATTGCCGGTGACGCGGCTCATCCTCTCTTGGGCCAAGGCCTGCGCCTTGGCTTGACCATCTTTAATGGCGGTTAAGATCAAGTCCTGCAACATCTCCACGTCTCCCCCGTCTATCGCCTCGGGGTCGATGGTAATCGATTGAATCTCGCCGTGCCCATTAAATACCGCTTTGACGACCCCACCTGATTGCCCTTCTACCGTTTCCTGCTTCAATGCCTCTTGAACTCTCATCATGTCTTCTTGCATTTTCTGCACTTGTTTCATCATCTTCTGCATGTTTTGGGGATTCATACCCATGGCACCCAGCCTCCCTTATCAACGATTGTGCGGCTCATCAAAGCCGAGTAACGGAACCGCACCAAACCAATCCCGCACCTCTTCTGCCAAGGAGCGCGGCGATCCCTGCGTGACCGTGCCGGTCCCCTCCTGTAACCGCAGCTGGTACCCACTATCATCGCCCAGCACTGCCTTGATGGCGCGCTCCAATACCTCTTTATGGTGCGGATCCTGCACCAAATTAAAATGCACAGAACTTTTAAATTGGATGACCAAGCCCTCCGAAGCGCTCCAGGTTCCGCTGGCCCACTCGTCAAACAGGGCGTGGGTGCTCGGCCGCTCCCGCTTCATAACGTCCAGCACCGCCTGATATGGGTCGCGTGCCGACACGGGGTTGTTGTCGTTATGGGCGACCGCCTCTAGCGTTTTGGGGCTACGCAATTCCGGTGAACTGGTCGGATCCGGTAAAGCCCCACTTGCCTCCTGAAGCTCTTGTTGGAGCTTTAAAAGGGCGAGCTCCACCGCTAGCTGGGCAGGAAACCCACCCCGCAACCGCGATTCGGCGGCCGCCAGTTGGTCAGCCGCGTGAATCCACCAGGCCGGCTCCACTGAGTCAGGCAACAAGGCGTCCAGGCGCCGTAAGCTCTCTCGCCGATATGCAGGAAATAATGCGTCCCCGCCCACCCGAAATAGCAGAATGTCCCGCAGCTGACGGGCAAGGTCGCGCAAAATCAGCTTGTCGTCAACGCCTTCGCTGCGTATCTCTATGACCGCCTCTACGAGTTCGTGAATCGACCGAGTCATCGCCTCCACCAGGGATTCCACCTGACGGCGGTCCATCATGCCGCTCATCCGCGCGGCACCCGCTGCGGTCAATTTCCCCTCCACCGCCACAGCTTGGTCAAACAAGCTCAAGGCGTCTCGAAGCGCCCCATCGCTAGCTTCAGCCAAAATATCCAACGCCTCAGGTTCATAGGCCACTTGTTCCTGTTCGGAGACATAGCGTAAGCGATCGGCAATTTCTGCCACCGTCAATCGCTTAAATTCATAACGCTGGCAGCGGGAAAGCACGGTCACCGGCAATTTATGGGCTTCAGTTGTGGCCAGCACAAACAGCACATGAGGCGGCGGTTCTTCCAATGTCTTCAACAACGCGTTGAAGGCATCTGGCGTGAGCATATGAACTTCGTCAATGATGTAGACTTTATACCGTCCTTGTGCCGGTTGGTGAGTGATGCGTTCCTTGATGTCTCGGATTTCATCGATGCCGCGGTTCGATGCGGCGTCAATCTCAATCACATCCAGGTGCTGCCCGCTTTCAACGCTGCGGCAGGACTCGCATCGAAGGCACGGGTTGCCGTCGTCCTCAAGCGCCGTACAGTTCACCGCTTTGGCGAGGATACGTGCCACGCTCGTTTTGCCCGTGCCGCGCGGCCCCGCGAACAAGTAAGCATGCGTCAGCCGGCCTTGCCGTACCGCTTCGCGCAAGGTGTCCACGGTCAACGTTTGGCCCTGCACCTCGCGAAAGGACCGGGGACGATACACGCGGTAGGACGCTTGATGAGCCATGCTAGCCCTCCTTCCGGCTTATTGTACCGCCTCAGTCGCCAAAAATTAAGCCATAGGGCTGCACCGATCAGGCACTCCCGCGGCGCCACAACCATGCTGCTTACCGCTGCTCCCTTCCGGGCCTGACGGGGTTCACAGGGGTCGTCCGCGCGGGACCCAATCGATGCAGCTCCATGGCTCGCTTAGCCTCTATGAATGCGATGGCGGAGGAGGAGGGATTCGAACCCTCGAGGCAGGATTTGGCCCACCAACACGCTTTCCAGGCGTGCGCCTTAAACCACTCGGCCACCCCTCCAACATGATCTTGATATGGCGGAGAGGGTGGGATTCGAACCCACGAGACGGCTTCTTGGACCGCCTACCCGATTTCGAGTCGGGCTCCTTCGACCAGCTCAGACACCTCTCCGAAACATCCCTTATTCTATTCGCGCGCTTGTCGGCGCGCCCGGAAAAAGGCTTTTAACTGCTCTGCACATTCATCCCTGCAAACGCCCACGACCACCTCCACCTGATGATTGAGCCGCGGATCCTGCGTCAGCTGGTATAAGCTTACCACCGCTCCGCTTTTCGGATCCGGGGTCCCGATAACTACCCGCTGAATGCGCGCCAGAACCATCGCACCAGCACACATGGCACAAGGCTCCAATGTCACGACCAGCGTTGTTCCTAAAAGGCGCCACCCGCCGTGCTTGTCAGCTGCTTCGCGTAACACCAGCATTTCTGCATGGGCCGTCGGATCGTGGTTCTGCTCGCGGCGATTATGATTGCGACCTATCACCTGACCGGCCGCATCCAATAATACTGCGCCCACCGGCACATCACCACAGTGCGCCGCAGCGGCCGCTTCCTCCAACGCCAACGTCATGGCATGCTGCCAATCCATCCAACCAGACCCATTCAAAAAATGGTGCGCCCGGGAGGACTCGAACCACCGACACAAGGTTTAGGAAACCTCTGCTCTATCCCCTGAGCTACGGGCGCATGAAATACTGGCGCCCTTGAGGCACCGCTAACAGCATAGCAAATCTGTCGCGGTCCCGCAACGGTAACAATGCCCTCGATTAGAAGATGTCCACCTACGGCGGCGCCTCGCGCATGCGCGGCAAACGCACGACAAAGCAACTGCCCACCCCGGAAACCGATTGGAGCTGAACGGATCCCTGGTATTGTTCCACAAGCTCCCGCACCCGGTACAGCCCAAGTCCTCTGCCTCTCGCCTTGGTACTATAATACGGTGAAAAAATGGCCTCTTCTTCATCTTTGGCGATCCCCGGCCCCGAATCTTGGACGCTGACCATCACCACGTCCTGGGTCACTTGCACGGATATCTGAATGATCCCTCCATCAGGCATCGCGTCTGCAGCGTTTTGCAAAAGATTGTGAAAAATTTCCACACACGCTGTTCGCGGCATATCCACGACAGGAATTGCTGTCGGAGGATAGTCAAGTTCAAGACGGATATTTGGACGTTCGACCCAGGCTCCCAGGTGCTGCAAGACCTCCAACAGATTCGCTGAGCCATGGCCTGGCTCGTCGCCGGTGGCCAACGTATTCAGTTGTGCCACGAGTTCTACCGCTTGTTCTAGCGCCCACTCGACTTCTCGACGGGTTTGCTCCTGCTGACTTGGAGGGCGATGAGGCCACAGTTCCATGTGGCCACTCACGACGGCCAAAAGATTGTTGATATCGTGAGCCATACTTTGCACCGTTAATCGCCATGTGTCCTCTTCTGTGCGGTCCTCCCAGATCACCAAGACCCCATCAAATCCCTGCCACGCCACCCGATACATATGGCACCACTCGTGCGGTGCCAGAGACAGGATGCGCGACGACTGCTCGGCTGCCATTAGCTCCCTGGCCTCTTGGACAACCCTGGATACCCATTCTGTCGGTTCCCGTGTTTCCTTGGCCACAACCAACCCATCACGACCAACGACCCATACTCCGCGACAGCCCAAGGGATCACACCCTAATCCATTTTCTTCCATGCCACTTTCTACCATAAGTCTAACAAAGTCCCTTAGGACCGCAACTCTTTAGTTCACGACAACTTTTGGCAGCACTCGACACCACGACAAGACCTCTGTATCGATATTCCGCATTAGGGCCCTTGAGGGTCGATGGGCACGAACCTGGTTGTCACGTCCTCCAATGCGCGCCCGGCGGGTTCGGGTAGAAGAAAGGTGAGGCCCATGCCGGCAAATGAAAACAAGGCGATAAGAATGAGCGTGCGATTTAACCCCCACCGCGCGGTCAACGCCGGAAAGAGAAAGACCCCGATGAAGGCGCCCAGCTTGGCCATACCTGCCGATATGCCATTGCCCGTGGTCCTCAGGCTAACCGGAAAGACTTCCGTCGATAGTACAAACGTCGTGGTATTCGGACCAAATTCCGCAAAAAAGTAGCTTAACCCAAAAACCACCAGAAATGCCCATACGGTGTGGCTTAAGGCGGGCACTAGGCCAATGGCCAGAAACGTGATCCCCAA
The DNA here is from genome assembly GCA_026627385.1 of Bacillota bacterium. Lineage (GTDB taxonomy): Bacteria > Bacillota > Sulfobacillia > Sulfobacillales > Sulfobacillaceae > JAPNUR01. Next base: position 12,709 of record JAPNUR010000031.1, on the reverse strand, counting down.
GGCAAAAAATCCTTGGTATTGCAGTCGGCGGTGTCCAATGTGGTCAATGCGCCAGAGCGCCCACGCATACCCAGGCACCGCCGCCATGGTAAACATCATTAAGGACCACGCCATTTGACTAAGCATCGTGGCATGCGGATCAACCATGTTTAGGACAATCGGTAGCGAAATAGAGTTTCCGTAATAGGCGTAGTCGAAGAGAAACCACGTGCCAGCGGTGCTTAAGAGGGTCAAGAATAGCCGCGGTTCGCGCCACAAGTGATATAACGGAAGTCGTTGACCTGCCGACGGTTCGCTGGAATAACAAGATCCCAGGTGTCCAAATTGCATAAGATTCATTGATGCTTCCGCCTCGCGGCCCTCGACCTGGGCCGTATAGCGCGGTGATTCCGGCAGTCTCCGGCGATAGTAGATAATCACTGAAGCGGGAAGAGTTCCTAAACCCAAGATGAGGCGCCACACCCAGGCAGGATCAAGACCCGCGGCCAACAAGGTCAAAGACACCACAGGCCCGGCTATCAGACCCAGGGCCTGCATGGAAAAGACGATGGCCACCATGCGCCCGCGATCCTTGACGTTGGCATATTCGCTCATGAGTACCCCACTTACGGAGTAGTCACCGCCAATCCCGAGTCCGAGGAAACACCGGGCCACGATTAATGTGCCAGGATTCCAGGCCAAGGCGGACAGAAGCGCTCCGATCGCCATGAGAAGCGCCTCCAAACCGTAGAGCCTCGGCGCCCCCAAAGGTCGCCCGCTCGCCCAAAAATCCACGCGCCCAAACAGGCCGCCGCCAGCGCGACGGATCCCAAGAGGCCCGTCATGAACGGCTGGAGGTGCCATTGCGAACGGATCAGCGCCAGCGCCGCACCAATGACAAACAAATCGTAGGCATCCGTAAAATAGCCGATCCCCGCGATCGCAGCGGTTTTCACATGGATCCAATCCCAGGCGGCTTCATTTAAGGACTCAGTGACAGACGACACACGATCCTCCGTCGGCCGCGACGCGCGCGGATAGGTTGATGTCTTCCATGTAGGATGACCCGTTCATGCGGGTCTATTCACTGGAGCAGAGCATACATTGGCTGGGGAGGCATGGTAATGCGCAAATTCTCGGTCGTGGTCGTAGGTGGCGGACCCGCTGGATCTACCGCTGCATACCGGCTTGCTGACGCAGGATTGTCGGTGCTTTTGCTAGAAAAGGCCCGGATGCCCCTCGTGAAGCCCTGCGGCGGCGCTCTGACTCACCGAGCGTTGTCATTGCTACCCCGTGAGGTTGTCCCGTATATCCAATCCCACCCCGATCGATGGACTCTGAGCCACCCGAACCACACCCCTGTCACCGTCGCCACGCCCGAACCCTACTGCCATGTGGTGGATAGGCCCACATTCGATTACGCTTTGGTTGAGGTTGCGAGTCGCCGTGGGGCCCTCATTCACGACGGCGAGGCACTGGTCAACATGGCCGCAACACCCGCCGGATACCTCCTCACTACCACCCATAGCCAATACGAGGCCGCTTATGTCGTGGCAGCTGATGGTGCCCACAGCACGGTGGCTCGGCTCACGAAATTCCCTTTGCCCCGACTTGGCGCCGCCGTAGAGGGGGAATTTCTGGCTGATGCGCATGAATGGGAACTGTACGCTAACCGCGTGGAAATTCGCCTGGGCGACGTTCCCTGGGGTTATAGTTGGATCATCCCTCGCAGCGGGTGGCTCAACATTGGCGTAGGCTCCTTCCAGCCCTCTGCGTTCCCCTTGAAACAACGGTTTTTGGCATTAGCCGCAAGCGTTGCCGGGTCCCGGACGGTCTCGCCCAAGGGCCACCCTCTGCCATACCGCTGGCATTATGTGTCGCCAATGACTGGCCACACTCTCTTTGTTGGCGATGCAGCCGGATACATGGATGCTTTCTCCGCTGAGGGCATTTATTCGGCGTTATTGACAGCAACACTGGCCAGCGAATGTATTATTCGCCACATAACCCGCGGCGATCCCTTAACCGCATACGCGCGCCGTTTTCGTCAAGAAGTCTGGCCGCCATTACGCGCTGCGGCCCGTATGAGCATTCTCTTCTATCCCAGGGCTTTATTTTGGGCGCGGCACTTTGGCCAGGATCCGCGCTTGATCCGTGATTATCTCGATATCGCGCGAGGTTACGGTTCTTACCAGGCGCTTCAGCAACACACGGCGCGCACGCTCCTGCACCATTGGTTCAAAAGCTAATCTCCATCTCACGAGATGAGACAGTTCCTGGGCGCGAAAGTTAAACGGAGCGGTGCATCCGTTTCATAGGGGCATCTGTTGCCGCCCATCACCTCTGCAACCGGAACGGAATCGGCGGATGCCAGCATCCATTGACGCGTCGTAAAATCCCGAATCCGCTCATCCAGGAAAAATTCCATAACCCTCTGTCCGGAGGAAGGCTACAAGCAGAGGCGGTGTGTAATTGGATGGCTAGGGTTGCGAAGCGGGTCCACGACACTGGGTATGCCACCGGTGTCGTCATCGGCGCGAACCGCGACGGCCCAGCTTAAAAGATAGGCTGAGGTCAGCGCCCTTGGAGTAGATTCTGATCGCTGCCCTAGTTACTGTATTCCGTCCACTCCAGCAATTCACGAATAGAATCCTTATCCACAGCAAAAATGCACGAGGACAAATCCTCACCGTCTGTAATGCTGCGCTAATGACGACGTCCACCCATCGAACCGGATGAATCGTTCCCATACGGGGTTACGGGTGGAAATGAATTAGCCTCAAGAAACTTACTCACAATCCGTGGCCTTTTGGTTGGAAAGACTTCAAGGTATTCCGAATATAATTTCTGATACAGGCCATTATTATCAGACGGGGTAATAGTGGGCCATTGAAACGAAATATCAGCGAGATTATTAATTGTTCCGTCGGCCTTGGCTGCGAGCATAGCGGCACCACGAGTTACAGCATCATTGTCCGCCAATTCTAACGGCAATCCGCAAACGTCTGCTATGATTTGTGTCCACAATTGGCTTTTAACGCCTCCGCCAGATGCAATAATACGCCGAACAGTGCCCGGTTCTAAGACATCCATCACTCGGCGAATATCAATTGCGGTGCCCTCATATACTGCTCGAAGCATGTGACTCACATCGTGGCCTAACGATAGGCCATCGATTTGTCCTCGGCTACTAGCATCCGGCCAGGGGCTCCGCACCCCTTGAAAAGCCGGGAATACTTTCAACCCTAAACTCCCCGGATTCACTTTGCTCGCCCGCAAATCCAATTCTTCCAAAGTACAGCCTGGCGCAAAATTTCTTTGTACCCATCGTACGACGGAACCGGTCGACGGTTGGCCGGCCTCCAATACATCTAATCCCACATGATAGATGTCGTGAAACGGTCCCCATAGACCCGCCGTCGCCGTAAACCCGCGGCCATGAAATAACTCACAAGTCGACGAGCCTAGGATGAGTGCCATACTACCATCCTCCAAGGCTCCCGACCCAATGGCCCCTGCGTAAGCATCGATGAGCGACCCGGGTATGACGATAGGGTTATCCGACAAGTTGAGTTCTTCGGCAACAGCGCGCTGTATTACTCCCACAGGCTCTGCCACCCTCACGACCCGTTTTGGCAACGCGTCGGCAATCTCAGGAAACAAGTTCGCCCACTCTGGTAGATAATTTGGCAATTGGGCATGCCATTTAAGGATGGCGCTTGACTCCGAGCGAGTCCACTCCCCCGTCAATCGCCATGTAAGCCAATCGGCAACCTCCACCAATCGATTTCCACGAAATAGGGCACCGTGGTGTTCGTACAACCAGAGCGCCTTAGACCACGGCAGTTCCGCCGACTCAGGTCGCCCCATGAGACCCCCAATGGTCTCGACGTAGTCTTTCGCACGCACGTCCATCCACAATAACACGTCCGTCAAGGGTTCGCCACAGGGGGTGACCAATAAGATACTCGCAGTGGCATCAATCCCTAGTCCCCGAATAAGGTGACACCGGTCGCCTAGCTGTCCAGCCAAGTTAGTTACCACGAACCGGAAGCCCGACCAAATGTGTGCCAACTCTTGCATGGCCCAACCGCTTTGGGGGGTTCGAGTAACCAGAGCCACCTGAGCCCGCGCCACAATCTCGCCACTTTGCCAAGCTATGCCCCGGATACCCTGAGTTCCAACGTCAATGCCAAGATAAATGTTATTATCCACGCCGTCTTTCCTCCAATTATGATGAAAGCAGAAATTGCTGTATCCATGGGGATCCCCTGATGGCAAATGGCAACTTTTGGTCCGCTATACCAGAGATCATGCTGTTCTGCATGGATAACCCTGCTCTGGCAGCATCAAGTGGCGCTAACCCGTACTCGAGACCGATCACGGCCCCAGCCACGAAAAAATCACCGTACGGAAGCGAAGGCGGCCCATCTTGAATATCGGTTTGAGATTGCGATGTCCATAAATAGCTACCGTGATCATAAACAACTGCTGCCTCGCTCGACAAACAGACCATAATACGCGAAACTCCCAAGTTACTTAAAGCCTGAATCGCTTCTTCAACATGGTGCAGTTTTTCTACGGGCCTTCCCCATAATTTACCTAATTGATGACGATTCAGCAGCAAAACTTTTGCCCGGGAAAGCAAACGATAGTCGGTCAGTCTACCCATCGTTCCCGACACGTAGATATGCCCATTACCCCATTGGCTGAGCACATGTTCCACGAGTCCGCCACCCACATCCATGCTGATGAATATTGGTCCCTCTGTATTGCCCGAGATTGTTGTTCCGACCGCAGCCGACAGCAAAGGGTTGGCACCAAGTTCAGTGGCTACCACATTCCAGTCATTTCCCAACCTAATTAAACACTGCTGTCCAGTAGGAGCCGCTACGGCCGCCGAAAACACTTCTATACCAAGCTTTTGGCACCACTGGTGGATTTGGTCAGCACGGCTATCACGTCCAACCGCAGTAATCAGCCGTGCTGGTCCTAATTCCGCCAGCCTGTAGAGGCCGGAAACCAAGGCGCCGGTTCCCCCAATGCTATTTTCCAGAGCACGCCCTACCCGATCGCAAGTTTTATCGACCACGTGCCACCGATGCTGAATAAATACCGGACCAATAACCGTTAACAATACTCTTTGGGTTATATCTTTCCCTCCTGGTATGGGGGACGCGAGACCCATGGTCAGAGCCCTCCCTTAAGGGACGATCTTCTGGCGATTGAATAGGCGCGCACGAAAATTTTGGTGTTGAAACAGGAGAGTTAGCAATAGGACAAATCCTACAGCACCTTCCTCGTATATCGAATTAATATTAGCCAATCCAAAGCTGTAACTTAGCCAAGTAATAGCAAAAGTCGCGACTACGGTGCCTAAAATTGATCCCTCTCCGCCTTGTAATTGTGTACCCCCGAGAACTGCAATCGTGATGGCAGTGAGATTTGCTGTTCCTCCTGCATCCGGTCGCGCAGTCACAAGCCTCGACGCATCAATGATACCCGCTATCGCGGATAATAGCCCCGCTGTTGCATACGCGATTATTCTTGTCCTAGTTACCGAAATGCCACTAAACCGTGCCGCTATAGGGTTGCTCCCTACAAGTTGAAGGTTCCATCCATAACTTGTTCTCCCAAGCACCAGGGCCATCAACAGTGCAATGGGAACATAAATGGCGATTAACTGAAACGGCAATCCCATAATTTGTGATTGACCAATAAAGTTAAATGAGGCTGGAAACGGCGAGATATCGACACCCTGCGTTAACACAAGCGCCAACCCGCTATAGGCATACATAGTTGCAAGAGTCACAATGATGGCAGGGATTCCCGTGACTGTCACAATCAGTCCGTTGACCATGCCCATCATTAGACCAGCCAGCAAAGCCAGCGCCACCGATACTGCAAGAGTCATATGATGCAAAACTAGGACACCAAGAACAACTTGCGATAATGCGTACATCGATCCCACGGATAGGTCGATGCCACCCCCTCCTGACAAAATAACCCACATCTCACCAAACGCGATCAGCCCGATTTCAACGGCGTAAACGCTCATGGCGGAAATACCCTGTAATGAAAGCGAACCCGGTGCTACGACTGTCGACACAATAATAATTACGATAAATATAGTTATAAGCCATCCGTGCGTGTGCCAAACGCTTTTCCATCTCATGCTGAGATCACTAGCCTCCTAACCCTCGCTTGCCAGCGCCCGCACCGTAGCCCTATCCGTTTTACGGCGCACAATGATTCCCGATACGACCGCAACCAAAATAATTAAGCCGGTGGCTACCCCTTGCCAAAACGCTTGAATGTGCAGCAGAATTACTGCGTCGTCGATTATCTCCACCAGTAGGGCACCCAAAAAGCTGCCGTAAACCGTGCCACGCCCGCCAACAATGTCCGTGCCTCCCACAACGACAGCGGCAATGACCGACAACTCAAACCCCGAACCTGTGGTAGATTGAACTAGCGGACTAATCGCCAAATTAACTATCCCGGCACACGCTGACAACAATCCAAGCAGTGAATATGCCAGAATCATGGTAAGGCGCACTGGGATACCCTGAACCCGTGCGGCTTGCCGATTGTTTCCAATGGCGTATACATATCTTCCCCATGGCCTTCTGGCACTAATCCACGAAAAGAGCGCGATTAAAATCAGAGCGGCCCATATTGCGGTTGGGAGCCCAAGAACCTTATTCATCACCAAGATTTGGGTATAGTTGGACGGAATGTTCGTAAGCCAGTTTCCGCCCAAAAAGAGATAGATGGCCGCACTCCATATACTGAGAAATCCCAAGGTGGTGATGATGGGCGGAATATTTAAATAAGCAATAGTCAGGCCGTTAATCACTCCCATAATTAATCCCGCCATAAGTCCAGCCGCAGTGGCCACCAAAACCGAGGGCAGAGAATTATAACTAAGGCCCAAGATCGTTACAGACAGACCCAAAATAGCACCAACAGATACATCAATACCGCCCATAATGATGACAAAGGTCATACCAATAGCGGGGATAGCCGTCATGGCTGTATCCACCATAAGGCTGTCCAGGTTAGGCGCCGTCCAAAATTGGCCCCGGCTACCAACGGACGTGGCGACTACGATTATCAGGATGACCAAACCCAATATCAATTCATATCGAACCCTTGTGCTTTTTTGGCCAGGAAATGCGTGTGACGCAGTTGCCATTAAATATTTACCCCCGTTTCGGGTAGGCCATTGATACTGATACCAAGAGACGCTTTTAGCACACCCTCGCGCACATCGCCATAGTTCACAAATTGCGCAACAATTCTCCCCTCGCGCATGACGTAGATTCTCGTACTTAACGCTAGGATTTCCGGCAAGTCAGATGACACGGTGATCACAACATACCCCTCCTGCGCCAAATTCTTGATTAATTCGTGTATTTCTCGTTTTGTTGCGACATCAATTCCTCTCGTTGGTTCATCGAATATCATTACTCGCATTCCCTGACGAGCAAGCCAACGTGCAAAGAGAACCTTTTGCTGTCCACCTCCAGATAGCGATCCAACAGGATTATCGCTGCTTGACGTTTTGATGGCTAAGCGTCGGATCAAACGGTCGGTAGTGACACGAATTGAGGATAACTTTAATAAGCCCCCCTTATTGTACGAATCCAGATTCCCCGCCAGTGTGTTTCGCAGTATCGACTGGCTTAAGAACAATCCTTGTTCTCCGCGATCTTCTGGAAGATACGCAATACCATGAGACATTGCATCACGAGGATTCTTAGGTTTGATTACCTCATCGTTGAGTGTGATTTGGCCGCGATTTATCTGTCTCATTCCAAAGAGCGCTTGCATCAATTCAGAACGCCCGGCCCCAACCTGGCCATAAAATCCTATAATTTCGGATGACCGAGCTTCAAATGTGATATCCTGAAAACAGGAATAATTTGTTAGATTCTTGACAACTAAATAACTCGAGGGAACAGCGTGAGGTGTCGATTCCTTGCCATTGCCCGCATCAATGCTATACCTACGCTGTCCCGACATTTTTTCAACGAGTTCCTCTGACGACCACGATGGTTCTTCATACACTGCAACCACTTGGCCGTCAGTCAGAACAGCGGCACGGTCTGCGATTTCCGACAATTCATCGAGGCGGTGGGATACGTACAACACAATGTGGCCACTTTCCTTCAGGGAGCGGATGATCTGAAACAGGTGCGCCGTTTCTTGGGCGGACAGGATAGCTGTCGGTTCATCAAAGATAATTAACCGAGAATTTTGCAACAACGATTGAGCTATCAACACGAGCTGCTGGTAACCGAGGCTCAGATCACGCATCTGTTGATCCATAATGGTTTCTGGCAAACCCAGTTTATCCATAATCTTACCGGCGGCGTTTTTCATGCTGCGTCGGTCCACATTTCCCCATCGGTTCCGTTCCAGGTGTCCGATAAAGAGGTTTTCGAGAACGGACAAATAGGGAAACACCAACGGTTCTTGAAATACCGCCGCAAAACCCAGCCGACGGCTGACCATGGGATTATCTAGCGAAACCGGACGGTTATCTACATAGATGGTGCCAGTATCGGGTTGAATTACTCCCATAAGAATTTTCATCAATGTAGACTTTCCCGCGCCATTTTCCCCAACCACGGCGGTTACTTTTCCTGCCGGAAAGGTAAGATTGACTCGATTGAGCGCACGAATCATGCCAAAATCCTTACTGATATTGTCCAGGCGCACCTGTTCCACAGTCATTCCGCTCCATTACGACTATTGGGCACTAGAAATTGAGATTCACGTTACTTTTATCGATGACAAGAGGGGGGCCCAGCAGCAGCATCTTTCGCTTGGGGAAGTATTCGACCTTGCCCAAGCCCGGGACATTATTCCACTGGTGAAACTTGTGATGTTCTAACACTTGTAGAACTCCCCAAACGGTCAAATAGCCTAGATGTACAGGATTCCACAGAACCACCTGTTTAATCACGCCATTTTCGATATAAGGACGAATTGTGTTTGGGTCACTAATGCCGGTGACAATAATCTTTCCCTGCTTTCCAGCATTTTCAACGGCTTGGGCCTCTCCCGGGGGGATCGTCGTTGCTACACCAATAAAACCTTTCAAATGTGGATAAGCCGCTATCATTCGGCTCGCAATTTGTTCAGCTCCCGAGATACTTTCTCCGGCATACTGGATTGGCAGCAAGTGGATCTTCGGGTATTTCTTCAGTCTTTGCTTCATGTAATAAATCCACTCGTTGAGATTCGTTGCTGTAGGTCCAGCGGATATAATCGCCAGCTGACCTTGGTAATGCATTTCCTGGGCTGCAATATCAACCACTTTATAACCCAAAGCCTGGCTTCGAGCCTGCTCAACCCACAATTGGCTATAGGGACTAGACACGTTGGAATCGGAAGCATAGAACACGATATGGTGTTCCCACGCGTCCTTAATTAAAGGATCCAACGCCGTGGGGCTATTGGCTGACACCCCAATGGCATTAACATGCTGCTGTATCAGGCTCTGGACATACTCTGCTTGGCCTGACACCGAAGCTGTAGTGGGGCCTTCATAGATCCATTTCACTCCAAAGCGTTTTGCAGCTTGTTCTCCACCTTGATCCATCGCAGTAAAATAAGGAATACCTACTAATTTGGGGACAAACGCGATCGAGAAAGGATGAGTTGTGGCCGCGGTTATCTTTGCGTTGGTTGTCGTAGTTGATGAGGTGACGCCACACCCTGCAATGCCCAAACTTATGGCTCCCGCCAATAAGACAGAGCCCCATTTACTCCGTCTATACATGTGCTACCTCCTCTTGAATCTCTGAAGTTAAGGAACCATTGTGCAATTCCTATCTTCTTATCGATGTGGCGTAATATCAATCAGAACACAGTAATATTTAAAGACAATTTGATTGTCATCATCGTATTTGATAGTATTTCAACGACGTATTCTATTAAAATAATAAACTGGTCTATAAAAATGAAGGAGGATGATATCATTTTTGTCAACCAATATGGTAAGGGCAGTGCCCGGCGAACCGATGCTATAATCGGCCTACTGTCGTCGGCCGGCCGTCTCACCGTCAAAGAAATGAGTTCAATATTGGGCATTAACGAGCAAACAGTGCGCCGCGAGCTCAAGGCTTTGGAAGCCCTTGGATTAGTGATACGAACCCACGGCGGGGCTGTACTGGCCGATCGGCGATCACCCAGTGAAAGCCTGTCTCAATCGCCCCAGGATCGGGTTCTCGGTACCACGGCATTATCTTTGATAAATGCGCATGATGTCATAGCCCTAGATTCATCCGGCGTTGCCGTAGCTATAGCCAGCCAAATAGCGCACCAGGGGATACCTGTAACGGTATTAACGGCTAGTCTTGCAGTGGCATTGGAATTAGCTGAGGCTGATAACGTGCGATTGATTGTGACCGGAGGGATCTATCATTCGTCGTCACGGAGTTTTGAAGGGACTGTGGCTCTAGACACCATCCAACATTTCCGTATTCAAAAATCCTTCCTCACGTGCGAGGGTTTCAATTTTCAAGATGGTCCAACCGACTCGGATGAGTTTCAAGCTCACTTCAAAATGGCACTGATGCAGCAAAGCAATCAAACGGTATTAGCTATTCCACCTTCCATTGTTGGCAAGAATGCTCTCATCCCCTTATGTCCTTTAAACATGATTTCTTGGCTTGTCTTGATAAATCCTTTGGCACCCCATGAAATGGAAGCTCTTCAAGCATTGGGTATAAAGATTTTGGTCGACCCTTTCGCAAAGCGTAGAACACTTGACTGATTATAAGGTGGCGCTTCGATCACCAACATTACCCGACAGTCACTGGCCTCTCCGGGACACCGTACTAGCGTTGCAGAGCGCGAACAGGCCTTCGCCCAGCTCACGCCCCGGGGTCATCAGTTCGTCCTACACCAATATGGAAGGCGTTCATAAGCTAACCGGCATACGAGGTCTGCCGAGTCGTGGAAGGGAAAAACCGTAGACTATCGCGGGGAGGTATGCCGCGTGGGCAACACCCTTAGAGGGTACAATATACACGACCTAATTCTCAATGCTTCTATCCCCATTAAGCAAGAAGCAGAACAATCGTTACAATAATTGTAAGAGTTCCATTAACTCGAGGAGGGCACGGGAACATGCTCATCTTCACGCCGGGAATAACTTTAAGTAAGGTGCTTGCGGTCAACGAGCCCGCGGTCTCCACGGGTGTCGAGTAGCCATGGACCAGCGGGACTGGACACAAATGCTGCAAGACTTCTGGGCCAACGGCTACGATCTCGCCCTAGGCACCCGAGAAGGGTGGCTGACTCACACGATGCTAGCCCAGGCGTCCCCTGAATGGCTTTTGGGACCGTTTAATTCGGTACCGCGATTGGAAGCGTTTGTTTATTCCCTACACCTTATTAATCCTTATACTAAAGCTACTCAAAAAAATGGGGGCCGGACTTCTTAATTAACCACTATCCGTAAGTGCTCGTTGTCCATGACACATACCAGTGTCCGTCCGCGGCGCTGTCATCCCGCATGACATCCAGCTCCCGGACCACGACCTTTGGCAAACCCACCTCCTTGTCGTCGTGGCGAGTGACCAACGTTGTGATTGCTCGCAACACGAACGGCGATATGATTGAACTAAAGGAGATGGACACATGCGACAGAATCTATTGGAAATGGCGGATGCGTGGCAATGGTTTCCCCCGACGCACGAGGTTATTAAGGACCCTGAGTTTACTCTAAGCCTCAATGCGAGTGATCCCGCGGACACCGTTATGCATGCTTTCAACACAACGATGCCAGACGCATTGGTTAGCCGTGTCGAGAGTTTCATTAAGAGAAAAGGCCGTAACCGCCTTAAGTGGTGGGTGCTTGCCACGTCACAGCCGCAATTCATGCATTCAATACTGACGGAACGTGGCTACAGGGTTAGCGAAATCGTTGAAGTGTTAACGTGGGATCTGGGGGATGGCACCAAATGTCATCTACCCTGGCCCGATATTCCCTTGACGAATGTTGGGCGGCCTCGGGACCGGTCGGAAGTCGTTGACGCAGTCAATATTTTGGCCAATGTCTTTGGAACGGCGACGCCATCGCAAGAGGAACTCGATTTGGCTGTTAGCTCATGGCAAAAAACTCCGGAGACCCTGACGGTTACTACGTAGCATGGAATGAGCGCAACAACGTAGTGGGGTCGGTCGGCCTGACCAAGGATGATGTTGTTGGTAAGCTTTGGGGCGCTGCTATCCTTTCGCAATTCCGGAATCGGGGATATTACCGTCAGTTGGTCAACATCCGGTGCAAGATGGCCCACGGAAGTGGGGCAAGGCACGCACTGGTGAAGGCGCGCATTGGTGAAGGCGCGCATTGGAACGTCGGGACCCATTCTTCGCAAGGCCGGTTTCGAACAACTGGCGACAGAGGTGTGTTATGTAAAATCGCTGTCGTAATGCGATTCAGAGTTTACCATCGGGCGTCGAGAATGGCCATTTGTTAGAGTCCAATTAGTTGGTGTAAATTCGGGAACATTCCCTGCCCCGAAGGCGTAGCCGAGGGGCAGGGACGGGCCGCCGGCCCGTCGCGGCATGCCAGCAATTGTCTGGACAAGCCGCATCCCCTTCGGTTTCCTGGGAATCGACAACAATCCACAAAGCGTCCTGTAGAGATGTGATTTCGGCGGACTTTGATAGTTGAGGGAAAAAATCCCCCTTGGTACCGTGGTGGTGT
>JAPNUR010000030.1 GCA_026627385.1 Bacillota bacterium | reverse complement strand
CGTGCCCAGCATGTCACACGCCTCATGATCGCGACATCAACGCGGCGATCAATTGACGGCGAGTGGCCGAGAGTTCGATGGGTGGCTACCCATCCGTTGCTGTGTAACCACAGCACTGCTCGGTGACAGCCTGGGGAGTGCCCGCCCGTGGACGACCGGCCAATGGCCCTAAGAAGCGGTGGCGTCATGAACCAGGAAGGTGGCAACAGATTTGATCAGGAATGGTCAGCAATGAATAAGTCCATCAGAACGGTGTTGTCGCAAATCGGCATGCATTGTTGCCCCTTTCCATATTAGATAGGGGAGGGAGTACGATGACCGATTGGACGAAAGCCAAGGTGTTGGTCACAGGGGGGACGCAGGGCATTGGACGCGCCGTAGCGCAAAAGCTTTTAGAGCGGGGTGCCTGGGTCACTATTGTGGGTAGGGATGCTGAGCGGACTCAAGCAGCCAGTGAATCGCTCGCGTCCCATGGCGGTCGTGTGTTTGGCGTGGCGATGGCCATCGACGGTCGGGAAGAAGTGGGGCGTCTGATCGTCGATGAGGCCGTTCACTTGATGAACGGCCTCACTGCCGTGGTCAATGCGGCAGGGGGGGCGCCGGTAGGTCATGCCCTCACCCTTGATTGGAACATTTGGCGTCACGATTGGGATGTCAAGTTTTGGGGCTATCTTTCCATCATGCGGGCAGCGGCTGACTATCTGGAGCCCGGTGGGGCCATTGTCAACATCTTGGGCATCGCAGGGGTTGACCCGAACGCGCGCTTAGCCTCGGGTACCACGATTAACGGTGCGTTGCGGGGACTGACCAAGATTCTCGCTGATGATTTGGCGCCCCGGCGGATCCGCGTCGTGGCCGTGAATCCTTCGGCTACGGAGACCGACTTGTTAATGCGCATGGCTGAGCAGTATGCGGCCTTGTATCAGCTAACGTTTGAAGAATCGCTCCGCCGGTTGCGGTCTGCAGCACCTTTGGGCGAATTGCCGCAAGCCGGTGACGTGGCCGCGGCCGTCCTGTTTTTGCTTTCGGATAGTGCCCGTATGATTACCGGTAGCAGTATCGATATTGATGGCGGGATGCGCCGTGGCCCTGCCTGATGTGATGAGGAGGACAGCTTGCGCACATTTTGGACGCGGGTCAGAACTAGTGACCCGCGGATGTCTGTGATTGTTACCGAGGACAACGGTCCCGGGCGCATTGTGGCATTAGGCGACGAGCGACTGTTACACGATCGGCAGTCTGGCGATCGCGTGGAATCGCTAGATAATGTCTTTGTGACACCGGGTTTTTGGGACAGCCACGTCCATCTTCTGGATTATGGGCGAAGTTTTCGGTATTTGCGGGTGCCCTTTCACGGTGACGCGGACGACATCTTGGTGGCGGTGCGTGAAGAAACCCACCGCCGGCCCCGCGGATCCTGGATTATTGGCAGAGGATTTAATCGTGGAGGGTTTCGCCGTGAACCGCGCATGAGCGCCTTAGAAGGGGCGGCTCAGGGCCATCCCGTCCTGCTGTTGAGTTGGGATCATCACACGGCCTGGGTCAATCGGACAGCGTTGGTTCGGCTCGGCTTACCGACCAGTGAAGCTGGTCGCACGGGCATTCTCCGTGAGTCGCGGGCCTTTTGGGCGTACGAAAGAGCCCTCGAGGAGGATGGGCAAGCCATTGATCTGGCCGACGACGTTCGTGTCGCCGTGCGACGCTTAGCCAAGCAAGGCTTAGTGGGTGTTACGGCTATAGAGGGGGAGGCAGGGTTAGAGGCGATCCAACGCGTTGTGTCCGAAGAACGTCGCTTGCGGGTTCAGGTGTTTTTGCGCGCGGATGCTGCACCGAAGTACTGGCTGGAAGGACACGTTCTTCCGAGCGATGCCTGGTGGTTCACAGTACTGGGCATTAAACTCTTTATGGATGGTGCGTTGGGGTCGCGAACCGCGTGGATGAAGCAACCCTACCAAGACTCGACCCATGTTGGTTTGCCACAGCTAGACCCCGCGACGTTGAGGCGTTGGCTAGCGGAAGCGTGGCAGCATCAACAAGTCGTGGCTATCCACGCGATTGGCGACCAAGCGCTGCACCAGACTATTCAGGTGCTTGAGGAGATGAATGTAGGACTGTCGCCGAGGGGTCGTTATACCCGCATCGAACATGCCCAGCTGATTGACGACGAAGACTTGGCGCGACTGGAACGTCTACCGGTGGCATTGTCCATGCAACCCGTCCATCTTTTCCATGATCGCCATTTGGCGGATCGCTATTGGGGAAGCCGGGCGCGTCATGCATTCCGCGCCCGAGATGCCGTCGCGCGGGGCCTGCGCGTCGTGTTTGGGTCTGATGCGCCGGTAGCTAGCGCGGATATTACCGCAGGGTTATGGGCGGCGGTTCACCGTGCGGACGACGGCGAATCCGCCTGGTACCCGCAGCAACGTCTAGGACCAGGTGACGCTATTGATGCCTACACGCGTGTTCCTGCGCAGGTGGACGCACGTCCCTCGGGGATCCTAGAACCCGGGCACTGGGCTGATTTGACCCTGTGGAGCGACGATCCGTATGAAGCGTTGGAGCGAAAAGCCCGCGACCGACTGATGGTCGTGGGAACGATTGTTGGCGGCCGCCGCGTTGACTAGGCCAGGGGTGCTACCGCGGGCCGAGACCCGATCATTCCCGACAATCGCCGCGCATCCATTAGTCTCCTATTTTGACCCGCAAGCTTGTGTTCAACAAAGGGAATACGGATGATGGCGCGGTCGGAGCTATGCTTGGTGTGGTCGGGTTGAGGGAGCGTTCTGTCGTTTGTCGAAAATTGTGGATAAATTGGGGATAACCGTGTGAAAAAACTGTGGATACAAAGACGGGAATGGCAGGATTCTTCCTCGGGCAGCAAGAAAGCTGTGTCACCACAATTAGGGAGGGTCATAACAGTGGTGGACAAATGCCCAATTTGCGGTTCGGAAGATGTGGTGGGCACCGGGCCCCTCACCGTGTCCGGCCTGCGTGCCACAATTACCGTCCAGGAGGGGCGGCAATGTACCCTGTGCGGCCATTTGCAAATGATGGTTCCCCAGACGGTATTGGTGATGTTATATCCCCCAGGGGTTCGTTATTTGACCGAGGCACGCCGCGCGCGGCTTCTTAGGCGCCGGCGTTCGAGGATCGGTGTCTAACCTCACTTGAAAGGTCCGCTTGATTTGCATAGGCAAAAGTTTCAAACTAAGAAAGGAGCTTCCCCACACTTTATCGCGCGCTCGGCACGTGAGCTAGCGACCCGAGGAGGATATCGTGAAGACGTCAGAACGCGCGTGGTCAGAGATCTTGCGTGACGGCGACTACCTGGCGGATGAATCGTTAGCCTTAATGTTGGGCTTAGCGGTTGAGCTCGAGCGTCCTCTTCTGTTGGAAGGACCTTCCGGCAGCGGTAAGACGGCGCTTGCGCAAGCAGTGGCCAAGGGTCTGGATATCCCGTTAATTCGCCTATCGTGTTATGAAGGACTGGGTCCCCACGAGGCGCTTTATGACTGGAATTACCACCTGCAGTGGGTGCGGATGACGGCCAATGACCAGGTCAATCCATTTGACGAGGAGTTTTTGCTGGCCCGTCCATTGCTTGCAGCGTTGCAGCATCCGAAGAGTGTGCTCCTCATTGACGAGGTGGATCGGGCGGATGAGGCGTTTGAAGCATTACTTTTGGAATTCCTGAGCGAGTATCAAATTTCCATCCCGGAGCGCGGCGTGGTGCGCGCCTCGTATCCGCCGGTGACGGTATTAACCTCCAATCGGCAACGTCCCCTGTCGGATGCCTTGCGACGGCGCTGCTTGTATGCTTTTGTGGACTGGCCGGACCTTGAACGAGAAAAAGATGTAGTGCGCTTTCATGTGCCCGGCCTGTCGGAACATATGATGGCTCATGTTGTACAAGCCGTGCGGTTATTACGAACGTGGGATTTGGTGAAGCCCCCAGGCCTATCAGAAACGATAGACTGGGCTAAGGCGACTTATTTGCGGCAGGTGGCGGATTGGAGCCGTGACTGGGTTCGCCTGAGCCTGGGCTTGGTCGTCAAAGATGCCCTGGATATGGCGCAGGTGGTCGAGCGCCTTGATGAGTTGGTGAATGCCGATACGTGAGTCGACGACGATCCGGCGGCGGGACTGTCGGGAGCGGACGACGACGTTCGCGCGCGGCTCGAGCAAGGCGAGTCCGGCGATAGCCATGAGGCCGATGGTGAGGCAGGGCGCACGGAGGCGAGTTGGGCTGCCGGCCATTACATTAATGCCGGATTGCCAGAGCGAGTGCCGGATTGGCTCCACCATATCCGCCGTTCAAGCGCGCGCGTTGGGCCGTTGGCACGAACGGGACAACCAAGGGGTTCAGAGGTTGGCGTGGACTGGGCCCGGACGTTAAAGCGATGGGCTAAGCGCGGTCATACCGATGCATCCTTGGTATGGTATCGAAAGCCATACGGTGACGGGCGGGCGATCATCTTGTGGGATGTGTCAGGATCCATGGCACACTATGTCGCATGGTATTTCCCGTGGCTTTTTCGCTTAGCGCATATCTCTCAGGAAGTTCACGTATTTGCATTTGGCACCACACTGGAAGAGTTGACGCCATATCTCAAACTGCCGTATAGGCAGGCCGTAGACTATTTATATCGAGAGGTGGCGTTATGGGGTAGCGGCACGGCTATTGGTCAAGCGTTTACCGATTGGGTGACCCGTTATGGTGCCGAACTCTTGGGTTCCTGGACCACCGTGGTGATCATTAGCGATGGGTGGGATGTCGGGCCGCCGGAATTGTTAACAACCGCTATGCGGACGATAGCCGCGGGCTCTCGTCGGATTATTTGGGTCAATCCGCTGATGGTGAGCGAAGGCTTCGAACCGCGGACGCGGGCCCTCAGGGTAGCTCTTCGTTATACGCGGGACATGCAGGCGGGTGCTACCCCGGCTCAACTTCGGCGACTTGCGTGGCAGTTAGGTTTTAGAGCGTAGTGCGTGTGGGTGGCAGACGCGCTGCAAAAGGGAGGATACGATGAAGCCTGTAGCATTCGACTATGTGGCAGCGACAACGGTGGAGGAAGCGGTCAATGCACTTCGGGAGCCGGGCGCCAAGGTATTGGCCGGGGGGCAATCGCTGGTGCCGTTGATGAATTTTCGCCTAAGTCGCCCCAGCCGATTAGTGGACATTAATGGTGTGGCGTCCATGGCCCACATCGAGGTGCGCGAGCGCGAACTGATATTGGGAGCGTTGGTTCGCCACCAGCAGCTGGTGGAGGATCCCGAGATTCGCCGGTCTCTTCCCGTGCTTTCACGAGCCGCGCAGCATATTGGCCATTGGGCTATCCGCACTCGCGGGACGCTGGGGGGCAGTGTGGCGCACGCGGATCCGGCCGCGGAACTTCCCGCTCTCTTGGTCGCGCTGGGTGCGACCATTGCCGTGGTAGGGCCAGAGGGCACCCGGGAGTTGACTGCCGAGGCGTTCTTTGAAGGCTTTTATACAACCGCCTTGGCTCCCAGTGAACTAGTGACACAGGTGAAACTGCCCTTGCCTCAAGGCGCGGTAGGCTTTAAGGAAGTTGTCCGACGGCCCGGTGATTTCGCACTGGCCGGAGCTTATGTGGAGCGCCTTGGCAGTGGCGGGGCGGTCACCTGGTTCGGATTCGGCGATCGACCCAGGCGCTTTTCGGTCCGCGAATGGCCATCGGATCCCGAAGATCGACGGCACGTGTGGGTCGAACTCGTGCGGAACGTGCCAGTCGAAGAGCGCGATCAATATAAATACGAATTAGCCGTTGCGGTGGCCGAAGAAAGTTACCGTGATGCGGGTGGAGAGGAGTGAAGCGGCATGGCAGACGAGCGAAGTGTGGTGGAGTTGACGGTTAATGGTAGGCCATACCGCGTGGAAGTCTCGCCGCGGTGGAGTTTGGCAGACGTTTTGCGGCACCGGCTGGGACTGACGGGGACGCACGTAGGTTGCGAGCAGGGGGTTTGCGGGGCTTGCACCGTATGGCTTGATGGGGAGCCGGTGCGCAGCTGCCTTTTGTTCGCGGTGCAAGCCGCCGGGCACGAGATCACCACGGTGGAGGGGATAACACCGGCAGAAGGATTAAGTCCGCTCCAGGAGGCGTTCCACCGTCATCATGCGTTGCAGTGCGGCTATTGTACGCCGGGCATGCTGTTAACCGCTGAAGCATTGCTCCGGCGCAACCCGGCACCGGATGAGGCAACCGTGCGGGAGGCGCTAACGGGCAATCTCTGCCGTTGCACAGGATATCAGTTTATTGTTGATGCCGTGCTGTCAATGCGACCGTCAGGAGGTGAAGACTAATGGCGCAAGCCATGCGACCGCAAATGATGGGAGCCCGCGTATCGCGAGTCGAAGACCCGCGTCTGTTGAGTGGGCAGGCGCGATATTTGGATGACATTCAGGTTCCGGGCATGCTAGAAATAGCTTTTGTCCGCTCCCCTCACGCGGCAGCCGATATTATTTACATGGATCTCGAGGCGGCGCGCCAGTATCCTGGCGTGTACGCGGTGCTGACGTACGATGAGTGTCCGGTCTGGTTGTGGGATAAGGCGACGTACGAGGTAGGACAACCGGTCTTGGCTCATGGCGAGGTTCAGTATGTCGGGCAACCGGTGGTGGCGATTGTCGCTGAGGACCGTTATGTCGCCGAAGATGCTGCAGAACTCGTGCGCATTGATTATCGTCCACGGACGCCCGTTCTGAATATGCGGGATGCGCTACATGACCAGCCGCACCGGGTTCATGCGCATACCCCCAACGTCTTTTTCCATCAGGAATACCAGACGCCAGGGTTTGACGAGGCCTTTCGCCAGGCGCCGCATCATCTAAGCGCCACGTTTCGCACCAATCGACAAACGGCCGTGACCATCGAGCCCCGCGGTACTGCCGCCATGATTGATCCGGCGAGTGGACGATTGACAGTATACGCGTCAACCCAATCCCCGCACCGCATGCGCGAAGATATTAGTCGGTTGCTGGATATTCCTGAACACCTGGTGCGGGTTGTGGTGCCCGAAGTGGGCGGCGGGTTTGGCATGAAGGCTAACTGTTACCCAGAGGATATCGTCGTCGCCCGCGTTGCCCAAATGTTGCGACGCCCTGTGAAGTGGGTGTCTGACCGCACCGAGTCGCTGTTGAGCGACGTTCACGGACGAGATGATATCCACGACGTGGAGGTCGCGTTTGATGCGGATGGGCGCATTATCGCCATTAGAGATCACCTGATGGCAGATGGCGGCGCGTATCCCGCCTACCCATTTTCTGGGGCGGTGGGAGAGACGAGTCTGGCCGCCCGCGTGCTCACGGGTCCCTATGACATTCCGCACCTGGCGACGGTGATTGACTGCACCTATTCAAACAAGACGCCCTTAGGTGCTTACCGGGGCGTGTGGGGACCCATTGCCTCCTTTATCCAGGAAGGTGTGGTGGACCGCGTTGCCCGCTATCTCGGCCTCGATCCGGCTGAAGTGCGCCGGCGGAACCTCATTCACGATGACCAATTCCCGTATCGCAATGCGGCGGGGATGATTTACGACCGGGGGTCTTACCGGGAGTCTTTTGAAGACGCCCTGGCGTTGATCGGATATGATGAGTTCCGGCGGCAGCAAGCCATGGACCGCCAACAGGGCCGTTATCGCGGGATTGGAATTTCGGTCTTTGTAGAGCCGACGGCCATGGCATCGTCGGAAGCGGGCTCGGTGGGGTATGAATCGTGCACGATCCGCATTGAACCGTCTGGACGTGTGACGGCAGCTCTGGGTCTGGGCCCAACCGGCCAGGGGCATGAAACGACGATGGCGCAATTAATTGCTGATGAGCTCGGGGTCAATCTTGAAGATATCGTGATCTTGCATGGCGATACCGACAGCGCTCCCTATGGAGGAGGCACCGGGGGGAGTCGCTCGGGCCCCATCGGTGGAGGCGCCGCGTTGGTGGCCGGGCGCCAAATGCGCGAGCGATTGATTAAGTACGCGGCTCATTTGTTGGAAGCTGGCGAAGAGGATATTGAGTTGGGCCACGGTGAAGCCTGGGTAGCAGGAGTGCCGGAGCGGTCGATTAGTATTCGAACTATTGCGGAGACTGCATACACCAACGTACGGCGTATTCCCGAAGGGCTGCCCATCGGTTTAGAGGTGACGGCGCGGTATTTGCCGAAGCGTCCGGTGTCCTTTTCCAATGGGACGCACGTGGCCGAGGTCGAAGTGGATGTCCGCACGGGTATCGTTCGCGTGGTCCGCTACGCCGTGGTCAACGATTGTGGTCGTCTGATTAACCCCACGATTGTGGAGGGTCAAATTCAGGGTGGGGTGGCGCAAGGCATTGGGGCTGTTCTGTTGGAGGCGTTAAACTACGACGAAAACGGCCAACTGGTTACGACCTCGCTGCTGGATTACCTGCTGCCTGAGAGCACCGATGTGCCGCAGATGATCATTCAACACCGCGAGACGCCGTCGGATGGCGAGGGTGGAATTAAAGGGATGGGCGAAGGCTCTCTTATTGCTTCACCGGCCGCGGTAGCCAATGCCATATCTGACGCCTTGGCCCCATTTGACGCGTTTGTCGATACCCTTCCCGTGACCCCGGACATGGTATTGGCCATGGTGCAACGAAAAGGGGCATGAGTGGACGGGGGACGGGAAAGTTCCCGCCCCCCGTCATTGGCGTTTCTGCTCGTGTGGAGGATGTGCGATGCAGTCAGACCCACGCCTTAGCTTTGGCCGTAAGCATTAAGCGGTTAATCGGCGTTCGACCAAAAGCGTTTGGGCTATACGTATTTCCGCCGTGGTGAGGGGCTGGGGGGTAAGCTGGTAATAGGCGGAAAATCCCTCCACCAATGCCGCTTCAACTGATGGGGTGGTGAGGCCGGTCATGCCGGGTAACTGGTTCAACGCGGTGACGGCCGCGGGATCCAGCACGATCGAGCTGCCTGCCCGCTGATAAAATTCTTGTAGGAGTTGGGTGGTGGCTAAAGGGTCTTGTTGGACCAGTAACATGCCACTAACCAAAGCAAATCCCTGGCGAATGGCCTGAGCAATCCCAGCAATCTTGCGTCCATGGACGACCAGGTCGTAGGGTCCTTCGCAATACGACCCCACAGCCCTTCCAAATTCTGCCGGGATTCCGAGTTGATGCAGCGCAGCAATGACCCCTTGGCTCATGGTGCGGAAATTGTGTTCCCATCGCGTCAGATCGCGGCAGGGCTGGCTCACGGCAAAGCTGATACAGTCGCGGTCCAGCAAAACGGCCGAGCCGCCGCCGATTCGCATAAACACGGGATACCCCAGCGCTTCCAGCCATCGGACAGCATCAGCCAGTCGCGGTAACCGACGGTCTTTAGGTCCTAGCAAAATGTAGGGTGACTGATGGCGAATGACCACAGCAGTCGCGGCGTTGTCGGCGCTCCAACGCGCGACAGTCTCCGCTAACACTGGTGACAACGCCAATTCTTCTGGCGAAGCGTCTAAAGACAAGCGAACAAGACGTGCGGGCGTCACTAGTACCCTTCCTTTTGCAATAAAGTCGATGCTCAACATGATGTTCGACTTCTTCCCGCCCCGAACCCCCAGACGTATCAGACGGTGTTGGCACGTGTCGGGCAGGCGTCACTTTCCCCAGCGTGTTCAGTAACGCTGGGGTTTGCATCGGATTCGGTTGCTGTTTGAGCGTCAATGTCCGTTGTACAGTGGTATTATGGATGCCGGCAATCCTCTGTCAAGAGGAGGAATCGGCGACTCACTGATGAAAAGGTTCAAAGGTCTTCATCACATGTGATGATGCTTATCACGGACTACACTGTCGATTTCATGTGACTGGCGCTGGACCTACAGATTTGGTTTGGGGTGCTCTGGGTTATCCGTATGGGCTGCAATCGTCTGGTCACCCACCACCACGACGGGGATTGGGGTGTGTTGTAATACCGCGAACGATACGCTGCCTAAGAGATTGCCGAGGGTGGAGTGGCCGCGCCGACCCATGATAATCAGATCCGCCCCAAAGTGATGCGCTTCCTGCAAGATGGCCGCTGCAGGCTGGCCCGCTGTTATCGTCGCGGCTTCTATCGCACAATTGGGCATAAGTGCGCGGGTCTTATCGATGATTTCGGCCGCTTGCTTTTCCGCTTCGGCCTGAACGGCGTCCCAGGGGACGTCCGTTATGGCGCTCGGCATCCAGTACCAGTTTGTGGCTCCCCAGACGACCGGCATCCATTCCGGGGTTGAGCTGCCCGGTATGTGGCCGACGTATTCTGTCAGGTCGCTCATGACCGTCACCAGCTCCACCGTTGCCGGGTGATCCGCGGCCCATTGATTGCACCAAATCGCCGCAGCGGTGGCCGAGGGCGAACCGTCGACGGCGACAAGAATGCGCAAGGAGCCTGACGTGGGTGGGGTGATCGTGGGCGGTCCGACCAGAACTGGTGTGGCCACAGAGTGTAATACGCTGTACACGACACTGCCGAAGGCGCCACGCACCCCTCCATGGGCAGGATGGCCGAGCACCACCAGCGTGGCTGCATGCTCGGTCGCGTATTGGCTAATGGCCTTCGCTGGCACCCCTACAACGGCCGCGCGGGTCACCTGGAGAGGGGACAGCGTGGCGGCTACCCGCTCTAACAACTGATCGGCGTGCGCCGCAAAGGCGGCGTAACGATCGTGAATCCCGTCGTCCACGGTCATTCGCATGACGTGCAACAAGGTGACGGCGTCATCGGGCCCAATCCAACGCCTGGCCGTCCATTGCGCAGCCGCTAATGCCGCCGGCGAATCATCGATCGCACAAACGATATGCCGTTTTGGAAATGTTGACATATGATCACCTGTTTCGACAAATTTAGTGTCTTATGGGGTATTATTGCGCATCGACTGCGTAGTTCCGATCGTTGACTAATCACGACGGGGAAACCGACTACGTTATCAGCCTAGCATGACGTGTTGGTTCCGTTCGGTTCCCCATGCCCTCTGCACCACAGATTCTGCTCTACCATACCTGAACCGGGCTGCGATCGTCAACGTCAGGAGAGTAGTCCATAGGGAACCGTCCGTTTTTGTGATGCTTAAGAATCGGGAACCCCACGGCAATGGCTCTCGCTAAGGGATGAGGGTATGATGATCGTAGTTACGCGAAAGGCAGATCATCCCAGACTTTGTGCACAGGCGATCGACGCGGATTTCCCCGTATTCAGGCCTGCGTTAAACGGGTTGGTCCACGGGGGCCATTGTCAGTATCCAGAATCAGTGACCTGTCGTGCGGTGTGATGTTCGTCCTATTCGTAGCTCTAGCATACCATCACCGTTATGATGGTGTTGGAGGTGATGGTCATGACTAGTGACGACCTGCTGGCTATTGCAGACCTTGATGATAGCGACCGCGCTACGGCGATGCAAGCGCTATTTCAAGAATTGGCCAATCTGGCACCGGAAGCGCAATATGAAACACTGCGACAACTGATTGAAGTGATGGCCGAAAAAGCTTCTGACGCCCAGTACTTGCGCCTCTGTGCCACTAATTTAATGTTGGCGGCCCAGATGCCCGACGATCAGCTGAGGCCTTTTCTGGGTTTGCGAATGAAAGCATCTGCCTCGTTGCCAGAGGCGTATGCCAAACGCGACCAAGCCATGGTGCAACAGGCGATTAATGAGGCTGCTCCCGGTATTCGTGAGAAAATTGTTCGCAACTTCGCCTTGTAGGCGGCGTCCGTGTCTTCGGCCAATACTGCGTCATATCGCATATAGGAGATCAGGTTGATTCATTTAACGACCGTGCAATAGGGACTGGCGATTCTGTCAGGGGGCATTGTCGGCTTCAGTTTGGGCCTACCCGGGGGGGCGGGTCGATCATGGTCGTGCCGCTGTTGATGTATCTTGTGGGCATCCATCGGCCGCTTGGTGACTGGGACTACTGCGTTGGCGGTGCCCTTAAACGCCTTTTTGAATCTCGTGCCGCATTGGCGTGAAGGTCATGTACGTTGGTGAGCCGCGGTGATCTTTGCGATTCCCGGTATTGTGGGCGCAGCCGCAGGATCTGCCCTGGGCAAAATTCTCAATGGCAAAGAGTTGTGGTTTATTTTTGCCATCCTTATGTTAATCGTCGCCGGTGTCATGGTTCGCAACGCAGGCCGCCAGGGATCAGAGCCGAGTTCTGGTAGCGATACGCCCCACAGTCGCCCATCGCCTGTCAAGCAGGCGGAGGAGGAAGCCGCCGGATTTTTGGTTGGCGCGTTGTCCGGGTTTTTGGGATTGGCGGGGGCTTTTTAAGAGTGCCGGGGCTATTATTTTCGTCAGGGATGACTATGATTGAAGCGGTGGGTAGCTCTCTCTTCGCCGTGGGCACGTTCGGCCTGACGACGGCGGCGAATTATGCGCTGTCTGGACTGGTGAGCCCGATCATTGCCATGATCTTTTTGCTAGGCGGCATGGCGGGGGGCTGGGCAGGTGCCGTGTTAGCGACTCGACTCAGTCGGCGTAAGGGCACGTTGACCTATGTGTTTGCCCCGGTGATCGTGACCATGGCGGTATATATGGGGTATCAAAACCTGTCCGGAATTTAACACGGGTGGTGAAAGTTAAAATGTGGGATCACGCGCGCGGCTGGCGCGACTCGGACAGCCATTCCGATGGTTTCAGAAGGGAAAAGGATCAGGCAGTGTAACCCGATCTGCGCTACTAGTGAAGACGTCTGCGGTAACGCGGGCGGCAGGTTTACCCGCTGGCGAATTCGGCAGGAAAGTCGCGCCTGTCAGGCGGAAAGCGCCGTCAGGGGCTTTGGGACAGACGGAGAAGCTGGTGATCACAATTGACCCCCGACTTTTCCTAGCACACACGCGCACCCAAATCCTGGCATAGCCGGAATTTTGTGACGATTGGCTCGCGCGGACAGGCGGCTCGGTGAAGACCGTCGCGGGCATCTGAAGGGTGTCTAGAATGGCTTGGAGCGTAGGATGATCAATGGCAGGCAAGGCGATGACCCGGCCCCCGTGGTCGCGTCGCGTGCGATGTGCACGCCCTGCCAATGGCGAATGCGTGCCGGGCCGGTGGGTCGGGTGAGCACCCGGCGTGACGGCGACGGACGGGGAATCCCGGAGCGGCGTAAGCGCCGCTCCGCGAGGCTCTATAAGAGGCATGCCCCCCGCAACACGTAGCCCCGCACTTCCACATGTTCCGGCTTTTTCACCAAGAGCGCGTCGACAAAGAGGGGATCTTTGAGGAAGTGACAATGGCGCTCGACAGGGACTAGCCTTTGTACTCGGCCAAGAGCTCCGCAGCCGGCAACCGGTCGGCGGGCCCCGTGGTGATCAGTACACAGGCGCTCCGTTGGGCGATGGCACGCTGGTGCCGCGTCTCGTCTGCGGTAGGAGCAACCCATGCGCAATTCATGGTTGAGTAGGGCCGTCGCCAGCGAACGAAGAACAAGAGAAAATCCTCGCTTCGTATTGTCCCGGGGGATTTTCAGCGGGAGAAGGGCTTAACTGTTAAGAACATGGTCAGTGCTTAACACATTTCGGCCTCGCGTTGGCTCCCAGGTCGGCTTTGAGCCGGGTGACCTTAGAATTGACAACATCGAACGGGGTCCCCGGCTCCTATACTACGTCCACATTAGACGAGTACCACGTGGTATTCGCGCAGCCAGGCATCAGCTTGAATGAGAAAAGCAAACAGTTGGGCATTCCCCATCAATTGACCAAACCAGGGAATTTGCTCAGCGACCGGACCACGGCGGATGAGCTCTTCAAGATAGGCCGCGTCGATTAACGGCTGCAATGGGGATGACTTGTCGTGCAGCACTTCAAGAAGTCGCTGAGCCATGGCGCTAAAGTAGGTGGGGTTGGGTGTAGACGGATAGGGAGATTTTTGCCGCAGGAGAACAGCTTCCGGTAGCCATCCCGTAGCGGCTTGCCGTAGCAGCCCCTTGGTGACCCCCTGATAGTTTTTCCATTCCCACGGGACGTTAAAGACGTATTCGACTAAGCGGTGGTCGCAAAACGGCACCCTGACCTCTAAACTCGCTGCCATGGTCATGCGGTCTTTACGGTCCAACAGAGTTGGCAAGAAGCGGGTCAAGCTGAGGTAAGAAATCTCTCTTAAACGCCGCTCCCCAGGGGACTCATCGGGTAAGTGCGGAACTTCCTCGAGGGCTTCGCGGTAACGCATGGCGACATATTGCTCCGCATTAAGGAACGCACGAAAATCTCGATGCAACACACTGAGTCGGTCGGCTAGCCTTAAGGCCCAGGGGAAGGTGTTGGCACCGAGGGCGTCCTGGCGATGAAACCACGGATAACCGCCGAACACTTCGTCGGCTGCTTCGCCGGATAGTCCCACGGTGGCTTCGCGCTGAATGTGCTGAGCAAAGACTAAGAGCGAGGTGTCCACATCAGCGTGACCTGGTAAATCCCGGGCTCGTAGTGCGGGGAGCAAGTGGGCGTCTAAATCGGGCGTGTCTAATTCCACCCGCGTATGCTGGGTCCCGAGGTAGTCAGACACTCGTGCGACCCATGGGGCGTCGAGATTGGTTTGAAATCCGTTGGCGCGGAAATAGCGGGCCATGTCTTTGAAGTCTATGGAAAACGTGCGCACGGGCCCTCGGCCTTGGCGGTCAAAAGCTTGCGCGGCGATGGCAGTGACAATGCTGGAGTCGATGCCGCCGGAGAGCAGGGTGACCACGGGCACGTCGGCGACCAACTGCCGCGTCACTGCGTCTTCTACCAGGTGACGGACGATGTGCACGGTGGTTTCGAAATCGTCGGTATGTGGCGCGGCGTTTAGGCTCCAATAGGGCCGTACGGAGGTGCCCGATGGAGAATGAACTAAATGATAACCGGCTCGGAGTTCCAAGATGTCCTTAAACACCCCATGGCCTGGCGTCCGTTGAGGACCAAGGGCAAAGACTTCCGCTAACCCTTCCCGATCGACGCGCGGGGATACCAAGGGATGAGCAAGGAGCCCCTTGATTTCCGACGCAAAGAGGAAATTCCCGTCAATTTCGGCGTAGAAAAGGGGCTTAACCCCAAGCCGGTCCCGTGCCAGGTAGAGCGTATGGTTCAGGCTATCCCAGATGGCAAAGGCGTAGATGCCGTTGAGATGTTGGACAGCGTCCGAGCCCCAGGCCATATAGGCGGTCAGCAGAACCTCCGTGTCGGAGCGAGACTGAAAGGCGTATCCTAAGGCCGTGAGTTCTTCGCGTAGTTCCTGAAAATTGTAGATTTCTCCATTGTAGACGATCGTACAGGTTCTTGCCCCCTGGCGACGCGACATGGGTTGCATGCCCCCTTCGGGGTCAATCACAATGAGACGGCGGTGAGCCAACCCGGCTTCTGGCGTGATCCAGGTTCCACTGCCGTCAGGTCCGCGGCAGGTCATAGGGGCAGCCATGGACTCTAGTTGGTCTTGAAATCGCTTGACAACGTGCTGATGGCTAATCCAGCCGGCAATGCCACACATCGCGAAGGGCCTCCTTTAGTCGTAGGTTGGTTCCAGTGGCAAAATACTCTATGCTAGTGAGAAAGACTCTGTCTCGGAAGGGGCGTCGTCGATTGCTGGATGCATTGCCGTATTATGCCATGGCACTGGATGAATAGCGAAACCGAAAACAAACACCCGAGCGAGGGGAGCATTTAACGTGGTTGCGATTGTCATGGGCAGTCAATCCGATTGGGACACGTTGCAGCATGCGGCGTTAAAGCTACGCGAATTGGAGATTCCCTACACGGCGCATATTCTTTCTGCCCACCGGACGCCCGAGCGCATGTTAGAGTTTGCTTTGCGTGCCCAAGATCAGGGTTATCGCGTCATCATTGCTGGTGCCGGGGGAGCGGCCCACTTGCCAGGCATGATTGCCAGCGCCACCGTTTTGCCGGTGGTAGGGGTGCCAGTGATGACGGCGTCGCTTAATGGCCTTGATTCCTTGTTGTCGATCGTGCAGATGCCTGGCGGGGTACCAGTAGGAACGATGGCGATAGGTAAAGCAGGTGCAGTGAACGCGGCGCTTTACGCCGCGCGCATCTTAGCCCTGACGGATGATGGGCTGCGGACGCGATTGGCCCGCTATCGCGAGGATATGAAGAGTGCGGTCGAAGAGCAGGACCGGGCGGTGAAAACATGGCAACCGACATGATGGGGATCGGGGGCACCGTGGGCATTTTGGGTGGTGGGCAATTAGGCCGCATGATGTCGATGGCTGCCCGAGCCATGGGTATTCGCACGGTGATTTGGGACCCCGTACCCAGCAGCCCTGCCTTTGTGGTGGCTGATGGAAGCCTGGCTCTACCGTACGACAGTGCTGAAGCGCTGGGCACGTTTTTGTCGCAAGTCGACCGCGTGACCTATGAGTTTGAGAATATTGATTGGGAACTAGCCCAGCGCATTGCTGAGGATAAGCCGGTGTTTCCCCACCCCCGCATCCTGAGAACTAGTCAAGAACGCGTGCGCGAAAAGGACACCGCTCGCGAATGGGGACTGAGCACGACCCCTTATCGGCGCGTGGGATCAGTGAGCGAGGTGGTGCAGGCAGTCCGCGAATTGGGATCTCCAGGGGTGTTGAAAACCGTCACGGGGGGATATGATGGTAAAGGTCAAGTCGTCATTCGCGAAGTGTCGGAAGCCGCTCAAGCCTTCGCGGCTCTGGCCGGTGCCGGACCTTACATTTACGAGAAATGGGTGCATTTTGTCCGAGAAGTCTCGGTGGTGGTCGCGCGTGACGTCCAGGGGACTATCGTCACCTATCCCGTCACAGAAAATCACCATCACCATGGCATTCTTGACTACAGTATTGTTCCTGCGCGCATTTCGGCGGCCCAGCGGACCCTTGTGGAGGAGTCGGCGCGTCGCCTAGCATCGGGATTACAGCTTGTCGGCGTCATGGCGTTGGAGTTCTTTGTGAGCGAAGACGGGGCGGTTCTCTTTAACGAGATGGCTCCGCGCCCTCACAATTCCGGCCACTGGACCATCGAGGCGGCATGGCCTTCCCAATTTACGCAACATATGCGAGCGGTGGCCGGATGGCCTGTGGTGCCGCCACGGTGGTGGGGGCCGGCGGTGATGATCAACCTGCTGGGTGATTTATTCTTGGACGGCCAATGGTCGCGAGTGACACAAGTAGCCACACTGGATGGGGTGCAGATCCACTGGTATGAAAAACGAGAAATGCGCCCCGGGCGCAAAGTGGGACACCTCACCATTGTGGCGGATTCGCTAGACCGGGCGCTGGAACAAGCACGAATGGCCAAACGTTTATTAGGCGGTGAGTGGAACGATGGCTCGTAAAAGTCGCCGCGACGCGATTGTCAAGGCAGCGGCGGAGCTTTTCGCTGAGCGCGGTTTTCGCGCGACTACCGTACGCGATATAGCCGAGGTGGCGGGTGTCCTATCGGGGAGTCTATACGCCCATATTGCGACGAAGGAAGATCTCTATCTTGAAATTGTTCGGCGCGCAGCCGATGATTTTAGCACCGCGGTACGACCGATCGTGGAGGCTCAAGAGTCTCCAGATGTGAAGTTACGCCGCATGATTCTCGCCCACCTGCGCGTGATTGAAGAGAGCCGCGCCTGGGCTCGCGTCTATCTCGATGACGATAACGAATTGAGTGAAGCGACCCGACGTGAGGCCCGTCGATTGCGCCGAGAGTATGAACGACTATGGGATCGGGTGCTAACAGAGGGGATAGACCAAGGCCTTTTTCAGGTTCACGACGAAAGCCTAACCCGCCTATTTGTCCTCTCCGCGTTGAACGGCGTCATCCGTTGGTACCATCCTGGCGGTCGCCTCTCGTCAGATGCGGTGGCCAAGGAATTTTCGATACTTGTCGAGCGGGTTCTCGGTCAATTGTCGAATCGGGCGTAAAGGAGAGGGGTTGGGAGGGGAGCGAGGGTTCTCTTTCCTTTTTGCGCAGGATCTGTAAACTAAAAACCATATCGCGCGAAGAATGACGCTAGTTGACCCCGGCAAGAAGCTCAAGCAAACATGCCGGCAAAGAGGGGATGGAGCATGCAGGTGTGGCCGGCTCTCAATGAAGGGTTCATGATTGTCAGCGCTCTATTGGTGGCGACGGGATGGATCTTTATTCGCCGAGGGCAACGCGAAATCCATAAGACACTCATGTTGACGGGAGCTGCATTTGCGACCGCGTTTTTTATTAGTTACGTATTGCGGACGTTATTAGTGGGCGATACCACATTTAATGGGCCAGTCAAATACCGCCTGGCGTACACGATTTTCTTACAAGCACATGCCACATTGGCGACGGTGGCGGCGGTCTTGGGCATTGTGACCATTCGCCGTGCGTTACTGGGTCGCTTTGCCTTGCATCGCCGGATTGGTCCCTGGACGGCGACGATCTGGCTCGTGGCAGCAGCTTCGGGGTTGATGGTGTTTTTACTGTTGTACGTGTTTTACTCCCCGGGACCGACGACCAACTTGTTTCGGGCCATATCCCTCGGCCATGGTGGTTAGACAACAGTGGTGTGCGCTCGCGTTTAGCCTGAGAGCAAGAAAGGGGTGTCGGCGTGCGACCAAATTGGCGCATCTTATCGGTCTACCTGATCGGCGTGTTTATTGGTGCTCTGGACACCAACGTGCTGGCTCCGGTGTTTCCCTTGATCATGCGCGGCTTTCACTTGCGTTTGCAGTGGATGGCGTGGACCATCACCGGGTACACCGTCGCGTATATTGTGTCCACCGTGTTGTCGGGTGCATGGGGCGACCGTGCAGGACACAAGCGAGTCTTTCTGTGGGGGATCGTGGCCTTTATGTTGGCTTCGATATTGGCTGCCGTGTCGCCCGCCTTTTGGGTCTTTATGCTCGCCCGCGTGGTGCAAGGTGCTGGAGCAGGGGCCGTGTATCCCAACGCGCAGGCCGAGGGAATTTTGCAGTTTCCAACTCAGCGTCGGGGGATGGCCCTGGGGCTCTTCGGGGCGGTCTTTGGCATGGCTAGTGTGCTGGGGCCCACGTTAGGGGGACTGTTAGGCCAGTATCTCGGATGGCCCTCGGTCTTTTTAATTAACGTGCCTATCGCCTTGTTAGTGCTGGTCCTGAGTGGCCGCGTGGCCCCGTCGGCAGTACAGGATCGTCCAGTGCCTGACTGGCGGGGGGGACTCGCGTTTTCCGTGCTGATGACCACCGCCCTACTCACGCTTGTGGTAGGGGGAACCGGGCGATGGGTGCTGGGGATCGTGGCCCTCTTCGCTTTGGTGGCCTTTATCAGCCGCGAGCGCCAATCCCGGGTGCCGTTTTTGGATCCCGCCCCGCTCAGGGCTCAGCGGGGGGTAGCGATGATGATTGGGGCCGCGCTGATTGGTTTAGACATGTCCGCCGCCGTCTTTGTGCCCACCCTGGTGCAACGAGTGCTAGGCTTTACCGTGTTGGCGTCCGGTTTAGCATTGTTGCCCGCGGCGGTTAGCGGCGCGGTGTTGTCTGGGGCAGGGGGCGTCTTGGTCGATCGCGTGGGACCCCGCAAGGTCCTGATGGTCGGTTTGATTGCGGGGGCGGTCGGTGGCCTTTTGTTAGCGTGGCCAGGGCTGACGTTTGCC
The DNA here is from genome assembly GCA_026627385.1 of Bacillota bacterium. GTDB lineage: Bacteria > Bacillota > Sulfobacillia > Sulfobacillales > Sulfobacillaceae > JAPNUR01. Next base: position 16,965 of record JAPNUR010000030.1, on the reverse strand, counting down.
CGCTTTATCATTGCCATGTTGGTCTTCGGACTGGGGACGGCTTTTACCATGGGCGCTCCCCTCAATCGCATGGCCTTGGCACTGTATCGCGACGACCAGGCGGGCGAAGCGCTCTCCGTGGCAGCTTTATTTCGCGGCATCGGCATGTCCTGTGGGCCAATCATCTTAACGGCGGCGAGCGACGTGCGCGGATTTGCTGGCATGTTTGGGAGTGTCATGATTGCCTCATTGGTGGGCGCGCTGGCATTTTTATTTGTGCCTGACGTGAAGCCCGCGAAGCGGCGTCCGGTCTTGACAGAAGGATGACCAAAAACCCGGCGGCGCAAGCCTCGGTCTTCAGGCTTAGGGATAAGCCGCCCGTTGCTCGGGATTATCCACACGATATGGTATCATCTACGCGTGGTCCGGAAGTTCAAGTCCAACCGCAACGAGGGGTATTCCTGCCCATACCCTGTCGTTTGGTGCCCGAAGTACCGGCGGCGAGTCCTGATCAACGCGGTGGATGACCGTCTGAAGACCATGATCCGGGAGGTTGCTGCGGAGAGACGGGCTGAGACCCTCGCCATAGAGGTCATGCCCGATCCTGTGCATGGGTTGATCTCGGCCGATCCCCAGTTCGGCATCCATCGGTTGGTGCGGCTCGTGAAGGGGCGTTCATCGCGTGTGCTCCGACAGGAATTCCCCGGGCTGCGCAGTCGATGGCCCACGTGGTGAACCCCCCGTGACTTCGTCGCCACAGGAGGAGGTGCCCTGCTTGCGGTTATCAAGCCATGCATCGAAAACCCCAAGCGGGTCTGAACGCACGCCGTCGTTCGTCTGCGAGCTGCCGCTGCGCGCATCCTGAACAGGCGTCTGGAGGCCGCGCGGCAGATCTACAACGCCTGCCTGGACGAGGCCCTGGGGCGGGCCCGGCTGCTGCGTGAGCGGCAGGCATACCACGTGGTACGGCGCCTGCCGAAGGGGCCAGGAGCGGACGGTCGCGTTCAAGGAAGCCCGGCAGTCGGTCGGGTTTACCGACGCGGCGTTGCAGCATGATGTGGTGGAACTGCGCCAGGGGCCTTCCAGGAACACCTCGACGTGCATGTCGCGCAGAAGCTGGCCTCTCGCGTCTTCGCCGCGGTCGACGCCTGGGTGCTGGGCCGGCGCGGGCGGCCCCGGTTCAAAGGCTACCGCCAACTGGACACCGTGGAGGGGAAGTCAAACGGCATCGGCATCCGCTGGCGGGAAGACCACGTCGAATGGTTCGGGCTCACCCTGCCGGCCGTCATCGACCCACACGATCCGGTGATCGCCGATGCGCGGAGCAGCCGGGTGACATACGTGCGGCTGGTCCGCCGGAAGATGAAGAGTCGAGATCGGTTCTTCGTGCAACTCGTCTGTGAAGGCGTTCCCTTGGACCTTGGTCCCTCCACCGTGGCGGTGGTGGGGGAGGAGGCCGCCTTCCTGGAGCTGTTCTGCGAGGAGGTGGTGCGGCAGCATCGGACCATCCGCCGACTCCAGCGCAAGCTGGAGCGCCAGCGCCGGGCGAACAATCCGGACCACTCCCTCCCCGATGGGCGCCTCAAACCCGGCCCGACACGGTGGGTGAAGTCGAACCGCCAGCGTCAGACCCAGGACCAACTGGCGGAGCTGTGGCGTCGCGAGGCGGCACACCGCAAGAGGCTCCAAGGGCAGTTAGTTGGCCCACCGCGTCCTGGCGCTAGGCCGGGTCATCAAGATGGAAAAGCTCTCGTATCGCGCGTTCCAACGGCAATACGGCAGGTCGGTGAGTGTGCGGGCGCCGGGGTTATTCGTCGCGATCCTTCGCCGTAAGGCTGAAAGCGCCGGCGGCAAGGTGATCGCGTTCCCGACGCGCCAAACGAAGCTTTCCCAGGTCTGCCACGGCTGCGGCACGGTGAAGAAGAAACCCCTGTCCCAACGCATCCACGCCGCCCATGCGGGGTCGAGATGCCGCGCGACCTCTACAGCGCGTTCCTGGCGCGATGTGTTGAGGATGATCATTGGCTCCGTGCGGGCACAGCGCGTGAGCGCTGGCCGGGTGCGGAACCGCTCCTGCGGGCGGCGTGGAGCCGTGCCACAGAACCTGCGAAGGGGCGGCAGAAGCCGTCCTCCTTCGGGGCCGTGCCCCGGAGTCGGAGCGGGTCGCTCGCACAAAAGGGGATAGCTCAAGCCGAGGCCCCGGATGTTGTAGCGGCGGCACAAGACACCGGCGAGAGCCGGGGAGAGGCAGCGGTGGTTCCCCTTAGAACCCCCCGGCTTTAGCCGTGGGGAGGTTCAGAGAATGGACCAAAAATTGGGATAGGCGACCAAGGCTAAATCCGTCAAGGGTGGGTGATAATAAGCGCACTACCTGAGATGGAGGTGACAGACATGGCACAGGGCAGCACTACCGGCAACCGCGCGTTGGTGCGCGGCGCGGAGCGTGCGTTGGATCAGTTTAAATACGAAATTGCCCGCGAGATCGGTCTTACCGGGATCGAGGACGGATACTGGGGCGAAGTGCCTTCCCGGCAATGCGGCGCCGTGGGAGGACAAATGGTCCGCAAAATGATTGAGATGGCCGAGCAACAAATGGCGGGGCGCGGTCCCCGCTAATCAAAAGGCCGGAACCATATCCGGCCTTTTTTATGTGCTGAGGGAGGTGGCTAAACCAGTGTGACACTTTCTTGGTGGTGGCGCGCCTCAAGCCAGCGCTCCACATCCATCGCCGCCCGGCACCCCGTTCCCGCGGCCGTGATCGCTTGGCGATAACGGGAGTCCGCGACATCGCCGCAAGCAAATACCCCTTCGACGCTGGTGGCCGTCGTATCGGACTTGGTAATGATATAGCCGATGGCATCCGTCTCCACTTGGCCCGCCAAAAATGCGGTGTTGGGGCGGTGACCAATAGACACGAAGACTCCGTCCGCGGGCAGCAACATAAGCTCTCCCGTCCGATTATCGCGTACCCTTAAACCGCTGACACGGCGATTTTCACTCACCACTTCCACGGGCGTGACGTTCATCACCCAGGAGATCTTCGAATTTTTGCGAGCTCGTTCCTGCATGACCTTTGATGCGCGCAATGTGTCGCGGCGGTGGACAATGGTCACCTCGGAGGCGTAACGAGTGAGAAAGGTGGCTTCTTCCATGGCTGAGTCGCCGCCTCCAACAACCAACACCTTTTTATCTTTGAAAAAGAAGCCATCACATGTGGCGCAAGTGGATACCCCATGGCCGATTAACTCTGCTTCGCCAGGGATTTCTAAAAGCTTCGCTGAGGCGCCCGTAGAAATGATCAACGACTCGGCTTGGTAAGTGTCGCTGTCACTGACGGTGACCGTAAAAGGGCGCTGACTGAGGTCAACGCGGGTCGCCTGCCCAAAGACAAAGCGGGCGCCAAACCGTTCAGCCTGTTTTTTCATGGCGTCCATTAAATCAGGCCCTAATATCCCTTCGGGAAATCCCGGAAAATTTTCCACCTCAGTTGTTAGCATGAGCTGTCCGCCCGGTTCGTCGCCTTCGATGACCAGGGGATTAAGGTTAGCCCGGGCCGCGTAAATCGCTGCGGTATAACCAGCGGGCCCTGTTCCTAAAATGATGACCTGTTCCGTCATACTCTCCACTCCTTAGCTCGTGGCGGGGCACATTAGGAAAAGATTGGCCAGCACCAAAATCATACCACCAGAGGGTATTGCTGGCTAGTGTCCCTATTGGCCAACCGCACGCCTTTTTGCTAGTATAGCCGTTTTGGTCGAAAAGGTTGAGGCCTCCCTGGGCGGTAGCCGCGAGCATGACTGTGGAACGGGACCCCCGAGATCTTGTAATATCCGCGAGATGTTATATAATTTGGTTTAGTTTAAGCTATCATTTGTTTTTTTAATGATAACGACAATGGAGTTCCTTCGTTCAATGTAGGTCGAGGACAACAGTTGCCAATAAAAGAATGCCTGGTTTAACAAGAACGGGCTGTTTACGGGGGCAAAATCATACGAGGTGAGTTTATCAATGCGTGATGTGGTAGTTGTTGCGGCCCGCCGCACTCCCATTGGCCGGCACCGTGGAGTTCTGAAAGATGTGCGTCCGGACGATCTGGCAGCGCTCGTTTTGCGAACGGTTGTCGACGACATCGGTTTAGATCCACAAGAGATTGATGACGTTCTTTTAGGCGCCGCCAACCAAGCTGGTGAGGATAACCGCAACGTGGCCCGCATGGCTCTGCTCTTAGCAGGGTTCCCGGTGACCGTGCCCGGTGCCACGGTCAATCGGCTGTGCGGGAGTTCATTAGAGGCGATCAACCGAGCTTATCAGGCCATTCTTTGCGGCGAACAAGATATTATCGTGGCCGGGGGTGTCGAATCCATGACGCGCGCGCCCTTTGTTTTGCCGAAATCGGCGAACGGATTTCCCTCGGGAAACCAGACGTTATTCGACACCACCATCGGGTGGCGGATGATCAATCCGAAGCTTGCCGAGCGCTATTATCCCTATTCGATGGGCGAAACGGCCGAAAATCTGGCTGAGCGGTTTCAGATTAGCCGCGAAGAGCAAGATGAATGGGCACTGCGATCTCATCAGCGAGCCGTAGCCGCCCAAGAGAGTGGTCGCTTCGATCAGGAAATTGTGCCGGTTCCGGTGACCGACCCCAAGACCAAACAATCGAATCTAGTGCGGATTGACGAACATCCACGCAAAGACACCAGTCTCGAAAAACTCGCGAGGTTAAAACCCGCTTTTCGTGAAGGCGGCACGGTGACGGCGGGGAATTCGTCGGGGATCAACGACGGAGCGGCGGCTGTGGTGCTTATGGGAGCAGATGTGGCGAAAGCTCACGGGCTGGAACCGTTAGCCGTCATCCGGGGAACCGGGGTGGCCGGTGTGGACCCGGCGTATATGGGATATGGGCCGGTACCCGCCACTAAAAGAGCCCTCGCACGCGCCGGATGGCGGTTAGAAGAGGTCGAACGGGTGGAATTAAACGAGGCTTTTGCAGCGCAGACGTTGGCAGTGCTCAGGGATCTCCCATTTCCCAGCGATATTGTGAATCCCAACGGCGGGGCCATTGCCCTGGGCCATCCCTTGGGTGCGTCGGGCGCGCGAATTTTCACCACGCTCATCTATGAAATGCGGCGTTCAGGAGCGGGGAGGGGTGTGGCGACGATGTGCATTGGGGTGGGCCAGGGCATTGCCACGTTGGTGGAACTGCCCGATTGACAACGAGGGCCGCTCTCCCGCCCTTTAAACAAGCAAGCGATAGATTTGATGGGTCAGGATGACGGTGCCGTTAGGGGTAACTGATGTCGTGCGGCACATTGAAAGAGGAGAGACGAATGGTCAAGCTGATCGCCTTGTACCGACAGCCCGACGATCCTGAGGCGTTTGACGCACACTATTATGGCGTGCACTTACCCATTGTTCGCCGGATGCCGGGATTAAAAATGCTCGTCGTTACCAAATTAACCAGTGTAGCGGCAAGGGCAGCCTCACCCTATTACTTGCTGGCCGAAATGACCTTTGATGACCGTGACGCCTTAAAAGCGGCGCTGAGTTCGGAGGTTGGCCGGGAGGCTGGGCGAGATTTGCAAGGTTTTGCCGGATCCCTCGTGGAGATGATGGTGGGGACCACGGTAGATGGTGCGTAACCTGGGAACCAGTTTGACGAATGCACCGTGATGGGACGAGGTCCAGCGGCTCGTGACCCGCCATTCAGGAACTAGTTCACCGCTGAGATTAACAATAAGGAGGACGCGGCATGATTTTGGAGCCGGCTATTGAACAACTCGCGCGTCCTGACATGGAAGCACTGCAATTGTCTCGATTACAGGAGACCGTATCCCGCGTTTACGCGCGAGTGCCATTTTACCGTCAGGCTATGGACGCCGCGCATGTGACGCCCGATCAAATTCGAACCCTCCGCGATCTTGAGCGACTACCCTTTACGCGAAAAAGTGACTTGCGCGATCACTACCCCTTTGGCTTATTGGCCGTGCCGCTGGAAGACGTACAGCGATTTCACGCGTCCTCCGGAACCAAAGGAAAGCCCACGGTTGTGGCCTATACACGAGTGGACATTCGTCGTTGGGCGCGGATTGTGGCGCGCGCCGTGGCCACAGCCGGCGGAAAACCTGGAGATCGTTTTCACAACGCCTACGGCTACGGTCTATTTACTGGTGGGTTAGGCTTGCACTACGGCATCGAAGAACTAGGCGCCGCGGTGATTCCCGTCTCAGGGGGCAATACCCCCAGACAAGTGCAGCTGATCATGGATTTTCGTCCGCGGGGGATTTCTGGCACGCCCTCCTATGTGATGAATATTGTTGACGAAATGACCCGCATGGGACTGGACGCGCGTTCTACGAGTCTTGAGTACGGCATTTTAGGGGCGGAACCGTGGAGCGAAAGCTTGCGTCAGCAAATTCAGGAAGGTCTTGGCATCAAGGCCATGGACATCTATGGCTTGAGCGAAGTGATTGGGCCTGGGGTGGCGATAGAGTGTATCGAGGCGCAAAATGGCCTCCATATTGCCGAAGACCACTTTTTGCCGGAGGTGATTAACCCCACCACCGGTGAACCGGTACCCGACGGTGAAACCGGCGAGCTTGTATTTACGTCGCTGACTAAGGAAGCCTTTCCGGTGTTGCGTTATCGCACGGGCGACATAGCTTCGCTAGACCCGGAGCCCTGTCGCTGCGGGAGAACCTTGGTTCGCATGTCCCGCGTGAAAGGGCGACTCGATGACATGCTGATCATTCGCGGGGTGAACGTGTTTCCCACGGAAGTTGAGTATGTGTTGTTGCAAATTCCCGAATTGGCCCCGCATTACCAGATCGAAGTCAATCGGGTCGGGGTCATGGACACCTTAGAGGTGCACTGTGAAGTGACTTCGGAGTATTGGACCGCGGTTCAAAGCGTCCAGCCGGAACACCCGCACATCCAGGCCCTGCGCCAAAAAATTGCTCACCTCTTAAAGAGCGACTTAGGCATTTCCGTGGGTGTTCGCGTGCATCAGCCTCGTTCGTTGGCACGCAGTGAAGGTAAGGCCGTGCGTATCATCGATCGACGTGGCGAGGGCTCGTGATTGCGGTTCATCCGCGTAAAAAGCGGTCGCAGGAGCATTATACGTGGCGGATAAGGATACAAATACCAAAATCCTAAGGTAGGAGGGACCGCGATGAGCGAGACTACAGTTTCCCTAATGCCGGAGATTCAGGAATTTTTGGCCCAGACCCATGGCCATTTTATCGACAACGCGGTGGTTCCCTCTCGTTCCGGCGCTGTCATGGACGACGTGAATCCGGCGACCCGCGAAGTGCTCACGACTGTCGCGCGCGGCGGCGCCGAAGACGTCGATTTGGCGGTGAAAGCGGCCAAACGCGCTTTTGAAGCAGGGGCGTGGGCGAACATGCCCCCCAACCAACGGGGAATTCTTCTGTGGCGGTTAGCTGACCTCATTGAACAACGCATCGATATCGCGGCGCAGCTTGATAGCCTGGATATGGGAATGCCGATCCGCCAGTCTCGTTATGGAACCACGCCGATGGCCATAGACCATCTGCGCTATATGGCCGGATGGGCCACCAAGGTGGAAGGTCGCACCATTCCAGTTTCCGCTGGATCCTTCTTCAACTACACCGTGCGCGAGCCGGTAGGCGTGGTGGCGGCGATCATTCCGTGGAATTTTCCATTGCTAATGGCGATTTGGAAGCTCGGCGCTGCGCTGGCCACTGGATGTACTGTCGTCCTCAAGCCCGCCGAACAATCGCCGCTGAGTGCGCTAATGCTTGCCCAGTGGGCCCGTGAGGTAGGTTTTCCGGCAGGCGTCATCAACGTGGTTACTGGTTACGGATCTGAGGCGGGTGCGGCTTTGGTAGCCCATCCTGATGTTGACAAGGTGGCGTTTACGGGTTCGACAGAAGTCGGTAAGTCTATCATGAAGACGGCAGCTGACCGCATGGCGCGAGTGTCTATGGAACTCGGCGGAAAGTCTCCCAATATCATCTGCGCAGACGCCAACATCAAACGGGCGGTGTCGGGGTCCATGCTGGGGATATTTATGAACCAAGGGGAGGTATGCTCGGCCGGTTCGCGAATTTATGTCGCCCGGGCTATTTATGATCAGGTCTTGGAGGCCATGGAAACGTACGCCAAGACGCTGAGGGTGGGCCATCCCCTGGATCATCGCACGCAAATGGGTCCGGTGGTTTCGGACGAGCAATATCAGCGCGTGATGCATTACATCGAGGTTGCCCATCGCGAAGGAGCGTCCCTCATTGCGGGGGGTGGTGCAATGTCCGAAGCGGGTCCAGGGTATTTTATCCAACCTACGGTTTTTGCCGGTGTAGAGGACCAGATGACTATCGCGCAAGAGGAAATTTTTGGGCCAGTGGTTGCGGTTATGCCATTTGACGATCTGGACGAGGTGGTTTCCCGTGCCAATCAGTCGATTTACGGCTTGGCTGCCGGGGTGTGGACGGAAAATGTGCGAACGGCTCATTATTTAGCCCAACGACTAAAGGCGGGAACGGTCTGGGTTAACGCCTACCACGTTTACGATGCGGCGGCTCCCTGGGGGGGATTCAAGCAATCCGGATTTGGCCGGGAGATGGGGAGTTACGCGTTGGACCTGTATACCGAAGTTAAGGATGTCTGGATTGGCTTATAGTCTAGTCCGTGTATATCCTATGCACGCGGCACGAACACTGTATTCTGTGGGGGTTCGTTCCTGGATGAAGCCATGACAGACCAAGCTGATGGCGGCCTTTGGGCCGCCTTTTGCTATCGAACTGAGCCGCGGCAACGCTTCAGGCTCGATCGTTGCGGGTCGTGAGCTGTTAGCAGTGGGGACAGGACGGTTGGCCGACAATCCTCTAGGAATAGGGTGTTGTTCACCAGAGTCCCGGCGTGGATCTACGTCATGCTACGGAGCGTACTTCGGCTGAATCCCCGCAGGTTGCTACCTGCGACGCAGCCAGGTGGCTTCCCCATAATCCTTTAGGCCGGCAAGGCAGAATCGTGTTGGCTGGGCTATAGTATCGCGAGACGAAATCTTATACCATTTAGGCAACGGCTAACATCACCGTACAGGTTATGGGAAGGAAGCGAGGCACGTTGTGAACGGTCTGAAGCGGTTGTTGTCCAACCCGGCGCCCTGGAGCCGTCGCAGTTTACGATGGTTTTGGCTCGCCGCGGTGACCACTTTGGTCATGATGCTTTTGGCGTACGGTTTGTTGTGGGTCGGTGTGCAAGGCAAGGTATCGCCGGCGTTAGCGCTTTCAGGTCAGGGAGTGGCGCTGGCGGTGACCGCAGTGGCGTGTTGGGCCGCCTACCGTGCGCGGCGGCACGATATCGACTCCCGCCGCTGATGGATGAGCGGAGATCCACCACTCAGCAGCGGGTAACAGAAGGCTTGCTGACCTTGAACGGGGTCATCTTTCGTTATCAGGTAGCGGTTTCCCCGCGACGCCGACGAATCGGTCTCGCTGTCACCGCACCCCACGAAATTGCGGTGTTTTTGCCTCCGGGAATAACGATTGACGTAGTGAGCATTCTCCAATCGCGGGCGTCATGGCTTGTTCGCCAGCATCAAGTACGGGCTGCCGTATGGCAGCGCCGACCGGTGTTGAGGGTAGGGGGCTGGGCGTACGTTTTGGGAGACCGATGGCGCCTGGTTCCCGAGGGGGAGCGAACCGATGACAGGGTCGAGATTGTGGTCCCTGACGGCACCGAGGACGTGCGTCACGAACTGATCAAGTGGTATCAAGCGACTGCTCCGTCCATGTTTCGAACCCGGCTTCAGTTGTGGGCCCATTCTTTGAATGTGACATACCGCGCATTAGTTATTGCGAACGGTGTGACGCGATGGGGATACTGTCGTCCAGATGGGACGGTTGGTCTCAATTGGCGGCTTTACCAAGCGCCGCTATGGGTGATTGACTACGTGATCGTTCACGAAGTGGCCCATCGCCGCTATCCGCATCATCAAGCATCGTTCTGGGAGTTCGTCACCCAACAATATCCTGACGCCATGAGCGCGCGTCAGTGGCTCAAACAATACGGCGAAGACTTGCTCTGGTAAGCACTGCCCATCATGGAAGGTCGGCGAATGTTGTGCTTTCGTGGTGTGAGGCGTTCCCTGACTTTCAACTGAAAGTCGGGATTTACGACGCATTTTGGTAATGAAAGGGTTTCATTAACCGTGTCATAAATGGCTGCGTTGCAGGTCATTCGCGAGTCTCGCAGCGACGCTCGTGCGAACTTCGGGCATGGGGTCGTTCACTGGCGGCATATGGTATACTAAGGCGGCTAAGGATCAAGCGAATGATCGGTTGTGGGGGGAGGTGGCTTGAATGAACCCCACGGGCATCGGCCGCGTCATTCGCTGGGTAAGCACTCATAAATGGATCTGGATCGTGGTGGGCGGAGCAGGCCTCGTCGCTTTAGGGTGGTGGGGCTGGAATGTCCTAGCCAACACCGTCGGCATTCGCGAAGCCCTGAGATTGGTCGCGATCGCGCTGCAAAACTTTGCCGGCGCTTTAGGACCGTGGGGGCCGCTTCTCATCATCCTGGCGCTTGCCGTGCACAGTATCGTGATTGTCTTCCCTATGGAAATCCCCACCCTCGTGGCCTTTGCCCTCTACGGACCCGCGGGCGGGCTCGTCGTGGTGTGGACAGGATCAATGGTGACGGCGTCTATTTCTTATTTGCTAGGGCGTTGGATTGGGCCGCCCATCCTTGAGCGGTGGTCCGATCATCCGCGTGTCCAAAGTGTGGTACAGGCGGTAGAACACCTTAATCCCCTGGCATTAATTCTGCTGCGGTGGATTTCGTTTATCCCCTTTGACGTCTTGAACATGGTATTTGGTGCCTGCCAGGTGCCCGTGTTGCGGTTTTACTGGACGACGGCCGTTGGCGTCTTTGTCACCAACGTGATAATGGCTCTCTTATATCGCACCGCTGTGCATGCCCACTGGGGTCAGCTAGTGGCCTTAACGGCTGGGCTCTTTGCCGTTGGGTGGGGTGTCTATCTGTGGGCCAACCGCACGCATTTGAAACGATTGGCTCCGCCCGACGACCTGGAGGCCTAGGCTGAACGAATCCCTACGCGCGGGCGAAAACGCCTCAAAAATTCTTCGGCGTCGAGACTGACCGCCACATCGACTCCTACCGACTGCGTGGCGTTGCGGGCGTCGACAACGGTCATGCCTGTCGTAAAACGGCCCTGGCTCTCCACGCGAACGGGATAACGGCGAGTGGTGACGAGGGTAGGGTCCTCGGCTACAGCCACCGCGAGCGGATCGTGAATCGGGCACCAGCCTTCAAAGGCGCTATTGTCTGTCTCGTAGGCGTGAATATAGAACTCTGTGGCTTCACGCATGATGCTGGCGTAGGCCAGGGCGGGATCCAACCGGCTGAGATCTTCACGACTGAGACGGGCTTGGTGGGTGACGTCAAGCCCTACCATGGTAATGGGAATACCACTATGCATGACGAGATCGGCGGCTTCTGGATCGCCCCAAATGTTCGCTTCGGCCACAGGCGTCACATTCCCGGGGACAAAGGCCGCACCACCCATGATGACCAGGCGACGAATGAGCCCAACGGTCGCGGGATCGAAGAGCAAGAGGCGCGCCACATTAGTCAACCGGGCCAAGGTGACGAGGGTGACCTGATGGGGAAATTGCCTCACCACTTGATGTAGAAAGGACACTGCTTCGAGACTTTCGGCCTGTCGCGCGGTGGTGGGCAACGGGGCGTCGCCTAATCCGTTGTACCCATGATAGCGGGGAACAGGGCCATCCCAGCTACGACATAAAGGTGCTGCCGAGCCCCGAAACACCGGTACCGGGCTTTGCAGGAGATCTGTCATGATCAGGGTGTTGCGCGTGGTGGTATCGATATCAGCGTTCCCAAATACCGTGGTAATGCCAAGCACCTCAAAACATGGGGAACGCAGGGCATAAATTAATGCCCAGGCATCATCAATACCCGTATCGACATCCAGCACAATGCGCTGACGGTAAGGCTGGTCCATGGTTTAATCATCATCCGTTTCTCATGCCCTAGACCTAGAGCGTGGTATCCATTTTCTCGTGCCATCTTATCACAAATGTCGGCTGGTATTTCATCAGAATCTCAGCTAGCCCGCACGTCGGTCTTGCTACAATAAACACCAAAGAGATGGGCAGGAATCGGGCGTAACGGTGGAGGCTTGCCCGGCGTTTACCAAGAGAGCGGCCATGGCTAAGGATGTGGGGCAAAGGTGGGCTAAAATGGGGTTGCGGCAGGGCATTGGCGCGATGGCCATTGTCGCCATCGGCCTTGGGGGAACAATGGGTGGGCCTGCTTACGCGGCGCGCGTGCAGGGATTGCGCGTCCCACCGCCGCCGATCGGGACCTTGATTGAGCCGCGGCCGGCGCGCATAGGGGCTGAGGTGCTGGCCTCGGTGACAGCGGGCCGCAGCATTATCGGCAACGTTGTGCAGCAAACGGCCGACGCTTTATGGATTAGTCCAGTGATGGGGCCGCCCTCGGCGATCAGCAAATTTACGGTCACCACTCGAACGGTGATATGGCAGGGGCGATGGCGGTATTTCAGCGGGATCTCGGTGCGCCATCAGGCCGTCAATCTGGTGGTTAATCGCCATGTTGTGGTGGGGATTTTGGAATATGAGAACGGGTATGGGCGGATTCTCCGGGTGAGGGGTCGGTGGGTGGCCATCGATCCGTTGATAAATCCCACCAATATGAATCCCGCGTGCGCGACGCGTCATGGGCGGCAGCTGGAAGCGAAAATCACCCGAGATACGGTGTGGAATTCGACCCCAGGTCGGCTGCCCCCGGGGAGCTTGGTACAATTTACAGTGTACGGAGCGCCAAAGTTTCCGGTACTGTTAGGCGGCGTGGAAGACTATGGTGCGGCCCCCTGCTCGAAGCCGAGCCCCTCGGCATCGTTTACTTTAGGTCAGGCCTTAGCTGAGTGACTGCTATCGGGGTAATGGACGTGCCAGAGATAAAAGGTTGTATGATTGCTCCACCCAAAATCCCAGGGGACATGAAAGCGATCGTTGGTGTGCGCATTGGTTAATACTACGCCTTTTGGATCGTAACCCACGACAACTGCCGTATGCACAATGCGGCCGTGTTCTTCGTAACTAATGAGATCGCCGGGGATGAGGGTCTCAATCGCTCCATACGGCCACTCGCGGGTGGGGCGGGTGACGTCTTGGTAAGAGCCGGACGCAAAGAGTGTTGCACGGCCGCTATTTTCTAGGAAGCTGGCGAGGTGTTTGGCATTGGCCCAGGCGTCGCTGCCTTCATCGGTGGTGTGGTCGTATCGCCAAAGCGGCGTCATGGGAAATCCCCCCGCGTAAATCACTTGGGAAATCCAATTGGTACAGTCGCCGCCGTTGCCGTTGTAATTTCGATACGCCCGGTTATAGTGCCCATCATTGCCGCATCCTGGGGCGTTGCCGCAGTACGTGTTTGCGTAGTCAAGGGCGTGACGGCGATTGGTAGACAGGGTGTAGTGGGGAGGCACACCACCCACTTGTTGGGGAACTTGGCGTCCGGCGACATCGTCCGGCAATACAGGATTAGTAAAGTCATCGCTCGAAAAACGCCAAGCGTGGTCCACCTCGACAATGCTCAAGTGGTGGCGGGACGCAATGCCAAACCTCAAGGCCACGTTGGGAAGGCTTTGGTAATGGTAGTGGTACTGTTCGCGCTCAATCGCGTAAAAGCGAATGGTATTCGGACCCGAAAATTGGATTGAGGGCGTGCGGATAGCTACCGTAACCCCAGTCCAATCGACGCGGCGCAGGCGAGCCCATGCGTGCAAATACCGCGAGCGAACTTGTGAGACCTTTAAGGCCTCTTGACCTGCCCAGTTCGGTGCGTAGAGATCTGTGAGGCTCTGTAACTGATGATGAATCATCAACGTTTGTTGTTGCTGTACAAGCGTTGCAAGCGCAGCTTTGGCCAGCTCTTGGCGCGTCCCTTGGGTAAGTTGTGGATTTGGCGTAGCGGCCAAGGTCATGACAAGCCAGAGCCACAGCGCTGCGATAGCGTGCATCATAGCATAAGTGTGAGCAAAAACGTCACGACCTATGCGGAGTTGAGGTCAGTGTCCGCATAGACCGAACTTGGTGCCCATGCGATTGAAGAGCATCCCTCGCAACAACACGGGTGACCCCAGGATATCAGAGAGTGGGTTCTCCCGGGTCTACAAACAGCGAGACGTAGGCTTCATACCCTTCCTCAGCCAAACGCTCTTTGGGAATGAAGCGGAGAGCTGCTGAATTGATGCAATAGCGAAGCCCTCCAGCCTCCTTAGGCCCATCAGGAAAGACATGGCCTAAATGGGAATCGGCTCCGCGGCTTCTAACCTCGATCCGCGACATCCCGTGACTAAAATCCCAGCGTTCGTATACGGCCTCAGGGGTTAAAGGTTTGGTAAAGCTGGGCCATCCACACCCGGCATCGAATTGGTCCCGCGACGAAAACAGTGGCTCACCCGATACGATATCGACATAAATACCTTCCCGGCGGTTGTCCCAATATTCGTTTCTAAAAGGAGGTTCGGTACCATTGAGTTGCGTGACCTGATACTGCAACGGCGATAACGCCTTGAGGCGTTCGGATTTGTCCATCACTCGGCCCCCCTAGTTCTGCGACTCATCGACCCGGCACCGCTACTTTTTGTTGTAGCAGATGCGGTATCATGAGAAAAGGGCTAGGCTTAAGGGGGGATGCGGTGGAAGGAAAGTATCCTTCTGGTACACTGTGGGCAGTGGCTATTTACGTGAAGCGGACTCGCGGACGGACTCATGAGCTTCTGACCTGGTGGGCGGATCTCCCGAAGCATCCAGAGCCGCTAAAATGGGATTAAAAGGGCCAAGACGGCGATGGCCCATGGCAACCTCTCGTCGTACCGACATTGAGACAGGTAGCAGAAGGCGTGTTTGTAGAGAATTCTCATCTGATGCCTGTCTCAATGCCGTAGGGCGGTTAACTGGCTGCAAGTGGGGACTAGGCGCTGACCGACTGGCGCCTGGGCGTCACATAATGAAATCGGCGAAAGGACGGTTTGGGGACATCAGATCCGGTGGCGGATCAGTATATTCTAAGGTGAGGTTTTGTCGTCATGTTATGGCTGGTTAACCGACTCTTAACGAAAGTCCGAACCAACCAAGCGTGGTTGTACACGACGCTGGCAGGAATTGGTACACTCGTGGGGGCAACATTGTTTGCCTTGACCCAACACGTGTCATGGTTTACCGGTATTTACTGGGCGATTGTCACCGTGACGACGGTAGGTTACGGCGACGTGGTGCCGAAAGATCCGGTGGGCCGTGTCGTGGCCATTGGCACGATGATCGTTGTCATTCCGTTGGTAGGAGCGGTGTTTGCCAACTGGGCAGCCGCTGCTACCTCACTTCATATTGGGAGGTTGTTTGGCGTGCACACGACGTCAAATATGACGGATCATTTAGTCATTTTAGGGTATACTCCGTTAATTCCCCATCTATTGCCGGAGCTTTTGGCCGCACATTCGGCGGTCGTGTTGGTGGCCGATGTAGACCGCGGGCAAATCCCTGATCATCCCCAGATGCAGTTTATTGCCGGCGATCCGACCAATCCCCACGTTTTGGCGAAGGCTAGCCTCGATGCGGCGCAAAAAATTGTGGTTGTCGGCAACAGTGATGGTGACGTGGTGATGACAGCGCTTGAGGCGCAGCAATTGGTGCCCAAGGACATCATTTTGGCGGTGACGCATTCCAAAACGGCGATTGGCGCACTGGAGGCGGTCGGAATTCGAGGGATCGCATCGCAGGACCTGCTCGGGGAATTTCTCACGAAAAGCTTGGAAACCCCCCATGCGTTTAATGTCCTTCACCAAATTCTTGCGTCCGAATCAGTAGTTCTGGAAGAAATCCCGGTGCCCGACGTCTGGGTAGGAAAGCCCCTATCGCAAGTGCGAGCCAATGCGGGCGGCCTTGTCTTGGGGTTGGTGCGAAACGGCACGTTCTCCTTGGGATTGCCGGACGATCCCACCTTAACCACCGATTCAACGCTTGTTCAGCTACGCGTAAACGCCGTGTCGGCCGGCCGTTAACTGTCAACCTGAATACCCTTGGGGGTCTTGTCCAGTAACAACCCTGCGCAGCAATCACAACGCCAGGCGTTCTTGAGATGCTGAAGACGGAAAGACGGGTCCCCCATCGCAAGTGCTCCTCCCAGGCCAAGTTTTTACTAGACAAATTTCGTTATGCTTCTGCATCGCAGCCGGGCCTCTTAAACCCAGCCTCCAGTTCTGCGCCTTGTTTGAAGACACGCATTTGCATGCCGATCGCAGCGAAAGCCATCAGGATCATCCCCATTCCCATCAGAACGGAACGCACGCCAACGTGGGTCATGATCCAGCCGCCGGCAATTACCCCATCGGGGAGGTAATATCGGTCATAAGAAGCAACGCGGTTTGAACAACTCGCCCTCTCATGTTGTCCGGCGCCAACAACTCCAGGGAGGTCATGAAGGGAATGTTCAGAAGAGCTAGGACGCCGGAGAATACGACCAAAAACCCCTTCGCCGTGAGGCCCCATTGACGAGAACGCCGAGCCCCACGAGCGCGCCCCCGCTGCCAACGAAGGCGATACCTAGCCACTGCCACAGCCTTAGGTGCGACGAATACCGTCCAGCGGCGAAACTGCCCAAAATCGCCCCGCATAACAAGGAGACTTCGAGCAACCCATAAATCTTGGATGATCCGTGGAGAGCGGTTCGCGCGTAAACCACCAAATCCTGTGGCGCCGGGAGCCCCCGGTTTTAGCCGTGGGGAGGAGGCGCCGCTCCCTCCTTTTGGATTGCTTTTCCCAGCACCATGTGCTATGTTGAATACGTGATGGACATCCAGCGAACCGTAACCATCGTGATCGAACCGGACCCGGACCTCCGGCGGACTCTTGAGGTCTTCCGCGAGGTTAAGGC